>CAZOOV010000022.1:0-2288 GCA_964581515.1 uncultured Methanosarcinales archaeon | reverse complement strand
TCGACCTAAAGGTCGGGGAATTAAACCCCTATGTTCGCTATGCTCACATTAATAAGAAATTAATAAGAATATGATCAATAATGTATTTCTTTTGATATATGACTAGTCTTTGTCATGATATTATGCAAAAGCCCTAGCACTTCAACATCATCATGTTTCTTCTGCATATGTTTCAAAATCTCATTATGAAGCTCTTTTGCACCTTTATTGAATTCATACAACATATCTGTATCAAACTTATTGAAAAGATCATGTACTTTCTTAAAATAATGCATGCATTTTTTTGTCATATCTATCGTGGTCTTATCTACCTTGATTTTTTTCTTTGCTATATAATCGCAAATATCCCTTAAATCATCAAAGATCTCTTCAATCTCAAGAATTGTATAATAAAGTGAATTTCTCTTATTCTCATCCTTGTATCCCTTTGTATTAAGAATTCTCAATGAAAAATATGACAATTTATTATTGGTTTGTTCTAATGAACGAAGACTTCCTAGTTTCCCATAGTCAAATTCATCCATAGCGCCTATTACTCCTTCCATCATAGATATTGTAGACCAGAATATACGTTTTAAAATATTATCAAAATCATTATCAAGAGCAGTTGCAACACTTCTTATAACACAATAATTTGCTCCCTGTGTTATGATTTCATATCCCATCAAAAGCTGTACTTCATTAGATATAAGATTAAATACTTCTGGATCAGTATAATTCACTTTTATCTCAGTACAACCTTGAATATATGGTGAAAAAAGCATTCTCCTAAGAAATTTATCTGGTGAATCTATTGTAATCTCAAGCTTTTTCTCTTGACTTTGTAAAGAAGGTATACTTACTATAATCCTATTATTTGATTCATTAACTTCAAGCTCATCACCCTTCTTAATATTGTTCTTTATAGACCAACTTCTAGGCAATGATATCAATTGAGTAGAGTTAGCAATCTGAATAACTTTTCTCTGCATGTTAATTCCCCCCATAATAGCTAAAACAGCCTTATAGGTTATATGGTAATTTAATGGACTATATAAAATTTACTAATTTATATAAAAACAAGGAATTATATAAACTTTATAAAATTTAATGGTTAATTATAAATACTGACCTGCATTTACAGTACTTATCGTAAGATTTGCGACAATATATAAGAAATTAATATCTTATATATTTCAGAAATGTTCAACATTTCTCGCAAAAATAAGGGAAGGAGGGGAAAAACTATGTTATCATACCTTTTGTTATCAGTTGAAAAAGTGATGCAAAAGAACATAAAAGACAAGTTGAAGACATTTGAATTCACTATCGAGAAAGTGGAGGAAAGACGAGGGAAATACAATATAGTAGCTAGAGTAGTTACTGACAATCAGTCTTGCCTCCAAGAATTTGTCGATGAGCATGTCGGACCATTGTCTGGAATAAAAAGGATGGAAACCATAACCATATAACAAACACAAAGGGTTATTCAATGTCATAGTGTTTGCTATGCAACACAAACGTATAAAATGATAAAAATGCACAGCATGTTAGGAAACTTCGGAAACAAAGAGATTATTTATTTTGACCAGGAAAAGGATGGGGAGTACGTTTTTGTTGATGGAAAGTGGATCTGTCAAGAAGAAGAATCTATGTTTAGATAAGAGGTGTCAATATGAAAGAGGTAAAATTAAAAGACGAGGAAGAAGAGGAAGTACTTTCTACTGACAATATCTATGACAAAGAAGCAAGAGTAGTATTAGTAGAGGATGGAGAGATTACATTAAAAGAAGCAGCATTCATGGAAGGATATGAAGATGCTGAATTAGGACACATGGAAGAAGATTAACTTCTTTTTTTATTTTTACAATTCCTTCTTTACTTTTACAATAATTCTTTAATGCAATTCGCAATGCAAACTGACTTCCTACATTTCACTTTAACACAAATTATATAAATACATCCATTCAGATTTAAAGCTATGAAGATGAAAAAGAAAGATAAGAAAGCAGCAATACAATTATCAATGAGTTTTCTTGTTATGTTAATTATTGCAATAGTGGTATTTATGTTATCCATCAGATTCCTAACCTCATTCTGGCAAAAGACAGATGAGATAAAACTTGCATTGGATGATCAGACAAAAGTAGAGATTGAAAGACTGCTTAAAGGAAATGCAAGAGTGGCTATTCCTCTTGAAACTAAAAAAGCAGACAGAGGCGAGTCAGTAAGTTATGGGATAGGTATACGAAATACTTTACCTGATGAATTCTTCAAGATAAGTGTTCATAATACTGGATTATTTATAC
>CAZOOV010000021.1:0-3299 GCA_964581515.1 uncultured Methanosarcinales archaeon | reverse complement strand
CAGAGATATGTAAGTGACGCACATCATTTTGAAGAAAAAGATGATATGGTTAATGCGTTTGCTGCGCTCAATTATGCACATGGGTGGCTTGATGCTGGCGCAAGGCTAGGTATTTTTGATGTGCATGATTCTAAATTATTTACAGTGGATGACAAAGAATGAAAGAACTATTAAAAAATCTAGATATGATACCGCCTGAGAAAGCTATAGGCTGCACTCTAATAGATACATGCGCTTTCATACATGTGTTTGAGCATCATGAGAAGATCATTGATTTCAAAACTTCACTAAAGAACGATAGATATGCAATGACTTCTTTTAATATTGAAGAGCTAATGCATGTCGAGCATAAACTCGGCAAAAAAGTAAAAGAAAGCATAAGAAAATTTCTCAAAGAAAAAGAAGATCTAGAAATTGTACAGATAGATGTTCATCCAGGAGACAAAGAAAGTGAAAGATTATATGTTGAGAACATTAATCCAGAATTGATCCATATAATGCACGAAGACATGAGTGATGGTGTGCTTTTTGCAACTGCACTCAAGATAAAAGGTAATATCGTTACAAGAGATAAGCATCATCTATACAATCAGATTGCAGAGAGATTTGCAAATGAGCATAATATAGATATAAGGAATAAGATATGATGAAATGTTTTCTTAAGTATAGCTTTTTGTGTAATTTGTAAAAAGTCAAGCTTGCACAGCGAATCATATATTTTTCTCCTGATGAAGAAAAATATCGCCTCAATTGGCAAAGCTGACTTTTTATTTAGAGTTATTCTTAAAAAACTTGATAAATTCCAAGTTTTTACTTAGTTTTAAAATGAGAGATAAGACTGCTTTTGTGTTAATTGATATTCAGGAAAAGTTTATACCTGTCATAAACAAGATAGACAAGGTCATAAAAAACAGCAAGATCCTGATAAAAGGAGCAGAGATTCTAGGAATACCTTTGATAGTAACAGAACAATATCCAAAAGGCCTTGGAAACACAATAAAAGAGATAGAACTCCCTCCTAATACAGAAATTATAGAGAAGCTAAATTTCAATTGCTTAGATTGTGATGATTTTGTCGATGAACTTAAGAAATTTGAATCATTAGTGATATTTGGAATAGAGTCACATGTATGCGTGCTTCAGACTGCACTTGCTGCAAAAAAAGAAGGAATCAAAGTTTATGCAGTTGCTGACGCTATATCATCAAGAACAGAAGAAAATAAACAATTGGCAATCGATCGAATGAGACAGCATGGTATTGAAATTGTTTCAACAGAAATGATATTATTTGAACTTCTAGAAAAAGCTGGTACTGAAGAATTCAAGAGTATAAGCGCATTGATAAGGTGACGAACTCATTATCTGGTTCATCACGAGAGGTTTCTATACCATCAAGGATTGAATCTGTATGAACTTTCATCTCCTGCATAGATCCTTCATCAGGAGCACCAAGAGTTATCCAATAACCATTGTCACCAAAAGCCTTCAAAGATTGTGCATTAAAATAAGTTTGTGATACAAGATGTTGCTTTTTGTTGACTAATTCTTGAAACATCAACTTACGTACTTCTTCAGGAGCATCAATTGAACGAATAAGAGTCGATAGTTCATCGAATTGATCCCTGTATTGATCCTGCCTTTCTCTTTCTTGCTCTGTACGTTCATCTGTAGACCATAAAGGATGTGAGTATATTCTGAAATTATTAACCTCACCATGATCGCCTTTGATGTGCTCAAGCTCCTTCTTCAGATTCTTACGTTCAACAACATTGTTAAGAATATCAATAACATCACTTGCAAAAAACATAGGTCCCTGAAAGATTTTTGCAGCATTATACTTGAAAGGATGAAGCTTCTTTTTTGCATCAACTAGAGCATCTTCTCTTTGTTCATCATCAAGGCTTCCACCCCAACCACAAAAACCCATACCATTTACTCTTCCATTCCTGAAATCAACACTCAATTGGCTCATACGATAAGGACCATCAAAACCAACCGGATGATGATGCTTACTATAATATATAGCTACCATCTTATCAACGGTCATATCAAAATCCCTAAGTACATAATCATGTCTTACTACCATAATACTTGAGAATGAAAAAGAGGTTATAAATCTATCTTTTTACCTGAGTTTTAGTTGGTTTTAGTTGGTTTCTTGACTTTTATACCCTCAATTATCTTAAGAGCAATAGGACCAACAATTGTTGTCACAACTGACATCATTATTATAGAAGTAACAAGTACATTATCAAGAATACCAAGAGACGCCCCAACATAAGTCACAGCAAGCGTAGTTGTTATCTGTATGATTGATGCAGAACCAAAGAAGGATGAATCTTTCCATGAGAGTTTCACAAGCCTTCCTGCAAGCACTCCGCTTAAGAATTTAGATAATATCAAACCAAATACAATAGCAATCATAAGCATGTTGCCTGTATTAAATTGTGTGAACACTGAAAGATCCATCTGCATGCCTACAATAAAGAAAAATATTGGAACAAAGAAACCATAACCCAATGCATGAAATTTTGCATAGATATCTTCTGATTTGACAACAAGCGCAAGACCTACAATAAAAGCAGCAAGAATCGGATGAACACCTAAAAGATGAAAATAAGAAAGAACTGCAATCAAGACAACAATCGTATATCTTATCTGATTCTCATGAGCGCTCTTGCCTGTGAAATATCTATTGAAAATATGCTTTGTGAGACCTGGTAGGATATAGAAAAGACCTGCTATCGATAATATGATAACTGCAAAATAAAGTCCAAGAGGCAATGTAGTTATAGGACTTAACTTCTGGAATATGAAACTAAGGATAACAAGGCTTACGATATCAAGTACTAAGACTGCAGACAGGATCAATTGTCCCACAGGCTTACTGAATAGTCCTGCTGACTTCAATGATGGAACAACAACTGCAACAGAGGATGATATGAAGATCGTTCCTATAAGCAAACTTGTCAGCCAACCATAGCCAAAGAATTTTCCTATACAAACACCAACTATGAAAGGTATTATGACATTTATCAAAGACATCACAAAAAGCTTTGATTTTAAAGATTTCAGTTTTGTTATGTCTGTCTCAAGACCGGCCATGAACATCAAAAAAGTCATGCCCAAAAAGCCTAAGAGCTCTATAGCTTGGCTTGGAATAATATAGTTAATACCATTCGGACCAAGTACTGCACCAAGCAAAATAAGAGAAGTGACAAAAGGTATTCTCAACTTCTTGAAAAGCTCTGGCACAATTAGCTCTAATGCAAGTATTACCAACAAAGGGATAACCATTG
>CAZOOV010000020.1:0-4250 GCA_964581515.1 uncultured Methanosarcinales archaeon | reverse complement strand
GCGTAGCAACCTTATGGGATACCCCAACCTTTAGGTTGGGGAGGATGTCATTTTTTTTCTTTATGCTTATTTAAGTTTTTAACTTTTTTAACTTTTTAAGTTATTTAATCTAACTCTATTTAGAAAAGTTCTTTTATGTATTTGCTCATTTTTGGATGATCTTTGAGTTTATGAAGTGCTGTATATGATATCGGAAGAGAGACTCTTGCATCTGTTAATGTCTGTCTTTGATTGTCGTCAAGATGAGCGCAAAATCCTGTAGCCATATTATCAATCAATCTTAAAGAGAGTACATAAAATTGTGCTTGTTCAGTGGACCCAGGTCCTTCCTGGTCAATTACCTTAAGCAGATCTAATGTATTCCTATGCATTAATGCAGCGTACATGCACGCTGTATTAACAAGTACATAATCATGTTTGTAGAGGTTGGTTACATCTTGTACCTCTGTTGTTAATATCTCTGGATCTCTAAGTCTTTCGATTGTTTCTTCAAGTTCTCCTTGGTCGCTCTCACCTAATAATTCTGGATCTATTTTATTCTTGAACTCACTTAATAGAGCAAGATTCATATAATTGACAAAGGAAGTATGGTATGCAATTGTACCTGTTGCATCGCTTGAATTTCTTCGTTCAAGTGGTTTTGCTGGTCTTAATGACGATAATAACATAGCAAGATCAAGTCCAAAGAATGATTCTGAAAGGTGATTAAAATCATAGACTAAAACCCTATATGATCCATCATCTTGCATCATCAAGATCCTATTTCTTGGATGGTCATAACCTATCCATGTCTTGTCTGCAAATTCTAAAGTATCATTGATATTTCTATAATCATCTTCAAAACCAGGAACGACGTCTCCTAACGCTTGCATAATTCTATAACTATAGAAATTCTTGCTGATTAAACTATCGAGCTTCACATCTGAAGGTCTGCCTTCAGGATGATAAACCTCTTTGATATATCTTGGAAGTCCAGGTGTTCCTTCTCTGACTAACCTGAATGCTCTTTGTTTGTGATATTGCACTTCTAAGGGTGAGATATCCCCTTTTCCTTCAATCATCATCTCATTGAGTGCACTATGTATCTTTGGCATGGAATCTATTATATTGAGAATAATCTGAGGAGGCAAACTTCCTTTCTCTTGAATGTATTCTTCCAATGTTCTTCCTTCAAGGAATTTTGTCATAAGAAGATCTCCTCTATGTTTACAATAATCAACTGCTTGAAGATTCTTATTTGTTAAATATTGTAAGACTTTTGCTTCAATTGTTGTAAGTGTCATTACATCAGCAAGATCCATGCCTTTATTTTTTTTAATAACAAAAGGATAATGTGAATTATTATTCCTGTCATAAATATCCCAAAATTCTGCTCTGCCATACTTTCCACCATCTTTTGGACTTAGGAGGTTAACGAGAAATCGTTTACTCTTATCATTATCATCAGTAGTCATCTCAGGTTTTTCTACTCTGAATGCTTCTGATATGTATTGGTTGAACACTGCTAATACATTTGGATCTATAGTGGACAAACTATCAGAACTACTTTTTTCATTTACAGACGAATCTGTCATATTTTACCCCCTATGTCCCCTACTAGATTTACCTCTAGCTAGACTGTTTAGAATGCATTTACCATTTATAAATATTTCTCTTTTTAGTATTAAGTAGTGGTAACTAAATTAGTATATTCTTATTGGAATATTTCTAACAGAGTGAACAAAAACATATTTAAGCAGAGGCAGTAAATTTTCTGAAGGAGGTCTTTAATATGAAAAAAGGAAAAGTGTTTTTTACATCAGAATCAGTAACTTGTGGGCATCCAGACAAGATGTGTGATATGATAAGTGATGCAATCTTGGATGAATGTTTTAAACAAGATCCAAAATCAAGAGTGGCTGTAGAGACTGTCACAAAAACAGGGATGGTTATGGCTTGTGGTGAACTTACAACAGAGGCTTATGTTGATATTCCAAAGGTTGTAAGGGAAACTGTAAAATATATCGGTTATACAAAAAGTTCACATGGAATCGAATGGGAGACATGTGCAGTACTTTCGCATATAGAAGAACAATCACCTGATATCAGTCAAGGTGTTTCTGAAGGAAAAGGACTTCATCAAGAGCAAGGTGCTGGAGATCAGGGTATGATGTTTGGTTATGCTGTTAATGAAACTCCTGAGCTTATGCCATTACCTATCTCACTTGCACATAAACTCACTAATAAGTTAAGAGAAGTAATGTTATCAAAAGATATCGCTTATCTTGGACCTGATGGGAAAAGCCAGGTAACTGTTGAGTATAATGATGGTAAACCTACTCGTGTTGATGCGATTGTCGTTAGTAATCAGCATGATGATGGCGTAGGTCATGATACAATAAAGAATGATATACTTGAATTAGTAATCAAGCCAATATGTAGTGAATGGATGGATGAGAATACTAAGATTTATGTCAATCCTACTGGAAAATTTGTCCGTGGCGGTCCTTATGCTGACGCAGGACTTACTGGTAGAAAGATAATAGTTGATACTTACGGCGGAAGAGGAAGACATGGTGGAGGAGCTTTTTCAGGAAAGGATCCAACAAAAGTAGACAGATCAGCTGCTTACGCTTCAAGATACATAGCTAAGAATGTTGTTGCTGCTGGACTTGCAGATGAATGTGAAGTACAGCTCGCTTATGCTATAGGTATTGCTGAACCAGTGAGCATCTATGTTGATTGCTTTGGTACTGAGAAGATAGATCAAGGAAAGATATCTGAACTTGTCAGGAAGAATTTTCCGACAAAACCTCATGATATACTTGAACAATTGGACCTTAGAAAACCAATCTATAGAGCAACTGCACAGAATGGTCATTTTGGAAATCCAGATTTTAGCTGGGAAAAGACTGACAAAGCAGAACTCTTGAAAAAAGAAGCAGGACTTTAGTTCTGTTGTTTTTTATTTATTTTTATTCATTATTTTTATTCTTATTCATTCTCTTATTTTTTAATTTATATTTTTTATTTTTTCTTAATTATTCTTAATAATATCTGTTTATCTATTATTCTTATATTTATTTTTTATTTTTGATTTAAAGATTCTATATATATTTTAAATTATCAGAACTTGTAAAATATTGAACAGATAACCTGTTATAATCATAGAGATTGTGACCACTCCAAAGAATATTGCAATAAGTTTAAGCTTCATTGCTCTTCTTAATATGATCGCTTCAGGAAGGCTGAGCGCTGCAATTGCCATCATGAATGCCAGTGCAGTCCCTAATGGTATACCTTTTTGGAATAAGACTAATGCAATTGGTAATATAGCTGCACAACTGCCATACATCGGAACTCCAAGTATCACTGCAAATGGAACACTAAAGAGTCCTCCTTTGTCTATCAGTCCTTGAATCCATGTTTGAGGTACATAATTATGGATTGCTGCGCCTATTCCAACACCCACAAGTATCCATACCCATAATTTCTTTACAATAGAACTTGCTTCATTGATTCCTTCAATTATTCTTTCTTTAATATTATTAAATTTAGTCTCTTTTTGTACTTTTGATCTCGATGAGATAATATCTTTTACTAAATGACCTTCTAATTTCATCTTTCCTAAGATTATTCCTGAGATTGCTCCCATTAAAATACCACATATGACATATGCTAATGTTATCTTCCATCCAAATAAACCAAACATTATTACAACAAGATATTCATTCACTAAAGGGGATGTAATAAGAAATGAGAATGTAACACCTAATGGAACTCCTGCTTTGAGAAAACTCAGGAAAAGTGGAATTGAAGAACAGGAACAAAATGGTGTGATTGCTCCAAAACAAGATGCAGCTAAATTTCCCATACCAAATCTTCTTTTACTAATCCATCTTTTTATTTTGTCCTGTGAGATATAAGTTCTTAGAAAACCTATTATTGCAATCATGAAAAATAATAATAGTAATATCTTTATTGAATCATATAGGAAAAAGTTAAGTGAGTTAACCCATCTTAGACTGCTATCTAATCCTAATAACTTATACAAGAACCAATCTATGCTTATTTGCAGCATGAGTTATTATCTCCACAACATTTCTTTTCTTTTGCTTTCTTCTCGAGTTTTTTGTCAAGTTTCTCGAATAGTCTACTGAAAAATCCTTTTTTTCCCTTATCCATTTTGACACTCCATTATTAAGCTATTCATTTTTTATTAATGTGAGCATAGCGAACATAGGGGTTTAATTCCCCGACCTTTAGGTCGA
>CAZOOV010000019.1:0-7511 GCA_964581515.1 uncultured Methanosarcinales archaeon | reverse complement strand
GACAAGTTCAGTCCTATTGCCTGACTTCTGTGCCATATCGAGAGCAGTCTGTGTAACTTCAAAGTATTTTTTCAGTTTTTCAGCAGTTATCTTATCCATGATTGCTCTGTATTGAGTTTTAATTAAAAAATATTGCTTTTTGAACCTAAATTCGCGCCGAAGATTTCATATTTGAAATAATTTATACAAAAATAGCTAATTAATTCTTAATTTAATCAAAAAATATATAAAAACAAAAATTAATTATAAAAAATATAATAGTTATTCCAGAACTATTCTATTTATTTAAAAAATGATATTCTTCTTATTAAAAATAAAATACTAATTTAATATAAGAAATACTATCTTAATTTATAAAAAATAAAATTAATTTACAAATTATATCTTTCAAAAACGAAATCTTTATAAAAGACCGCTTCATAATAAATGATAATGGTAGGTTTGAGTGACTTAGTGGACAAAAAGATAGTAAAGCTTCTGACTGTATTATATACTAATAAGAAGAAATTCTACCACATAACACAACTATCCCAGGAGTCCCAAGTCCCGGCCGCGACAACCCTCCGACTGATTGGGGCTCTTGTTTCTTCTAATATAGTTACTGTCTCAAATGTAGGCAAGCTCAAGATTTATTCATACAACGATTCTGAACAAAATAATGATTTTATGAAGGTGCTAAACATATGACTGAACCAAAGAATGTAATAATGGGAATAATGATGGTCATGTTAGCTGGCGTCTTCTTCGTTTATTTTGCAGATAATGATATTACTGGTTTTGCAGTAAAGGCGCCAAGCAGTGTTGATGGATATGAAGGGAGAATGAGCACTCTTGCTTACAAGACATTATCAGAATCATCATCAGAAAATAAATATATTATATCATTAGCAGATTATGGCAATGATATTGAAGAGATAAGAAGTCTGCTTCCAAGTGGTTCTATAAAAGAACTTAAGTCTGTTGATGCAGTTTCTGTATCTGCACAAAGCGATGATATAATTGAGATACTTGAGAGCACAGGTGCAAAAGTATATCTCGACAGACCAATTGAATTATTAAGGCAGTCTGCAATGACTGCTCTAAATATTACAGCAGTGCAAACGCAAGGTCCAAGTGCTTATCAGAAGACTGGTGATGGAGTAAAGATTGCTATCATGGATACAGGAGTAGACCATACTCATTCAGAATTCAATTGCATACCTGGAGCTGCTAACTGTTTCATAAAAAGATCAGTATCAGTGGTGGACAATGATTATGGATACGTAACAAGAACACAAGTAGTTGATAAGTTTACAGATGGAGCTTCAACAAAAGTATTAGACTTATCAGATGGATACAAAAGAGTAAGCTTTACGCTTTATGGAAATCATACTATTGATTCTGCAACTCTTGATATAAACAGGACTGATGTTAATATTACATTTGATGGACAGAGTATTTCACCTTCATTAGAACTAGATTTAGATATAGCTTCATGTTCATCAGATGAATGTACTTACATAATAAAATTCTCAGGAGAAGGATTATTATTTGTTGATAATCTATCTATAGATTATTCCTTTACACGTTATGAGAAAAATGCTACTGCAACTGACAATCATGGTCATGGTACTATGGTTACTGGAATTTTACATAGTGTTGCTCCTGACGCAGAAGTGTATATGTATAAAATACTTGAAGTAAATCAAGCAGGTTCTATGTCAGATATTATAGAAGCAATTGATATGGCAATAATCGACGATGTAGATATGATGAGTTTAAGTGTAGGTTCTCCAAGATTGCTTGGTGCTTGTGATTATGATCCTTTAGAGTTAGCAATAGACCGTGCGTATGATAATGGAATTGCTGTGTTTGCATCAGCTGGTAACAATGCATCAGACTATGTATATATACCTGCATGCTTTACAGATGCAATTGCAATATCCTCAATAAATGATTCAAAGAGCCCGTCTGTTTTCAACAGTCTTGGTTCTGAAGTAGAATTTGCACTTCCTGGAGAATCTATTAATACAACAAACATAAATGATAATTATTATACTACTTCAGGTACATCATTTTCAACACCATTTGCAGTAGGATTATTGTCAATGGTTCAAGAAGCGTACTTCTCACAGACATCTACTAAATTATCATCTCATCAGTTGAGAGATTTTGCACAGGATAGTGCAGAAGACTTATCTTCTTCTGGAGTTGATGATGCAACTGGTTATGGTATGCTTCAGATAAATGACCTTATGTCTAATATAATAGAACAAGACCAAGTCTTTGCAAGCTCTGCAGAAGTATCATTATCTGATGTCGATAAATTCTTTGTAATTGATCTTTCATCAAATGGTGTAAGTGATGTATTAGTGAATATAACATGGGATGATATCACAGTTGGTTCTGTAGACTTGCCAGTGACACTTAATGGACTAAGCTCAGGCATGCAGTTTACTTTATCTGACACTCAGCAGTTGATTGCAAGTATTGATACATCAAATCTTCCTGCAACAGCGACTCCTGGAACTTATACAACAACATTAAGAGTAAGAGGTAGTGGTGTCTCATTAGATGTTCCTGTAGTTTTCACAGTGCAAACATTGACAATAAGTGATGATTATGATTTAGGAGTGTTTAGTTATTTTGAATTGGAATATGCATCTCTTGAAGGAAATTATTACTCAGATTATGATTCAGAACTCAACTTTTCAAATGTTTACGATTATCCTTTCACAGGAGCGTCAAAAGAATACATAGATTTCCTTATTCAAAATACTAGTTACACACCTAATCTGGTTTTCAATGCTAATGAGTCTTTACTTCCTTTTGTAAGGATTTCTGAATCATCTGCAATCGATGAGTTTGAACTAGTTGTAGACACTCCTACAAGGAATGTGACTTTGAGTTCAAGTTCAGGAGATACTGAAGCGGTAAATAATAATTCCTATACATATTATTCAATGACTACTGATGGAAGTGCAGTATCTTCTAGTGGAAGCAATATATTGTTGCTTAATGAATCTGGAACATACACACTTACATTATACAGTGTGAATGGAACTAATTCAAGCCCAACAGGAGATGTATATAATATAACTGTACTCAGCAATTTATCTGTGTCAATGTATGACAAGTTCATCTTCATAGATGATGAAGCTGAGATTAAGTTTGATGTCAGAGGAAATAGGAACATGCTTCTCAACAGGCTTGAAGTTGCAGATGCATATGATGATTACTTGTCATTGTATAATTACGGAAGTACACTTGGTTATGATGTGAATCTTTATGGAACGCCTTCAGAAGGAATATCTATTGCTGGAACACAAGTAACTTTGACTGACTCAGAAAAAAGTATGACAACAGACTTAAGTGGTTCTACTGAAGGCAAGAAGAGTATAAGCATAGTTTATTCAGTTGATAATAATGTAGGTTTTCTAAGTGACAATGTCTCCGTCGTCTACAAAGCAGCTGCATCAGCATCAACATCAAATTCAGTAGTTAGTGCTACAAACAATGTAACTGTTGATGTAGCGTTTACAAAAGCAGGATCAGTACAAGCAGATCTCAACGTAACTGCTAGCATTGATGATGTTTGCGATGATTATGTCTCTTTGAACTCATCAAGTTTCACATTATCTGACTTGAACAATTTATCTTCTGCAAACAGAAGTATATTATTATATAAGACTGCTGCAAACAATCTCACTAAATCATGTAATCTTACATTTGATATTAGTGTTGGAAGTACATGTCAGCATTGCACTGGAACTGAACTAGCTAATTATACAATCACTGAGGTATTACCATTTACTATTTCAGGAGATATTGAATATGTAGCTATATCATCTGTTAGTGTAAATGACTCCAGTATATATTTCGGAGAGCTTGAAACTATCATGGTTGCCTTGTTCAATGGAAACCCTGTAACTTTCTCAGGAAATGTATCTGTAAAAGTATATGATAGTCAGGGTTATTATAATATAACACCTGTAACAGCAACAATATCATCCCAAAGCATAGCAAATTATACTTTTAATACATACTTTAGGACATCTGGTGCAAATATAATAGAAGTGACAGTCACTAATGGATCAACAACAACATCTTCCAACACAACTGTTACTGTCAAGAGCAATTATCTAACTGCATCGCTATCAAAGATGAGTGAGCAAAATATCTCAAAAATATATGTCAATGATACTTTCAATATATTAGCAGCAATTACAAACAACAATAATGAGAATGCTACAGTTATAATCAGTCTGGATTCCTATTCTACTACGCTTATGCAATCAACCTCCTCTACTTCAGACTCATTCACGGTTCTTGCAGGTGGTTCAGGAACAAGCACTTTCACATTCGATGCAAAAAAAGGAGGCTCAGCTTATATTAATGGAACAATTAGTACTGAAGGATTTACCTCAGCTTGGACTTATACATTTGACATCAATCTTGGGATCTATAAGATGATTAATATAACTGACAAGCAGAAAAAATATACTGTCGGTATGAATGATACTCTTGGATTCATAGTTGATAATAATTGTAGTAATAAGCTTGATGAGTGTCAGGATATATGTGAAGACAATAAAGATTCATGTGAAGATACTTGTGAAGATGACTTTGACTACAGTACTGATTATGATCTTTGTAAGATAGGTTGTGAATCATATAGTGATAGTGATGATAGAAAAGACTGTAAAGATGATTGTAAGAGTGAAAGAGATGATACTAAAGATGATCAGGCAGACTGTAAGGATGATTGTGAAGATGAGTTTGATACAGGCGGAGATTGTCTTGATGAATGTGATGATGATTATGATGATTGTGATGATGATACAGTAGAAGTCGAGTTATGGGTCGAAGAGTATGATGAAGGTGAGATAGACTTTGAAGGAGAAGGTGAAGATTATATCTCATTTAATCTTGAAGAAGGAGAGACAATCAAACTCGACCTTAATGATGATAATTATTATGATACTGAGATCTTCCTTGATGAATTGATAGAAGATGAAGAATATACTTGCGAAGATGATTGTGAAGATGATTTTGATGATAATGAGAGTACTTGTGATGATGTGAATACTGCTTGTAAAGAAGTATGTGATCTTATAGAAGACAGTGATGATGAAGATGATTGTGATGATGATTGTAAAGATGATAAAGAAGAATGTAAAGAGGATGCACAAGAAGATTATGATGATTGCATGGATGAATGTTTGATAATATATAGTCATTATGAGATGAAGATAAGAAGGATTGCTCCTGAAATTGTCAGCGTACGTAATACGACTGTGACACCTGTAGTGAACCCCACTAATCAGACTAATCAGACTAATACGACAAATCAAACTCGTAGCAATCAGACTAATACTACTGTTCCTACTTGTGATGAATATAATCTTGGTCTATGTTATGACAAGGCAAGCTGTGGAAGGGTGCATGGTTATTGGTATAGTAATACTTGTCATTCAGTACCTGAACCAGCTACTGAACCTGATAATGGCACTGTTACTCCTGAGCCAGAACCCGAGCCAGAACCTGAGCCAGAACCCGAGCCACAACCTCAGCCTCAGCCTGATACTGAAGAGCCAAGCTCAATATTGAACTATGTTATCATAGCGATTGTTGTATTGATAATACTTGGACTTGGAGTGGGAGGTTTCTTTTACTTGAAAAGTACAAAAGAAGTTGAAGAATTAAGTAGTGAACCAAACTCTCAGAAGAAGCAGTTGACTGATTATTTCATAAAGCAGATGTCAAAAGGCAATAACCTGAATTATATAGCAATGGCACTCAAGAAGCTTGGCTGGGACACGCAGATGGTCGACCAGGTAGCTTCAGAGATAACGAATAATCCTACTATTCAACAAGTGGCAAACATACTTAGGTTTGCACAAAATTATAGCATTAATGATCCTAATGCCATAAGGCAGAGATTTGCGACCGCTGATCCAAATGCAGTATCGCAAGCAATAGAAATTTTAGCGAATCAAAATAGCAAAAGGATGTAAGATGAGTTATAACCGGACGGTGAAAATCCCTTTCGGCATAGTCACGACTATATGTATGATTTTGCTAGCTACTGCTTTTACTCTAGATTATAATTCTAATTTTACTGGAAGAGCAGTTTATGATTCTGATTCTAAAGAAGCCCGTGACTTTGAGGCAACTTCTGAAACTTATGAGATAAGGACTTTCTATGAATTTGTTGATAAAGAAAGTGATGTCATAGGTGTTCAGTTCAAAGGTGATTTTGTAGGGCAGAAGATTGAACTCTATTTCATCGGTAATGAAGAAATATTAATTCATGAGATGGAAGGCAATGGTGAGCTCAATGTTGTCTATGATATTTCATCTGAAGAAAATGGTGAAGTTGTGTTTAAATTTATTATGGCTGGTGAGCTTAAAAGTCCTAAGAAGCGTCTGATAAAAGCAGAGCAGTCTGCGATATTGGATAGGGCAAAAGTAGAGCAGGAAAGTGAAGTTGTTGTAAGCGAAGAAAGAGTAAGAAGAATAAGCGATGAAGTAGTAAAGATCGATGAAGAACCAATAGCAGAACCTTCAAGAGGATTTTCTACACTTGCATTTTCAGGAGGAGATGGTGGTCCTTCAGCTCCTTTCCAGATAACAAATTGTACAGATCTCCAAGCCATGAATGAAAGTCTTAATTCTAGTTATATATTGATGAATGATATTAATTGTTCAAATACAACAACTTGGAACGGTGGTGCTGGCTTTGATCCTGTTGGTACATTCACAGGGAATCTTGATGGAATGAATTATACTATAAGTGATTTATTCATAAACAGATCTGGAGAAACTAATGTTGGTTTGTTTAGTAATTGTAATGTTGCTAATATTACTGATGTGGGCTTAATTAATGTACATATCAATGGATCAAATAATGTTGGTAGTTTTGCCGGCTCATTCAAGGGTAATATTATTGGATCTTACGCTACTGGTGCAATTAAGGGAGGCAATGATGTAGGGGGATTTTTTGGAAGTGATAGTCCTGGAGAGGGAAATATTTTTGATTCATATGCTTCTATGAATATTACTGCATCAGCTCAATTTGCAGGTGGTCTTGTTGGTGAGTTATTTGGGATGCTCAATAATTCTTATTTTATAGGTACAATAACAAGTAGTAATTTTTATGCAGGTGGTCTTGTTGGAGAGCTTTCAGGTATAGTAAATAATTCTTTTACTTCAAGTAATGTATCTGGATCTATACCTGGTGGTTTATTAGGTAGTCTCAATGGAGGTACCATTGAGAATTCTTATTGGAATAATCATTCAGGTAATCCAAATGACTGTATTGGTTTTATAGGTGGTGGTAATTGTGAAGTAATACAAGACAATGAAGTCTATTTCTACAACATCTCAGTATCGCCAATGGCATCCTGGGACTTTGTTAATACCTGGAGCGATTATAATAATGGATCTGACTATCCAATATTGAAATGGCAGGAGAGTGAAATATCAAATCCATCTTTATCTTTAGAAAGAGTATATCCTAGCTCAAACAT
>CAZOOV010000018.1:0-8138 GCA_964581515.1 uncultured Methanosarcinales archaeon | reverse complement strand
GTAGCTGAGTTTTCAACATTTGCAGTTGATCCATCTTATGCTGGAAAAGGACTTGGATCCATGTTATATAAATATTCAATTGATTTTGTAAAGGAAAGGTATAATCCCAAGAAGATCAAAGTAGATTCCTGGACAGGTAATGCTGTAGCAGAACATCTGGCATATAAGTTCGGCTTTAAGAAAGCAGATGAGTATGATGATCCTGGAAAAAGACCTGACGGGATGAAGACTGTTGTGTATGAACTAGAAGTAAAATAAGATATTCTTAAATTTATTCTTCATTTAGAAATTCTTGATAAACATTATTTGATTCCTTAATATGTTCGTCTATATTGAATAATGGGGTTTTTAATGCAATGGAAGTATCTTTAGATATGATCATATCTCTGGCAAGTTCTTCTCCTACTCTTCTTAGAATCTTTTTATATCTATTTAACTTTTCTTTAAATCTCTTTTCTTTAGTTAATAATAATTGTCCACCTGGTAGATAAATCTCTCCAACAATTTCTCCGCAAAAATTCCTTGCCACTCTCTTGAACAGTAGACTTACTACTTGAAACTGCTCATATTCTGGATACCCGCTATTTGAGATAATAACCATCTTTGGCCTTTTTTTGTAGTTGTTGAATCTGCAATTATGTATGCACTCTCCATTCTTATCTTTTTCCATCTTTGGATTCATTAACCATATTGTCCTTTCTAAAAATTTTAGCAATAGAGAGCTTATATTATCACAATGTAATGGCGTGGCAAATATTATGATATCTGCAATCCCCATTTTCATTATTAAATTCTCAACATCATCTTCAAAGATGCATTTTCCTTTTGTACTATACCAACATCTAAGACAGCCATCACATTCTTTAACATCTTTTTCAGATAAGAATATATTCTCAATATCTGCGCCATTCTCTTTGGATCCTTTAAGGACTTCTTTAACAATCTTATTTGTCCTACTCTTTTCTCCTTTTGGACTTCCATTAAACACGATTATTCTCATTTTATAGCTCCTTCATTATACAGTATGAAAATACATATTCCTTAGTAATAATAAACTTAATCTCATGGAAATTTAAGTTTTGTTTACTAATTATCCTGCTAATTAAAGCATCAGGTTTAATATCTACATTATTTAGATTAATATCTTTAATTGTTATTTTTCTGGGAAGGAATTTATAATCTATGCATTTGAAAAATGCCTCCTTTATTGACCATATTATTCTTGTGATTTCTTCCTTTGAATAATTATTCTCATCGATGAACTTTTTAATGCTCTTTTCCTCTCCTTTTGATATTACATAATCATATATTAACTTGTTTTTTGTCTCACTTTTTATCCATTCCACATCTAATCCAATCCTAAATGGTTTTTCAACCAACCCTACATAAACAATATCTTCTTTATGGGATAATGATATATCAACATTCATCTTGTTTATTATCGGTCTTCCAGTCTCTGTATGAGTTATTGATGAGTTATCATCATCCTGGACAATCTTGTTAAACAGACTGTTAGCTGCCGCTCTTTGATGGCTGTAATTCATATTTTCAATTTTCGTAGCTGCAATTATCATTTTATTGTTTTAATTTCTTTACTATTATCTTGTCTTCGTCATATGTCTTAGCTTTTCCATGTGTTACCCCTTCCATTAGCATCATTACTTCACCAAGATCATTTAATATCATTACATCCCCTTTAACACTTTTGATCTCAGGGATAATGATTACATTTTCTGTCTCTTTGACATTAAAGAATATTCTTATTTTATCAATAGAAGAAGGCAGGGATTGGATCCTATGCTTATATAAAGTAAAATATCCTAATGCTTGAAATCCTAAATCAAACCACTGAATAAGCCTGTCATATAGGTGTTCTCCTGTATATTCTGATAATCGAAGATTATTTGTTTTAATAATAAAATTATTGTCTGTATCAAGAAACACGGAATGCATATTCTGAAATTTTGGTCCAAATCTTATGGAATCTTTAAAATAATATTCTGAATACAGGCTATTGATTAGAATTTCAGAGCTGAATTTTTTAATCTTTCTCTTTATTACCTCTTGATCCTGCGATCTCTCAATATCACAGCTATAATTCTTAACATTTGTCGAGATATCCATATGTATCCCGTTTTTTCTGGTCATTGTATTTATCCTTACATCGACTTTATCTTTTAGTATTATTGGATTTTTTATATCAAAATTATTTATGATAAATTCTTCATCGAAATATAATCGGGCCACACATGCGAACATGCTTATGCCCATTGCAGCAGGAACATAATAGAGTCCTTTAATTTTATGGTCTTTCAGATATGAGTCTTCATCTAGAGAGAAAGTTCTTAGAAATTCTACAGAACTTAAATTGCCACCCAGTTTTGTAGATATGTTACCTATGATATTTTTATACTTCTGGATGTCATTATGCTGGAATTTATAGTTTATTTCAGAAATCTTATCTAGAATATATGTTGAACAATTATCTATCCCTGTAATCTCTTTATAGAAAAGCTCAAGGCCTTTTTCTGGGTTGATTAAAGGAATCTTTTGTCTTTTAAGGTTGAAAATAACTCTTCTTTCGCTTGTCATACCTATTCTATCCCATGGTCCCCAATTTATTGCTGATGAGGATGTCTTTTTGTTAATTTTATTGAAATATTCACTTAAGTAATTAATAATCTCATTAGCACATGTGTATACAGTCTGCCCTTTATTCCCGTATCTTGATACAATAGACGTGAAATTAATAACACGTTTTGGTTTAGTGATCATAGCAGATTTAAGTATGTTAAAACTTGGCAGTATCTTATTATAAAGCTCAAATTTAATATTCTTCTCTAATTTATTCTTTAAAAGACTGTCAAGCATGCTTCCAGTCCCATTTATTAATAGATCAATCCTATTATGCCTGTTTTTTATCTTAGATAGTATCTTAAGAACGTTATTGTAATCCATTGCATCAGCTTGTATATATTCAACATTAGCATTATTATTTGAGTCTCTTAATTTCTTAATGTTATTACTCACGATCTTATCTTCTTTCTTACTTCTACCTATTAAGTAAATAAAAGGCTTAAAATCTTTATTTATTCCTTCAATTAAGGAGTATGTGATGCCTTTTGATCCTCCGAAAGCAACTATTATAGAATCCTCATTATAATCCAGGCTATTTTTATCCTCTTTGCATGGTATTAGTCTTTCAACATATCTTTTTCTCTTCTCATATATTACTTTCACTTCAATAGGCTGGTATTGTTCTTTAGCAATTATATCTATCATTTCTCTGATGCTGATCTTATTCTTAAACTGAATATTTTTATAACTGCTTTCTTTAAGTTCTTTATTCAGAGACATAAAGAATGAATGTAATCCACATACGAAAGGGTTATCATTGAATGTTATGAAAAATAAGCTCCATCTAATCTCTTTGACTTCTTTTATTAAAGAGTAGAAAAAATCAATTACAGGGATTAATCTGCTATTAATCTCATTTTTGGCATTAAGATTCTCAATCTCGTCATTAAATATATTTTGATCATCATATATCACAATATTTTCTCTCTTATTTCCTATCTCTTTTCTTATTTTTGAGTAGATCTCTTCTGAATCCTTAATAATCTCTGATAGGCTCACTATTATCGGATTTGTATTTTCGCTGGATTCAATGTATAAATCCGGAATATCTTTTCTAATATATCTAACTTTATATCTTTGAATATTGCTACTTATTCTCTTCTCTTCGTCAATTATTTCCTTATCCTTTGGTTTCTCGATATAATCGACAACCTGAGATATATTGGTGAAATCAGAAATACTAAAGTCATCATCTACTTTAATATTTGATTCATCAAGAACTGTCAGAAGTATTTCGGCCTTTTTTATTGAGTCGATACCAAGATCCTCTTGAAATTTATCCTCTACTGAAATCTTCTCGATCTCATATCCAGTAATCCTACCAATTATCTCGCTTATTTTCGAGAAGAAAGGACTTTTCTTGCCTTTTACCTCATCTTTCCTCTTTGTAGTTTTAGCGTCAATATACCTGGTGAAGAAACTAGCTTTGGCCTCATCTAATATATCAGGTATAAATGATATATACAAAGGCTTAGGGCCTATCTCTATGAAATTGTTAATGCCATCTTCTTTAATAGATCTTATACTTGAGATAAAATCAACTGGTTCTGTTATTTGATTTCTTAATATAAAGTCAATATCTTTTTTATTGAAATTCTTATTGCTTAATTGTTTCTTTATAACTGAAGAATAAAATTTAATCTCAGGAGTATTAACTTTTATCTTCTTCTTCTGTAAGTATAAATCAAGTTTATCTTTAACGTCATTCATAAAAGGACTATGATACGGTTGCGGTATGTTATCCAATATTTTAGCCTTAAAACCTGCTTTCTTTATGTTATCCTTAATTTTTTCACATTTATTCTTGTCTGCAACAATAACTGTTTGTTTTGGACTGTTATAGTTTGCAAAGTAAAATTCATCTTTTTTTATGATCTTTAGGATGCTTTTTTCATCTGTATTGGTTACAATCATAATGCCTGATCGTTCCTTATCTTGGCATGCTTTCTCCCGGATGAATATGAAATTAAACATATCGCTAAACGAGATTATTCCACTGCACACCAAACCTGCATATTCACCAAAACTATGGCTGGTTATCACTTCAGGAATATAGTTCTTCTTTTTGAGAACATTAAATATTGCAACCTCTAATGTAAAAAGGCATAGATTCTGGTAACAATAGAAAAATTCTATCGGTATATTATTTGGTTTTGTTATGAAATGCGATATTGGGCTTAATCCTTTATTTTTAGCAAGTTTATCAGCAAGCATGAAGATATCTTTAACGATCTGATGATTGTTGTAGTACTCTTTTAACATACCGGGAGAAGCACCACCTTGTCCTGCAAAGATGATGCATCTCTTAGAGGGATCAATTCCTTGATATTCATCTATTTTAGCCTTATATCTACCGAAATATGTTCCAGAGCTACTTGTTTTTATCTTGTTATTATACATCTTCATATGAAATATTCTTAATTATTCTTTTTATCTCTAATTCATTATCTTTAGCATAATCTTGACTTGCCAATAACAAGCAATATGTTTTCTTTCGATCTATGCATTTATCTTTCCTGTTTAGTTCATCATCTGAACAAAAAAGAAGCACTAGGGAATTGTTCAGTTTAATCTCCTGTACAGCAATGTTCATAGCAGCAAGTATTGTATTTGAATCAGCATCAACATTGAAATTCTTCCCTTTGAGATCAAAGTAATTACATATCCTTCCTGCGATGACATTGTTCAATATCCCTGCTCCAGTGTCTTCAGTTATCTTAGAATAAGTTTTAATCTTGCTCATTATATCATCTCTAATTGTCTTGTCATAATCCTGTAGAATCTTATTGAATTCCAGGTGCCTTACTCTCATGCCAAAATCCTTTGCATGGTTTAAGAATAGCCTGCTTGCTGATATCACTACTGTATTTCTTTTAATGTTCTCATCAAGATTGATTTTTGCATCTTTAAATGCTTCAAGAGCTCCAATAATCCCTTTTAATTGAAGAATATCAGTCTGTTCAATGCTTTTTGGAGGGATCCTTAGATCATTCTTCTTAATATATTCATACGGGTCAATATCAGATATATCTGTATATCCTACTATCGCGATAGTATTGTCTTTGTCCTCTATAGTTTTTTTCTCAATAATTTCTGATTCTTCTTTGTATTCTTCTAGAAATAAATGGAAATTGATGTTTCCAAATCCAAAAGATGACACCCCTGCCTGCAGAGGCTCATTTTTTTTGTTCAATTTGATGATTTTCTTATTCAAGAATAATTTTTTCATATTTGGAAGAGGATTCTTATGATATTTTGACGGGGGTATAATTCTATTCTTAATGCATAACAGGCATTTTAGAAGTCCTGCAGCACCTGCAGCTGATCTTGTGTGCCCTATCAAGCTTTTAACTGAGCCTATTGGAATCTTCTTATCTTTGAAAAAAGCATTCAAAGATGAGACTTCTGTTGGGTCCCCAATCTTAGTACCAGTACCATGACATTCTATGTAATCAGGAATAGCATCTTCAAATCCACTATAAGCTTTTTTATATGCCATGACTTGTCCTTCGACACTCGGAGAGAAAATACTTGAATTCTTGCCATCGCTAGATGATCCGCATCCTCTTATCACTCCATAAATCTTATTTTTATCTTTTATTGCATCTTCTATCCTCTGAAGAGCAAAGATAACGCTTCCTTCTCCCAGACTAAGCCCATCAGTTCTTTTGTCAAATGGCAGACATTTATCTTTAGACATAGCTCCATTCTTTGAAAAAAGAACGAAGGAACTCGGTCCTAAATGCGATTCAACACCCCCTGTTATTATAAGATCTGCTTCATGATTCTTTAATCTTGATATTGAAGTGTCTATTGCAGCCAATGAAGATGCACATGCAGCATCAATAAGACAACCTTCTCCTTTAATATTAAACCTATCTTTTATTAGCTTGATCATAGATGTTGCTTGGATTGTAGCTTCAATGTCATCGGGAGTCACCTTATCAAGCAGTGAGAATCTCTTCATCTCTCTAAGAATCTCATCTTTCTCTTTGGAGTTTTTACTTGGCAGTTCCTTTATCCAGTCTTCCTTGTTCTGATAGAAGCAATTCAATGACAAAATTTCATCAAGATCACCGCATCCGAGAAATATGTCAACTTTCTTTTTCTGGAGTTTTGTCTTATTTAGACATAACAATGCCTGTCTAGATGCTTCTACAGCCATTATCTGCAAGCGATTGTTTCTGATCCATTTTAGACCTAAATCCTTACAATTCCTTTTTAGAATAGAATCTTCAACATAAGCAGCTACATGTGAGTATGTTTTATCTTCCTCTTTCTTATCTTTACTGTAATAAATATCCTTATCCCATCTCTCTTTAGGTATTGGTCCAATGGAACATCTTGATTCCATAAGATTATTCCAAAACTCTTCAATATTCTTTGCTTCTGGCAGTATACAACCAACCCCCACAATACATATGTCATCTGATTTGTATCTGCTCATTTATTTCTGAACCTTTCTTAATATTATAATAAATCTTTTCTCCTGTAAAAATCTTATGCAGAGGTATCCTACCAACCATGATACAAGAAGAACCATTATGAATAATCCACAATATAAAATCAAATATTTCATCACTATAACATTGCTTGTCACTTTTTCACTGAAACCCGGAATTATCCTCCAACTAATAGTTCTCATTTTATATATCAGGATCATCTGGACTATGTAGATCCAAAGTATCCCTTTGCTGAATGAATTTATAATTCCATATTTTCTTAGTTTTATATTTTCTTCAAACTCATTAAGAAGCAATAATAATATACAAAAAAGGCCTATAGCAATTAGAAGATAACCCAATGCAGGTTGTATTATGAACGGAGCAAAAACAAAATCTTTGTATATGGGTTGGATGACTTCTCCTCTTAGAAATGCAATCAATATGCAGATGACTGAAATCGAAAAGACAGAATATTTATAATATGTGCTGTTTTTGCTTTTTATATAATAGTGAGCCAACAGAAATCCGATAAAGACAAATGATGCCCATGGCAGGATCGGCCAGAAAATAAACTTTGTTGTATTTCCAATGAATATGCCTACAAAATAATAAGAATTATATTGGGAAAATAATTGAGCTATATAAGATGAGAATAATAATATCAAAAAACTGGCCAGAATTAATCCTATCTCTCCAAAAAGCTTGAATATGATGACAGTTAGTAAACATGAGACTGCTATTGTTTGTAGGATATTCCATGAAAAAGCTTTCATAATTCCAAAAGTGATCATGTTCATTAGAAATCCTATAACAATTAGTATGATTCCATTAAAGACTATATTCCTTATTTTGAGATTAGGATTCTGGTTCTTTACTTTTCCTATACCTGCTCTTAATATACAACCTGTCAGCAAAGGCATGAAATAAGCGAATTGTCCCAAGAATCGAAAGGCTTTTGTAAGAACAAAAAGCAATCCTTCTGTCTTGGCTATGGAAAGTGTAGGACTTGCGATAGTTAAAAAAACAAAATGCCCATACATGAAGAGAACAATGCAA
>CAZOOV010000017.1:0-9340 GCA_964581515.1 uncultured Methanosarcinales archaeon | reverse complement strand
AGGACTTGCGATAGTTAAAAAAACAAAATGCCCATACATGAAGAGAACAATGCAAATGAATTTAATAATATCTAGTACTTTCCACTCTTTATATGAGAATGCCATAATTAAGAATAAACTTATGACTTTTATTTATAATGATTTTGATGCATAAGGATTTAGATTGCATCTCCTGGTTTACTATTTTCAGATTTCACCCAGCTTTCGAAAACTTTCTTTATTTCAGGATCTTGTAGTTTTTCGAAGAGGTAATCGAATTGCGCCATCAGTATTTTGCATCTGCTTGTGCTTAATACATCACATATTGGATTTCCTGTCTCTTTGTAGTTGCAAACAGGACATACTCCACAATAAGGTTTGTATACGCAGTAGTTACAATAATATTGATCGTTAATTGTTGTTGAGATAATTTCTATTGATTTTTGATCTTTTACAATTTCTCCCACTGATTTACTATTGGAATCTCCTACTTGGAAGAAATCTTCATTTAAAGTTCTTGCTTCATCACAACTATATATTTTCCCATCATAATCATATGACATCTGACCTATTACAGCACCACAAGGGCTCATTAAATCAAGAAATTGTGGTTCATGTTGATTTAGAATTTTTTGAAGCATTATACTACATGTTCTTTCTATCATAAATATACCTTTTTTGTTTATATCTATTACATGATTAATTGCTTTTTTCCAAAAATCTATGAATTCATCAGGAGTGTATCCAATTTGATTCCATGTATGGATAGCATTACCTAAGAAATTTAATGGTCTTAAATGAATTGTACGCATATTTAATTTTGCATATTCATCAATTATATCTATTGGATATTTGAGGCTTTCTTTTGAAACTGTGACTAATGCTCCAAAAAGCATACCTTTTTCTTTTCCTTTACTAATCCATTCTACTGTTTTATCATAACTAGATTTGATCTTTGAGGATGGTCTGTTCTTATCATGCAGTTTTTTAGGACCATCAAGTGATGTACATATTTTTATATCATTGTTTATCAGATAATTAAATTTTTGATCTTCCATTAGTTCTAGGTTTGTGACAACTGTTATGACAAGATGTTTGTTTAATTTTTTGTTTAATTCTCTTGCATATTCACTCATGTATTTTAAAATATCAAAATTGAGTAAGGGTTCTCCTCCTTGGAATTCAATTGTAATGCTTGGATTTGGAGAATTCATGATAAGATCAACATATTTCTTAGCGTTTTCTTTGCTTAAATCATATTTTTCCTTGTCTAAATTTGTTGTGGCAGCAGCATGGCAGTATATACATGCTTGTGGACAACGTTTTGTAAGAACAACTATGTGAAGAGAAGGTCCAAAAAACAGGGAATTCAGATGATCTCTCTCTCTTTCTGCAAATTCTTCTATTTTTTCTGGATCTGTAAAAATGAATCTGTTTTTGACAAGTTTTTTGTAAAATTCTGAATCTTTCTTTATTTTATCTTCTTTTAGATCTTTAAATTCTTCTTCTGTTAGATAAAGCCAGTTGAAATACTCATTAGTAATGAGATATTTGTCCTTTATTTTTTTGTACCTGTATGGTATTTTTAATTGTTTCATTTTCAGTTAGAATTTTGTTCTCTTCTTATTATTTAGGATAAGCTGTATTTTTATAAATCTTTTTGCGGATATCTGAATTTATATTTACATATTATCTAATATAGAAAACATTTAAAAATGCAACTACTATGTATATTCAAAATAGAGGGTACTTTCGGAGTCATTGATGAATATGATAAAAAAGAGGGCTGAGATATTAGTATTTATGGGTTTATTACTAAGTCTATTTTTAGTAAATATTACTTATGCTGGTCCTTTTATTAATGTTGATGGTGATGCTTCTGATTATGGTCCTGTTTTGGTTACATATGGTCCAGGATGTCCTAGTTTATCATTAGATGTTAAATTTCCTGTGGAGTCTAGTTGGACTGATTTATCTTCAACAGGAAGTGCTTCTTGTTCAACATCAAATCCTCAGGCATGCGGTAATAATATGATTACACATATTGAGAGTGGTAGTCCTTTTCAGAAATCATGGTATAGTTTTTCGGCATTATGTCAACTTTCTTATCAGAATAATAATGGAGGGCATGAAGGTTATTATGGTTTTAGGGTTGAAGATACAAGTGGAACTGGTGAACCTACAGAAGCTACAGCTCCTAGCAGTGTTTTAGTCGAATGGAATGATGCAGAGGATTGGTGTGATGGTGGATATGGTAATCAATGCGGTTATGGAGACTGGAATCCAAGCGGGACAACAGGGGGAGGAACATGGTCTGCTGCTGATCCAACAATAGCATGGTATGTTGTATATTGCCCTAGTTATTGTCCATCATATCCTACAAGCACTTATTGCGCTACCTATTGCGTTTATTCTGGCGGTGGCGGTGACAAATGCTGTTCTCCGAGAGAAATGGATCCTAATATGAAAGCACTCGATTACACTAATGAGGATTGTACTGCTGTTTCAGGCAATAATTTATGCTATTTCCCAGAAAGATGGGATGATCCTGATTCTTCAAAGTCACATGGAGGCGATTGGATCGATTATACTGAAGTAAAAGGAGAGATAATATATGAAGGATGCAGTGAGATTGATGACGGGGATGATAAAGGCAGAGAGTATCTTGCTGATGATAATAAATGGGTGTATTGCGCAAGCAGCGGATTTACTGGTGGTATTGGGTTAGGTCCTGTTACAGTCACAGGCAAAGATTCCAATGATGCAGACATGACACATGGATTTGCGTGCCTGAATTGGAGAGCACCTCATCTTTATTCAATTGCAGAATGCAATGTGAGAGATAATGATGATCTTAACAGGAATCAGGACAGCCATGAGCAGATCAATTATGGTGGACTAATATCACACGGTGGCGAATCAGTCAATATCAGCATATCAGGAGATACAAGTCATTCAAGAGTGTATTTCTGCAACAATGAAAGCAAATGGGCAATAGATCTTGATGATTCACAGAAAGCAGGAGATCAAGGTGAATGGTGTGAAAAAGCCAAACTTCCTGTCACAAGCTTTTCAAGCTCAAGATCAACAAGCAGCGGAGATGATCTTGAGACAGAATGGACTGGCAACTATTGCTGCGGAGAACCAGATGACTGGAGCGGCAAATATCCAGATAACAGGAATACTTTTACAGTTGATAATGAATATTACAATGATCCTGATGATATTGGTTCCAACACATATGATCCTGATGAGCCTGGTGCTTGCTTTAACAACTGGCACCAGGATAACCAGAGTTTCTTGAAGATTTACAAAGATGATGGGGAAAAAGGAAGGGATAGGGATGACCCTAAAGAATTGAAGGAAGTCATGGTTGCTCATGGTAGATTTGAAGGATGTGCCTTAATCACTGAGGATGCAATGCCTGCAGATATCGTCTGCGCTCCGAGCAGAACTAATGATGTGCATAAGCCGTATGAAGGCACCTTGAATGGCACTGATCTGAACAATATTGATTATGGCTATAATAATGTAGGAGTCTCATCACATGGAGGCTCAGGAACAAGATATAATGATTTCTTATTTGATGACTTTTTTAATGCTCCTGGAGAAGATCAACCTAACTCTGGAACAGGGTTGATCAATGATAATGATTATTGTACTATCATGAATTGGACAAATACTGGACAAGCATGGTATTGTTCATATAAAGAAGTGTGGACAGAGGATACTGATGTTACTTCAGGAATGTTGCCAAGAACACATTTGAGCTTTATACCTTGGGATAATGAGAGCGCACAGCAAGCTGAATGTTGCAGGCCAACACAATGCTGGGATGGTTCAGCATGCATAGATACTGTTCTTGTTTCACCTTTTAATGTTGATCCACCTCATAAAATAATGAATGATAGAGGAAAAGATTATGGCGATAATTCTCTTGGTGACGGATTCATATGCAAAGATGGGGATTGGGAATGGAGTTATGTGAAGCCTAGTTGGGATGGTACAGAAGCTGGCTATTGTTTGAATAATACACAATGTTTTGTTGGTTCTGGTGGAGAATATTCATTGTCAAATAAATTTGGTCCTTTGAGTTATGAATGGGATGAAATAGGATCTACAAATCAGCCAAAGTGTATAAATAATAACGAGTTTTATATAGATCATTATTGTGATGATGGTTCCTGGACAACAAGGACAAAGTATGTAGCATTGGAATTATTTGATATTGCGAAAAATAGTAATAAAGATTATACATTATATTGTGATAATTATGAGAAAGTACTTAATAATGCAGATTATGCAGAAGTAGTTAATGGATTTTCTCCAATTAGTGAGAAATTTTTTGTTACAGATCCTGCTTCAGGATGTCAGATCTGGAATGAACAAAATGTGCCTTGTGCTAATCATATGTGTGTACTTGTTATAGAACCAAGTAGTAGTAATCAGAAAATTTATCTTGGAACATCAATAAATTATCCTTTAGCTACAACTACTGATTCTGGAAACCCTATTAGTACTTATGAATTAGGAGAAGCAATGGGTACATCTTTGAGAACATGTTCTGGAGCTCAAGGGGTTCAAGATAGTTGGAGCAATTGTGGTACTGATCTGAGTTTTCATGGTAAGAAAAGTCTTGTCTTGTTCTCTAGAGAAACTATAGATCAAGGTAGTTTTTTTGCTGCAATGACTAACTTTTTCACAGATGTTGTACAAAGACTTATTAATTGGATTGTAAGAATTGTGACAAATACCTCTGGATATAATTATGCACTTATGGAAGATTTAGGAGATGATCTTTTCCATGATTATGGAGGAGAATCATATCAAACTCCTGATTTTGAATGTGATCTAAATGGTGGATGTTTAGATGATCCTTTAGATGGAAGCGTTCCTACTAATGTATGCGGGGAAAGAAGCAATCCTAGAAAAATGTATGATATGAGTACACTATATGTCTCCAGTATAGGTGCAAGGACAATTTATGGGATGGCAGAATATGAAGCAGATAATTCACAAACACTTACAAGGCTTTATGGTCTTATGTTTGAAGGTTTTGATGAAGATGTATGCAGTGTCTTTAAACCAAGCATTATAAATTATAGATGTGAATCAAAAGGAGGAGGCACATATGCAGTAACAGTAGCAGCTAAGACGCCTTCAATAGGGGATATCTCATATAATTCAATAGTGGATTTGGCATCTTATACATGGGAGCAATGGAGGTTCCTTGCTACATCATCAAGATTACAGGATATTTCATCAGGTGCAAGTGGTGTGACAGTTGAATCCGGTTCAGGTAGTGGTTCAGGTAGTGGGACAAGTGGCTTGCCTGCTGGAAGCGCTTGTACAGATGGTGCTGATTGTGAAAGAGGTTATTGTGGATTTCAGGGAACATGCTTTGATAATTATGATTATTGCAACAGCATGTATAGTGGTGACCCAAGCTGTTATCATGGAGATTGCTGTTCACATACACAGCTATGTTGTGGAATTTAATTTTTGTTTGATTTCTTATTTTATTTCTTATAATACTTCTTTATAATCGAATAACATAAATATAGTTCTAATTTACATTGATATATGAGGGTGGTAGAAGAGGATATGTATAAAGGTGATCTAAATGAAATTATAAGCTTATTTCCGAACGTTAAAAGGATTTTCTCAAGGAACTCAATTGTACTTGATACTGGCAAAAATATAGTCAAAATAGATACAAAAGAAAGGATATTCAATGAAATCAAATACATGAGGGCTTTTTCTATAGAATTTAATGTGCCTAAAATAGTTCGGAAAAGATTGATTGGGAAATTAGCTTATATTGTTATGGAAAAAGTAAAAGCAAAAAGTGTATTTAAGAAGATAGATGCTTCTAGCTTGAGGAAAAAGTTGATTAAAGTAGCATTGAAATATAAAGCATCTTCATCTGCATCTGAGTTATATAAAAATTTTAATACAAGGTATGATGTTATTTTAGGAAAAAAGGTCTTTGTTAAACTTATTAAAAAATGCTATTTTGGTAAGAATAAGATTGATCTTTATTTGCTTCATGGAGACCTTCATGGGAATGTTGTCGGTACTGCAAGAAAGTATTATTTGATTGATTTTGAAACTGCTGGTTACAGAGAAATAGAATATGAAATAGCGATGTTAAAATATATTGATTCATCGTTGAGGAAAAAAGAACTTTTAGAACTTTATACTAATAATTTTAAGATGGATAATGTTAAGACTGATCTTTATGGGATTGGATTATTAAACCATAAGCTTTTCATGTTTTCTTATAATCCTATTGAGATAATAAAAAAAATAATCTACCTCTACAAATTGATGAGATTGATCCATAAATATAATTGAAAAATTAAAAAATCATAAGATGACAAAGAAAAAGAAATATATCCTGATTGAACCTCCTCTTTATGAGGTGCTGGTTGATTATGATATTCTAGGCTATGAAAAAAAAACGTTGAAAGAACAATATCTTAGTCAAGAATTCTCATCGCATTTCTCACATTCTGCAGGTCTTCTTAGGATTGGTGCATATCTTAAAGATAAGGGGAATGAAGTCCATCTGATAAATTGCCTTGATCCTACAACTGCTGCAGAAAATATTAGTATTGTCAAGAGATTAAAGTGCGGGAATTATGGCTCAGAACATATTGAACACAAACAAATTAGGATTGGAATGCCTGAGAAAGAAATTATTAACAGATTAAGAAAAATAGGAGAAGAAAATGAACCTGATGAGATATATGTCACCTCATATATGACTTACCATTATAGGGGTGTTTATGAGATTGTAGATATAATTAAGAGAGTATTTCCAAAAACTAAAGTGATTGTTGGAGGGATATATGCTTCTTTATGTCCAGAGCACGCTCTAAACAGTGGGGCAGATGAAGTTCATGAGGGGAGGTTTTGTGAAGCTGAAGATTATTCTGCTGATTATTCATTACTAGACTATAAGCCTGATTTTGTCATAGTAAAAATGACACGTGGTTGTCCAAATAATTGCGATTATTGTGCAGTACATATACTTGAAGGGCATAAGATGTATTTTCGTGATATCAAACTTGTTTGTAATGAGATAAAGGAAAAAGTATTTGATTATGGTGTGAAAAATATCTATTTCTGGGAATCAAATATCTTGATAAATTCTGAAAATTATTTTGAAAAGATTCTTGATTTTATCATAGAAGAGATAATACCTCATCAAAAAGAAGTTAGTCTTCATTTTCCAGAAGCAATGGATCCTAGATTAATATATCCAAGACTCATTACAAAATTGAAAGATGCCGGTACAAAAGAGCTTATCTTATCCTTAGAGACTATTGATGAAGAGATGCTACAGAGATTACATCGTAAGACTAATTTTGATGATCTTAAAAGAGTAGTTGAAGAATGTGTTAAGCAAGGTATAGATCCAAAGCATATTGACGTCTATATTATGATAGGATTAGCAGATCAGAGCTTAGATAGTATATTGATGTCTTGTGTTAGGATATGGGAATTGGGATGTAAGCCAGTATTACTCCCATTTACTCCAATACCTAAGACTAAAGAGTTCATCAGGAATGAAAAATTGATTGCTGGAAAGGATTTGGAAGAACTTCATCTATATTTATTCCCTTTTGCTTCTGAAAAGTTACCTGTAAGGGTACTTCGTCAGCTTTTGTTTTTTAAAAATAGAGATGATCCTTTAAGATTGATAGCAAGTACTAAATTTGATAAGGAGATTGAAGATAAGCTTATTCCTATGTTGTTGTCTTCAGATAAGATTATGAAAAGATATTATGAAATGAAGTTTGATGAGAAAGGAAAGATTCCTGATTTTTTTGTAAAAAGATGGAACATGCTTAGAAAATTTAAAGGAAAATGCCTTGAAATAGGTATCTTGGATAATAATAAGGATTGGTTAAGTGAAAGGTCTGGTGTAAATGCGGATATTATTGATTTTATGGATAAAAATATTGAGTTAAATAAAGAGAGTTACAATACTATATTTGATGTTTCTTTCTTATCAAATAGGCCAGATATTGATTTAGATGGGTATTTTAGTAATATTTCTTCATTGTTGGAAAACGATGGTGTATTTATGTTTAAGATATATTCTAATGAAGCAGCAGAGCTTGTTGAGCATTTTATGCCTGGCACTTTTAGGAAGAGAGATGTACTACATACTTTCATACCTGAACAGGAATTAAGATTATATGTTGAGAAATATTTTTCTGATTGTGAGATTAAAATACATACTAAGAAGTTTGATGATAAGAATATCCCTTTTATTTATGAGGTTGTTGCTAAGAAATAATTAGAATTATTATTGTTTTTATTTATATGGGATATTAATTTTATATTTATTGACTATTATTCATGCTTGAAGCATTCGCAGAGTATTTCATTTTTTTTGCTATCTTTGAAACTAGAACAATCTAATCCTTTTAAGGTTATTTTATCCATACACATCTGTTTTAATAGAGAATTCTTATATTGTTCACAATTGGTGTGATATTCTTTTTTAGAAAATTCACATATTTCTTTATCTTTTGGATTCTTTCTTTTACATTCATCATCAGTCTTTGAGAATGTTTTTAGAAGAGTTAATGTAGTGCAAGTAATCTTTGATTCTTCATGTTCTATTTCTTTACATAATTTATCATTTTCAGTGATGATTGCTTCACATGATACTTCTAGCGCTGTATGCTGTTCTAAGATCAAATCTGCTTCATTCATGTCTTTTAGATAATCAGCTATAACTTCATATGAATATAATCTTTTTTTAAGAATAACTTCTTTTTCTATTTTTTCTTCTTGTTTCTCATCACAGCAGGGCTGAATTGGATTGTTTCCTGGTGAATATACCATAATAGACCCACTTGTGCTTTTCTTGTTGTTTATTAATTTAGATATTTCTGGAAATTTATCTATCATTATCCACATTGATGAGAATACAACAAAAAGTATTAAGGTAACTAATATTGCTCTTTTTGTTACTTTAATATTGATTTTTGGTAGTTTTACAGATGGAATACTTATTTTAGGTAGTTTTATTCTGGATGAGTCTAATTTAGGAATTGATATTTTTGATAAATTTATTTGAGGTTGATCTATCTTAGGCAGATGTACTTTTGGGAGACTTATTTTTGGAAGATTAATAGAAGGTAATTCTCTTATTTTCTCTTTTCTTTCTTTTCTATCTTCTGATTTCTTATTTTTTGATTTTTTGTATTCTTTAATGTCCTCTTTTTTTCTTTCTTTTTTTGTTTTTATACCTTCTTCTAATCTTTTTATTTCATCTTCATCTTCAATTAATGATTTAGTGAATTTCTCTTCTTCTTTATTGTCTTTACGAGTTGTTTTT
>CAZOOV010000016.1:8307-30660 GCA_964581515.1 uncultured Methanosarcinales archaeon | reverse complement strand
TATCATCCACACTTGTTTGTGTAGCTAGATCGCTTACATCTGCCTTGAAATCGTCAGGATTACTCACTGCATTATCTATATCATTTACCTGTACTGCCACTGCATCTAGGCTAGTTTGTGTAGCTAGATCGCTTACATCTGCCTTGAAATCATCTGGACTAGCCAGTATATCAAGAAGATCGTTAACACTTGCCTGTGATGCAAGTCCGCTCACATCTGCTTTAAAATCATCTGTATTTTCTAATGTTATCTTTATATCGTCAAGTTGTACAGCTAAATCGTCAATAGTGACATCAGCATATGCTACACTTACAATAGACAATACCAAGATAAGAATTCCAACTGAAAATGTATTTTTCATGAAAACACCTCGCAATATCCCTTTTTTGGGTTAATAGTTATTTAAAGATATTGGTTCTCGACTATAGAATTGATTTTTGTTCCCTGCTTGTGTCTATTAGTAACTCGGAGGTGTGAATTTTGCTGGTTGCAGCTTATATTCTCCAATAATTTTCCATTTTCTGTTCTTGAATACACTAAGAGCTATTGTATTTGCAATAAAACTCTGATATGGCATGTCCCATCCCTGAACCTCTCTTTTTGCCCTTTCGAACTCTGAATTTTCCATCTCACCATCGCCTCTCATGAGTGTAGTATGGAATACTTGTTGAGCACCTTCATAAGATTTTTTCTTAATATTAAATCCTTCCTTCAGATCATCGAGTACTTTTACATGTAAACCAGTTATCTCTTCAGAAGGAGCTACATTTGCATATATCACTTTTTTATCATCAAACCAACCATATCCATCATAAGCAACTCGAAATCCAGCTCTCTGTTCTGCTAGATCTGCCACATATGATTCTAATTGGCTAATATCTTTTGTGAAGAAAGGCCATTTTAATGTTATTGTCAAGGGTCTTCTTACTGCCTGAAAACTATCATATTCAAATGTCAAGTCAATAAGCTTACCAAGTAGATAATCCTGTACTTCTTGAGGTGGAATTATACTGATTGCTGTTCTTACTCCTCTATATTTTTCCCCCATATAAAACAGAAATCAAGATTGGTTTATAAATATCAACCTCTAACTATAAATTCCTGCATTAACCTATAAATTAAGTATTTAATACATAAATATATGACTTTGTTCCAGAAAATATATTTATATAACTTCTTGGTGAAATAAATAGGGTGTGTTATGGCTACTGGTGATATTAAAAAAGAGGTAGTTCTGAAAGGTCACGATTTGTACCAACGGCTACAGGAGCAGTTTCCATTAGATTTTGTCATAAAATGTCTTATACATCCAACTGGAGACAGCAGTGCAAGACATGTTGGCGAACTTCTTACAGAGCATATGGAAAATGACCCTAGTTTTTTCATTACTGGACTTCATTATCACGTGATGCATGAGCTTAGCATGCTTAAAGATCAAGGCCATGATGATAGTCATCTTGCAGAGCATTATTCTTTCACAATGACACATAATACAGTCCATGTCGACGCAAAACGTGAAGAATTGAAGTTCTACCAATATTTAGGCAATGAGCTTTTACAAAGGGAAATTCCTTTTCCCGCTTTCATATTCTCTTATCTGGCAGCTGCATCTGAGTGGGGATATCCTATCCCCCATTATGCCAGTTTATGCACTGCTCTTCATATGAGGATAAATGATGGACTCAAAGAATATGGAGAACCATTCACAATAGATGATGTTAGGTATGGTATAGGTCTTTTCAGGCATGGAGGGGATAAATGCCCTAATGATGATCTTGCAATAGAATATGCTTCTTTATTTATTGAAGCAAATGAGGCAGATCATACTAAAGCACATAGGTATATTTGAACTGATTCTATCTATTTTCTAACCATTGGTCACTGGATATTGTCATTATCATTCCAGACCCAGTGTCCAATGGACACTGGACATGTTGAAGTGGGCTATTTAAAGCAAAAGCTCAATCTAATATACATGATGAGAATAAATCCATATTGGCAACTTGAGACTTATGGCAGTGCAATAACAATAAATTCTGGCCTGATTAAGGCATTATTTGTTTTTGCATGCATGGTTACAATTGGAACCAATTGGCTTATACCCATTTTCATCAATAAGATTAACGATATCAAAATAAGATATGGATAAGATAATAATAAAATAAAGAAGGTGATTCGCAAATGTTTGGGGAAATAACAATGTGGGATAAGAATATAAAAGTAGAAGAAGATGGCAGATTCCATAAATGCCAAGAGACGCGTGTTTCTACAGTAGGCAATCTTAGGGGATGGGAATTATAATCCTGTCATTTTATTAATCTCTAATGATGGATATCTTACAAAAAGCAAGAATCTTAGGTGATGCTGGTCGTTATGACAGTTGTGGTCCTAAGGCTTGTGAAGTAAAAGTACAAAATAGTCTTGGCGGTCTTTATCACGCACAGTCTGAACTCAAAGATTGTAAGATGCTCAAGACTCTGATGGATAATTCTTGTTCACATGATTGTAAATACTGCCAGAACAGCACTAATTGCAAAAACAAGAAAGCTAGTTATACTCCTGACGAATTAGATAAAGTATTCACTCATGTCCAGAAGACTTTGGATGTCAACGGTCTCTTTCTTAGTTCAGGTGTTGCAGGTGATGCAGATAAGGCAACTGAGAAGATGATTGATGCAGTCAAATTAGTCAGGAAACATTTCAGAGGTTATGTGCATTTCAAAGTTCTGCCAGGCACTTCTTATCATCTTATTAAAGAAGCATCTCAGTATGCAAATAGGATGAGTATCAATATTGAAGCTCCAAATAGTTCTGTTCTCTCAGAATTATCGACTGTAAAAGATTATAAGACAGATATTCTTAGAAGGCAGTCTTGGCTTGCAAAACTGAATGTAAATCAGACAACGCAGATGATGATAAATAATATGGCAACAGACAAGGATGTCCTGAAGATGGTCGGCTGGGAATATAAAACTTTCAATCTGAAAAGGATTTATTATTCTGCATTCAGACCAGTACATGGAACACCTATGGAAAATGAAAAGCCAGGTTCACTCTTAAGACAGAATCACCTTTACAATGTTGACTTCTTATTGCGTGCATATAATTTCAAGGTTAAAGAATTCAATCTTATTATGGCAGATGGTATGCTTCCTAAAGAAGATCCTAAACTCGCAATGGCAAAAGTGAACTTCGATAAGCCTATCGACATAAATGATTGCACATATGAAGAACTGATACGTGTTCCAGGAATAGGTCCTGATACTGCAAAGAAGATTCTTTTCACAAAAGAAAAAATCACTTCTTATTCACAGTTGCACAACTTTGGCGGTTGGATAAAACGAGCAAAACCTTTTATTGAAGTAGACGGCAAAAGACAGAAGATGCTGTGTGAGTTTTAAGAAACATTTTTAATAACCTAACCACTTTCATCTATCATGGCAGACAAGCTTGACAGGATAAAAGGGTGCATCTTCGGTCTTGCAATTGGCGACGCTCTAGGCGCAACTCTTGAATTCATGAAAAAAGAAGAAATCAAGGAGAAATATGGCGTTCTTAAAGATATTATTGGTGGCGGATGGCTTCATCTAAAACCCGGAGAATTCACGGATGACACTCAATTAACATTAGCGCTTGCACATTCTATCATAGATAATCAAAGTTTTGTAATTGAAGATGTAGCAAAAAGATATCTTGATTGGATGCATTCAGATCCTCCAGATATAGGAAACACAACAAGGGAAGCATTAAATAATTTAGATAAAGGTGTATCGCCATTGCATTCTGGAATGCCAGCTCCTGCAGCAGGAAACGGAAGCATAATGCGTTGTGCACCTATTGGTCTTGCATTCAATAATCATGAACTTATTACTACTTATTCAGAACTTGATTCTGCAATTACACATGCAAATCCTTTATGCACAAAAGGAAGTTCTTTAATCAATAGGCTAATAAATTCATTAGTAAACGGACAAGAATACAAACCCAGCATAGAAAATGTCATGACAGGATCTTATTACAATGAGTTTGCAGGGATAGTGACTGCACATCAAGGAATTGATTCACCAAGTGGATATGTTCTTGATACTATGACTGCTGCTTTTAGTTGTCTTAACACTACTGGAACATTTGAAAGGACTCTTATGAAAGTGGTCAATTTGGGTGGTGATGCTGATACAACTGGTGCAGTATGCGGAGCAATTGCAGGTGCTTGGTATGGTTTTAGCTCAATTCCTCAAAGATGGCTTGATAAGATCCAAGGATACGATGAGTTAGGAATGGTAGCTATTGGCCTATACAAACTATCAGAACAGAATATAACTACTTCTAAATAGTAACAAACGAAAGTTTTATAAAGAGGGAGTCTAGACTTAACTAATATGGCGTGTCCAGGATGTAATTATGATAGTGGTTGTGCAAATTATGTTACGGTGAGTTATACTCCTACTCTTAACAGTCATGGTCCAAGTCCTATTTCATATTCTCATAGTGCGATTTATACTGGCGAACAGAATTTAGCTCCAGGTAATATTCAATATATTGGTGATAGTTCTAATGGATATTCTAGTCTTCCTAGAGAGATTAATTATCATATTTCAGATGTTTTGAAAGATTCAGAAGTCAAGAAATCTAAGACAGAAAATCTTCCAGCAGTTAGAAATGAGGTTATGGAAGTTCTTCCACCCAGTCCAGATGGTGAACTGATGCATACACAGCCTCAAAAAGAGCTTACTCCAGAACAACGAGAGATTATGGAAGCGCTAAGCGGTCAATTGATTGATGATAATCAAGAGAATTTACCACCAGGTTCTGTAAGAATCACTGAAGTGGAAGAAGAGATGATTATGATTAGAAAAAGGAAAGTCAGAGTTACTACCTTGAAGCCTGAAGAAAGAAATCTAAAAAGAGTTAATTAAGATAAAATATAAAATTATTCTTCTTCCTTATCTTTTCCTTTTCTTCTTATGAATACCCAGCTTACTATTAATACACATAAAACTATTCCACCATATATGTAATACTTAGTATCTATTGCACTGAGTTTTTCCATTATATCTGCAAATGCCATATTAAACTAACTGCTATTGCCTCTATATAAATCTTTTGAAGAAAGAATTACATTTTCACTTGTTTATATCTAAAGCAATCTGTCTGATGGTCATTTACCATCCCCACTGCTTGCATGAACGCATATATTATGGTAGGTCCGACAAAATTCATCCCTCTCTTCTTGAGATCATTTGATATTCTCTCTGAAAGTTCTGTCTTTGCAGGGAGATCCTTCATCTTCTTGAAAGAATTCTGTATTGGCTTATTGCCGACAAAAGACCAAATGTAGTCCTCAAAAGAACCAAAATCTTTTACAATATCAATCATTGCCTTTGCGTTTTGTACAGCAGAATTTATTTTAAGCTTATTTCTGATAATGCCTTCATCTTTCATTAGAGAATTAATTTTTCTTTTGTCATATTTTGCAATCTTCTTATAATTAAAATTATCAAACGCTTTTCTATAATTTTTGCGCTTCTTAAGAATCGTGCTCCATGAAAGTCCGGCTTGTGCTCCTTCCAGTATCAGCATCTCAAAAAGAAGTCTATCATCATGTACAGGGACTCCCCAATCCTTATCATGATAATCAATATACTCTTGATTATTCAGATCAACCCATTGACATCTATTCATAACTAACTAAAATGTGTGTCTAGATATATAACAATTGCGTTTAATGCTTAAATTGAGTATTTAATTAGAATAAAATAACAAATAATTATTTCTTTGTTTCATAGACTGCTACTTGTGGTTTGCCTTTGCTTTTATGGATGAAATTGATATCAGCTTTTCCATCGAATGTAGAATCATATGAATCAAACTTTTTAAGTGCAAAACGAAGAGCCATTGCATTGTATGAAGGTACATCTTTTACTTCATCTGGTTGAGGCTCTAAGCCATATTTTCCATTTTCAAAAGAACCTTTTGCAAATCCAGCACGCAGTTTTGCCCATCTGCCTCTTCTATGATAAACGACAATATCAGTAATGCCATCACCAGTAAAATCTTCTGTATCAACATCACTGATGCTTCTTCTTCTCATGAATTTTTTCAGATAGACTCTTTGGATTCCTGGCTCAAAAGCAACTTCACTTTTTGGATCTGAAACAGGAGCACTATATGCAATCCTTATATCTAGATGTCCCATTGATGTTTTCCACATTGCCATGAAGTCATCTCTTCCATCTCCATTGCAATCTGCCCAATCTTGTATCAAATAATCATCAATGTCTTCTGTAGTATTATGATCGTCCATAAGTGAAGAAAGAATTCTTTCAAATGCAATATTAAATGGCATTTTTCCTGGGATTTTTGATTTTGCATATTTGAATGTTCCATCTCCTTGATTTAGAGCTATTTTTGCATTAAATGTATTTCTTCCTATCCTCACTCTGTATTCTGAGAATATAACATCAGCAAGCTTATCCCCACCAGTATCAGCTGCATCTATTTTTGTTTGTGCAGAAAACCAGCTCATTTTTGTAGGGATATCCATTACAAATCTTCCTTCTTGTGAGAATTGTAGATATCCTTCATTATTCACACCTGGAAATACATAACCTTTGTAATCCTGACCAACAACAACAGTATCTCTTACTTCCATCATGTCTTCGATACCATCTCCTGTGAAATCATCGAATTTTCTTTTCTTTGCGCCTTTAGCTTTGTCATCACCATTATTTGTTTGGTTGATTAGCAATGGTTTTACAACAGGTTCTTTGAGTTCAACATCTTTTTTAGAACCAAGACCTCTACTACATCCTGCTAGCATTGCAACGAGTGCAACTGTTCCTATTGCTTTTCCTATATATTTTAACATGTTTAGCCTCTATAATTATATCTTAAGATAAGTTTCCTATTTATAAGTATTTCTGTAGTTTACTACTTGAAAATAGGTACTTACTCCTTAGAACTAGAGATTATTTTTTCACTTTCTCAAAATTATCATCCAGCAAATCCATATCCAGATCATAGAAGAATTCTATTGCTTTGAATCTTTCTACATCTTCAGAACATACTATTGATAATGAGTAACCTTTTTTGTCTCTTCTTCCTGTCCTTCCAATCCTGTGAACATAGAACTCAATCCTTCTTGGAATATCATAATTTACGACAACATCTACATTCTCAATATGGAGTCCTCTTGCTGCAACATCTGTTGCAACCAAAATATTAACTTTGCCTTGTTTGAATAAATTAAGATTATTATCTCTCTCATCTTGTTTAAGACCACCACTAATTCCTCTTGCTCTAAGTTTATTATTAATTAAGAATTGAGAAATAGTATCTGTTCTATCTTTTGTATTGCAAAAGATAAGTGCACGTGTAAACTTCTTTTTTGTAAAGAATTTTAAAAGCAATTCATTCTTTGCAGATATCTCACATCTTATTTTCTCTTGCACAATATGTTTGGGGATTTGTTGACCAATATTTAATAACTCAAAATCCCTTATCTCATTATTCATGAAATCTTTCACCATTGATGTAAGTGTAGCTGATGATAATATTATCTGTACATTCTTGCTGACTCGCTTAAGCATGTATGAGCATTCATCGTAAAATCCATCATCAAGCATCTGATCGCTCTCATCATAGACAAGATATTTGACTTCACCCACTTTTACAGTCTTATTATTGATATGTTGGATAAGTCTTCCAGGTGTTCCAACAATAATCTGATTTTTCTTTGATGTTGTTCTTCTGTCTCCATCAATCTCTCTTCCACCGTATAGTGTTCCAACATTAATGTCTAGTTGGTCGCAGACTTTCTTCATCTCTTTTCCTACTTGTATGCAAAGCTCTCTGGTTGGTACAAGAACAACCATCTGAACTCCTAGTTTTTTATTGATCTTTCCTAGATTGCCAAGCAGATAAGCAAGTGTTTTACCACTTCCTGTCCTTGATGTAAAGACAATATTTTTTCCTTGGATTGCTAATGGGATGATTGTATCCTGAACTTCAAGTGATTCTTTGAATTTCAATCTATCTAGAACTTCAATAATGTCTTTCTTTAATCCGAGTTTAGTAAAACTTCCCATATTAATCACAAAAGAGTAGATTAGTTATAAATTTAATTGAAGAAATGCAAGCAGACTTTCTATATATTAAAAAAAAGAATTTATTCATCAATCTTCAAAGCTTTCATGATTTTGTTGAGCTTTTCTTTGATGATGTTGAAATCTTGACTGTTGTCAGCTCCTTTCTTAGAACCGCCATTGTCTTTCTTTGCAAAACAAGCATCACAATAGATTGGTTTGCTTGATGTTGGTTTGAAAGGTACTTCACAGTCAGCACCGCAATCTGAACAGACAACTTTAGTCATTACAAAATCTCGTCTGCCTCTACTGTTACGGTTGCCCCCTCTATCGGAGTCTCTTCTACTTCTGCCACTTGGACCGTCTCCAAAGCTTCTTTTTGGGCCATCCCCAAAGCGTCGTTTAGGGCCACTTCTAGAGTCCCTATTGCCTCTTCCTTCTCTTGAATGTTCGAATCTTGCCATAAATTTGTTAGAAACGAGTTCTGTTTATAAAGCTATGTGAAAAGTGTGAGTAAAAAGTCAGCTTTGCCTGATGAGGCGATAATTATCCTATTTGGGATAATTATGATGTCGCCGTGCAAGCAGACTTTTTATAAACGTGAAAAGGCTGGATTTGAACTCAAAAACTATGATTTTATGATGGATTTTAACTCTTCAATTTGCTCTATAGACTCTTTTTTCACTCTTGATTCTGCAATTATCCTGATTATATTCTCAGTATTGCTTCTTCTCATGCAAATCCAGTAATCTTCAAAGTCTATCCTTAATCCATCTTCTTCATTGATCTGTCCATCATTATACCTATTCTTGACTTTCTCTTTCAAATCTTTAAAACTAGAATCACCTAATGGCTCTTGAAGTTCTACTCTATCTGTTTTAAGATGATATTTTGGCATTTCATCTACAATTTGTGAGATTGTGCCACCTTTTGATTTAACTAAAGACAATATCATAGCAGCAGCTGCTAGGCCGTCTCTTCCTGGACATATTTTTTTGTATATGACACCACCGCAACTTCCTTCTCCACCAATATTTGCATTATGTGCAGACATGCCATTGGAAACATTAATCTCACCCACTTTTGTCTTGAATAATTTTGCATTATATTCTTCAACAATATCATCTATCATTCTTGTTGAAGAAAGATTTGTGACTACACTATCACCTGATTTCAAAGCATGCATCAAAGAGAACGCCAAAGGATAAGCCTCATTAAGTACTCTGCCTTGTTCATCAACAACAGAGATTCTATCTCCATCTGAATCATACGCAAGTCCTATATCGCAACCTTCTGCTATTGTGACTGCTCTAAGTTCAGGGATATTCCTTGATATTGGTTCTGGATGTCTGCTTAGACCATATCCTTTATCTATCTTATCAACCTGATGAACTTCACAGCCATACATCTGCAATAATCTTGGGACAAGCCTTCTTGCTGCACCATTGCAAGTATCTACTGCAACTTTTAGTCCGCTAAAACCTCCTGGAAATGTTTTTGTAATCGCTTCTAAGTGTTTGTCAGCGAGTTCTCCAACATATCTTGACTTATTGACATACCTATGCAATCCTCCTTTATAGCCCATGGCAAACTTCTTTAATTCTGCAATCTCTTCTTTTCCCAGGCAGAGTCCATTGGCTTGCAATGGTTTTACGCCGTCCCATTCAGGACCATTATGAGACGCTGTAGAAATTAGTCCTCCAACAACATCATTGCCAAGATGTTTCATAGCAAACTGCACTGTGGGAGTAGGACAAGTACCTAGATCAAATATGTCATATTCTTGTAAAGTGGTATGGAAACAATATTGGTATAATATGCTTGCAGGTCTTGTATCTCTTCCAGAAACAATAATTCCATTATTCAATCCTTTTTGATGCAATATCTCTCTGAATGCAAAAGCAAATCTTGGACCCCATTCATAGGGATTCTCTCCTTTCAATCTTATTCCAGAATATGATATTATTGGTTCACCCATCACATCTTCAATAAAGCTAAACTCTATTTAAACATTTATCTAATAAATAACATATATCTTTATTGTATTTTAATTAATATATTATTTAATTATTCTTTCAATTAGAATTATTAATTAATCTTATTATTGTCCTAGCCATTCATTAAACACTTTCTTTATCTCATCATTTGTCTTTGTCTTCTTTATCTTAGAGACTAATTTCTTGTAATTTGTTATTCCTTTGCAGAGATATGCCATATTGTTTATCACTAAATGTCTTCTTAAGTCATGTTTGATTGTAAGATCTAGAAACTCATTGATGATATCACTCTTCTCCTGTTTCAATTTAGTCTTTCCTGCTCGATCAAGATGTATATCCTTGACAACTGGATCATAAGGTCCATCCTTATACTTCTTTTCTTGTTTGATGTCTTCAAAGAGAAATGGATTGCTGAGCGCTGCTCTTCCAATCAATTGATCTTTATACTCTTTAACACAAGCTTGTGGACTGTCAATGTCTCCATTATAGATGAGTTCCATATCAGGAAACTCTTTTGGAAGCTCCCTTACATATTCTGGAACACATGGTCTTTTGTAGCCATATCTTAATGGCCGCGCGTGGATATAAACTTTCTTTATCCCATTCTTTTGTATAGTCTCCAGATAATCTTTAACTTTTATCTTATCGATGCTTATTCCTATTCGTATCTTGCAGCTTCCCACAACACCATACTTCGATAATGCTCTGCACAGTCTTCCCATGAGTTCAACATCATGAAGTATTCCCCCACATATCTTCTCTTTTTGCATAGTTGATTGAGGACAGCCCATATTAAGGTTGATCTCTTTCACTCCTTTTACATTATCCAGGATAAATGCAACTCCTTTGTCAAGCTCTTCTTCAGACTGCACTCCTATCTGAAATATGGTCCTTGGAATATCTTCTTCTATTATCTTTATCTTATCCTGTTGTATTGCCTTGTCCAGGTCCCTTATCATGATGAATTCTGAGAAGACGAAGTCTGCACCATGATTTAATAATAGATGCCTGTATACATAATTCGAAAATAGATTGATTGGAGCGAAGTATAACATAATAAGTAAGAAACTGTTTTTGTATTTATAATTATTGAAAATATTATATCTTTATTAAAATATTTCTAGAAAATTCTTAATAAAGTATTTTAAGGTGTAAAGCTAATTATATTCAAAGTGCAAAAAGAAGATATCATTGAAATTAAGAATAAAATCCATACAATTAGAGGATTTCAAGTAATGCTTGATAGAGATTTAGCTGAACTTTATGAGGTAAAGACTAAAAGATTGAATGAACAAGTTAAAAGAAATATTGACAGATTTCCTGAAGATTTTATGTTTCAATTAACTAATTCTGAGAAAAAAGAACTGGTCGCAAAATGCGACCACCTTAATTCACTAAAATTTTCTTATCAGAAACCTCATGTTTTCACAGAAGAAGGGGTAGCTATGCTTTCTGGTATTTTGAAAAGTAAAATCTCATCTGTTATAAACATTCAAATTATGCGAGCTTTTGTCGTTATGCGTAGATTTTTATCTAAGAATGCAGACATCTTTAAGAGACTGGCTGATATTGAAATAAAACAATTAGAGTATCAACGAAAAACAGATAAGAGTTTTGAGAAAGTTTTTGATGCTATTGAGAATAATGAAGTAAAGCAAGGTATATTTTATGATGGACAAATTTTTGATGCATATAATTTTCTTAATAATTTGATTAGAAGTGCTAAGAAGTCAATAATATTGGTAGATAATTACATTGATGATACTGTTTTGGCTATGTTTAGCGAGACTAAGATTAATGTTATAATATATACTAAGAATATTTCTAATAAGTTAATATTAGATTTAGATAGATATAATTCTCAATATAAATCAATTACAATAAAAGAATTTCATAATTCTCATGATAGGTTCATGATAATAGATAACAAAGAGGTATATCATATTGGAGCTTCACTTAAAGATCTAGGTAAGAGATGGTTTGCATTTTCTAAGTTTGATAAAGAAGCATTGAAAATGTTGGATAGATTAGGGTGATAATATTATTTCTTAGGCTCTTTCCAGAAATAATTGAAATATTTCATAAAGCTTTCATGTACTTCTTCAGAGTCTAAAACAAAAGCAAACGGCTGTTTATTCCATAGTACTTGTGCAACTTTATTGCCAAACATAACCATGACCATGGGTGATTGTAAGTTTTTTGGGAGTGTTGCATACTTATAGAAATGTTTCTTATGTTTAGCGATGTCATTCGGTTTAAAGTCTTCTAAGTAAGTTCCATGATCGACAAGATCATACATATATCTTTTCATCTCTACTCTTTTTTTTGTCCATCTCTTAAACCAAAGTCTCATATCTTCTGAACAAGTTTCAACTCCGCTGTTTCCTCCGATCCAATAGGTTGCATCATAGTTAAGCGCTTCATTAAGAAGAGATTTTATTGCTTCATTTCCACGATATACTTCTGCTCTTATTCCTGGTTTTGAATAATTGAACATATCAGTTATCTGTGGGATCTTACTATGCAAGCTCTCAAGACTCTTTTGTTTTTGTTCAATTGCATTCTTTAAATTATCTGGGTGGGTGCATTGATATTTTCTTGATTTTTTTTCATCAACATAGGTCATGAAACCTTTTTCAATTAATTTGTTTAAGATATCATAGATGTTTCTTCTCTCAATCCCAGTCTTCTCTTGTATGCCATTTAGTGAAGTGCTTCCTAATTCAAGCACTGCGCTGTACACTACAATCTGTCCGTCACTCAGATTTAACTCTTTTAACACTTTTAAATTCATATGGTATTGTACAATACCACACACATTTATATATTTTTGGGTGATTTTATACTTAGGGGTTCTGGTAGCAGTAGGGGAGGTCATAAAATGAAAAAACTAATATCATTAGTAGTGGGAACTATCCTCAGTGCTTCAGTTGCATTAGGGGGAGATCTTTCAACTAGAGTAAATAGCGTACTGATTACAGATAACGTTGCAAGAAACGGCGCAGTAGTAGGTGATGGTGTAGTTAATCAGAACACTATAGCTATAGGCAATAACAGAATAACAGGATTCTTGTGGAGCGCATATAATCCTTCAGATAATAAGGAAGAAGAAAGGGATTATGGTATAACAATCAATAGTGATGAAAAAGATCTTCTTAAAGGTAAAGTCAGTGCTAACATAAGTTATCAAAGATGGATCTTTCCTGAGTTTGAAGAAGATGTAATTGAACTGCAAGCAAAATATTCTGGAGTAGTCAATGCTCAAGCAACACTATCCAACACTGTTACTGATAAAGATCGTCTAGGAGAGCATATGGTGCATGCGTCACTTGACAAATGCTTTGAAGTAGGTAAGGTTGGAATCAGACCATCTGTATCATCTGCATATCTTAATGGCTATTTCGGAGAATCAGGGCTGGCACATATTACTCCTGGGCTTAGTCTAGAGACTGATATTGTAGGATTTAAGATAGGGCTGTATGGAAAATATCAGATAGGTGATAAGATGGTCTCAAAAGCATATGCAGGACTCACTCTGTCTAAAGAACTATGATAGGCATTCATTGGGGACTCATCAGGATTGTCACGAATGCATTATACATAGGTATGATAATCCTGTTTCCTTTTTCACCAGTAGCTGCTACTATTATGTTATTTGCATTGATTGCATTTTGGAGCAGACTTCCAGGAATAGCGATTGCAACACCTCTGTGGGTTTTATACATGCTGGACTTTGTAGATCTTTTCAGCATGTTGATTGCAATCAATGTAGGAGGAGTAGCAGGAGGATTAGTGGCAGCATTCTGTAATTTTATCCCAAGGATTGCAGGAATAACTCCTCCATGGAGTGATGTAGTAAAAGACACAATCATTCAGCCGATAATCTGCCTATTTATCCCATTCGTATATGCATTTGTCCAGGATATAACTGTATGCATGGTAATCTACACACTCTTAAGGCAAGTTGGATTTTTCATAGCACACTTTGTATACCCTGAGCATGGCTCATTCCCGCAATTCCTGGTGATCTTCATTAGTTATACTTCAACGCAGACTTTCGTTAATTTTCTTTATGGAAAATACTTTGGAAGTTTCTTTGATGGATTGTTAAGTTCAGGAATACATTTTAACATGTGGTTATTTACATCTGCAACAATACTTATGTTGATGCTAAATGGCATGACAACAAAAAGATCTATGAAATATCTCATAAGGTTATTTAGAAAAAGAAAAAAGATAAAGATTAAATCAAAAGAAAAAGTGTCAATTGACCATAGTGAACTTAGTCGATTAAATGAGATTAAAGATATGATCTAAGAATGCCAACAGCAGTAGGCAGTGCGTCTTCAACACGAAGTATCCGCTCACCTAAAGATATTTTCTTAGCATGTTTAGAGAGAAGTTCAACTTCAAAATCATTAAAACCACCCTCAGGACCGATTATAAGAACTATATGCTTAGCTTTGCTTGGTTTTTTCCCGCCAGGATGAGCAAACACTGCTTTGTCTTTGATAAGGGTTGGCAATATGTCCTCTGCAAATGGTCGGAATCGTTTGTGAAAAGATATCTTTGGTGAAATCGTGTCTTTGCTTTGACTGAGTGCGTCAATTATTGTCTTATTGTATTTATGCTGATTAGAATCCCAATACGCCTTCTCTACTTTTTCTGCATTTATGAGATGGATCTCTTTTATCCCAAGACATGTTGCTTTGTAGATTACTTTTGTTAATGTCTTTGGTCGTGGAAGACAGCACACAAGACAGATGTTAGCAGGTTTTGGAGGAGCAGTATTTATCTTAACTTTTAGAATTGTTTCTTTACTTGTTTGTTTTACTACTTCGCCAATCCCTATTTTTCCATTAAGCATTCCAACTTTTAATTGCTGTCCTATCTCTGGTTTTAACACGTTCTTTATATGGGCATGTCTGTAATCACTAAGAACTACTTTATTATTTTTTATCTCTTTTTTTTGCAGTATTATAAGGTTCATATTGTTAGGATATTGGGTTGTGTTTAATATGTTTACTATTTTTAATTAAATAAATCTCTGTATCTCTCTCATCTCTTCAACTTCATCATCTCTTTGTAAGTACATATTTCTATCTTTATTATTATCTCTTTTCTCTTTAGCTTTCTTTATCCTTCGTTTTACAATCTTGCCAAGCGATACTTTGATGCCTATTGATTTTGATTTTCCAAAGACTGAGATATAAAACACAAGTATTACAATTGTAGCAAAGAGAAATAACGGCCATGAGAAAGCTACTCCTTTTTGCATAAGATTATCAAAGAAGTCTCCAAATATTTTCGCGTAAAAACCATTGATGATAAATATTGTAGGTACATTAACTAATATTAATATTATCTGTTGACCTATGCTTGCCCACGCTTGAGGCCAAAATATCAAATCAAGTGGTTGCCAAAGAATAGCTCTTATTAGTGTAAAAATAATCATGCTCATAAATATATTTCCTCCTATTGCTGAATGGATAAATGGAATGAATAGTGCAACAATAGACATTGAGACTGTATCGGTGATTACAGCTCCCCAAGGAGGATGAACACCACATACTCTTGGCCAAAGATTACCTACTGCAATTAGTGCAATTCCCGGCCCAGGCCCTAAATTGATTGTTATGATTAATGCAAACAGATCAACTAAATCTGTATTATAAAGCAGGAAAAATGGATGAACTATACCAACACCTGGAAGCCTACTCCAGAATGATATAAGTGTAAACAAGAAAACAGTTGCATATACTGCATTGAATGGTAGACAGACTATTGTAAGGACGTATAGTACAACTGTCGTAACAAGGACCAGTGGCCAGTTTATTGATAGCATAGTTAATATATAATAGGGGACGTCATATAAATCAGGGTGTCCCCTAACAGGACTACTTTAGAAAGATTTATATATATTATAGGTATTATCCCTTTATGGAACTACATAATCTTAGGCAAATTGGGTTAACTGAAGGTGAAATCAAGGTATATGAAGCACTTTTGGCAATAGGCGAATGTACAAAAACAGCATTAGCTAAGAAATCAGGTATTTCTCCTTCAAATATCTATGATGTAACAAATCGGCTGGCTGAAAAAGGTCTGATATCAAAACTGGAAAAGAATGGTGTATCTCATTTTAGTCCAGCAAGTCCGAATCATTTGAAATTCTTCTTGAATCAGAAAAAGCAGGAGATTGAAAAAGAAGAGAACATTGTAAATCAAATGCTTCCAATACTTCTTGCTGAGTATCAGAAAGTAAAAGAGAGTGTAAATGTTGAATCTTTTCATGGATGGAATGGGATGAAGACAGTCTTTGATGATCTATTGTCAGAATGTGGCAAAGGTGATCGATGCTACGCTTTTGGTGCAAGTAAAGGTGAGAGTGAAGAAGTTGCAGACAGGTTCTTTTTGAAACATTCAAAGATAAGAGAAAGTAAAGGCATAGTTACTGATATAGTTTTTAACGAAGAATTAAGAAAAAGAAAAGAACGGATTGACTTCTTTTTGAAAGCAAAGAATCATAATGTCAAGTTCATGAAACAATCAACTCCTGCCGAGATAATGATGTACAAGAACAAGACCTGCATCTTGATCTTAACAAAAGAGCCTTTAGTAATCAGGATCAGTTCAGAAGAAGTGACCAAATCCTTCAAACAATACTTCGATATAATGTGGATGAGTGGGACAAGTTAAGAAATAAAAGCCCACATTAAGTTTTTATCTCATCCAGTTCGCTTTATGATATGAAATCCAAATCTTGTTTTTACAACACCTGAGACTCCTCCTACTTCCAAATCAAAAGCAGCTTTTTCAAAGTCTGGAACCATCATACCTTTTCCAAATGTTCCAAGATCTCCTCCTTTTTGACCAGATGGACATTTTGAATTTTCTTTTGCAAGCTCTTCAAAATTTGATCCTGCTTTTATTTTCTCAAGAAGCTGATTACAAAATTCTTCATCTTCAACTAATATGTGCGATGCACTAATTTCTTCTGCCATAATATATCACCTTTTATTTTCGTTATTATTTCTATTTATTAATGTTTCTTAATTTTATAAGAAAATTTATTAATTACTAATTCTATTTATATGATTATGTCGCTTCAGAAAATTAATTTGGATTTGCAAAATTACAAAGATTATCCTTCGGTTTGTTTTTGTAAAAAAGATAGTATTGGTTACAATAAAAAACAGGATTGGGTAAAAGATAGATTAAAAGAAGGTTTAAAGATAAAAATATTAACAGATGGTAAAAGTATTAATGGTTACATAGAATATATTGATGGGGAGAATGCATGGAGGGCTGTTGATGCTAAAGGTTATTTATTTATACATTGTATTTGGGTATCTCCAAATAAATATAAGAAACAAAATTTTGGCTCAGATTTGATTCAGGAATGTATAAAAGATGCAAAAGGAAAGTTAGGTATAGCTGTAATTGCAAGTGATGATTCATTTATGGCCTCTAAAGACGTTTTCTTGAGAAATGGATTTAAGGTAATTGAAGAGGATGGAAAACAACAATTGTTAGTTAAACAATTGAAGAAAGGTAAACTTCCTAAATTTAATGATTATAAAAAAAATTTAAGTAAGCTAAATGGGTGGCAAATAATTTATTCTAATCAGTGTCCTTGGGTTGCAAGATTTATTGAAGAACTTGATTCAAACAGTAAAAAGAAACTTAAAATTAAAATAACTGAATTAAAAACACCAAAACAAGCACAAAGTGCACCTTCTATATATTCTGTTCTAACATTAGTTAAAGATGGAAAGATTTTAGCAGATCATTATATCTCAAATACAAGATTTAATAATATAGTAAAAAAGAACAGTTCATGAAGTGTTAAGAATACTGACAAAAATCAATCTGTTACAAAGATTTTGACTTAATTCAATGAGTTTGGATGTGTAATCTTCTATTAAATTAAATTGTGTATTTTGTTTATTATACACTAATTAGTCTTAAAAACCAATTTTGGTTCTTACTTTGTGGTGATAACTTATGTGTATTGAAGAAATGTTAAAATTAACAGAACCAAGAAATATGGGGGCATATGGGACTAAGGGTCTTGATAATAAATTTATTAGGTCAGGTGAAGTCATAAGGATGGATATTGCTGGACTGGGTTTACCAGTTTTGCTCTTTCAGAATGAAGATGGAAACATCTTGAATGGATTACGAAATTACAGGATAGAAATAACTGGAACAGATTCTATTCAAGCTGTTTTAACACCAACAAAAAAAGCACCTCACTATGGATTCGAAATTAAAGGAGATTGTAAAATTGATAATTTCAAACCATTTAGGATGGTGGATTTTCAAGATGAAGGTATTTATTCATTTCTAGAAAAGCCAAAAAGTGATTTTGAATATCTTCAAGTGCAAGATAGAGAACTAAATAACAACACCGTTGAGTTGGAAAATTATGTTGATGAAGATTTAGTCTTTGATATTGACCCAATAGATAGAATTATTGATTCAGAAGATGAATCGATAATTGATGATGAAAAAAATATTCAAAAAGCTATACAACATTTAGATTATATTAACAAATATGAAACTTCTCTTTGTTTTAATAACGATAAGATTAAGTGTCAGTTTGAAAAAGATGGAGTTGATGTTAATGAGCAAAGAGAAAAGTTCATTGATTCTTTTATTGAGAATAAAATAACTGTCCTAAACTCCTCTGCTGGAACAGGTAAAACAAAAGTTCTCAATAGTCTAATTACATACTTAAGAAATCAACAGCATAAAGTATTAGTTATGTCATATAGTGGTAAAGCAAGTTCATTATTACAAGATGGACATACAATACATAAAAGTTTAGGTGCTGATTATAATGGTAACTTTGCAAAATATGAAGAAAATGTACTTAAGGTCTGTGGTAAATGGATTCCTGATGTAATTATTATTGATGAAACTTCTTTCCTAACTCCTAACCTATTACTATCCTTAACTAAATCTATTCCAAATAAATCTAAAATAATATTTGCTGGTGACAGCAAACAATTAAAAATGTCTAACTATGATATCTTACTTAAATTAGGGTCTCATTTTGGTTGTGTAAAATTCAGTAGGAATTTTAGAACAACTAACCAAATAATAAAGACACTATCTGATTCAGTACTAAATAATAAGCTTAAACTTAAATATCCTCTACTATCTAACCTAAAAAAACAAATAATTGGATTATACAATGAAAAATACCAATTTCTAACTAATACTAGGAAATCTCGTGAAGAGTTCATCCTTCTCATTCAAGAACATAAATTATCTACCCAAACTCCAATATATACCAACTACACCTATTCATTCTTCAAAAACGATAAAATAGTCGTAAAGCAAAATCTTTATCGTTATGGTTTAATGAATGGCGACTTATGCATTATTATTGACTATGAAGATAATTATTTTACACTATGGCATAATGAGCTTAAAGAAATTAAAATACATAGGTCTGAATTTGATAATGAGAAGTTTGAGAGTGCCGATTGCATGACAATACACAAATCACAAGGTAGCGAATATTCAAATGTTGCAATATTTATTGCAAAAACAAAAAAATACAAGATGGATGAGAAAAGTCTGCTTTATACTGCTGTAACAAGAGCTAAAGACAACGCAACTATACTAAACGACAGCTAGCTTTTCCCCATGCACCTGTCTTATTAACAGGAATTTCCCCTCAACTCCTCTCTCCCTAGCTTACCTTTTCCCTCTACTTGTGTTGGGGAAAAGGGAAGCGGTGCTATAAGAAAAATATAATGCTTAATTAAATAACTTAAGCTTGTAATAAACCAAAGAATGCTAAAACTGCTACTGCAATCAGTCCCAATATTATTTCTGCAATCCATGTGCATAGGAACCAAATGATTAATAGTTTGTTTAATGGTTTTTCTTCCATCTTTGCAACAAACTTTAACATAAGATAAGTACCTAAAGCTAGACCTAAATACTTTGTATATGTATTAAAAGAAAGTACAAGATAACCTACAATTGCAACTAATGATGTTAAAAATGAGAAACCCCATTTCTTATCAACATTAAATTTCTTTAGAAGCAAGTACATTGTTACAGCACTTATTACAAGTAAAAGGATTAACCTTATTCCATGTTGCAAGTAAATAACTGAATCCATTAATGATTTTTCAGAGTTTCATATTTATAAAACTTTCTAAATTCAAAATATATATAAACTGTAATAATAATTAATTTGAATATGAAGCTAAAACTTGAAACATTGCTCATTACAGCATTTTTTATTGTAATTCCATTAGTTGTCGGTTTCAGATATTTTGGCTATGAGCAGTATGCTGCAATATCTGCTTACATTGGTTTTGGAATAATAGTTATTATAACTCTCTTCGGAAAATTCATAATTGGAAATGAAAGATGGTTAAGGTATGCTAAAAATCCTACAATTTGGTGGCGATACTCTATGTTTAGTGGTTGGGATTACAAAATTTTCTTAGTATTTCTAGGAAGTATTATAGTATTCTCACTCCTATTTGTAACAATTGACCAATGGATAATAAAAGAATTTAGTTTACAATATTATGAAGCTTGGATTGAGTTAATAGCAGGTGTTGGTGCATTGGTTGTTTCTGTAATCATAACAACTATATATTATTATAAAAGGAAGAAAAAGGAAGTTATGTATTATTCTTTGACTACTTCTGATATCAAGAAGATAATGGAATTATTTATCAAAAAGCTATCCACTAGTAAAGAGAATATTGCTAAAATTGATGATATGGACAGAGAAGATTTTATTGAATGTTCAAATATGTCTGATTTTATCTATGAACTGAATCACAAATATGTTATTTCTACAGTTACACCTGATGTTGAGTGGGGGTTGACCAAAACTCCTTTAAACATTGAATTGGAGATAAAGTATGCTAAAGGATTGAAAAATGATGTTTCGGTTATTGTTTCTCAACTATGTAGAAAAAATGAGATTAAATTCTCTATGATGAACTAATTTTTCCAAAGATTTTATAAATAAGAATTAATAAAAAGTAGGTATGTTAAATAAAATATCTATTTTAATATTGATAATAAGCATGTGTATTCTATCAGGATGTATGGTTCCTGAACCAGAAGGTATGATTGGAGAAGGACCTTTAAAAGCAACACAAATTAATAGTGATGAATTGAAGTTTACTGCCGCTTTTCCTGGTGAACCTGATACTTTAGTGGAAACAGTTGATTTTAATATTGTGCAACATTATTATAATTATTTTAATTATGATTTGGAATCTGAATTTTCTGTTTTTGTATACGACTTTAGTCAAACTGAATTAGTACAAGAACAAAGAGAAATATTTTTTGGAGCTTTCACAAATACGTCTGAATATGAAGTTGTTGAGGAGAAAGATATTTCTACTGAAGATACTTTGGGAAAAGAGGTCAAATATAAATTTGAATATGTTGGTAATACAAGAGTTGCTTATACAAAGTTTTTTCTAAAAGGGGATAAGATGTATCAGGTAATATCGACATATAAAGAAAGCAATGGTGAGAATGAGTATATTGCTTCTTTTGTTAATTCTTTTTCAATTAATTAATGACCCACAATAAATGTGGGACTTAAACTAAAAGTATAAAGCCCCTGCTGGGCGATTATTCTTATAAGGTACTAAGCCCGCTTCTTCTTATAACCTTTCTTAGCTTTAACCTCCTTTCGATTTATACTTTGATAAGTTAATGCCCAATATTTCTTAGGTAATTTTAATTTATCTGTAATACCCATATGATTCTTCATAAAGATTATAGAATCACTTAATTTTTGTTTTAGTTCCTTATTAATACAATTAGAATAATCTGTAATTAAACAGCTCAATAATATTTGTTCTAAGGGTATTTCTTTAATAATATTATCTTCAAAATCTCCATTTAAATATAATCCATAGAAAGATGGAGGAATTATTATTTTTAGCTTCTCATGAATGTCACCAGTACATCTTTTTTCTTTGTCTCCAATAGTTCTTGAATTTCTATTAGAATCAATTCTTACTTCTTCTATAAACATTTCAGGAAACATCTTAGCTAAAGTCCAGTCTATTTTATTGATAAAAATATTGTATTTAAAAAAATCTGAATTTATTAAAAATTCATAGTCACCATGATTTACAAACTCTCTGATTATTTTTAGAATTATTTCAGGTTTATTCTTAATAGAATAAAAGATTTTTTCTCTTGGTTTTACTTCTAACTTAGTCCTAAAATAGAAATATGATTTTTTAACAAAGTGTGATAATTGT
>CAZOOV010000016.1:0-8294 GCA_964581515.1 uncultured Methanosarcinales archaeon | reverse complement strand
AGATAACCATCAACTGTATTTATATGACTGATTCCAGTATTTTGCCAACACCAATTATTTGTTACATAATAATCTGATAATGCTATTATATTTATTGATCCTTTAGGGGGATTCATTAATTTGTCTAACATATTTTTAGGAATTTTTTTAGGACTAAATCCATAATTTAAAATAGAATAAGATTCCTTTTTTTCAGAAGGTTTTCTGCTATTTTTAATTATTAACTTAGTGTTTGTTAATTTATCTGGCATTTCTACACAACCAGCGTATTGGACTAAATTTTTCAGTACTAAATATTGTTTTTTAGGTAACTGTTTCTCACTTTTGTTTTTACTCATAATACTTAGATAATTTAACTCCTATTTAAACATTTGTATATTTTAGTCAAATTTGACTAAATTTGACTGGATAGTTATTTATAACATAAATATACAAGAATTAATGGAGGCAAATCAAAATGTCAGTTATACAATTTCCATCAAGGAATCTAATAAAAGTAGGGCATTCAAGTTATCTTGCTGTTAATCCAATCTGGATAAGATCGCAGAAGCTTGACATCAATAAAAGGAAAATAAAACAATTAGTAGATCAACAAGGAAAATTGATTTTGGAGCCAGAAAATGGAGAAACTAATACAATTGCCAACGCATCTTGAAGAGCAATTACCAAGCGAATTAAAGGTGTTTCGAGAGTATTATTTTAATCCTTTGTTTAAGTGGTCATCGTAATGGTTGTTTAGACAGCCTAGGTGCTTAGGCGCCTATTAGCTAGCTATTCAACCACGATTTCCATATGGGGAAAGAGGGTTACTCTTACTCAAAATAGTAGACAAATATGAATTGTCAATATAAGCCTATTGATTACGAAAAAAATGCCTAGTTATGTTGTACATCTAACAATTGGATTAATTATGATGGGATTTTTAGTTTTTTATCTAAAGATATTTCATTTAGGGGGGTTGATCCAGGCTTTTGTCATAGCATTAGTTTATTCATTACTTCCTGATTTGGATCATCGCCATTCAAAAATCAGGATATATACTCTCATAATAGGTTTATTGTTTATTGTTTTTTTTTATATCATAGGAAAATTATTTTTTGCTTTTAGTATTATTGTTGGGCTTTTTGCTCTTAACTTGTTTAAACACAGAGGATTGCTTCACAGAATTTTAATTGGGATATTATTGTCCTTACCATTACTATTTTTAGGATACTCTCTTGCATTAGTAGGATTTGCTTGCTATATGTCTCATTTACTAATTGATTGGGAGCTAAAGTTAATATGAAAATGTGTAACAAAATGTGTAACCAATGTAGTAGTAAACCAAGTAAGTATTTTACTAAGGAAGATAGGAAGAAAGTTCTTCAGTATATTGTGAATAATCATGTTCAAGGGTTTAATGGAACTACAAGGGAAATGATACAATTAAAATTTGATCTTACACGTAGACAAGTATATAATTGTATTCAAGAAATGATTAACGAAGGTAAAGTAAATAATATTGGAAAGAGTGTAAAATTGTTAATTCCTACTAAGAAAACATTAGATTGGTATAGAGATCATTTTGGGAATTTACACTTACAGGATGTCTATGCAAATAAAATTTTTGATAGAGTTCATGCAGTTCAAATTACACAACCCTTGATCTTTAGACCTAAAAATGTAGTACCTATTGATTTTAAAGAATCTAAAAAGAGTCATAAGAATAATTGGAAAAGTCCACAATTAACATATAGGGATAAGATTGTTAGTATTAGGATTGTCCCAAAAAAAATAATCTATAATTTTAAAGAATGTTATGGGCCTGATCCCCATCATGTTGTTGCTATATGTTTAAAAAAAAGTATTGAATATGCTAAAGCTTTAATAGCCCAAGGCTTTAAAATCGACTGGGCAAATCAATGTGTTACAGGTCAAGAACATGCAATATTTAATAAAGAATTTGCAAAGTTTACTTGTAAATATAATATTCACTATAAATCAGATAGGCTTGTATTTGATTCATCAATAGCTCAGAATGAATTTGAGTTAGTACATCCTGAATATAGTCCTGATGATTTTTTGAAACTTACAGATTTCTTTGAGTTTATAATAAGAGAGAAGATAGATATTAATATATTGAAAAAGCTTTGTTTAATGTATCCTTTAATTGAAGCAAAGTTATTCAATATTGATAATGAATTACACAATAAACGATATCTCGTAGAAAGTGTCACACATCCAGTATATTCTTCTGTATTTGAATATTAAGTTAAAATAGCTCATTTTTTAATAATATTTATAAATTCCTTATTAATAAGGGGTAACATGGGGGGGCGTAAATATTTTAATATAGTAATTAGTGTATTCTTCATAATCTTGTTATTTTTACTTACATCTTGTAAAAGTTCTAATTTACCTGAAAGTTTCAATATAAATAATGCTGAATTAGCAAATCCTGCTGCAGTTTATTGTGAAAAATTAGGTTATAATTATGAGATAATTAATTCAGAAGAAGGTAGTCAAGGAATATGTAAATTCAATATATTTAATTCTTGTCCAGGGTGGGCTTTTTTTAATGGTGAATGTGGACAAAAATTTACATTTTGTGAAAAAAAAGGAGGAGATATTGAGGTTAGTACCAATGACTGTAGATTTAATTCCAAATGTGCTATTTGTATAACAAAAGAAGGTAATGAGTGCATGGAGTGGGATTATTTCATAGGTGAATGTAACAAATGAGAATTAATAATTTAATATGGCTATTAATTGGATTATTTCTGGTATATAATGTATTAGCAATAGCAAATCCTGCTGCAGTTTATTGTACGGAATTAGGTTATCAATTTAAAATAAATACTACAGGAGAAGGGGAAATTGGTTATTGTGATGTAGGAAATAACATTTCTCTTAACGCTTGGGATTTTTTTAAAGGTAAGATTGGGAATAATTATTCAATTTGTTCAAGATTAGGTTATAACACAAACACCAAAAAAGATGGTAACAACCCTTATAGCGATGAATATGGTGTTTGTGAAAGGATTTCATTGAGTAAAGGATCAATGACAACAGATTCTACTGGTTCAGTTGAAACAATTTCTATAGTGGATATGATGAATTTATCAAATAAATTAGAGCAAAATATTCCTCATGAGATTAATACTAAATCAGCATTGAAATCTACTTCAATGAAATCTAGTTCAGTTCAGTCTTTATCTCTTCCATCATATTTTGATTGGAGAAATGTTAATGGGTCTTGGTGGCCATCACCTATTAAAAATCAAGGTTCATGTGGAAGTTGTTGGGCATTTGCTGCGGCTGGTATTATTGAATCAAAATTAAATATTATTTATAATGATCCACTTATGGATGTTGATTTATCTGAACAACAATTTGTAAGTTGTAGTGAAGCAGGAGATTGTAGTGGCGGTTGGTCTGATTCTGCTTTAGATTATTCGATAATTTATGGTTTATCTGATGAAATGTGTTTTGAATATAGTGCTTCTGACAAAAGTTGTTCAAATATATGTGATGATTATGACAAAAGGACCTGGAGAATTAATAATAGGTATTATGCTGGAGATACAGATGAACAAATCAAATACAACCTGATTGAAAATGGACCTATTACAATAGGATTAGATATGAGTGGTACTTTTCAAGGAGGCATTTATCGCTGTCAAGAACCTTTAGATTGGGGAGGTCATCATGCTGTTTCTATAGTAGGATATGATGATAATGAAGGTGCATGGATAGTTAAAAATAGTTGGGGTTATGGATGGGGTGATTATGGTTATTTTAAGTTAGGGTATGGTGAATGTGGGGTATATGCTAATTCCTATATAGATATAACAAAAGAAGAATCAGATTTGATTAGTTATATGGATAGTTATACAATCTCACAAGGAAGACATTATAGTGGGACTGTCTCGGATACTTATACAAATGACCGTATTTCATTAAAATTTTTAGAGAATACTTGTCCTTTATGGTGGTGTGATGTATTTAATACATATTTAAATTATAATTTAAATTTAATCAATCAACCTGCTAAAATAACCTTATATGTCGATCATTCTGCATATGATGAGGATGGATTTGAGTTATACATTGAAGATTTAAACCAGGGAATTTTTAATTATTTGGGTAATTTAATTCCTAATGAATATAATACTCTGAAATATGAAATATGTGATAATCTTGCAGATTGTCAAGTTTATAAGAATAATCAATTTAGATTAAAATATCATCATGATTCAGGATGGGGTGACTCAGATTATATAAGGATTGATTCAACTTATGTGGTAGTAGAGTATGCTTCTGAGACTGATACAGATGGTGATGGAGTTTTGGATATTAATGATGCTTGTCCATCAACATATGGTACATTTTGTAATGGTTGTCCATCAATAAATTGTGGCGTATGTCAAGGTATTTATTGTCCTATATCTGGAGAACCTTATTGTGTAAATTTGGATACCTCTTATTATTGTGATTTTAACTATGCTTGTTCTTATGGTGCTGGTGACGATTATTATGGTATTGGGGGAGAATATGCTTGTTTAGGTAGATGTGATGGATATGGTCATTGTGATTATGCTTCTGATTGTAGTTACAATTCTTATTGTGATCAAGATGATGATAACGATGGGATCTCTGATATAGATGATAATTGCCCAGATATTTATAATCCTGGACAGGAAGATTCTGATGGGGATGGTTTAGGAGATGTGTGTGATAGTAACGGATGTGTTGTACCTTATGATGGTATGAGTATTTCAAACTCAATCTCTATTTGTAATGGTATTTATTATTTACCTCAAGGTATTACAATACTTGGTGATAATTTAGTTATAGATTTTAATAATTCTTTTATTTATGGAGCTAATACAGGTGTTGGTATGTTTCTTAATAAAAATAATAATGTTACATTAAAAAATGGTTTTATTGGAGATTATGGAAATAATATCTGGGTGAATGAAGGGGGATTAGTTAAAATATATAATAATACTTTTTACGGGGAAAGTATAGGTATTGCTTTAACAGAATCAACTTATATAGATATAAGAGACAATATATTTAGAGATATATCATATGGTATAACTTTCTATAAATCATCAAGAAGTAATATATCAAATAATTTTTTCATTAATATTTCATCTCAAGCGATTTCATTGAATTCTAATTCAGAAAATCCAGGGTCAAGTTATAATAAAATAAATTATAACCTGTTTAATAAAACCAATATAGCTTTAATGCTATCTGATAAAGCTGAATATAATGATGTATATAATAATACTATATTAAACACGACTGGTTCAACAGCAGCTATTATTCTTTATTCTAGTCATAATTCAATTTATTTTAATACTATACGTTTTAGTGCTGGTAGAGCAATTGATTCAGGATGGGTTGCAAAACAAAATAGGATTTTTAATAATTTTATTTATGATAATGGTATTTTTGCTTTTTATAATTTCAATGAAGAAAATGTGAATGCACGCTTTAATTATTGGGGGACTACAAATTGTTCGGAAATTTATAATTTATTAAATGATTATTATGATGATATTTCTATAGGTGTTATAAAGTTCCAACCTTTTTTGAATGGCCCAACAATTAGATCGAGTAATGTTTATTGTAGTGATATTGATGATCTTGATGAAGACCATATTCCTGATGAGTATGATAATTGTCCGAATACAGATAATTTTGAACAAAATGATTCTGATGACGATGGTTGGGGTGATGTATGTGATTGTAATGATTACAGTAGTGCAGTTAACCCAGGTGCTATTGAAGATTGCTCAAATGAAATAGATGATGATTGTGATGGTGATGTAGATCAAAATGATTCTTATTGTGAGTTTTTATCAAATGGAGATATAACTCTCGGTGGAAATAATCAAGAAGCTTCAATTTTGGGAGAGGGAATTCTAAAGACGGTTGTTGGTTCTTATCAAGTAACATCAAATAATGGGGGTACAATGGAATGTGTATCTAATGTTGAATCTAAATATGTAAACACTTATTCTTTTGAACAATTAAACAATATTAATATCACATTTGCAGGGTTAGTCTCAGGAAGATATACTGTATCACCTTTTACTTCAAACTCAATTGTGATAAGGGTTAGAATGCCTGAAAATCTTGATTCTATAATTAGTGATGCATTAGATATTAATTATCTTCAAGAATCTGCTTTTAAAGTTGGTGAGATTCATTGTAATATTGGGGGTTTTTCTCATATAGAGAATGTATATTTACAAAGAAAAAATATGTTTGAGATTGATAAGATATATGCAACATATAATAGTTATCTAGAAATACTTAATGCAGATGGTGATGAGATTGATAATGTTACTTCTGGAGATATTGTTGATTTAGAAGTTATACTAGCAAATATATATGATTCTGATGATGATATTGATTTAGATGTTGAAATTTCAATAGATTGTGATTCTGATATTAATGTTGATGATGAAAGTGATGACACAACAATTGGTGCTGATGATACAGAAAGTATTAATTTTCAGTTAGATTTAAGTAATACTCAAGATAATATTTATATGTGTACTATTACAGCTATAGCAACAGATGATTATGGTGCGAAACATGGTGAAGAGTGGACTATTTCACTTGATGTTCAAGCACGTTCATGTGATAATCTAGCAGATACTAATAATGATTGTCAAATAGATTTAAATGAATTTATTAGTTATGCAGAATTATTTGTAAATAATCAATTAAGTTTAAATGAGTTTATAATTGTAGCCGAATTATGGGTAAATGGAGGAGTGTATTAGAATGAAAAAAATAATCTTAATATTAGCTATGTTAATGATGTTACCAGCAGTATTTGCTGCTAGTGTAAGTAGGAGTATGCCTGCAACTATTACAGCAGGTAGTACTTTTCAAGTAACGTATACAGCTTCAGGGTATGGGTCTAGTGATATAATGGCTTGGACTGATAATGCTAACGGAGGTTGTACACCTATTTCAAAGAATGAATATTTAGTTGGTCCTGGGTCTAAACAAGTTACTTTTACTGCTCCTCAATCAGGAAGTTGTACTTTTTCAGGGACATGGTCTGTTACAAATGGTGCAAAAGATCAACCGATAACTGGAGATAGTAGTATTACAATTGAGGTAGAAAGTGTTTGTAACAATAATGCCGATTGTGGTTCAGTAAGCTATAATTATTATTGTGATAATAATGATTACATTACTGAAACAGTTACTCCTACATGTTTTAATGCAGGGCAACAAACTAGTTATTGTCAAGATGTTCCTGTTAATTCAACTGAAACATGTAATAATATTTGCTCTGTAATACAAGGTTGTGACTATACAGAGTGTTCTGATGGAGACGATAATGATGGTGATTCAACAATAGATTATCCTAATGACTTAGGTTGTGGATCTTATGAAGACGATAATGAAGGAGATGGAGTAGTTGCATGTTCATCTAATTCAGATTGTGGACAAGATTCAACAACATCAATTTGTAATGGACTAGAATATGAAACTACAACTGTCACTTACACATGTTTACTTCCAGGTACAGAACAAAGTAGTTGTACTTCAGATACAGGTGTAAGTTCAAGTACTTGTAACAACATTTGTTCAAATTCACAAGGTTGTGATTATACAGAATGTAGTGATGGAATTGATAATGATGGTGACGGATTAGTAGATATGGCTGATCCTTATTGTACTGACTTATACGACAATGGTGAAGTAGATATTGCTACTTCAGAAGGTACTGCAACAATAGGAGATTCAAATACAGATGCATCCAATGTAGATGAAGATATATTAAAGACAGGTACAACTTCTTTTAATGTTATCCCCTCGGAAACAGGCACATTGAGCTGTACTGTAAGTCCTGAGTCTAAGTACCAAAACACATTATCGCCAGTTGTAAATAATATCAACATTACTTTTGGAGGCAATAGTGTAGGGACTTATTCAGTAACTGCAGGTGAAGGAACAAATGTTGTAATTAGAGGAAGAATTCCAGAAAACCTTGATGCTGTAAATAGTAATTTCCAAGAAACTAGTTTCAAAGTGGCTACAATTAGCTGTAACATTGGTGGCTATACACATACACAAGAAGTAAAGATGCAAAGAATGCATATGTTTGAAATTGATAAGATTTATGCTAGTTATGATGGGGAAAGTGAAAGTATTGATGACAATGATGAAATTAAAGATTTGAATCCTGGAACTTCTATTGATTTAGAAGTACAAATGGAGAATAACTTTGATGATGACGAAGATACAGAAATGGATGTTGAAGTAGAAATAGAATG
>CAZOOV010000015.1:0-47499 GCA_964581515.1 uncultured Methanosarcinales archaeon | reverse complement strand
AATCGACCTAAAGGTCGGGGAATTAAACCCCTATGTTCGCTATGCTCACATTAACATCTCCACCTCTATCTCTGTTCCCACCACCAGAACCTCCAGGAGTATCTCCAGGAGTACTTCCTGAAGCTTTTATTGTAAAAGTTTCAGCACTTTGAGTAACAATCTCAACACTATCAGTCACAGAAAGATCAAGCCTATAACTGCCCACTGCAAGATCTGATGCAACTTCATAAAGTATCAATAAGTCATCCCCTGTAAGTACTTCAATTATACCAAAGAAATCAATAAGAGAGTCTCCTTTAAATAAATCAAGAGTAGCATTGACAGGATAGATATTACTGTCAAAACTGATACCGATATCTGCACTATTACCTTCTGTAATCACATCATCTGCAAGATCAGAAGTGACATTTTCAATAATAAGATAAAACACATCAAAAGAGACAGTTGAACTGTTTACATTATCATTAAGATCATCAGCATACACAATTACCTCATGTCCACCAATCTCCAAACCCAAGAGAGTAGTATTACTGCAATTCTCAAGAACTACAACATCTGCATTATCAAGCTCATACCAGCATGAGCGAAGATTATCATCAGACACATCATAATTAAGAGCAATTGAAGTGGTTCTATATTCCATAGTTTGAGGTGATACAATTTGTATCATTGGTGCTATTAAATCAAGTACAGGATCAACCTCATTATCATCTAAAGGGTCTTGACAGCCAGGATCATCCATATCCTTCAGACCATCGCCATCATTATCTATATTATCTTGACAAGCAGAAGTTCCTTGCGGTTCTTCAACAAATGGTGGCTCTGAACATCCAGGATCAGAAACATCAACAAGTCCATCACCATCATTATCAAGACCATCTTCACATTCATTAGTTTCACATACATCACCAATACCATCATTATCGGCGTCACCTTGATCAGCATTAGGAGTAAATACACAATTATCATCAACATCAGCTATGCCATCATTATCATCATCATCATCACATGCATCACCGATGCCATCACCATCATTATCAGCCTGGTCAACATTAACTACAAATTGACAATTATCATCATCATCAAGGATTCCATCATTATCATCATCTTCATCACAAACGTCCCCTTCACCATCATTATCATTATCTTCCTGTCCAGGATTGACTAAGAAAGGACAATTGTCGTCATCATCAATTATACTATCCCCATCATAATCCCCTGGCAAGTCACCATCTTGAAGCACAATATCAACACACATGCCAAGCAAATCTTCTGCATCAGTTGTCCAATAATCAGACTCAACTATTCCAAAGAAACATATATTTCTCTGCGCTGTATTCCCATTCAAGAGATCAGTACCAGCAGGAACATAACCAACAACATCACCCTCATGACCTATACCAGAAGCCATAACAGGAGTCATTGCAAGAGTTACCATACCTGACACCTTATTCTCATTTGCCAAGAAATAATATGATAAAGCAATTCCTCTATGATCTGTAGCTTGTGTATGTACCTGAACTAAATTCCATAAAGGAAACAATCGCACCTTTAACGCAGAACCGGATCCATGTTGACTTATACCTTCATTATCCACAAGACCCATCTCTGTACCAAACCTTCTGTTTGAAAAGATTGTAGGATACATATTTATATCAACAATATTGTCAAAATTTTCATTACCTATATAGATGAAAGCATAAGCTGATAGATTAGAAGGAACAGCATCCTGATGTATCAAAACTGTGTTCAAACCCTTATCTGAGAAGATATCTATTACATTATCATCTATCTTCATATCATTCTTATACATATATGCAACATCTGCTGCACTAACTATTCCTATCAAGAAAACTGCTGATAATATCAACAATACAACTCTACTAACCATGAATTCCCCCATTCATATACTAAAATGGGTGTTGATTATATATATTTTACCCATATACAACCCCTTATCTTAACTTAGATAGAAAGTCAGCTTTGCCTATTGAGGCGATAATTATCCTAAAAAAGGATAATTATTATCTCGCCGTGCAAGCAGACTTTCTACATACAATTTAACTCCTTATAAATAATGATAAAGCTTTTAATAGGTATTATTCAAGAATATAGCATATGGAAGAATATATTGCATATTTACTGTATTTGGTGGTATTGTTAACTATAGGTATTATGATAACTGCAATATGCAATAAATTAAGATTTTCAAACATTCTATTCCTTGTACTTGCTGGATATTTTCTTCAAGTAATGAGATTTAACTTCTTCAATGATGAGATTGTACTTGTATTAAGTAGCCTTGCTCTGATACTCATTGTACTTGAGACAACAATGGATGTTGATTTAAGCCATATCATAAAGAACTTCCTTCAGGTACTTAAATTCAATGTTGTCTATCTTATAATAAGTTCATATATAATAACCTTAGCTGTATATCTTCTTTTTGATATACCTGGCAAAGGATTTGAAATATTTGTTCTATGCTTCCTTTTGAGTATCATAATCTATGGTGTTGATCCTATAATAACCATGGAATTCTTCAACACAAAGAAAAATGAGATAATGGAAATGCTTGAGATAGAAGGGATAATATCTGGCCCTGTAGTCGTTGTATTTGCATTCTTTGTTATCAACTACCTTCAATCATCAGTAGGTCCTATCACAACAGGTATAATGATGCCATTAGTGCTTATCTTAAAACAAGCAGGAGTAGCACTTGCATTAGGATTGATATTAGCATATCTTCTACATAAATTTTTACAAAGTTTTAACCTTTCAAAAGAGTTGTATGCACTTCTTGTAATAACTGTAGGAATTGCTGTATTTGTCGTCGGAGAAATAATTGGAACAAATGGAAGTCTTGCTGTTGCAATATATGGTTTATTCCTAAGAGGTCTTACAAAAGAGACAATGTCAAAGACATACACTTCAATGGTTGCACATATACTTTTCATAATTGTGTTCATATTATTCGGACTTGAATTCTTCTTCCCTAATTGGATATTCTGGCTTAAAGGACTTGGACTTTTTGTAGCATATCTTGTATTAAGATTCCTATGCATATATCTTTTTATGAAAAGACTCACATGGAGAGAGAAGTATTTCATGACATTAAATGTAGCAAAAGGGATAGAAGTTGCAATAGTACTCTTCATAATGAAACTGCATTTCTCAAATATAGAAGGTATAGACCTTATCTTAAGCATAGGTTTCATGTTCTTCATATTAAGCTATATACTATCAACAATTGTTAATCATTTCAGTAGTTTCTTCTTAGATTATAAACCTACCAGATCCACTAGCAGACGCAAATAATGATATAACTTAGACATTTAGTTTAGACATTAGAAATCAATATAAATCTCTTATCCCTCCCAAGTATAAAATGAAATTACTCACAATAATAGTATTGATATTTCTTGTATTTGGTGGTTTTCTTATTGTCAAATACAACAACTACAAGTTCGACAACCCTGATGAGGTTGTATCTTTCACAGCAGATTATGGCAAATGGCTCTTTGGTGTAGGAAAATCTGCAGTCAAGGTAGTAGGAGCAGTAATCAAAGAAGACTGGTTGCCACAAGAAGCGCCTGATGCAGTTGAAAATGCTTCTAATATGACAAAAGCATCCAAAAAAGTAGTTGTAGTATACGATTAATAAATACTGACTCCACTCATTTTTTACTTTACTTTCCATATTAATAACCACTAATTAATAACAACATTTTTAATATATATTTGATTTCTGTACTATATGGCACTTAAAGAATTATTAATCAGGTTCAAGGCAGCAGAATATCTGAGAAACAGAAGAGAAGAAGAGCAAAAAGTTGAAATTTCAACAGAACCTCTTCAAGAAGCATGGGAAAGAGCTGGTCATTATTTCCATACATTATTCAAAGAGAAAGTAGATGATTTTGACCCAGGCTTTAGAGATAAAGTAAAAGAAGATCTTTCAACTTTAACTGCTTATCTTCAAAAGGCGTCTCAATCAAAAGAAGAAAAACCTGAAGAAAGAATCAAGTGCTACAGTATATTCTTAACACATGGAGACCAGATGTCTGCTGATAAGGCAAAGCGGATGCTTACAGATTACTTCGGACCGGGAAAAGTCCAAAGATACTGTTCTATGAATGATCCAGAAACACTCGTATTCCCTGAACTTGCAATCTTACAAAAAGAAGGTAGCAAAAGAGAATGGACTTTCGGAAGGAATAATTTAGTAATCATGGAAGACCAGACTGCCTACAGAAAGATAGACTTTGATAGGATAGAGCTTGCTGTCTTCAGACCGCATGAAATAAGGACAGATTTCTCATTATATCTTTATGAGTACAGCAGATATGACTTCGGACATGAATCAGCACAGATTAGAAGAGCTCAATCAAGATAAAAAAGATTAAATAAATAAAACATAAAAACTCTAAATAAAAAACTCATTAATCTTAATAAAAAACATCAATCATTCTTAATGATGAATTCATTCCTCATAATGAGTATACTTATGATTTTTCCCTTTAACCTTATCAGCAGGATACTTCACTCGGTTCTTATTCATCTTATTCTCATAAGCTTTTGCGATATCAACATCACAGACACGTGCAAGGTCAAGAGTATATGCAAAGACATCAGCAATCTCGTCCCTTAATGCTTCTTTCTTTTCAGGATTACTCAAGATTTCTTTGATCTGTTCTTCACTCTTCCATTGAAATATCTCAAGTATCTCTCCAACTTCTCCAGCAAGTGCCATTGAAACATCCTTTGGCTTATGAAACTGATCCCAATCTCGCTCATTGATAAATTCAATAAGTTCTTTTTTCATCTCTTCTATTGTTGTTTCTTTATCTTGCATCTTCTAGTCCCCCTTAATCAATAATATACCCATATTAATTTATGATTCATTCATGATTCATTCATGATGCATTCTTTAGATAATCAAGAGCCACAGGCAGATATTCCTGCGCAAGCCTAATTCCTTCTTCAGTCTTGATCTTTTTCAACATTCCTTTTGTTTTCTCAAAAGTAATCTTCCTTGCTTCTTCTAAAGGATATTTCTCCTTTTGCTTTTCAAAATAAAACTTATAAGTATCTTCAAGAAATATGATTCCGTCTGCATCCTGGATAATCTGTTCCTCGATAGAATCTGCCTCACTTCCCATCGAATGATTCCTGATGCATGCAAAAATCTTATTCTTATCATCTTTTGTAAGTTCATGTTCTCTAAGATAAGCTCTTGCAATACTCTCACTCTCAACTGCGTGTCCTTTTCCTTTATCTGCTCCGACATCGTGCAAAAGTGCAGCAATCTCAATAATATCAGGATCAGCCTCATACTTCTCAGCAAGTAAAAGACCATATTTCCTCACACCGTATACATGTCTAAAATAAACTTCAGCAGAACCATCCTTATCAATTCTAGAAGAAGGTATGTTCTTCTTCATGAACTGTTCTGTATCCTGCAGTATTCGATCAGTTACCATATAAAGAATGAACAAAGAGCTCATATAAAAAGTTGATTGAATTAATGCATAATAAAATAAAAACATAAAACAGAAACTTTAAATAAGCAACTTCAATCACATCATCATATGAAACAAGCTAATGCTGCTGAAAGATTAAAAGATGAAGTCACCTCAATTGAAAATTCTGACCAGAGAACAGGAATGAAGATTATAGACAAATATCCTACTTTAGTCACGCAGGTACTTAATGCCAATAGCATGTATGTTCCTGAATTCCTTGAAAGAATGGGTGAAGTGATGAGACATACTAAATCTGAAAAAGCAGTAGTCAGAATGGCAGAAGTTGCGTTAAAATATAGGAGATGTCATCCGCAAGGAAGTGTTAATGCAGCCACAAATATAACTTGCTGTCTTGAAGGAATTGCTTATTATACAAAATCAGCTTCATCAGTAATAGCCAGCGCAAATGTAATCGCAACAGCACCTAGAGGAATAAGTGCTAATGATATTGCTGATAGGTTGAGTTCTTATGCATTTGAGCATTCACCTGAACAAGAAGTTCCTGCTATGAGATCTGCAAGACCACAAGCTAGATTCAATAGATTAGCACGAAAACTCTTCCCAGAATATAATGCTAGAATATGATTATCTCTTACTTATTGTCAATATATTATAAGCTGGCCTAATAGGAGAATAGAACTCAATAAGTGAATCAGGACATGATTCTTTGCATAATGCTTCAAGCTGTCCTTGAGTATATCTTTTATAATCAATCATCGTCTTACTGCCAAAATTAGATATATGCCATTTTAATACATGACTTAATGCCACACCACCAAATCCATTATCAAAATACTTTTCTTTATCAGCTTCAGGATGAACAATGAAAATTATACCATCATCAGATAAATTTTCATAACTCTGTGAAAGCAAGTGTTTTACTTTATCCTCAGATCCATATAAACATCTTCTGAATAATTGCACATCAAACCTCCCATTTGCAATCTCATCAAAAACCCCTTCATACATATCCTTATCAACAATATGGATCTTATCTTCATATTCCTGCTTCTTTTTTCTTTTAGAATTCAGTCTCCATAACATTGCAGGATTATTCTCAACTGCAACAACTTTATCAGCACCTGCATCAACTAACTTAAAATCTATATTACCTGTCCCTGCTCCAGCATCTAATATTCTTGAACCTTTCAATTTTCCAGCATTTGCTAAAAAACCAATTGTATAACCATCAATATCATGCATTAACTTTGAATATGATAATTCATAGAATATTGCACTTATATTCCAGCCCTCATTCATAAAAAAAGCAGAAGACAAATATGTTTAAAATATTTTCCATTATTAAGTAAAAACAAAATCAAAAAATCAAAAAATCACATGCTAAGGATTAATCACAACTTTCAAAGCCATCTTCTCCCTATCTTGAAGCGTCTCAAACGCTTCATTGATATCCTCAAGAGAAAATCTATGTGTGATGAACTTTTTTCCATCTATCTTGCCTAAAGAGAATACCTTCAATGCTTCATGATATTGTTTAAGATTAGAAGCATTTGCACCATGGATATGAAGTTCTTTATAGTGTATAAGATTTGTATTGATGTTGTTATATGGGTCATCTTTTGATATACCTGCAAAATAACTTACATGACCATTAACAGAAGTAATTTCAAGTGCTAATTCCTGGACTTCTTTGACACTAGCTGCACATATAGTACAACTTACACCTTGATTGTCTGTAATTTTCATTACTTCCTTTACAACATCAGTATCATCGCTCACGATAAACTCATCAGCATTTACTCCTATCTTTTTTGCAAGCTCTATACGATGCACACTTTTATTTACTAATATCACATTTGAAGCGCCAAGTGATTTTGCATACTCTACGCAAAGGCACCCTATAAGCCCTGCACCAAATACAACAACACTTGATCCTTTCTTGATATTAAGATTTTCGATCCCATTAATAACACAAGATAATGGTTCAATGAGTGTTGCTTCATCAAAATCAAGAGTTTTGGGAATCTTAATTACACAACCTTGTTTAACACCATTTTTAGGAATTACAATATACTCTGCAAATCCACCATTATATTGATAACCAATTGCAGTAAAATTATTTAGACATAGATTCTCGCGCCCTTCTTTACAAGCAGAACATGAACCACATCCAATAACAGTCTCAACAACAACAGGATCACCAATAGAATAATCTTTAACATTTGCACCTAACTCTTCAATCACTCCAGATATCTCATGACCAGTTATAGGAACATCAATACTTTTCTCTCCTTTGAATATCCTGATATCTGAACCGCATAATGCACATGAATTTACTTTAATTAGTATTTCCCCATCACTAGGGACTGGTTTTTCAAATTCCTTTACTGCCAATTTGAATGATTCAATAAATTCTGCTGCTTTCATATTAATTTTTTCCATTATAAACAGCAGGATAAGGCATGGTTAATATAGCTTATGGTTTTTATATTATATAGGAAAAATAAAAATAAAAATAAAAATAAGAAATAAAAAATAACTAAAAGATTCAGACATTTCCCTGGTCAAGCATTGCATTTGCTACTTTCAGAAAGCCAGCAACATTAGCTCCAACTACTAAATTACCTGGTGCGCCGTATCTAACAGAAGCATCATTAGCAGAAGTGTATATATTTTCCATGATAATTTTTAACTCATTATCTACATGCTCAGAAGTCCAATTAAGTCTCTGACTATTCTGCGCCATCTCAAGACCAGATACTGCAACTCCTCCTGCGTTAGCTGCTTTTCCAGGACCATATAATATTTTATTTTGTAAGAATACATCTACTGCCTCTGAATTTGATGGCATGTTTGCTCCTTCAGTCACAGCAACACAACCATTTTTAACTAATAATTTTGCGTCCGCCCCATTAATTTCATTTTGAGTTGCAGACGGAAAAGCAGCGTAACATTCAACACCCCATGGTTTTTTTCCATCATGATATTCACAACCAAATTCATCTGCACATTCACTTATTCTTCCTCTTTTCACATTCTTTAATTCAAGAACATAATTTAATTTTTCTTCATTAATACCATCTGAATCATAAATAAATCCATTTCTATCAGATAACGTAACAACCTTACCACCAAGTTGATTTACTTTCTCAACAGTATATTGCGCAACATTTCCAGAGCCAGAAACAACAACAGTTTTATCTTCAAGAGATTCATTTTTTGAAGCCAACATATTTTGGCAAAAATAGACTGCGCCATAACCTGTTGCTTCTGGTCTAATTAAAGATCCACCCCAATTAAGACCTTTCCCAGTTAATACACCTGTAAATTCATTTACTATCCTTTTGTATTGTCCAAACATATAACCTATTTCTCTACCACCTACACCTATATCTCCTGCTGGAACATCTGTATTAGGACCAATATGCCTATATAATTCAGTCATGAAACTTTGACAAAAACGCATAACTTCAGGATCAGTTTTACCGTGAGGATCAAAATCCGATCCGCCTTTTCCACCACCCATCATAAGTCCAGTTAATGAGTTCTTAAATATCTGTTCAAATCCAAGAAATTTAATTATGCTTAAATTCACACTAGGATGAAATCTTAAACCACCCTTATAAGGACCAATTGCAGAATTAAACTCTACTCTAAAACCTCTATTTACTTGAGGTTCATTATTGTCATCAGTCCAAGGCACCCTAAACATTATCTGTCTTTCAGGTTCAACCAATCTTTCAATAATTCCTGCTTCTACTAATTGAGGATTTTCTTCTAGTACACCACCTAAAGAATCAAGAACTTCCTTTGCAGCTTGATGAAATTCATGCTGAGCAGGATCTTTTCTAACTAATGCACTATATAATTTATCTGTATATCCGTCCATTATAATTCCCTCCTATAGATCTTAAAATCTCTAAATGTTCATAATCGATAGTTTTAAATAAAAGTTATGCCATGTATATGTCTTAGATAGGTCATATCCGTAAATATCACGCCAATATTTGACCTATTTAGGACAAAAATAAAATGGAATTTGACGAACAAGAAAGACTAATCATCCAGGCATTGATTAAAAACCCAAGAATGTCTGATAATCAAATTGGAAAACTTACAAAGGTACCTATTAGAACAGTAAGCAGAAAAAGAAAAAAACTAGAACAAAATGAAGACATAAATTATTTTGTATCAATAAATCGAAAATCTATTGTAAGGCACCTATATACGATTAAATTCAAAATGGGAACAACAAAACAAAAATTAATGAATGAAATAAAGAATGAATCCGCAGTAAAAACAATATTTACTAAACTGATTTATGAATCCCACTTTGCAGAAATAAATGGACATACATCAATCATCATGTTTGTAGAAGGAGAATCCGATAATATAATATCAGAGAATTTCAATGGAAAGATATTACCTCAAATGTTAAAAAACCATGGTGCAGATTCAATAATAGAAATAAATACAATTAGACTTGATAATACAATCAGATTATTCCATAATTATCTGCCTTCAATTAATATGAAAAATGGGAAACTTAAACGAAATCATTTATTAGACTCAATATATTAGAAAATAAGAGAATAAAAGAAAAACTAAAAGAATAAAAGAATATTAGAGAATAAAGTAATATAGATAAAAAAAAGGATATAAATAAAAAATAAATAAAGAAGAAATAAAAAATCATCCTTTAGCAAACATAGCCTCAACTGCAGGACAACCACCGACTGCTTCTTTCTTAAAGTCAACCTCTCCTTCAAGAGTCTCAGCTATGTGATCAAAAAGCATTATGGTTGAAGCGCAGTACTTATCCTTCCTGCCAATTGTTCCATGCTCTGAATACGCCCTGCTTGGACATCCGCTGTTGCAAAGATCATTATACTTGCATCCTTGACATTCTTCAATTTTCTTGCTCCTTTCTTTAAATTCAACATAGACTGGATGCTCTGACATCTCTTCAAATGAATCTTCAAGTACATTACCAATCTTGAATTTATCATCAAAAGCAAACCTATTGCATGGATATACATCCCCTGTAGGGGCAATGCCATAAAATCTTGTACCACATGCTTTGCATGAATAAAGACATCCAAATGACCTTCCAAATGTTAGTGCAGCCATAGTATCTCTAAGATTCGTGATAGTGATATTAGTATCTTTATCATTATACCATATGTCAAATAGATTTATCAGGTATTGACCATATTCTTTTGGTGTTATGCCAAGCTCATCTTCTTTAGATTTTAGACAGCCTACTAAGTCAATAGGATTAAGACCAAAGCTAAGTCCTTCTGAATTAAAGAAATCATAGATCTCTTTTTCTTTTCCAAGACTTTTCTTTGTAACAACACTAAGCACTCCTGGGGCGTAACCTGCCTCTCTAAGATTATCTATTCCAGCCATAACATCATCAAAGCTTCCTTTCTTTCCACATTTATATACCCTGTTAGCATCATGTACTTCTTTTGGACCATCAAGGCTTATACCACAACTGATATTATGCTCAACAAGGAACTTAGCTACCTTATCATCGAGTAATGTACCATTTGTTTGTATGTCTGCTCTAACCCTTTCTCTATAAGGACTTTCTTCAATTATTTTTGTAGTAGCTTTAATGAAATCAAATCCTCGTGCAAGAGGTTCACCGCCATGATAGATTATATCTACACTACCTTCACCAGCAGCTGCAATCAATTTGTCAAGTGCTGTCTTGAATGTATCAATAGACATTCTGCTTTTGCCTTCTTCGCCGACATAGCAATATTTACATCCAAGGTTACACATATCTGTTAACTGAATGATTGCTGTAAGATTTGTTCCTTTACATGACATCTTAATCGCCTCATATTAGTCTTATATCTACTACAAATGAAAAATGAAATGAAAAACAAGATTAAAAATTAAAAAAAACAATATACAATTGCTATTTATCTGCACATATCAGTATAATCTGAATATCGTCCAGAATCAGTATGACTATCACACATATCATGTACGTCAGTGTGACTATGTCTCCAGCCAAATCCACTTTTTCCTTCTTGATAATCAGAGTGATCAGGATGTTTTCCTGGTCTTTTTACTTTTGTTACTTTGTCAGTATATTGACCAGTATCCAGGTTTGTATAATCAGTATGTGAATCATAAGTGTCATTGAATCCCTCTCTTAATGCGCATTGTCCTTGTAATTCTTCTACTAATCCAGATAATGCAGGTTTATCAATATCTGATAACCTTAATCTTGCTAATTTATCACCTAACTCTGTTGACATTTTAATCTCCTCCTGATTGTTTTTGTTTTATTGTCATTTTAATAGTCATAATTATCATCAACTAAATCATCCACTACGAAGATAACCTTGCTTTCTAAGGTCACTACATGTTATTGGACCAATTCCAGCGTGAAATTCACCCATGTATTTTGTATACTTTTTAGGTAATTGTGCACTGTAAGGTTCACCGCGAGGCCGTCTATATTCATTTGGAACAAATGCTTGTTGCCTGTTGCCCCAGGTTTGTTGCACATATGCTCTGCAATCATCCATATTCTTGTGGACAGAGACACCGTCTCGTCTTATGCCCCATCCTCTTTCGAATTCATCCCATTCTTGGACTATAACTTGCTCTAGCTTTACCATCATGTTTCGCCTCCAATTTACTATTCCTTAAACCTGAACACCATAAAATCCACCACCAGGCAGATCACTATAGCTTCCAACATATTCCTTCTCCCAGTAGATGACCTTCTTGTGTCCGAAATAACCGATTTTTTTGATCATTTTAACCACAGATAGTGTATGTGCAACCACACATTAATAATTTACATTAAAACAAAATAAATGTAATATTATACATTATTACAAACGAAAGGTTTAAATACAACAAGCACAATATCATCAGTATGATCAAGAAACTAACAGCTCAAGGTCCAAAGGACAGAAAATCATATACAGTCACTTTGCCGATAGAATGGATAAAAGCAGAAGGGCTTGATAAGAAAAAAACAGTAGACCTCAATGTTGCAGGACCAAAGATAATAATATCATCAGGAGAAGCTCCTGCAGAAGAATTCATTATTGATGGAGACAGTTATGAAAATAACCTGATAAAAGTTCTCCAAGGATTATTTCGTGTTGGTGTCAATGAGATTAGGCTATCTTTCTCAAAACATAGCGTAGTTAATTCTGCAATTGATATAATTGAACAAAAATTAATAGGATACGAAGTAATAGAACAAAAAAAAGATCATATCGTTATCAAAGATATTACAAAAGAATCTGAAGAAGACTTCAAAGTAATCTTAAGGAGAGTATTTTTGTTGATACTGGAATTATCTGAAAGCGATAGTGTAGAGCAGATTGAATCCCTCCATAGAAATATAAAAAAGCTCACAAACTATTGCCAAAGGATTCTTATGAAAAAAGGACATACTGATTTCAACAAAGTCCCATTATATTTTGTTTTAGTAGACAGACTAGAAAAACTTGCAGATGAGTACAGATGGTTACTAAAGATCATTCTTCCAGACACAGAAAAATTACCACATCTAAAAGAGCTTAATCAAATTTTCAGAAATGCATATGAACTTTTTTACAAATATGACGAAAAAAAATACAATGACTCACAATACAGAACATACTTGATCAAAAACGAGATAAAAGATGAGATAAAAGTCGACAAGACAACAGTACATCTCCACAATTTATCACGTGTTCTTAACTCTCTTTACAGCGATATCTTTATGCTGATGTACAATGAGAAAGTGGAGATATGATTTTGCTAGCATCATAAACAAACAACTCTTAATAACACCCCTTAACTAACATTTTTCAAATAACTCTTCTAACAAAAGGAATCTTTCTTATCAAATAAGTAAATCCAAAGCTCACAGGCACAGTTATAAGTGCAACTATCAATGCTTTCAATATACTAGGTATTGCAAACTTCATCAAAGGAACCATAATAAATAATATTATTACAGTATGAAAAATATAAGCACCATAATAATTAGGGCTTAAGAATTTAGTTATTTTATTCTCGCTGTTGAATCTATCTTTGAATATGAATAAAAGACTAATGATGATACTAATCATACCAATTGTGTCCCAAAAAGAAAACAATAATGAAACCCAACCAAAACCACCTAAGAAAGGTGTAACATCTTGTCCTATTAATGCTATAGTTATACCCATCATGATAGGAAGAGCAATAATATTTCCAAGAGCAACTCTTTTCCATACTTTTGACTGCTTGTTCTTCAGATGTTCAAACCAATTATTATTATATGCAATAGTTCCTATGTAAAAAGCAAAAATATAATTAATCCAATGTCCTGGCTGAAAAACATGAACATATGTATCTACTGGGAAAAAGATCCTTACCATAAAAGTAAGTATTGCTAAAACTAATATTGATATTGTTATTGCTTTATTAGTTGGAAATTTATTCTTAAAAATATTTAATTTAGGTTTTACAAATAAATAAACTAAAGAGAGTATCAATAGTCCTTCAACAAACCACATCGGTCCAACATCCCAATTTAAATGAAAAAGACTCAGTAAAGGTACAGCTTGACCTCTTGACTTTAATACTAAATAATCAACAACAGGTGCAACCAATAAAACATATCCTACTAAAGGGATACCTAGCCTTATAAGTCTGTCTTTCACATAAGTTCCAGTACCTTTTCTTGCTAAAGAGCCAACAAGAAAATATCCTGATAACAAAAAGAATAATGCCATGAAAAAACTTTGATTGATAGCAGTAAACACTGTAAAGATTATAGGGGATATAGAATCTGTTGCCCCTTCAATAATAGGAAAACCGCCACTTGCACCATAAACAATTACAATATGATGCAAAATAACAAGAATGATAAGATTTAATTTCAGATTATCAATAAAAACAAGTCTCTTCATTATTTTAACATCAAAATTCACAGTATATAAGTCTTTTTATGAAATCCTCTTCACTTCTATCGATATCCCATCATCATTGATCCGTATATACCTAGGACACTCTGTATATTCATAACCATGCTTTTTACAGTAATTGACTACTTCTTGCTTATCTTTCTCTTTCCTTGTCCTAACTATAACATTGAAGCCTTCTTTATCAGGATGTACAACTTCATACTGATGAAGTTCATTTATTATCTTAGATCTTATCTTAGTGAACTTCTCAATCTTACGATATAATCCTTCAAGCTTTTCTCTCAAGATATTCCTTTCTTTAGTATTGAGTTTCTCTTCTTCAACATCTATCTCAAGATTAGTTGCAATAAAACCTCCTTTCTCAAGATCAACAGGTTTATCTTTTCCAAAACTACCAAGTATAATGTCTCCCCAGATTGCTGAGTCCCGACCTATGCTTCCAGAAGCATCATTTATCACAAAGCAATTCGTAGCATTTATATCATCAACATCTTGTAATGCAGCGTAGCCCGGCATAGTATTGATTAACAATATGCAATCATTAAAATTTCCTTTGACAATTCCATAATCTGTCTTAATCACTTTTATGTCAAGTTTCAGCTTCTTAACATATTGTTTATATGTTATCCATCCACCTTGATCTTGCAAAGCCACTTTAGAAAAGCCTTTCTCTTTTGCAATACGAAGAGCTTCCCTGATTGCCACGTTCCCTCTTCTGACGATATATACATTCTTCTTGCCAGTGAGCCTTATTAGAAGTTGTTTTATTGATTCCATCCCAGATGACTTAATACATTCAAGACTTATATGTTTTACTAAAGCAGATTATACAGATATATGCCTTGTTGCCATTATATACAGAAAAGGAATAAATAGATACTTCATCATATAATTATGATAGATTTATAGCGTAAGCTATGCAGGGTGGTTAAAATGTTCAGTCATGATGATATATATGAATATGAACGAAGAAAATCATTTAATAAGCACAGAGCTTCAGAAGAAGACGAAGAAAGGACTGATTTCCACAGTGTATGGGACAAATATTGGGAACATGCACATGAGAAAGAAGAGAGGTCAGTGAGATCATGGTAACAAGAAGCAGCAATAGGAACAGAGCACTAGAAGAAGAGTATGACTTTTTCAATAGTAGAAACTCTACTGATATATATGGCAGAGTTATAGAGAAGCATGGTGAATTTTATGACCCTAAATCAGGAAGAATAATCAGATGGAAAAAGCATTATTAAATAAAATTACAAAGTTACTTTCAAAGGATCTATTCCTGAATAATATAAATGAGGTGTATTCCTTCCAAAATTCAGCCAAGAAGTTCCCGAAGTTGACTCCTGAAGTTCTGCAGCCACCTTAAATGAATCAAGCAAAGACAGGTCTTGAAGACCCATTGATTCTCCATCAGGCATTTTTCCCCTCAAACTAGAAAAGAAATAAAATGTAAAAGCAGAAGTATGATTACCAAACTTTTTTCTCAATCTTCTACCAACATAGCAACCAGTAACTTTATTAGCATGAGAAGTTGCCATAGCAACTGAATTTCCTTTTGCCATCCTCTTAGCAAACCCACCTGAAAAACAATTATTAAGATAATAAATCGTATGATTAGGATTAAGCTGAGAAAGCATATCCTCAAGCTCACTTTCTTTCATAACTTCTTTTTTCTGTAGTGTAAAAGAAGACTCACCTTCTTTTTCTGGATAACCATGCGCATCTATATGTACATACAATTTATCTTCAGGAGAAAGTCTCCTTGCCATGTCTCCAATAACTAAATTAAGATTCTTCTTCGTACATTGATATGAAGCAGGCAATCTACCAATGCTGTCAACAGAATAAATATTTCGTTCAGGATAACCAGTCTCAATAAGAGTATTTCGAACAAGATTGCATGAATTGATAGAATGATTAGTTACATCAAACAGTCCTCCAGGATTACCTCTGACAATCAATGCATATTTATTTTTTGCAACAGGTTCATGAGAAAGACTATCTCCATTTTGTTCAATAACATATGGACGTTTATCATTATTATGGAATGCAGTAAGAAGATATGACTGTGCATAAGTCATATAAGTACAAGCAACAACACCAGTACCAGCTATCACTTTCTCAAAGATTTGTGGTTCTGTTATACCTGCATATACACATAGAGGTATTCCCCCTGCAAAAAGAGCAGTTCTGAACATATGATGACCCATATGTAGATGTACCTTATCCATACATCATGAGAACGTAATTTTCTTTAAATAAATTGCCATTATATAGAGACAAATAAGGTTATTCTCCCCTATATAATCTCAACATAGCCTTAAGCCCAACATCAATACAATCTTCAACAGCAGAATGATAGTCTGTAAGAAATGTCCCTGCAGGCCTATTTGCTATTATCGGACACATAGTTCCTGTCCTATACCCCATACTTTCACCAAGATGAAACAACAAACTCGATTCCATCTCAAAATTGACTGTTCGTCTATCATCCACTTCAAGCTCAGCCATCACTTCTTGCAGATAAGGCACAGTCATTTCAAGTCCAGTTATGTCTCTTCCTTGCGGACAGAAAAATCCTGGAGCAGTTATAGTGATGCCAGGCGTCCATTTGACTTCTTCATCAACAGCACTCATCGCAAGTGCACTCACGACTTCAGGCGATGATTTTGCAACATAAGGATGTATCTTTCCTTTAAATCTCATCTTGTCAGGAGTCGCATCAGTGATCATCCTGTAAGCTTCCCTCTCTATCCTTGCAGCGATATCATCAGGAACATCATCTTGATAAAAGAGTCCTGTGCTATCAAGCCCAATGGAATATTCAGAGATAGCAAGTGTTCCAACTTCAATATCTTCTTGAAGTCCGCCAGAAGTGCCTAATCTGATGATAGTCATAGGATCTGCATCATCTCTTTTTGTCCTTGTTTCAAGATCAAATTCATTAAGACCGTAAAGTTCAACAAGAGCAATCTCAACATTGTCAGTGCCCATACCAGTAGACATTGCCATCACAGGCATTCCCTGATAAGTTCCTGTCTTTGCAAAATATTCCCTGTTCCTACCTTCAGTAATCACTTTATCAAAACGACGAGAAACAAGTTCAACTCTTCCCGGATCGCCAACAACAAATATATTCTTTGCAATCTGTTCAGGTTTAAGTCCAAGATGATATATTTTCCCGTTCTTTACAACAAGTTCTGACTCAAGCACCATTTCAATTAAGACGAGAACAAAAACGCGTTTATATGGATTATTATTTTTAATAAAATCATAACAAAGCATTACAGAAAGCTTTATTAATAGGCTGCAAGTGCTTCAAAAGCATAGAAACACAAAATAAAGTGTAGATGATGGAAATAGATGATGGAAATATTCAGTAGTTACCCAGTGAAAAAGATAAATATAGAGTTTCTTGATGGATCTATCTATGCCAATGGTCGTCTATTCAGAGATATAGATGAACTTACAGTATGGGTAAGAGAATGTGAAAAAATACATAGAAACCCATACAAAGCAGGCATGCCTTAAAATATACCATACAGCAATAGTTTTATTTCTACATACAAATCTTTAAATAATCACTTAAGATTTCATTATTCTATGACACTTGAAGAAGATTTCAATTCTAATCTTGAAAGATGGTTAAATCATTGCTCACAATTTGCACATGACTCTAATGTAAAAAGAAGTTTAGATCATGAAAGCTTCAATACATTAGTTGGATTAGGAAAAGAGATCTTTCCACTTCTTTACACAGCCACACTTAAAGCAGATGAAGCATCTCCTCTAAGATTGGTTATACAGCCACTCATTAAAGAGATTGCAGGAAATTCATATGATATTCCTCATGAACTAAAAGGAAATGTAGATTATATGTGGATACATTCTCAAAATTGGCTTCATAATTCTGACAAGAAGATTGTCATGGTTGATGATGAAAAAGAAATCCTGGCTACTATGGGAGATTATCTTGCAAGACAAGGATATGAAGTAAGCGAAAGATATGACAATCCTTCAGAAGCACTGGATAAATTAAAAGAATCACCAAGTACAGACTATCGGCTCTTCATGTTTAATTATCTTATGCCAGGAATGAATGGAGTAGACCTAAGCAGAAAAGTGATGTTAGAGACAGCACATGCCGGTGTTCCAATAGTACTATATAGCGGGTGTAGTGAGATTGAAGTAAGAAACCAAACCTCTCCTTGGCCAGATAATATTGCTGATTTCTTTTCAATGCCATGTGACCCAGAAGAGTTATCTGATACAATCAAAAGAAATATGGATGTATATCAGTTTATTTAATTACAACTTCTAAGTGACAAATATACACAAAACATATAAATTCACCCCTAATATAGCCTTAATATGAACAAACCAATTGAAGAAGTCACAGATCTTGAATTTGAACTTAGAAGAAATGCTGACCAATGGTACAAGAGTTCTGCTAATACCAACAGATTATATGCTGAATTAAGAGAAGCTGATGATGCATTTGACCTATTGTGTTTCAGTGATGGATTCAAATATGGCAGAGGCATGATGCCTGCAACTGATAGTGAGGGAAATACAAAAAGAGTTCAACAGCAGGAATGGGTAAGAGTAAGTATTTCTAAAAGAGATGAGAATGTTCCAGAGCTTGTAAGGATATGCAATGAACTGAGAGAAGAAAAAGGATATAATATCATACCATGTGTTGCTGGCTATGAAATTGGTAAGGACACAACACCTAAAGGAGAACTGAAATATGTTGATGGAAAATTAACAAGAGTAGATGAAGCACAAAAAACTACAGCACCAAACATATTACAGACATTATTAGGATACGCACAAAGATTAGGATTATATAAAAGATAAATACTTAGATTAATAATTCTCTTAATAATTATCTACCTTTTCAAAAGATAAAGCACAATAAGAGCTAAAAACACAAGTGCTCCAAGAATAATTGTACCAATAGTCAATATTTTCTTATATTTTGGGTATTTCTTAAATGATACATGATTCTTTTTCCATTTATCTTTATGTGTAATGCCAATCGCAAAAAAAGTAAGTCCCAGAATAAAGAAAGTAGGCATATCATTCCTAATCAGCTCAAAAATTCCAAAAGGCAACCATACTAAACCCAATACAAAAAAAGTATAATAATCTGGTTCTTTCTTCTTACCTTTATTCTTATAAGCCATGATTACAGCGATTACTCCAAATAGAACCAATAATACCAAAATGGCAATTATCATCCATGGAATCATTATTTCCCACCAACCCCTATTTCAGGCAGGATGCATCCAGGTGGAGAGCAGATTGTCTGAGTCACATCACCATCAGGCATAGGAAGTTCCATGAGAGAAGGGCATTCTTCCCACCTGCCACCTGCTGCTTCACAGCTTTCTTCACCAATTATCCTAGAATTGACCCTTCCTTGGCTGACCTGATCAGCTATCGATGCAGCTTCATTAGCTTTAAGCTCAGCTTTCTCTTTCGCCTTTACTGCTTCTTGCAGCTCATCCTCAATACCAGCAATCTCTTCTTTCAAATCTTGGTTCTCAAGATAGACTATTGTCGAAAGAGATGCAAAGAATATTATCACCAGAACTGCAAAGATTAACAATATATCATTTGTCCTCATAACATAACCCATATATAATTCATTATTTAAAACTTTCCGTTAATCCATTAGACAATCTCACTAACGTTCCAAGTCTAGTGCAAAGCACTAGACACCTACACCATAAACCTTTATATACAATTACCTCTTCCTTAACATCATGCCTAAAAAAGAAAATAAGACGCAGGAGATTGGAATAAAATATACAGTCCCTTCTATAAACATAGCTCTTGATACAATTGCAAGAGGAAAACAGGCAATCTTCTTTGTCAATACAAAACCTTCTGCAGAAAAACTAGCTGAAGAGATAAGCAAGAAAATAAAAAATATAACACTAAACGAACTCTCAGAAAAAATATCAAAAGTTCTTCCAAAACCAACGCACCAATGCAAAAGATTAGCTGCAAGCATAAAACATGGAGCAGCATTTCATCATGCAGGACTTACAACAAAACAAAGAGAACTAATAGAAGACAATTTCAAACAAGGCAAAGTCAAGATAATCTGTGCAACACCAACACTTGCAATAGGGGTTGATCTTCCTGCATTCAGGTCAGTCATACGTGACTTGAAACGTTACGGTGGAAGATGGGGTATGCAAGACATCCCAGTACTCGAATATCAACAGATGGCAGGACGTGCTGGACGTCCTTCATACGACAAATGGGGAGAAGCTATCACAATTGCAAAAACTGAATCTGATAAAGATGATATATTTATACAATACATAAACGCAGAGTCAGAAGACATCTATTCAAAACTAGCAGTAGAACCTGTACTTAGAACATACTTACTCAGCCTTATAGCATCAAGATTTGTCAAAACTAAAGAGGAGATTATGAATTTCTTCGGGAAAACTTTCTGGGCGTATCAATATAAGGATATGAATAAATTAGAGACAATCATCGAACGCATGTTAGATCTTTTGCAGGAATGGGAATTCATAATATCAGACTCAGCAACAACATCAAAAAAACAAGGCTCAAAAGAAGATGATCTGATGAGTGATTTCGTATCAGCAGACACATTAAATAGTAAAGAAAATGAGAAATTCAGAGCAACAAAGATAGGAGTGCGTATAGCAGAGCTATATCTTGACCCCTACACAGCACATGCACTTATCACAGCAATGAACAATTCTACAGAAAAGAAAGTAATTCTATTCTCAATCCTACAGATGATATCAAATACATTAGAGATCCAACCACTTCTTAGAGTAAGGGCAAAAGAATATGATATCGTTCAAGGTGCTCTTGCAAAATATGAAGATAATTTACTATCTGTCGAACCTATGGCCTATGATCTTGAATATGATGAGTTCCTATCAAGCATAAAGACTGCACTGTTCATGCAGGAATGGTGTGATGAGATGGATGATGAATATCTCCTTGAGAAATACAATATCAGACCTGGAGAGATAAGAGCAAAATTAAATATCAGCGATTGGCTTCTTTATTCATGCATCGAGCTTACAAAGATAATGTCATTAAGCGATCTCAATAAGCAACTAACAAAAGCAAGAGTCAGATTAAAATATGGGGTAAAAGAAGAACTTATACCATTATTAAAACTGAAGAGCATAGGAAGAATGAGAGCAAGAAAGATGTATAAACATGGCCTAAAGACTATTGGAGACATAAGAAAATGCGACATCTCAACACTCAGCCAACTTATAGGAAAATCAACAGCAATGTCTATCAAAGAACAACTTGGTCAAGAAGTAAAAGAACCTGTCTCCAAGCACAAAAGAAAAGGCCAGATGGGACTTGAAAAATACTAATAAATAAACAATATAATCTAACTAAATCACACTTTTCTAGACCAATAACATTTTTATACTCAACATAATTCTTGAATAGCAAGGGAAAACACATGGTAGTAGAGATAGGATTTCAAAAAGTTCTAAAAAGAACTAGAGAAGAAGGTGAACCACCTTTTGATAGAACCAAGATAGAAAATGCTATCCTTAAAGCTGCTGCAGAATGTGGTGGTTTTCAAAGGCATATACCTTCTGAAGAAGTATTTGGGAAAGAATTTATGATAGAATATAGAGATCTTTCTGATGAACAAATATCACATACATTAACAGATGAAATAATATTAATCTTAAACAGTAAAAATTGGATGCCACTCGATGTAGAAGCACATGCAGAGTATCCTCATCAACATTATAGACCAACAGTTAATACTATTCAAGATACAGTAGTCCACACGATGTGGGAAAAAGGATTCTTAGATGTTGCAGAAGCATATCTACGTTTCATGTCAGTAAAAGGACATCACAGAAGCGGAGAACTCAATAAACATCAGATGCCTCTTTTTGGGTATCCTTCAAGAAAATTCCTAGGAGAACAAATCAAAAGATACAAAGATTATGGTTGTGATACAATAGAAGGAGTAAATGATGTAATTGGAAAAGCTCCTGAAATAATAGAAGATGTTGTTAATGATTTTGATTTACAACTTGAAAGAGGTCTTGAATTATTTGGACAAAAAGCAGACAAAGTAAAAGTAATAACATTCACAGGACCATCAAGTTCAGGTAAAACAACTGCTACAAGAAGATTTTGCCATATTGTAGAAGAAAAATATGGCATTAAAATGGTTCCAGTATCAGTAGATAACTATTTCAAGACAGTACAACCGATAGATCCTCATGGAGATAGGATATATGAACTACCCGAATCTATTGATTTATGGCTCTTACAAAATCATTTCTCAAGAATATTAAAGGGAGAAGCTGTACAGTTGCCAAAATATGACTTCAAGACAAGCATAAGATATGATGAAGGAAAAGATGCTGGTCCAACAATACAGCTTAAAGACAATCAAGTATTGGTAGTAGACAGTCATATAGGTGCATTTCCTACTCTTCATAATCTTCTCAGTACAGATGAACAATTTATGATGTACCTTATACCATTCAATATGATAAAAGATGAAAATGATCAATTCATAGAAAGATCATACACAAATATGATGAGGAGATGGCTAAGAGATAAACGTACACGAGGTACCCAATACGATTTCAATATACCGCACTGGAAATATGTAAGACTCGGAGAGCTTAGAGACATAATCCCAAGAATGCTCCAGGCAGATATCATAATCAATACAGGACTTCCTTTTGAATTCAATTATATGAGTGCAAAATTCAAAGATTCTGACTTCAAGCTTCCAACACCAGAACATTTCATGGATAAAGGAAGGCTTTATGGAGCTATGCGTTGCTGGCAGGCCCACAATCTTCTGAATAAGTTCAAACCAGCTAATCAGAAGATGTTCTCAGAAACAGTTCTTCCATCACATGCAATCTTCAGGGAATTCATAGGCGGAAGCATATACGACGCGCACTAACTTAAAGTTTATCCCATTTATTCTTCTTCAGATAATAAAAAGCTAATATAATTAAGACAAAAACCAATAATAATTTACCAAAGCCAAATAAAACATTTTCTATATAAAAAAGGTATAATTTAAATCCAGTTATTATAAAGAAAGGAATAGCATATAATATACCAAAAAAAAAGTTATGATTAAACTTTAGATATTTTATACTTAATAACAAGAAAATAATACCTACAAGAAATGAAGGAGTATAATAATAAGGAAATCCTCCAAAGAGCATAATAAAAGTAAATATGAAATGAATTATTACTAAAAAAGAAACTGATTTGATAAAATAAAAATATTTTGATGTTCTCTCTTTTATTAATAAGATACTAAATATCAGCATAATAAAAGTCGTAATAAAAAATAGCCAAAAATCACCTAACATTATCTTTTTTGGTCCTGATAATTGAAACCAAATAGAACCATAAGCCATTAAGAACAAGAATAACACATAAATAAATGAAAGAATTACATAAAGAGAATTAATATTCTTATGACTTCTCTTTTTATCCATATTAAGATAATAGATTTTTCTTCTTTATATATTTTTATAATAAATATACAATAAATATACATATAACAAAAATTATTTAACTGTATAGATTAAATAACAACAAAATGCAGAAATACTGGTTCAAGTCAAAATCATTCGGATGGGGATGGACTCCATGCAGCAGAGAAGGATGGATAGTCACTATTGGATTTATAGTAGCATTAATAGCACTCAGCTATTTTATGAGAGGAGAATTAGAAAGCGGCAAAGCCACAAACTTTCTTATCTATGAATTTGGATTAATTGCATTATTAATCTTAATAGCATACAAGACAGGAGAAAAACCAACTTGGAATTGGGGCAAAAAGAAAGAAAAACCTATAATCAATAAAGAAAAAGAAGAATAAATATTTGCAAATAACAAAGAATAAATCCGGATATCTTACGTTCCATACTTTCTAGTAAAGAAATCTTTTTATAAGAAATCGCCCAATATCAATCAAGTAACTACTTGCAGAGGTCAAAATATGGTAGAATTAGGGGTGGAATTTAGTAAAGATGTTGTTCTTACCGGAAACGGTGGCATTTCACAAGACCTTATACCGCAAGTTGCCCAGATTCTTGAAGATACATTCAAATTTGAAGGTCTCACAGAGAAAGGAAACAATGGAAATCAATACAAAAATCTAATAATCAATTCTGATGTTGAGAATGTAAAACCTTTCCTAGATTCTGAGCCTAAAATGAGGCAAGAGAAAAAAAGAATACAAGATAGTTATAGAGATAAATATGTATATATTGTACAATATTCTAAAGTGGTTGATAATAGACTAAGAGACACTGTCCTAGGACTTGAACAAAGAATAAAAGAACTAGATATTGAAGACCCTGAAATAATTAAACAAGTTGAATCATTAAAATATCTTGGACTTCCTGATATTGATTCAAAGATTGCTGCAAGATTCACCTCATCAAGATTTAATCCAGCTGTAATGAAAGAACAATTAATAGGACAAATATATGCAGTAAAGATGGGAGAACCGGATCATATTGGCGTAGTCATGCCAAAGACCATATTTGAATGGTCACATAACTTCCTAAAAAAATGGAGAGAGAAACATGTTTATGAGATGCCTGCCTGGCACATGTTGCTTGAAGATATCGTAAGACGAAATGGTACAGGTGCAAACTCAATAATAATAGATCATCCACACGCGCCAAAAGAAGGCTTAGAAAAGTCAAGATCACTTAATCTCAATTATGTTATGCTCCATCCACAAACATTTACAGTAAGTTCCAATGGATGGATATACTCATTAGATAAATTTCTAGGATTATTTGATATTGATGTGAGTGCACATGAATTTGATCCTATACAAGCTAAGATAAACGAAGAAAAAGAAGCATTAGGAGAATATAAAGATCTTGCACATCTCCTCATATATGTAGCAGCAGTAGATAAAGGTTCAGAGAATAATGCAGAAAGAGTTGCAAACAAATATAGTTTGAGCTACATTAAATCACTCAAGGACAGACATAGGGAAGGACATACATCAATAACAGAATCTGATGATATTGGACAATACCTCAAACAATTGATGGACCACAATGTAAAAGACACGACAATAACTGTTTACATACCAGATGACATGGGTAATACTCTTGGAACTGCTGACGAACAAGCAATGTTAAGAGAGCGACAAGTGAATGCATTCAATAAAGAATATGGTACAGATTACAAATTAAAGATGAAGCTTCTAGTGACACATATGAGGTCGCCAGAACTTGACATCATGAAGCATGACAGGATTGATGAACTCATCTTCTTCAACACTGTCCCTTATATCCCAACAATTGAAGAGCAGTTTGAACGAATTGGCATAACAGACAAAGCGACAATAATACCGACAACACCTTATCAGCTAGCTATGGAGATTGCAGTAGATTATTTTGCACAGAAGATCCATTATGCTTCTGAGCGTCATCTAGAAAACCTTGAAGCAAAATGGTATAGAGACAGTACTGACAAAGACCTTGTTAAGTTCGGAGGCTTCGGCCAAGACCTTGATAATCTCATGAGATATCTTGATAGATGATTAAGATTATAGAACAAAGCAAATTATAAAATAAAACATAAGTAATCCTAAAAATCAATCGAATCTTTTATCTTCTTAAGTTCCTCAAGTTCATCATGTACTTCTTCCTTAAGTGGTTTTCTCTCATGAGTATTATGCCTTCTATGAATCACATGTCTCTCATTCATTTCATTTCTTTGATGTCTTTCATGTTTTTCATTTGTTACATGTCTTCCATGCCCTTCATTCTCTTTATCTCTCTCGGTTCTTCTATCCCTCATATTTCTTTCCCTTCTCTCTTTATTCTCTCTATTCTCATCTTTAACATCAGTTGCTCTCTTAACTTTTCTAGCAACTGGTCGAAGTATAAGATCAGAGAACATGCTTCTCTTTGATTTTGTCTTACCAAAAAAAGCAATCTTAAAAACTATTATCACAACTGTTGCAAATATGAAGAGTACCCAGCTAAATTGCGCTCCTCTTTCTAAAAGATTATCAAGAAAATTACCGAACAATTTTGCATATGCTGCATTTATTACAAGTACAGCTGTACCGCCTCCCGCCATCTCAATAAGAAATTGAGGAAAAGAGTTTGTTGAAGGAAGCAGTCTAAGTGGAAAGAACATAAGTATCCTTATCACAGAGTACCATACCATACTCATGAATATATCTCCACCAGTCGCTAAATAAACATAAGGAATAATCAGACAGACCACAAACTGTGATATCGTATCTTTAGCAACACCAAGCCAAGTAGGAAATATACCTGCAGCCCGAGATACAAGATTCAAGAATGCAGAAAATACTGCTCCTTGAAATCCACCGATATTAACTGCAACTATCAGACTGAAAAAATCAACAAAATCTAGAAGATATAATACATAAAATGGTGAAGGCATCCCAACACCAGGCAGCCTGCTCCAAAAACCAATCAAGGAAAACAGGCAGATTGTACTGTAAGTCGGATTGAATGGCAAAAATATCAATGTAAGAACATAGAGTACAATAGTCACAAATATTATGATTGGCCAGTATAAAACAAACATAAAAGAAGAAAAAGAAGAAAAGAATAATAAAACTTACGAAAACAATCGCTTATTTTCGTATAATAAAGAGTTATTTGCTAAATTGTTCACTATTGATGATGTTTTACAAACTTCTTTATTTCTTCTTGCCTTTCTTATCAGCTGCTTGACACATTGGACAGCATGAAGTACAAAGCTTTGCTAGTCCCATTAACAGGATTAAAGCAGTCCACCAGTTTATTCCCCAGAATGTTATCTTTCCTAAATCTACTAATAGGAAGACTATACCTAAAACAAGCAAAAGAACGCCCATCATTTTTTTACATTTATCACACATCATTAAAAATCACCTCGTAATGATCTCAATCTAACAAGTATATAAAACTTTTTAGAAGGTAAGCTTTAACGTAGAAATATAAAGATAATACCATCAAAGAGTAAAAATAACTACGAATTCCGCAAATAATAAAGTTCATTTTACTAATATTTTTAAATCAATTAGCTCACAAACAAGATTACAATGATAGTTATGAAATTTGGTGGATCATCTGTTAAGGACGCTGAGATGTTCAGACAGGTTGCTTCCATAATAAAGGACAGGATAGAACAAAAGCCAGTTATAGTACTCAGCGCTGTAAAAGGAACAACAGATTCATTGATCGCAAGCATCAAAGAAGCAACAGAAGGAAAATTTGATTCTTACACCTCAATTGTTGAGAATCATACTAAAATCCTTGAAGATCTTGGACTTCCACAAGATTTAGTAAAAGAAGAATTAGATGAACTAAAAAAAGCTTTAGAAGTCATTGAAAAAACAAAAGAAGAAAGTAAAAAACTTCTAGATTACATATCTTATTTTGGAGAAAGAATGAGTACAAAAATACTCGCTGCACATTTAGATAGCACGCAAACATCATCTAAATCATATATCTCAGGTGACATTGGACTAAAAACAGATTCAAATTTTGGAGATGCAACCATGCTTTCTGGTTCTTTTGAAAAAATGAATGAGAATATCAGCAAGATGGATCATGTCCCAGTTATTACTGGCTTTGGTGGAAAAGATGAGAATGGTGAATTCACAACATTCCAAAGAGGAGGAAGTGATTATGTTGCCGCACTCATAGGTTCAGCAGTAGACGCTAAAGAGATACAGATATGGACTGATGTCAATGGTATTATGACTGCAAATCCTCAAGTAGTCAAAAATGCTAAGACTATTCCAATACTTAGCTTCAAAGAAGCATCAGAACTAGCATATTTTGGAGCAAAAGTTTTACATCCTAAGACTATACTTCCAGCAATAGAAAAAAGCATCCCAGTACTAGTACTCAACACATTCGAACCAGATAATACAGGTTCAAAGATTGTAAAAGAGACAGAACATAAAGAAATCATTAAAGCAATATCATACAAAAAAGGCATTACTGTGATTAGTGTAGAATCAACAAGAATGCTTAATGCACATGGTTATCTGGCAAAGATATTTGAAGCATTCAGCAAACATGGTAAATCAGTAGATATGATTTCTACATCTGAAGTCGATGTCTCAATAACTATTGATAATGATGAGAATCTTGACCTTATAGCAGAAGAACTCAAAGATATAGCTAATATAGAAGTAAAGAATAATAAAGCAATAATGTATGTAGTTGGAGAAGGCATGAAACATCGTCCAGGTACAGCAGGCAAAATATTTGAAATTCTCGGAAAACAAGATGTCAACGTTGAGATGATCTCACAATGCTTCGATGAGATAAGTATAGGATTTGTAATAGACCAAGAACTCACAGAAAAAGCATTAAGTGCACTACATCAAGAAGTTTTAGAATAAACTCCTTAATTTCACTTACTCTTAACTAGATAGTTACTAAGAGTTGCTAAAGGTTACTAATTTCGTAAAGTTACCTATGAATAACGTAACATTTATAAATAGATTCGCACTACCTATTACAATGGACAAAATAGATAATTCAATAATTGAGACGCTGAGAAAGGATTCGAGAACACCTTTCCTACAAATTGCGAAAAAACTCAAAGTATCAGAAGGCACCATAAGAAAAAGAGTCAAAGACCTCACAACATCAGATGAGATAAAAAGATTCACACTAGAAACAAAACATGATACATTCGCAATTGTTGGAATAGAAACAGACACAAGAATAGAGACAAAAAAGATTGTCGAAAAAATAAAACCTTTAGGTGTAAAGAACATCTATGAGGTTACAGGAAGATTTGACGTGGTTGCCATGGTCCCTAGAAAAGACATGGAAACAATAAATGATATCCTGGAAAGTATAAGATCAATTGAAGGTGTTGTACATACAGAAACATTCACAGTTTTACATAAAGAATAAGGACAATAAAATCATAAAAGAATTCATAAGAATATAATAGACATTAATAAAATTATAAAAGTATAAACTTACAAAAAAACAAAAATTCAAATGAGGAAAAAAAGATGGTAAATATCGCTTTAATCGGATACGGAAAGATGGGAAAGATCATCGAAAGGATCGCAATAGAGAAAGGTCACACTATCAAAGTAATTATAGATCCATTTTGTGAAACTGCACAAAAAGAGATCAACGAAAATACTCTTGAAGGTGTTGATGTATGTATAGATTATACTCATCCAGATGTTGTCATGGGTAACATAAGAAAAATAGCTGCTACAGGCAAGAATGTTGTAGTTGGTACAACTGGTTGGTATGATAAGATGGATGAAGTAAAGAAAATAGTTGATGAAAGTGGTATTGGCCTCATGTGGTCTGGAAACTTTTCCATAGGTGTCAATGCATTCTTCAAGGTAATAGAGAATGCTGCTAAAGTATTCAATAAGATTGAGCATTATGATGTAATGGCACATGAGATCCATCACAATCAAAAAGCAGACAGCCCATCAGGTACTGCAAAAATGATGGGTGACATCCTTATAGAGAATATCAACAGAAAAGATACACTTGTAACAGAAACACTTGATAGAAAACCAGAAGCAAATGAGCTTCATCTCTCAAGTACAAGAGGAGGATTCGTTCCAGGAACGCATAGTGTCATGTTTGACACAAAAGAAGATTCCATTGAGCTTAAACATACCGCAAGAAGCAGAGAAGGTTTTGCTACAGGATCTGTCATGGCAGCAGAATTCCTAGCAGGAAAGAAAGGATTCTTCGGAATCAATGACCTGATGGATAACATATTAGGTTAAATAGAAATATCATGAAACAATAAATTAAGTGATAGCATAAGAGATAATAACTTATGCAAAGAATATTAAATAACATTTATCATAACAAATAAACAATCCGGGGTGACTGAACATGTCTGAAATGCCTGAACTAAAAGGAGTATTCACAGCTATAATAACTCCTTTCAAAGAAGATGAAAGTATTGATGAAGAAGCGCTAAAGAAACTTATAGATTTCAATATAGAAAACGGTATTGCTGGAATTGTTCCATGCGGAACTACTGGCGAGAGTCCAACATTAAGTACAGCTGAACACGAAAGAGTTATCGAACTTGTCGTAGAACATGTAGATAAAAGAGTTCCAGTGATTGCAGGAACAGGATCTAATTGCACAAGAGAAGCAATCCGTCTAAGTCAACATGCAGAAGAGGCTGGAGCAGATGTTCTCTTGTTAGTCAATCCATACTACAACAAGCCGACACAAGAGGGATTATATAGACACTTCAAAGCAATAGCTGACGCAGTAAAGATTCCTTGTATAGTATATAATATCAAAGGAAGAACAGGAATAAATGTAGAGACACCAACACTCATGAGGCTTGCAAAAGACTGTGAGAACATAATCGCTGTAAAAGAAGCATCAGGTGATATGAAGCAAATAAAAGAAGTAATAAAACAAAGACCTGAAGGATTTTATGTGCTTAGTGGCGACGATAATATAACTCTTGAACTGATTAAATCAGGAGGAGATGGAGTAATATCTGTAATAAGCAACTTGGTTCCAGGAACAATGTCAAAGTTAGTCAGACTTGCCCTAGAAGGAGAGTTTGAAGAAGCAGAAAAAGCAGATGAATATCTCTCACCTTTATTCAAAGCAGAATTCATTGAAACAAATCCAATTCCAGTAAAATTTATGTTAAGCCTGCAAGGCAAATGCAAAGAAGTATATAGGCTTCCTATGTGTGAGCTTGCAGATGACCATAAAAAAGAAGTCAAAGAACTTCTTGAAAAGAAACAATTGATCTAAAGAAAATTAAAAAGAGTTCAAAAAAAATTAGAGAAAAAGTTAAAAAAACTTAGAAAATTAAAAAGAATTATTCAGAGGGATTAATAATGGAAAAGATAAAAGTTGGAGTATTAGGGGCTACTGGTATGGTAGGACAGAATTATATTAGATTACTAGAGAATCATCCATGGTTTGAAGTTGCATATGTTGCAGCTTCACCAAGAAGTGCAGGAAAGAAATATAGCGAAGCTGTTGCAGGCAGATGGCAGATGCCATCATCTATTCCTGAATCAGTAAAGGATTTGATGGTAGAAGATGCAAGCAACCTTGACGCTGCAAAAGGAAAAGCTAGTTTCATGTTTTCAGCAATGGACTTGCCAGAAAAAGAAGATACACGAAATCTTGAGATGAGCTATGCTAAAGAAGGCATCCCAGTAGTCTCAAATTCATCTGCAAACAGATGGACAGAGGATGTACCTATGCTTATTCCAGAGATCAATCATGCACATGTTGAGATTATACCAATTCAGCAAAAAAATAGAGGATTTGAGAAAGGATTTGTTGCTGTAAAGCCAAATTGCTCACTTCAATCCTATGTAACTGCGATACATGCTCTGCAAGAGGCTGGATTTGTTGTAGAAAAGATTATCCTAACTACTCTCCAAGCAATCTCAGGAGCAGGCTACCCAGGAGTTCCAAGTCTTGATATGGTGGATAATATAGTTCCTTTTATCGGAGGAGAAGAAAAGAAGACAGAACAGGAACCATATAAGATATTCGGTAGCATAGAAGGAGACAAAATAGTGAATGATGAATCTATTGCTATCTCATCAACAACAACAAGAGTTCCTGTAGTTGATGGACATAGCGCTTGCGTTAGTGTAAAATTCAAAGATAAAGTGCCAACAAAAGAAGAAATCCTGAAAATATGGGCAGAATATAAATCAGTTCCACAAGAGATGGATCTTCCTTTTGCACCGGAGCAACCAATAAGATATCTAGAAGAAGACAATAGGCCACAACCAAGAAAAGATAGAGATACTGACAAAGGAATGGCTTTAACTATCGGCAGATTAAGAGAATGTCCTGTATTTGACTGGAAGTTCGTTGCTCTTAGCCACAATACAGTAAGAGGTGCAGCAGGAGGAGGAATCCTTAATGCAGAACTTCTAAAAGCAAAAGGTTATATTAATTAAATAATATAACCCAATAATAATTTATTTTATTTTTTAATCTTAATATTATAATTAAAACAAATATTATTAAATAAAGGATTCAATAAGTTATAATTCAAAGGTAAAAATACAATGGTAGACTTAAAGCTTCCTTTCAATAAGGAAAAGATAGAAGAGATAAGAAAAGATTTCCCTACTCCTTTTCATATCTATGATGAGAAGGCAATAAGGGAAAATGCAAGAAAATTCAAGAAAGCATTTAGCATACTGCCAGGTTTTAAGGAATTCTTTGCTGTAAAGGCATGTCCAAACCCATTCCTGATGAAGATTCTAAAAGAAGAAGGATTCGGAACAGATTGCAGTTCTATGCCAGAACTTATACTAGCAGAAAAATCAGAAATTACAGGAGAAGATATAATGATGTCATCCAATGATACTCCTGCTAAAGAATTTAAAAAATGCAAAGAGCTAGGTGGAATAATCAATCTAGATGATATTAACCATATAGAATATTTAGATAAGAATGTAGGTATGCCTAAACTTATCTGTTTCAGATATAATCCTGGTCCAGAAAAGCAGGGAAATCTTATCATAGGCGATCCTAAGGATGCAAAATATGGTTTCACTAAAGAGCAGATGATTGAAGGGTACAAATTATGCAAAGAAAAAGGTGTAAAACGCTTTGGAATGCATACCATGGTCGTATCAAATGAACAAAAGATAGAAGGTTTAGTAGAGACAGCTAAAATGATGTTCAATCTTGCTATTGAGATCAAAGAAAGAACAGGAATAGAAGTAGAATTCATTAATTTAGGCGGAGGCATCGGCACTCCTTATGAGCCTGATAAACCTAGTACAATGTCCTATGAAGATATAGCACAAGGTATGAAACAAGCATATGATGAGATTATTGGAGACAAGATGTCACCTAATGTATATCTTGAATGCGGAAGAACAATCACAGGTCCATTTGGATGGTTAATAACAGAAGTCAGGCATATGAAACATATTTACAAGGATTTCGTAGGCTGTGATGCATGCATGACCAATCTTATGAGACCTGCATTGTACGGTGCATACCATCACATTGAAGTACTCGGAAAAGAAGATACGGATCAATTTCCAAAAGACCATACATATGATGTCACAGGTTCGCTTTGCGAGAACAATGACAAGTTTGCAATAGATAGAGTCCTACCTGAAATAACAGAAAGAGATATTCTTGTAATTTACAATGCAGGAGCACATGGACATGCTATGGGATTCAATTACAATGGAAAGCTTAGAAGTTCAGAACTTCTATTAAGAGAAGACAACAGCGTACTAGAAATCAGACGTGCAGAAACAGAAGAAGATTACTTTGCAACTCTTGACTTCAAAAAATTAGAAAACTTTAAATCATAATAGCTTAAAGCTTGATACTATCCGATATAACTGAGGGATCTTATAATGGTAAAAAGAAATAAAAATTTAGCAAAATTACAAGCAGGATACTTATTTCCAGAGATAAATAAGAGAAAGAACGCTCTTCTAAAGGAAAAACCTGATGCAAAGATAATCAGCTTAGGTATTGGTAATACCACTGAACCGATCAGATCAAACATCACAAAAGGTCTCATGAATGCAGCAGCAGGCATGGGAACAAACGAAGGATACTCTGGTTACGGTGATGAACAAGGTATGACAAAACTCCGAGAAAAGATTGCAGAAAAAATTTACAATAGCATAATTGAACCAGAAGAAGTCTTCATTTCAGACGGAGCTAAATGTGATATAGGAAGACTCCAACTTTTATTTGGTCCAGAAGTCAGCATCGCAGTTCAAGACCCCTCATATCCAGTTTATGTAGATGGAAGTGTAATAATGGGTGCAACTGGACAATACAACCAAGAACAAGAACAATTTGATAATATAGTATATATGGCGTGCACTCCTGAAAACAATTTCTTTCCAGATCTTGACTCACTGGAAAAGACTGACTTGATATATTTCTGCTCACCCAATAATCCCACAGGAGCAGTTGCAACAGATGAACAATTAAAAAAATTAATTCAGTTTGCAAAAAAGAACAAATCAATAATCATATTTGACGCTGCATATGCAGAATTCATAGAAGAAGGTCACTTACCTAAATCTATATTTGAGATTGAAGGAGCAAGAGAGGTTGCAATAGAAGTAAATTCATTCTCAAAACCTGCTGGTTTTACAGGAGTAAGACTTGGATGGACAGTTGTCCCAAAAGAGCTCAAATTTGAAGATGGAACACCTGTAATAGGAGACTGGAACAGAATAATGACCACAGTCTTCAATGGTGCATCAAACATTGTACAGCTTGGAGGACTTGCTGCGTTATCAACACAAGGCATGGAAGAGATTACAAAAACTGTCCTTTTCTATATGGAAAATGCAAAAATAATCAAGAATGCTCTTGATGAGATGGGAATTGAAAATTACGGTGGAATAAACGCACCTTACATATGGACACGTTTTCCAAATAAGAAATCATGGGATATGTTCAGTGAAATTCTAGAGAAAGCTCATGTAGTTACAACACCTGGTTCAGGATTTGGTCCTGCTGGAGAAGGATTTGTACGTTTCTCTGCATTTGGACACAGAGAAGATGTTGAAGAGGCTGTTGAAAGACTCAAGAAGATATTCCCATTAGAATAAATTTTATTTTATTTCTTATCTTATTTCATATTCTATTAATTTATTTTCATAATTTCCTACAAGTAAAAAGTCAGCTTTGCCCATTGAGGCGATATTTTTCTTTATCAAAAGAAAAATATGATAGTCGCCGTGCAAGCAGACTTTTTACAAATTAAATTCAAATTAAATTCAAACTAAACTCGGCTTTATTTCTAGAATTAAGAAGTCAATTCATTAGTCATCCATCTGGATACATAGAAACTGCACAAGAAAATTCAGGTTTGCTCTGTAGACCTAATCTATCAAACATCCTACCTATCCAAGGAAATTTATGAATCATATGTTCTACTCTCGATTCAATACCAACATATCTGAACATTAGATTTGATTGCACAATATGTTCTGAAGAAAGTTTGATATTATATGTCTTCTCACCTAAACCCTCATTACTATATTTGAATTCAAGATGCTGTTCCATATATTCTGGAATCACATCTTCTTTTTCAACACAAACTCTTCTATCATCTGATTCCCAAAAACCAGTTGGTTTCCCAATACGTGGAACGCCCACAGCAGACATTCTATTTCTAACATAATTCTCAAATTGTGAATCATGCAATTCTCTTGGTGCTGCTTTGATTACATTCTCAAGGATATTATCAAAACTTCCTTCAGGAAGCCTGTTTCGAGAAGCAAAAACAACACTATATTCATGTCCGCCATAATGCCACCCTGGCATTTTCAATATACTGCCCTCTAGATGATCAAATCTTGCTATATATAATGTGGGATCCATAAAATAAGAAATTACTCATGACCATATGTATTTGAGAATAACTAACACAGATATAGCACTTGATATGTGTGCTCTCATGTTACTAGATGAAATAGCTGCCATGAACAAAGATGACCCACGAAATGCAGAATATCTTGCACAAGAAGGATTTATGGCAATTGAAGATAGGATAAAGAGCTTAAGTAACTTAGCAAGACTATTCCCATTATCAGAATCTAACTATTATTTGAAAACAGATGTAAGTCAGGATAGTTATCATGACCCTGACAAAAACATTTACATAAGAACAGGAAACCTTCAGCCTAAAGACTTCCAAGCTCATTTCAGCAGAAAGCCAAGTGTTGCAAAACAAGTCAAGCTTATGAGAGAAAAAGGCATGCCTGTAAAACAAGATGGAAATCATGTACTTAAGAAAGATCCTGAAGAAGGATATATAATAATTCCAGAATGGGAAATAACAACTCCTACAAATAACGAGATACTTCTTTTTAACGTAGGAAAACATAATTCTGAACGCTACAGACATGAAAGAAGATCAAGAAGATCACGTAGAAGAGATATATACGAAGAAAATAGAACAATAGAATTTAGCTATTCTCATATCAATGCCAATCATTGCAAATATCTTGGTCAAGAAAGAACAACTCAGCTTTTAGAAAATGTTGGAAAGAGGATAGAAGAACATTTTGGACTTCAGTCAGACAAGCTCATGCAATATGCAACAGGTATTGAAAGAAGAGCACTACCTCAAACTCCTGTTTTAATGATTGGAGAAAGTAAGCAATAGTGTACAATACATACTCTAAGTTCATAATACACACTATAATTTTATAAAAATATAATTCATTTAACCAATTAAAATGAAAGTCACAAGCGTAATCCGAACAATCGAAGAGATTGTAGATAACGATTCTAATAGCACTAATAATTCCAGTGAATACAGACTTGTTCTTTCTACAAATCCTCTAAACATAATCTGGACAAATTCTCAACCAAAAACTCTTCCGAAAAAAAAAGCTAACCAATTATTCAAAGAATATAATCCAAAATTGGGAGAAGCAGTTTCTCGATTAAATGATTTTGATAAAAAAAGGATACAACGAGTTGAACTAGGTGAGATCATAGGTGTTCAAGGACATACGCTACAGTATTATATAAAAACATTAATGCCACAGCTTGAAGAGTTCAGAAGAAAACCAATACCTTTAGAACATGCCTTTGAACTAATTGCTTTACTAATGCCAATGATAGAGAAATGGCTATCAGCAAAAAAAGTTAGTGAAGAATTAGGCATCTCAAGTTCTACTGTTCAAAACTATTGCAAAGATGACAAAATTGAGGCTGTACATCCAATCAGATATTGGCGAATTTCCCCTTTAGGAGTTGAACAACTCAAGGACCATTTAAATCTTTCAGGAGATATTGAGAAAAAATCAAAACAATGGAAATCAGCTACGAATGTAGCTAAAGATTTAGGATACTCAAGATCAGGCATAGAGAAACATTGCAAACATAGTGATATAGGTGCACAAAAATCACTTGGAAAATGGATAATTCCTATTGAAGGAGTCAGCAAGTTAAAGATGCTTATGAGAGGTAAAGATGATAGCTTTGAATTTGTTGATGCCATGTATTATTCATTACCAAATGTTGCAAAAGAAGCTGCAAGAAGAAGGGGACTTGATCCAGAAGAACATTATAACGATATCCTAAAAGGTTTTGTCAATCTAAGAAAATATGATGAAGTAAAAGCATTGAAGAAAAACAAAAGATGGTACATCCATGAAGACAGCAAAGAGATGTTATGCGATTTGATAAAACAAGCTGATGTCATGCGAGAAACTGGACTGTCCAAAATGAGACTTCGTACATTAATGAAAAATGATGTTATCAAGCATTACGATATAGGACCAACAAGATGGGTTAGTTATAACTCATTGCAAGAATACAAAGAACAACACCCTAAAAAATAAAACTGAATTCATTCAAAATTTAGCTCATTCAAAATAACGATGTATTTATGATGTATTTCTTTTTTACATATATTCTTTCATCTTTTAAGATATGCAAAATTTTCCTGATCAGCAATACCATCAACTGAAGACTCAAACACATCACTATAAAATTCTCCACCAGCATGCATCTTTTTAAGAGATCCTTTAGGAGGAATCATACCTTTGGTCTTTGCACCATAATTTATTGCAGTATTATATTCATGTGTACCCATTGCAACAGCCTTAAAACCTGATGCATCTGCGTAATCTTTAATATAATCAACAACTTGATCACATACTTCTCCAATAACAGCTTCATTGTCAACAAAATTCATTTTTGATAATTCTACAGAATTAACCATCAATACAGGAAATCCTAAATCATCCTGCGAAGCAAACATCAAAGCCATACCTACCCTCTTAGGACCACCATTACCAGGAACATTTTGATATATCTCTACCATCTGCGTCGCCATATCTTGTAGATAAAAAGGCATGTATACACCATTACTCATAGTTTCACCGGATTCCTTAGAATATACACCAATGCAACAGCCTGAATGATTACCAATATTCAAATCATCAATGGGATCTTTTTTTGCAAGTCTAAAAGTATATTCAATAGTGCCTTCCTGTACTTTGGATGATGATTTCTTAAGGTATTTTCTTATACCTGTCAAGTGATGCAGTGAAGTCTGTACAACTTCTTTATCTTTCTGCCTATCTTTCTTCTGACCATATTCAATAACAGAGTTCAATACTTTCCTATAATTGCTCTCATTTTCTTCAGCAATCTCAATAAGTTTCTCAATATCTTTATTTTCATCTCCAGTAGGCTTCACTCCCTCTTCACCAACAGCAGCATATGCTTTCAAGATTAAATTCTCTGGTTTATGCACACCATCAGATAAAAGATCCTTCACAGATTTACCAAATTCTGCAGAAAATGTAAGATATCCTGGTTTTTGATCTGCTGATTGAACCATCTTAACATTAACTTTACGTTCTCCAATCCCATCAATCACAGTATCAACATTTATACCTGCACTATCAAGCATTGCTTCAATATTTTGATTTTCAGGAGTTTGTCTTACCCATTCACTATAATCCCCTTTAATTTTATGTACAAGCAATGGCAAATATTCATCAAAGTCACCTTCCTGTACAAATACATTTATCAAGTGAGAATCATCATTCAATATATCCCCTAACTCTATATATTTCTCTTTACCCAGAGTAAAAAACAATGTCCTTGACTGAGCAGGATTAAGTTCACCAATCAATTCAATATCATCTCTTAGCATGACAGAAGGATCTCTCCTGAAATAAGCCTCAACAAACCCGTCAAAATCTTTTCCTACAAAATTTCGTCTCATGTATCTATCTTTCAGAGCATACAAGCTCCTGTCACCAAGTGAAACATTCAAACCATGTTCAAGCATCATAAATTTTACCATCAAATCCAGATCATCAATAAAAAAAGAATCATATAAAGTAGTAAATGTTCCACTTATCCTCTCATCTGTGATCATTCTCATCTCTGGATGACCATCAAGAAAATCAGAGTTATCAAGTGCATCAAGAAATCCAAACATAACTTTATTTTTCATGTTTGATTTGAAAGGAGTAAATCCATAAGTATCTTCATCATATTCTTTCATAGAAATTATATCAACTGCCCTATCAATACCATATCTTTTCTTAAGCTCACTAAATGCACTCATTACAACATTTGCATTGCCTTCAATAGGCTCTGCTATCTCTCCTTGTAACTCTTCTGCTAGTTGAGGATTATCACTCCCCACTATATCTACAACAGCACCAATAACTCTAGGAACATAATGAATAGTATCTAAAAATGCATTTTCATTGATATGATTGCCAAAGTTAGCAACATAAGTCTCAGCGATTTCAGGAGCTATCTCAGCTACCTTCTCTGTAGTTTCGACAAGCACTTCAGCAGAAGCAGCCCTTCTTGCCATTGCCATCTTCTCAAGCGAGAAGCTTAAAAAATCATATGCCAGATCCCCATCATTTTCAGCGATCTTATCTGCAACCGCAATCACTCTGGGAACCAGCTCTCTCTTGCTCTTCCGTCTTGAATAGAACCCTCTGACATCAGAACTCAGACTATCATCTATCCATTCTCTGTCCAATAATGCATCCAAAGAGTCTAATGACATATCAGACAATAGATGAGATTTACTATTTATAAAACTTTCGTTTATTAACCACTTAATAGTAGTTACATTATGAAGAAAACAAATTACCTTAGACTGCCAATAAAGTACCAGACTCGCCACAAAAAAAGAAACAATTCCTTACTCTTGATAAAGGAGATAATATCTTCTTTATCTTCTTCATCTGTCTCTTTGCCTTAGAGATCCTATAACTACATTTAACCTCATATACATCACAATAACCTTCTTTGTAAGCAAGAATATCTATCTCGCCAATAAGTCTCTTTCTCATCGAATAGAGCGGAACATGCCTAAGAATAAGATCATATTCTGACCCAAGTTTTTCACACAGGTCTTCTACATATTTGTCATGCTTTAGGAGTTTTGCGATTGTGAACTAGCATAGCTGTAAGCAATGATCAATTACACTTTAACCAATAGCAGATGTATTTACAAATGCTAACTTTCTTTATGTCTGTATACATATATGTATATTGAACTATATAAAGATTTCGTAAGTATTGTATATACAAAACAAAGATTTACATATAAAAAACATATCATTCCAGTACCATAGCATATTTAAATAGACCGCATCTAAATAAAATAAATGAACAAAGAAAGATCTGAAGTTGTTGCAATTGTCGACGAGGATGACAAACAGACAGGAACAACTACAAGAGAAGAAGTCCACAAGAAAGGAGTCCTTCATAGAGAAGCATATGTAATAATTATAACTCCAAAAAAAGAAGTGCTTCTTCAGAAAAGAAAAGACAATAATCTATGGGATTTTACAAGTTCAGGCCATGTAGCATTCTCAGAAACATACGAAAGAGGTGCACAAAGAGAGCTTAAAGAAGAGATGGGAATCAATGTAGAACAAGAAGAGCTCAAAGAGATTGCTTACAAAAGATTAGAATCAATAAAACCCAATAAGATAAATAAAAGATTTGTAAAAATATTCTTGGTTGAAAAAGATATTCCAATGTCAAAATTAATTCTTCAAAAAGAAGAAGTTATTGGAGCCAGATATTTTGACAAAGAAAGTGTAATGGAATTAATTTTTGACGAGCATAAACTTACAACTAATACATGCAAAAAAATCATCAAAGAATTTATTTTAGAAAAACTATAAGATTAAGAAGATTTTAAGATAAATATTAATAAAAATAAAGAATTAATCTTTTCCAATTACATTAAATCTATCAGTAAATGGCAATGCTTCTAACATCCTATATTCCGGAGCTTTATGAAGATAAACATTATTCCAATTTACCTCAACAGTTCTTTGAAGTTCACCAAATTTTTTCTTATATTCTATAAGTCCAAGCATACCTTCCCTTATACTAACCCATCCTCTATCAAATATTTCAACTCCTCTTTTCACAAAATCCTTAGCAACACACAAATCAACAAATTCTTGAGGAGAATAGCTGTTCACTCTTTGCGAAGCTCTTGAATGAAACGATTGAAAAGAATCATTACCAGTAGTATGAATATAAGCCAAAAGCTCTCCATCTCTAAAAGTACCATAAAAAGCAGTCAATGGTTGTGACATAAGTTTCATATATTCTTCAGGAGTCTTTATCATTGCATCAAGCCAATTTATTTCTGCTTTTATTTTCTGTAATCTCTCAATAGAATCATCTATACTCTGAACGCTACTCAAATCCGAAGTAATCTCATTAGCTCCTGCAATATTCCTTTTCGCCTCTGACCATTCTCTCATAAGCGCTTCCATTGCAAGTATATCTTCAGAACCTAATTGCCTATATTCAAAACCTGATTTTTTAAATCTCTTCAATTTTCTATCATATGCATCAACACTCATAGGTGTCTGATAAAATCTATGTTCTCTAGCTGCAGGCTCTGTTTTTGACATCAAAAGATCATATTGATCAAGATAAGACTCAGGAAAATGCAATACATGAACTGCAGGACAGATTCTTTGAACAAATTCAACAACTTGATCCAATGGTTCTGCAAGTTCTCTCTCAAAAGGAGGACAGATTATACCATGACCACCTTGATTCTCAAAGAAAAAAGTATTATGGTCTCCTTTAAGAAGAAAAAACCTACCCTCTGGTCTCTCATTATCTGAAAGCTGAGAAGTATGCAATACTTTTCTTTTTTCCATAGGTTCAAGTTCTGCTAATTCATATGGCATTTTTTAACCCCAAACTGTAAATATTCAATAAATAGGACATATTCCAATAGAAAAATCCATCATTTATAAATCTTTCGTTTATTAACTACTCAAGAGTGATTACAAAACCATACAACACTAAATACCCCCAAAAGATATAGATTCTGCTACAAGAATATTGATAAAAGTCCTTAAAAACAAAAAACTAACTATATACAATCTAAAATGCACTTCAAGAATCTAGAGAACATAGTAAAAAAACTTGCAAAAACTGATGAAAGCAGAAAATACATAGCAAGCTACGCAATTGGAAGCATAAGCAGCTATGCAACATCATTCTTAGCTCTTCTCTATGCAAAGAACAATGGATATGGACCTGAAGCTGAAGCAGCAATTACACTAGCTACAAAAGGAATTACATTTGGTGCAGCTCATGTAACTGCTTATCTTTATTTTCACAGACAAGATTATAGCAAAATAAAGAATAAATTCAGTGATGGAACAAAACTCATTCTTTCTGGTGTTCCTATGGGTATGCTAAACGGCGGACTCAAAGGAATGTTACATTATACTCTTAGAATCAGTGGGCTTGAAGCAGAGTGGGCATACATTATTGGTTATGCAAGTGCAGGTGCAGCCTGCGCAATCGGCAAAGGCATCATCGACCATAAAAATGATCTTCTTTTCAGGAAGAAAGATCAAGAATCAAGCAATTAATAATTAATCCTGCAAAGAAAGACTATAAATCACTTGCTTAACACCCATGAATTCTCTATGATAACGTTTATCTTCAATACTTAATCCTGATCTCCCAACCATATTCTCAATATCCAGCTCAAGTATTGGATTAGTTGATTGCATAGAAGGGTTAAATAGGTTTCCTCTTAAAGAATCCTGTAATTTAAACAAGTAAGCTCCAAAAGCAGTCTTGCATGATCCATCAAGCAATAAAATATTTCCTTCATCATTAATAACTCTTGCAGCTTCACTGATATAGAATTGAGGATTTCCGCAATGATGAAGCATATCCATCATGATTACAATATCAAAACTAGAGTCTTCATAAGGCAGCACACCTCCAGAATATTTCTGGAAGCTTAATCCTTCTGCTAAAGAAGAATCACTCTTTCTTTCTAATACATCAATCCCTTGGACAGTTGAACCAGGACGTGCATTAACAATCAATTCATCATAGATCATTTCAGAACATCCTATATCAAGAATTCTAAACTGACCATCAGGAATCATAGAAATTAATGGCTTAAAAGTGCAATCATATTTTATTTTCCTTATTTTTTGATACCATTTAAACTCTTTTATTCTATAGACTAAATCACTATATGACATAAAAGAGGTAGTTATCACTATGTATAAAAATATATCGAATAGATTATAAACATAATTAATGTCGATAGCTAACGCTACATTTCTCAAATTCAATGAATTTCTCTAAAGAATAGTATAAATCAGACTAGATATTATACTGACGATAAAACAAACCGATAAAACAAAATAAAACATATTCTAAAGAAAAAAAGAAAAGAAAAAGGAGTAAACTCCTTAATCTAATCAGTGAATCTCTTTTTCCCATCCGAAGATAAGAAAAAAAGGAGACCAAAATAGGTGGAGCAAAAAAGTAAAAGTATGAACTGTTAGTAACAGCAGACTGAATACCTCGCCGAAGCTTGGTACTTACATCCCTGTCCTATCAAACTCGTCTTCTACGAGTGTTCTAAATGTCTCTTTTTGAGGGAAGCTTCATGCTTAGATGCCTTCAGCATTTATCTCGTAACGCGTAGCTGCCCGGCGAATACCCTGTTGGATAACCGGTAGACCAGTGGCGTCGAATCATCGTTCCTCTCGTACTGGATGATCCTTCCTCTCAGACATTAACATTTCCAGTAGATATCAAACTAACTGCCTCACAGCGTTATGAACCCAGCTCACGATCCCTTTTGATGGGTGAACACCCCCACCCTTGGCCGCTTCTGCACAGCCAGGATAGGAAGAGCCGACATCGATGTAGCAAACCGCGCCGTCGATATGAACTCTCAGGCGCGACAACTCTGTTATCCCCGGAGTAACTTTTCTGTCATCTCAAACCCCCATTAAGGAGGTATTGAGGTTCGCTAAGCCACACTTTCGTGTTTGGATCTAGGATTATTGTAAATCCAATCAGGCCAACTTATGCCTTTGCACTCTCCTTCCGATTTCTGACCGGAATGAGTTGACCTTTGGGCTCCGTCGTTACATTTTCGACGGAGTGCCACCCCAGCCAAACTGTCCACCAATAGGTGTCCTTGCATTGCAAGTGAGTGTCACACAATTAAATAAGTGGTGTTACATTGGTGCCTACACAAAACCTAGCGATTCTGTTTTAACGGCTCCCACTTACGCTATATATTTTATTCCGCAACACAACTACAGGCTACAGTAAAGTTTCACGGGGTCTTCGCTTCCCACTGGAAATCACTGGCCTTTGCACCAGTAAAGTTGTTCGGAGGGTTCTACTCAGGGACAGTGTCAGTCTCGTTACGCCATTCATGCAGGCCGTCAATCAAACGGCAAGGCATTTCGCTACCTTAAGAGAGTTATAGTTACCCCCGCTGTTTACCTGTTCTTCACTTCCTTGGAAAGAAGCTTAAAGTACAAGCACTGAGCAGACGTCACCTTCTGTACGCACCTTTACAGGCTAGCAGAAAGTTAAGTTTTTGTTAAACAGTCGGACTGACTTTGTAATTGCACCCTAAAATCGCATTCATTCGAACACAACCTCAGGGACCCTTTATACCGAAGGTACAGGGCTAATTTGCCGAATTCCCTTGAGCAGATTGTACCCTTCTCGTCTTAGGCTTCTCACCTAGGGGCACCTGTGCTGGTTCTGGGTATGATTCATTAAGATCTATCTTTATTCCTTTTTCACAGCCACCAGATATTAACCGAACGATGCAAAACACCGCTCATCTTGACTTTAACCAAGGTCTCATCATTATGATACTCGCTTGGTTTATGACAATTAACAGCAGTAACAACAGCTGTCGGTCTATCCCGATGGGTCAGTAATAAAGCTTGCGTTGCCGCACATACTTAACAAGTACAGGAATATTAACCTGTTTCCCTTTCCCCTCTATCAAGTTATGATATGGGTTAGGATCAACTAACTCTTGGCTGAACTACATTGCCAAGAAACCCTTGCCCTTTCGACGATACTGATTCTCACAGTACTATGTTCCTACTATCGCCAGAATTCTCATATCTACCAGGTCCACCCTCCCTCTCGGAAGAACTTCTACCCTGACAGATCGCCTACCTACTACAATTTTTTGAATTGTCCAAAGTATCGGTAACTAATTTAGCCCCGTCCATCTTAGAGACGTGTACTCTAGAAGAGTAAGCTGTTACGCACTTTTTAAAGGTTTGCTGCTTCTAAGCCAACCTCCTCTCTGTCTTGGAATACGCGCACTCTTAACCCGTTAACACTTAATTAGCATTTTGGGACCTTAACTTTGGTCTGGGTTGTTCCCCTCTCCCTATACGCGCTTACCCCGTATAGGCGTCTGCTGATGTCAACAACGTAATAACATTCGGAGTTGGACAAAAAACCGAGGGATTTCTCCCCCTAAATCTCGTATCCGTAGCTCTACAATTATTACTATCTCGATCAACGCTTGACTTCGACCAACTTCGGTAGGAACCAGCTATCTCCGGTCTCGATTGGCTTTTCACCCCTAGTCCCAGGTTAGAAGAACACTTGCTCGTAGAACCTCTTCAGGCCTCCACCAAGTTTTACCTTGACTTCACCTTACCCAGGATTAGATCGACCGGTTTCGGGTCTTACCCATGTGACTAGATGGCACTTTCATACCATATCCCTCGTAAACTGCGGAAAATTGGTTTCCCTGTGGGTACATCTTGAAAAAGATTTACCCTTGCCACATAAATAAACTCTCTGGCCCGTTATTCGAAACGGACGATACAACACCGTAATGCCGTATCTTACTATAACCATTTGGTTTCAGAGTCTTTTGACTCCCTGCTAAGGGTTCTTTTCAACTTTCCATCACTGTACTCGTATGCTATCGGACTCGGTGAGTATTTAGGGTTAGATGTTAATGTCACCTGTATTCCTGCTCGATATCCAACGAACAGTACTCTTGATACTATCACATCCATTAACTTTTGCGTACGGGACTTTCACCCTTTATCGTGTACCTTTCCAGGTAACTTCTGCTAAATTAATTAGGATTAAAAGATAGTCATAAACCACATCTCAACTACATTACTGCAGCGATTCAGTTTGCCCTAAGCTGTTTTCAGTCGCACTTACTAACAGCATCTCGGTTGATTTCTTTTCCTCCGGTTACTAAGACGTTTCAATTCACCGGGTTGCTTGTCCTTTCGGACCTAATGCGAGGTCGCATTCGGAAATTTTCGGTTCAAAGGCTACATCCGCCTCGCCGAAACTTTTCGCAGGTTGTCGCGTCCTTCTTCATCTTACCGAGCCAAGTCTTCCACCAAATGGCGTAGGAACTTTTCTGCTCCACCTATGATGATCTCACTGAACATGAATATGCAAAGGAATACTGTACACATAATCAAAATGATTATGGTAGTCGTCGATTGTTCTCAATCCTTGAGCCGCATCGGGTCAGGATGCGAATTGCAGCACGACAAACGTGCGTGAGTCATTTGTGATTAAATGAATATGAAATGATAAAGTTTAACATGAATAAATATAATCAACATAATTATGTATGATGATCATGTATGAATTATGAATTTGAATAAGGCACTAAATGGAGCCGGCGGGATTTGAACCCACAGCCTCTTCCGTGCAAGGGAAGCGTTCTACCAGATTGGACTACAGCCCCTTGGGAATGCCAATAAAATGTATGAAAAAAGAGTCGTGTAATATATCAATAGACTTGTTTGAACAACAGAATTGTGTTCGAGTTCCTTTCTTCCTTTAGAATAAACTCTTAAGAAAAAAAGAAAAGGAGGTGATCCAGCCGCAGGTTCCCCTACGGCTACCTTGTGACGACTTAACCCACCTTACTTAACTTAAGTTCGATGCAATCAAAAAAACTACAGCTCACTCAAGCCATGCTCGGTTGGTTTGACGGGCGGTGTGTGCAAAGAGCAGGGACATATTCACTGGTCCATGATGAAGACCAATTACTAGGGATTCCGGTGTCATGAGGCTGAGTTACAAACCTCAATCTAAACTAAGATAAGGTTTCGAGGTTTAGCTTCTCCTTTCGGAGTTGCATCCCATTGTCCTATCCATTGTTGCGCGCGTGTAGCCCAGAAGATTCGGAGCATACAGACCTACCGTTGC
>CAZOOV010000014.1:0-55946 GCA_964581515.1 uncultured Methanosarcinales archaeon | reverse complement strand
GCATGCAATACTGGCCTAGAAAAAGGGCTCGTAAGGAAACTCCTAGAGTTAATGCTAAAATTATCTCGTCAGAACTTCCTGTTAATGGCTTTTCAGGATATAAAGTTGGGATGACACATGTTGCGGTGAAAGACGCTGGGGCTAATGCACTTGCAAAAAACCTGGTCGTTACAAAACCCGTTACAGTGCTCGAATGTCCGCCGCTGAAAGTGGCAGGAATTCGTTTTTACAAACTAACTGATGGCTGCTTAACTCCTTCTTCTGACATTTTTGCTGATAAACTCGATAAAGAACTTGGTCGAAAAATAATTGTTCCTAAATCAAAGGAAATTAAAGATCAAGAATTTGACGAATTAAGATTAATTGTTTATACACAACCAAAACTTACTTCTTTGGCTAAAAAGAAGCCTGAATTATTTGAATTAGATGTTGGTGGTTCAAAAGAGGAGCAGTTGGCTCTTGCTAAAGAAAGGCTTGGTAAAGAAATTGCAATTTCAGAAGTTTTTAAGGTAAATGATTTAGTTGATATTCATGGTGTTACATCTGGTAAGGGATTTCAAGGTTCTGTAAAAAGATTTGGAGTAGGACTTCGACATCATAATTCAGAGAAAACAAAGAGAGGACCTGGTTCACTTGGTCCATGGTGCGGTCAACAGCATTTTATGTATAGGGTAGCACATGCAGGTCAGACAGGATATCATTTAAGAACAGAGAATAATAAATCTATTATATTTATTGGGGATGATCCTAATAAAATAAATCCTAAAGGAGGATTTGTAAGGTATGGTAATGTAAAATCTACATATATACTTCTTATGGGTTCAATACCTGGAAACAGGAAGAGGATGTTGAGAATAACTCCTGCATTAAGACCTAATAAGAAAAAGAAAACTGATTCAATACAATTATTAAGGACAAGTCTAATTTCAAAACAAAGAAGGTAAAACGAAAGATGAAACTAAAGTTAATTTCAATTGATGGAAGCGAAAAAGGATCTGTAGATTTACCTAAAGTATTTTCTGAACAAATACGTCCTGATATAATAAAAAGAGCTGTTAGTACAATAGAAGCTAATGGCAGACAAGCTTATGGTGCAAAACCCGACGCTGGTATGAGAGCTTCAGCTAACCTTTCACGAAGAAGGCATGCTTATAGAGGGGGTTATGGTTCTGGTATTTCACGTGTACCTAGAAAAATAATGTCAAGTCGAGGTACAAGATTCAATTGGGTTGCTGCTGTAGCACCTGGCACTGTTGGTGGAAGACGAGCTCATCCTCCTAAATCAGAAAAAATATTTGATAAAAAAATTAATGCAAAAGAAAATAGACTGGCAATCAGATCTGCTTTATCTGCATCACTTAATAAAGAGATCGTATCTGATCATGGTCATAAAGTCCCTGAATCTTATCCTTTTATTGTAAGTGAAGAGATAGAAAATATATCAAAAACAAAAGAGTTAGTAGCTATATTTGAAAAATTAGGATTTAAAGATGAATTATCTAGAACAAGTGTAAGAAAAATAAGAGCAGGAAAAGGAAAAGCAAGAGGAAGAAGAAAAATAACTAAAAGAGGATTATTACTTGTTACTGCAGGAAATTCACCTGTAACAAAATCAATATCTAATATTTTGGGTTTTGAAGTTGTTCAAGCTGAAAATTTGAATACTTCATCACTTGCTCCTGGTGGAGAACCAGGAAGAATGGTTCTTTTTTCAAAATCAGCAATAGATAAGATATCACAAGAAAAACTATTCACAGAGGAAAGAGTTAAAAAAGAACCTAAAACTGAGAAGAAAACTGAAGTTAAAAAAACAGTTAAAACTGAGAAAAAAGTATCAAAATCCCAATTATCAAAAATAACATCAAAATCAGATGTTAAGAAGGAATAAAAATGGACATTGACAAAGTTATAATCAATCCGTTATCGACTGAAAAGTCATTAAGGTTGATGGAAAGTGAAAACACATTGATTTTTGTAGTACAAAGAACAGCTACAAAATCAGAAATAAAAGTAGCAATTGAAAAAATGTTCAACGCAAAAGTAATGAAGGTCAATACACTTATAAGAGATAATAAAAAACGTGCTTATGTATCATTTAGTGCTGAAACACCAGCAATCGATATAGCAACTAACTTAGGTTTAATGTGATCATAAAATGGGAAAAAGAATAATTCAGCAAGCAAGGGGAAAGGGTTCACCTACATATAAATCCCCTAGTTTTAGGTTTGTTGGTAAACCAATACATCCGCAATTAAAGGATAGTACAGGTACAATCGCTCATTTTATACATTGTCAAGGACACACTGCGCCTTTGGCTCATGTTGTTTATGAAGATAAATCTGAAGGAATTATAATTGCTTCAGAAGGACTTAGTGTAGGACAAAAAATAGCAGTTGCAGATAAAGCAGAAGCAAAACAAGGAAATATTATGCCTTTGAAAAATATTCCTGAAGGTGCTTTAATCCATAATATTGAACAAGTTCCAGGAGATGGCGGAAAATTCGTTAGAGCTTCGGGAACATTTGCTAAAGTTGTTGGAAAGAAGGGAGATAAAATTGTTGTAATGTTACCTTCAAAGAAGACAAAAGAATTCAATGCACAATGCAGAGCAAGTATAGGCGTTATTGCTGGTGGAGGAAGGACAGATAAACCTTTCTTGAAAGCAGGAACAAAAATGCATAAGATGCGTGCAAGAAATAAATTATATCCTAGGTCCAGTGCAGCTTCGGTGAATGCTGTAGACCATCCATTTGGTAATAAACATTCATCAAGAAAATCAAAAGCAAGACCTATATCAAGAAATGCTCCACCTGGAAGAAAAGTCGGTATGATAGCGGCAAGAAGAACAGGAAGGAGAAAAAAGTAAAAGGTGTAATACATGATTAAGAAAGAGTTCACATACAAAGGAAAGAGTGAGGAAGAACTCAAAGAGCTTTCATTAGATAGTTTTGCAGAAATAGTTCCTGCAAGATTAAGACGTAAAATCAAAAGAGGCTTTACTGAAGAAGAAAAGCGTTTAATTAAAAAAATTGAGAAAAATGAAAGTAATATTGAAACACATTGTAGAGATATGATTATATTACCGATAATGTTTGGAAAAACAATCAAAGTCCACACTGGAAAAGAATTTGTCCCAGTTGCAGTAACTTTTGAGATGGTAGGGCATGTACTCGGGGAATTTGCATTAACAAGAAAATCAACAACACATAGTGCACCTGGAGTAGGAGCTACAAGATCAAGTTCAGCATTATCAGTAAGATAAAATCAATAAAATAACGAAATAAACAAAATGAAATACGGATATTCATTCCAAAAAGAGCAAAAAGATGCTGTAAAAGCATTAGGTAGAGATATGCCTATTTCATTTAAGCAAGCAATTGAAATTAGCAATTATATCAGAGGAGACTCAATTGCACGAGCAAAAGCAAAATTAGAAGAAGCAATCATTAAGAAAAGTCCAATTCCTTTCAAAAGATTTACAGATGGTGTAGGTCATAGAAGAGGAAACATACTTGCTGGAAGATATCCTGTTAAGGCATGTACAGAAATATTAAAGATTGTTAATTCAGCAGAATCAAATGCTCTCTTTAAGGGACTTAATTCAAAAGGATTAATAATAGAGCATATTTCAGCAAAACAAGCTCCTGCAGTATGGCATTATGGAAGACAACATAGAAGACGAGCAAAAAGATGCCATGTGGAAATAATAGTTAAGGAAGCAGCAGTAAAAAAACAAGATAAAAAAGAAAAAGTTCAACCAAAAGCAGAAACAGTTTCAAAAACAGAAGCAAAGCCTGCTGAGGTAAAACAAGAAGTTAAATCAGAAACTAAACCAGAAGTTAAGCCGGAAGTTAAACCAGAAGTGAAGGTTGTACCGAAATCAAATCCTAATCCAGAATCATTACAAAAAGATAACAAAGAAGGAAATCAATAAAGGAAACGAAAAATGATTGAAACAAAATTCATCAGAGATATAGTAAAAGAGTTCCAAGTAGCTGAATTCATTTCAGAAAGCCTAAAGAATGTAGGTTTTTCACGTGCTAAAATAATAAAAACTCCTCTTGGTGAGAAGATAGTCATATATGCTTCCAGACCTGGACTTGTTGTAGGTAGAAAGGGAGAGAATATACAAAAACTTACAAAGACACTTAAGTCAAAATTCAAATTAGAAAATCCACAAATAGAAATTATTGAAGTTGAGAAACCTATGCTTGATGCAAAAATTGTTGCAGAAAGAATAGCGTCTTCATTAGAGCGTTTTGGATCATCTAAATTTAAAGGTATAGGACATAAAACCTTGTCAGATGTAATGGATATGGGAGCACAAGGTGTTGAAATTATTATATCAGGAAAGATACCAAGCAGTAGAGCTAAACGTTGGAGATTTTATCAAGGTTATTTGAAAAAGTCAGGGGATATTGCTGTTTCAGGAATCAGAAAAGCATATGCTCAAGCAAGATTAAAGACAGGTATTGTAGGTATTCAAGTAAGGATCATGCCACCTGAATTAAAACTTCCGGACAGGGTTGATGAAAGGATAGAAGTTTTAGAAGAAGAGAAACCTAGGACGACTGAAGAAAAAGAAATAAAAGATATAAAAAAAGCAAAAGAAGAGAAAGAAGTAAAGGATAAAAAAGCAAAAAAATCATCAAAGAAATCATCAAAGAAAGATGAAAAAAAGGATGAAAAAGTAGAAGATAAGAAAGTAGATAAAAAATCAGAAAATAAAGAAAAACCTGTTGATGAAGTAAAAGAGAAATCTGAAAAATCCGAATCAAAAAAAGAGGATAAGAAAGAATGAAAGCAAAACAGGTTAAAGCACTCAGTATTGAAGATATTAAGACTAAATTAACAGAGCTTCGTAAAGAAATGGTTAAATATAATACTCAAATTGCTGCAGGAACATCAATAAAAAGTCCTGCGCTTGTTCGAAATACTAAACGAACTATTGCAAGATTAACTCAAGAATTAGAAAATAAGGAGAACAAGGAGAATTAACTAAATGGTTGAAATCGATCCAATAACAGGATTACCAAAGGAGCTTAGTGTTTGGGAAAACATCACTAAGCAAGATCAAGAGATTTCAGTGACTCTTGAGAAAAGAAAATTTGGAAAAACATATACAATCATTAAGGGACTCAATGAAAGAGAAATCGATTTGAAGGAACTCACAAAGAAACTCAAGAACAAATTCGCTTGCGGTGGCTGTCATAAAACAGAAACAATTGAACTGCAAGGTGATCATCACCTCAAGGTTAAATCGTTTTTGGTGGCTGAAGGGTTTCCTGAACAAACAATCGTCGTTAAGGTAAGGAGATGAAAAAGCTTCAAGGCATGATACAATGTTTCATAGGTCAACAAATAGAAATTGTTGAAAGTTCGAATAAATCATTGGTCGGGCTCTCTGGAACAATCATCAATGAAACAAAAGAAACATTTGAAATAAAAACATCAACTAAAAGAAAAACAGTGGTAAAAAATCAAATAACATTTACAATCAATAATAAAAAGATATGTGGGAAAGATATAATCAAGACAAACGAAAACCGTATCAAACTGAGGATAAAAAATGAATGAAGCAATAAGAAAGATCATGAAAGAACAACATGAAAACCTTAAAGGAAAGTCTCTTCCTGATACAGGTTCTGGTGATATAAAATGTCCTTTCACAGGCGGACTAAAGCTTCATGGAAGAACATTTACAGGAATAGTTGTATCTAAAGATACACATAGGACAGTAAAGGTTTCATGGAAAACAAGGCATTTTGTCAAGAAGTTTGAACGTTTCACAGAAAAAAAGACAAAAGTAGCTGCACATAATCCTGATGTAATAAGTGCAAAAATAGGAGATAGGGTAATTATTGCAGAATGTAGGCCTATAAGTAAAACTAAAAAATTCGTTATTATTAAAAATCTTGGACATTCAAAAGATTATATGATTAAAAAAGAATCTATTGAAGATGATCAGAAAATAGTAAATCATGAAAAAGAAGAAAAAGCGAAAAAACTGGCTAAAGAAGAAAAAAAAGTAGAAGAAAAAGCACCAGTTCAAGAAGCTAAATCTGATGAAGATCAAGAAGAAGTTAAGGAGAAAGAAGAGTAAGAATGAAAGCAATAAAAGCTCAAGTAACTGGTGGAATCCTAGTTGGAACTGTTATGGAAACATGTGATAACTCTGGAGCAAAAATTGTGAAAGTTACTTCAATAGTGGGAGCAAAAACTACAAAAGGTAGAAAACCTTCTGGTGGTGTTGCTGATTTAGTACAAGTCGCAGTAAAGTCCGGAAAGCAAGATATTCGAAAACAAGTTGTTTTTGCAGTTATTGTAAGACAGAAAAAAGAATTCAGAAGGCTTGATGGAACAAGAGTCAAGTTTGAAGATAATTCATGTATTATCCTTAAAGATAATAAAGGTAATCCAAAAGGAACATTAATCAAAGGACCTGTTGCAAAAGAAGTATGTGAACGATGGAGTCCTGTATCAAAATTAGCTAATATTGTTGTTTAGGTGGAAAAATGAAACAAACTTTTGCAAAAACATGGAAAGCAAGTACACAAACGAGAAAACAGCGTAAATATAGATATAATGCGCCACTTCATGTACTGGGTAAGTTCGTCTCAATAAATATTTCCAAAGAACTTAGACAAAAATATTCAAAACGTTCAATCCGTGCTAAAAAAGGAGATAAAATAAAAGTTCTTCGTGGACAATATAAGGGAAAATTAGGAAAAATTGATCGTGTTTCAACAAAATATTCAAAGATTTATGTTGCTGGTATAGATTTAGTAAGAAAAGATGGCACTAAAAGTTTAATCCCTTTAGAACCTTCAAATCTTCAAATAACAGAACTTGACTTATCAGACAAAAAGAGACTGAAAGCAAAAGCTAAAGAGGCTTAAAAAAATGGTAAAAAGACATCTTAAATCATTGAACACACCAAAAACATGGGACGTTGCTAGAAAGGAGAACGTATTTGTTACTCGTCCTCAACCAGGTGCACATCCGTTTTCACTAGGAATATCAATTAACCATATACTAAAGAAAGATCTTAAAATCGCAACAATAACAAAAGATACACAACTTATAATTAATAATAAAGATTGTTTGGTTAATAGCAAACCGGTAAAAAATATCCATCATTTAGTAGGTTTTATGGATGTTATAACTTTACCAAAATTAAAGAAAAATTATAGGGTTATATTAAATCCTAGAGGAAAAATAGGAGTTATTGAAATAGATGAAAAGGAAGCTAATCTTGTATTGTCTAAAGTAATGAACAAGACAAAGATAAAAAAAGGCTTAACACAGATTAATACATTAAATAATAGAAACATACCTGTGAAAGAAGATAAATATAAGACATCAGATTCATTATTAGTAGAATTGCCTTCACAAAAGATAAAAAAACAATTATCATTAAGTGAAGGGAGTTATGTTATACTTATAGGTGGAAAACATATTGGTTCCTTAGGTTTAATCCAAAAAATTGAAGGAAATAAAGTATTTTTCAAAAGTGAAACAGCTGATCAAATTTATGAAACATTAAAAAAATTCGTATTTGTTTTAGGAAAAGACAAAGCAGAAATTAAAGTGCAATAGAAAAATGGCAGACATGAGAGAAATCAAAATAGAGAAGATAACCTTTAATGTAGGTGCAGGTAAAGATCAAAACCTATTAGAAAAAGGAATGATGCTACTTAAGAATATGACTGGGATAGAACCAATAAAGACAATAACAATGAAGCGTATACCAAGTTGGGGAATAAGACCTGGTCTTCCTGTTGGTACAAAGATAACAATCAGGGACAAGCAAAAGATAAAAGATTTATTGACAAGATGCATAAAAGCAAAAGAGAATAAATTAAAAAAATCATCTTTTGATAATAATGGGAATATCGCTTTTGGAATTCATGAATATATTGATGTTCCTGGACTTGAATATGATCCTAAAATTGGAATTATTGGATTTGAAATGTGTATAACATTAAAAAGACCAGGATTTTCAATAAAACATAAGTCCAATAATAAAAAAATTGGTAAGAAACATAACATCTCACAAGAAGATGCAATACAATTCATGGGTAAAGAATATAATGTAGAGGTTGAGGCATAAGATGACAACTAGCAATTACAAAAAAGTTTTCAAACAACTTAAAGTCAAACAGCCCAAATTAGGCAAATACATAAAGAACAATGCGCCTAAGGAAAGGACATGCGGCATAGCAAAAAAGCAATGCAGAAGATGTGGAAGAATTAGAGGTCACGTCAGTAAATATGGTCTTAACTTATGCAGACAATGTTTTAGAGATATTGCAACAAAAATAGGTTTCAAAAAATATAATTGAGGTTCAAAAATGTCATGTAATGATCCATTAGCAGCATGTTTATCGAAAATCGACAATGCCGGAAAAGTATCAAAGAAAGAGATAGTGATATATGGAATATCAAAAATGATTAAGGCAACTTTGTCAATATTAGAAAAGAATGAATATGTTGGAAAAGTTACATATGAAGAAAATAGGCAAGGCGGCAAAATTACAATTGAACTTATTGATCAGATAAATCATTGTGGAGCAATAAAACCTAGATTTAAGGTAAAGAATTCAGAAATAGAAAAATATGAACAGAGATATTTACCTGCAAGAGGTTTTGGTTTAATGATTGTTTCAACTTCAAGCGGGCTTCTTACAAATAAAGAAGCAAAGGAGAAGAAATTAGGAGGAAGGCTTATTGCTTATTGTTATTAAGCATTATTTACAGGCTAACTTATTAAAATGAGAATAAAAGAATTCAAAGATAAGGTTGAAGTACCTGAAGATGTGACATTATCTGTCGATGGAAGCCAAATTACTATCAAGAAGGATTCCTCAGAAGTCACTAAGGTATTTAATATGCCTAGATTTGATTTCACACAAGAAGGAAATAGTTTAATTGTTTCTTGTAAAGGATATAATATTTATGATAAAAGAAATCTTTTTACAATAAAAGCCCATATAAAAAATATGATTAAAGGAGTTAGCGAAGGTTTTGTTTATACATTGAAAATATGTTCAAGTCACTTCCCAATGAATGTTGCAATTGCAAATAATAAACTTGTAGTTAAAAATCTCTTTGGAGAAAAAGTACCTAGGGAACTTAAGTTAAAAGAAGGACCTAAAGTGGAACTTAAAGGGGATATCATTGAAGTGAGCGGTCCTGATCTTGAAAAAGTTTCACAGATTGCTGCTGATATTGAGCAGTTAACACGGATAACTAATCGTGATAGGAGAATTTTCCAAGATGGAATATATATTACACATAAAGCAGGTAAAGAAGTTTAAATATAGGGTGTTTTAATCATGTCAAAAAAATTCAGACGATATAACAGTTACAAATTAAAAAGATTGGCTAATCCATGGAGAAAGCCAAGAGGACTTCATAACAAACTTAGGCTTGGCTTTTCAGGATATGGGAAAGCTGTTAAAGTTGGTCATGGAACCCCTTCAAAAGAATTAAATATTGTAGTTGTTAAGAATCAGAATGATTTAGATATGGCTAAAGAAAAGAATGCTCAGATTATCTTCAGTTCAAAACTAGGATTAAGAAAAAAAGTTGAGATGATGAAAAAAGTACAAGAACTTAAACTTACAGTTATAAATGTTAAAGATGATTTCATTTCAAAGGTCGAAGAAAAATTAAAACAAAGAAAAACAGTAAAAGAAGAATTGAAGAAGAAAAAAGAAAGTAAACAAAAAGAGCTTGATAAAAAAGCTAAGACCAAGAAAGATGAAAAGTCCGACGAAGAAAAGTCTGATGATGAGAAAAAAGAAACAGAAAAGAAAGAAAAAGATAAATTATTGACTAAGAAGGACGGCGGAATGTAAAAATGGTTAATTTAACACTTCAAAGAAGACTAGCAGCACAAATTATGAAATGTGCACCTAAAAAAGTTAGTTTTGATACTGAAAGTCTTACAGAGATAAAAGAATCAATTACAAAGGCTGATATTAAAGGTTTAATCGGTACAGGAGTTATATCAATTAAATCATCACATGAAAGTTCAAGAGGAAGAGCTCGTGCAAAACTGGGTCAAAAAAGAAAAGGCCTACAAAAAGGTCAAGGTTCAAGAAAAGGAACTGCAAATGCACGTTTAAACAAAAAAGAAACTTGGATTAATAAAATAAGAAAATTAAGAGAATTACTTAAAGCATTAAAAGCTAAGGGGCTTATATCAAATAAAGTATATAGGAATTTAGCTAATAAAGCAAAAGGAGGATTCTTCAGAAGTCAAAGACACATGAAGACCTACTTAAATGAACATAATTTAATAATTAAAGAGTCTAAATAAAAATGGCAGAAAAACATTTTTTCAAGGAATATAGAAGAAAAGCTAAAACTGATTATGGTGCAAGATTAGGATTATTAAAATCTGGTCTTCCAAGATTAGTTGTTAGGGTAAGCTCTAAAAATATAATTGCACAATTAGTTGATTATGATCCTAAAGGTGATAAAATATTATGTGCAGTGTCTACAAAATCTCTTGAGAAACTAGGATGGAAGGGTTCAAGAACAAATATGCCTTGTGCATATCTTTTAGGATTATTACTAGCAAAGAAAACTTCAGGAAAAGTTAAGAAAGCAATACTTGATATGGGTAAAAAACGTTCAGTTTATCATTCACGAATATATGCAGTGACAAAGGGAGTCATTGATGGCGGTATTGAAATACCTGCTAATGAGAAATCATTCCCTGGGGAAGATAGATTAAATGGAAAACATATACAACAGTATGCAGAGAAATTACAAAAAGAAAATAATGAGAAATATAATAAATTATATTCACTTTATTTAAAGAACAGTATTAAACCAGAATCAATCCAAAATCATGTTGACGAGATAAAATCAAAGATAGAAGGTGTTAATTAATGGCTGAGAAAGATACTCCAGTTGAGAAGAAGGGAAAACAGGAAGAAACTGCAAAAGCTGCAGAAACTACTGATACTACTGCAAAAGCTACAGAAACTACAGAAGATGTAGCAGTTGAAGTTGCAGAAAAAGCTGAACTTCAAGTAAAGAAAGATACTTTAGATGTTAAAGAACTAGATGAAGATAAAATTGCTAGGACTAATGTTGAGAAAAGACAACAGAAACAACTTGAAGGATGGGTTCCTAAAACTGAGCTCGGTAAAAAAGTCAAAAGTGGAGAAATTACTGATATTGATGAAATCTTTGCTTCAGGAAAACGTATACTTGAAGTTGAAATTATTGATTTTTTATTTCCATCTCTTGAGTCAGAATTATTATTAATAGGACAGAGCAAAGGTAAATTTGGCGGAGGAGCAAGAAGAGTCTTTAAGCAAACACAAAAGAAGACTAAAGAAGGTAATAAACCAAGCTTCGCTACTATGGCTGTTGTCGGAAATAGGGATGGTTATGTAGGAGTAGGCTATGCAAGAGCAAAAGAAACAGTACCTGCTCGTGAAAAAGCTTTCAGAACTGCAAAATTAAATTTATTCCAAATTAAAAGAGGGTCAGGAAGCTGGCTTTCCTCAACAACAGAACCACATTCAATTCCTTTTGAAGTGAGTGGAAGATGTGGATCTGTAAGATTGACACTTATGCCTGCTCCAGTAGGAAAAGGTTTAATTGTAGAAAAAGAATGCAAAAAAGTTCTTGAATTAGCAGGAATTAAAGATGTATGGTCAAAAAGTGTCGGACAAACAGGCACAAAGACAAATCTTGTAAAAGCATGCGTTGCAGCATTGAAAAAATTAAATAAATATAAGTTATCAGCTAAAAAAGAAAAAGAATTATCCATTGTAACTGGAAATAAAAAGGCAAGTGATAAAGAATGAGCGAAGAAGTTAATAAAGATGCACCAGTAGAATCTGTTGAAAAAGAACAACCTAAAGCTGTTTCCAAAACAGAAGCTCCAGCTTCAAAACTTGGATCCAAAGAGAATTCAGTGAATGTTGCGGTTCTTCGTATTAGAGGCGGTAGAAGGATAGATGGTAGCATTAAAGATACACTTAAAATGCTTAATTTGAATAATCAACATAATCTTATTATCATACCTAAACAAGCAAATTATCTTGGCATGCTTAAGAAAGCTAAAGATTATATCACTTGGGGAGAAGTAAGTGATGAAGTAATGAAATTACTTGAATCAAAAGCAAGTGCAATCTCAAAAGAAAAGAAAATCTATAAGTTACATCCTCCAAAAGGCGGATTTGAACGAAAAGGAATAAAAGTTTCTTTTAGTGTCGGTGGGGCTTTAGGTTATAGAAAAGATAAGATTAATGATCTCATTAAAAAAATGGTAAATTAATCTTAACTAGATTATATGTTTAAATTATAAGGTTAAAATTAAAATGGTTACATCAAAAAGAAAAAAGTCAGTAAGACAGAGAGGAGGCACAACCCATGGTTGGGGAGCTATGAAGAAACATAGGGGTGCTGGAAACAGGGGAGGCGTAGGTAATGCTGGCACTGGGAAAAGAGGAGATACAAATAAGCCTTCAATTTGGAAAGAACGACGTTTAGGAATGTATGGTTTTAAATCTAAATCAACAAAGCCCAAGGTAGTTGCAATCAATGTTTCTGATATTTCAAAACTAAAGACAGATAAGACGGATATTAATCTATCTGATTTCGGGATTAATAAGTTACTAGGAACTGGAAAAGTCAATAAAGCTTATAAAATCACAGTCGATTACGCTTCTGTAAGAGCTGTAGAGAAGATTAAAGAAGCAAAAGGAAGTGTTACAGTACTTAAAGCTTCTAAAGAAAAATCTTCAGAGGAGAAAAATGATAAATCTCCAGATGAAGTCTCTAAAAAAGCTCCTAAAAGCGCACCTGAAGAGGATAGTGTAGAGAACTAAAATGTCACTTATCGAGAGGATTAGCAGTTATCTTCCTGAAGTCAAGTCACCAACACAAAAACGGTTACCATTCAAGGAGAAACTAAAATGGACCTTAATTATTCTTGTAGCTTTCTTTATATTAGGACATATCCCATTATTTGGACTTGGTGAAAGTGCACTTAGTCAATTTGAATATTTATCAATCATACTTGGTGCTAGTTTTGGAAGTATCATTTCTTTGGGTATTGGACCTATCGTTACCGGTTCAATCGTTTTGCAGTTATTGAATGGTTCAGGTATATTGAAATTTGATCTTACAAATCCTGAAGGTAAAAAGAAATTCCAGGCATTACAGAAGATCATGGCAATATTTTTTGTAATATTTGAAGCTTTCATATATGTATTCATGGGAGGACTTCCTCCACCAGTGGGAAGCACATCATTTTTTATGTTACAATTGATACTTGTATTCCAATTGATACTTGGCGGTTATATGATAATACTTATGGATGAAGTTATCAGCAAATGGGGTTTTGGATCAGGTATAAGCTTGTTTATTGCAGCAGGAGTATCACAAGGAATTTTCCTAAGGGCACTTAATCCTTTCCCATCGCTCATTAATCCAGATGTTGCAGCAGGAGCAATTCCAGCAATGTTTCAATTCCTTGGAAGAGGGCTTCCAGATCAAGCATTTTTCCAATTAGGTGCAATACTTGCAACATTATTCGTATTTGCTATTTCAGTATATGGTCAAGCTATGAAAGTTGAGATCCCATTGTCTTTTGGAAGAATTCGTGGGCAAGGTGTCAGATGGCCTTTAAACTTCATATATACATCAAATATCCCAGTAATACTTATAGCTGCATTAATGGCTAATTTTCAGTTATGGGCTAGACTCCTTGAGAAATGGGGACATCCAATACTTGGTACTTTTAGTGGAAATACCCCTCAATCTGGTTTTATAGCATGGATACATCCTCCAAACTTACTCGAAAAGATATTTAGTACAAGTTTACAGACAATAGATGTGCTTCATGCAATGTCTTATTTAGCATTCATGATTGGTGGAGCAGTAGTATTCTCATATTTTTGGATGCAGACATCAGGGATGGATGCAAAGTCTCAAGCAAAACAGATATCTGCATATGGACTACAAATACCAGGTTTTAGGAATGATCAAAGGGTTTTAGAAAGGCTACTTGATAGGTATATACAGCCTTTGACAATAATGGGGGCTGTATTAGTAGGTTTCTTAGCAGCATCAGCAGACCTTCTTGGTGCACTTAGTAGAGGAACTGGTATATTACTAGCAGTCATGATTATCTATAAATTATATGAAGAAGTAGCTAAACAACATATGATGGACATGAATCCAATGATGAAAAAGTTCATGGGTGGATAGTTAAATATATAAAGTCAATGATTCTTTTTTATCTTGTAATTATGTTTTTACAATAATATATTCATGGTAATATATAAAGTGATATTTGGGGACGAGAGGTGTTAAGATGATTTTTGATACAATATTAAATCCGTTACTAAAAATGGATCCATTTCTTGCTATAGTTCTCATTTCGTTTATACTTTCTATAATGATAACTATAATCTATAAGTACATGACTGATCAGGAGCTTATGAAGACATTGAAGGCTGATATCAAGGGTGCTCAGAAGGAAATGAAGGCATTTAAAGATAATCCTGAGAAGATGATGAAGATGCAAAAGCAGGCTATGGAAAAAAATATGAAATATATGATGCATAGCATGAAGCCAACTTTAATTACATTCATACCAATTATTCTAGTATTTGGTTGGTTAAATTCTAATTTTGCATACTTGCCAATACAGCCTGATCAAGAGTTTGATATGGTTGTGACTTTTAACAAGAATGTTTATGGCGATATTGAAGTTATTCCTCCGCCGATAAATAATAGTATTATTCTTCTTGAGAAAGAGAATGCAAAGAGGATAATGTCAAAAGAATTATCATTTAGATTTAAAGCAGTGGAAGAAGGAACTTATGATGTAGTCTATTTGGTAAATAATGCAACAGAATATCGAGTTTCTGTCATGGTTGATGAAGAGAATTACATCAAGCCAGATAATACTAAATTTGAAGGTAGAGACATAAAGAAGATTGATGTCGGTAATCCTAAGAAAATAGTATTAAATCTATTTGGTTGGGAAGTTGGATGGCTTGGAACTTATATCATATTCTCAATTGTATTTAGCATGCTGCTTAGGAAGATACTTAAGCTGCATTGATGTAGAAGAATTAAAGAATATTATATTTTTTTATATTTTCTTTGTGTTTTTTATAAAATAATTATGTTAATTACATTTCTAATCTTAATCTTGACTTGTAGTTAGAAAATGACTTAATAATGCTTCTAATTGGATGAATTCATCACTACCTTCAACCATTCTGAATTCAATCTCACCACATTTGTCAATAAGATCTACTTTTTTTCTATCATCTATATCTAAGCTCCATATCTCCTGCTGGATTTGTTTAATGACATCTATACCAGAAAGGCCATATTTTAGCATGACATCAAGAAGTTTATTTTTAGCATCAATAAATTTGCCTGCAATAGCCAATTCTAGGCTTTCCTTGAGTTCTTCAGGTTTTGCGAATGATGCAAGTTCATAAATTATTTTCTCATCAATCTCTTTATACAATGCAGAACAGCTTTGCAATATATTCTCTGCACGTCTGCAGTCGCCATGTGAAATATTGTATAATGCTTCTTTTCCATTCTCTTGGATCGATATTCCCTCATCTTTTGCAATTTTATCGATTATTTTGAATATTTCTTCTTTAGGAATAGGTCTAAATCTAAATACAGCACATCTTGACTGTATAGGGTCTATTATTTTTGATGAATAGTTGCATGAAAGGATAAAACGACATGTTTGTGTATAGTTCTCCATAGTACGCCTTAGAGCCTGTTGTGCTTCTTTTGTTAAAGCGTCACATTCATCTAGATAGATTATTTTAAACGGGACATCGCCTAATGCTTTTGTCCTTGCGAAATCTTTGACTTTGACTCTTACTACATCAATACCACGTTCGTCTGATGCGTTTAACTCAAGGAAATTTTGTCTCCAATTATCTTTAAATAGCTGTTTTGCGACAATAAGGGCCAATGTAGTCTTGCCTACCCCTGCAGGTCCAGCAAAGAGCATATGAGGCATATTTTGGCTTTCTACAAATGCTTTGACTCTTTTAATGATGTCTTTTTGACCTACCATCTCATCAAATGCGTGTGGTCGATATTTTTCAGTCCAGATAGAATATTCCATAGAAAAAAGGAAGATAGATGTCAATTATAAAGGTTTCGAAGAAAGTTAGATTTAATATATTTTTTAACATATTTTAATATATATGGATCGAATAGTATTAAAAAATATAGAATTAATATTAAAAATATTAAAAAAGAAGGTAAAATCGCACTTATATTATGTCTTCTTCTGCGATAACCAAGAAATCTCCTAGCGCAATAACAGCTGAGAAAGGAATTAAAAGGTTTCCTTGCTTGTCTTTTTCAAGCTCAAGCTTATCACAGTATGCTGTAGCATTAGTGACGACAATATGAATCAATTCCCCTGATTTTGTCTCGAAAACTATGTCTCCAACTTCTCCGAATTTTTTTCCGGTCTTGCTAACTATGGTCTTGCCTATTATTTGTTTTGAAAATTTTTTTTCTTCTTCAGCCATGATTTACACCTTTGGATCAAGTCATTTCACTGGTGTATTCACCAGTTTCATTCGTGAGTCAAAATGCTTTTTTATTAGTCATATGCATTTTGACAAAATAATATCTTTATTGATAATGCTCTAATTATGATGTTCTTATAAACTGATGTCCTATTTAAAGTTTTCTATCCTTCTAACTAAGAACAACTTTTGTATAGTTCTTGTTGAGATATGTCTTAAGAGCGCTTATAATGTCTTTTTTTGTGACTGATCTGATCTTTTTTATGTATAAATCAAACTCTTCAAAGCTTTTGCATTCTTCAAAAAGGCTTATCAAATCAGCATGATCATGTGAATCTTCTATTTTTAATGCCATTTTCCCTTCAATATATGATTTTGCATCTTTAATATCGTTCTCTGATACATCTTTTAATCTTTCTAATTCTTGAAAAAATATCTCTTCAATTTTTTGGATATTCTTCTTTTTTGCATTGCTGTAGAATGCAAAAAAACCATTGTTTCTACCAGGTTGATGATAAATACCTAAGTCATATGTAAGTCCTCTTTTTGTTCTAATTTCAGTAAACAGTTTTCCAGATTGTCCTTTTGCAAGTATGGTCTTTATGACATCTAAAGTATAGCTTACTTTTGAAATCCTAGTAGGAGTTAGATATCCAATTATGAGATATTGTAATGAGAGATTCTTCTTTTTTTCTTTAAATATTTTCTTTTTATTTTTTGTTGTGCATTTAAGCTGTCTTATTTTTCCTTTTTTATTTTTAAATCTGAAATATTGCTTTATGTCTGTAATATAATTTTTGTATTCACCTACTATAGATACAATCATATTATTGGGGGTATAATGTTTTTTATGGTAATCTACTAGGTTTTTTCTGCTTAAGTCTGATACAGTCTTTTTTGTTCCATATGTAGCGTTTGAGAAAGGCTTTGGAAATAATTTTTTTTCGAATAATACCCATTGATAATGTCTTGGTTCATCATTTACCATATTTATCTCTCCTAAGACTACATTTTTCTCTTTAGCTATGGATTTATCATTAAATTCTGAATGGATGATCATGTCGCTAAGTATCTCAATTGCTTTTTTAGCATGTTTCTTGTGAATTTTGATATAGAATACAGTTTTATCGTTGCTGGTGTATGCGTTAATTTCTCCGCCATACTGTTCTATTTCAGAGGTGATCTGTTCGCATGTTCTTGTTTTTGTTCCTTCAAAGATCATATGTTCTAAAAAATGAGATATCCCTAAATTTTTTTTTGATTCATAATCACTCCCAACAAGAATTGATACATTTATTGCTATGATGTTAGTATTTGTAGGAGTGTAAATCACCCTTAGACCATTTTTTAGGATTTTCTTTGATGTTTTCATGTATTTTTCTCTTGGTTCATAATTTAAAAATCTTTTTAAAAAGTAGTTTCTTATTGATATATATGCTTCACATTTTGATGAATGAATCTGAATCGAGAAAAGATCTTAATATTCAATACTTATCAGGTTATAATCCTAATTTTTGTATTCTAGCATATGATGATAAAACTAAAAAGAAATGTTTATTTGTGGCTTCTTTTGAGATTGATATGTTTAAGGGAGTTAAATGTTTTGCTTTTAATAAAGATACATTTAGAAAGACCCTGTTAAAATATTTTAAGAAATCTTCTATAAAAACCATTGGTATTAACAAAGGAAGCTTATCTTTGAATGTCTATAAAAGGCTTAAGAAATTATTACCTGCTAAATATGTGGACAATATAAAATTATTTTCTGAGATGAGAATAATCAAGTCTGTAAAGGAAATTAGTTATATGAAAAAAGCTTCAAGATTGACTGATCTCGCTTTTAATCAAATTGTTAGTATGATTAAGAAAAAGAAATTAAAGACTGAAAATGATATATATTTCTTTATTAAGAAGTTTGCATTAGAAAATGAAGTGGAACTTGCTTTTGATCCAGTTGTCGCTACTGCAGGTAATGCAGCTAAACCTCATCATATTGCAGAGTGTAAGAAACTAAAGGGGTTTACGGTGATTGATTTTGGTTTTAGGTATAAGGGATATTGTACAGATATGACCAGGACAATATATTCGGGTAAACCTTCCTTGAAAGAGATTGAGATGTATAATTTTGTCCTGGATAGATTTAAACAAGCTGTGAGTATGTTAAAGAAAGGAGCATTACTTAAGAAAGTTGATATTGCAATTAAAAAAGCAATAGGTAAGAAATTAGTACATTCGTTAGGACATGGTGTTGGTATTGAAGTGCATGAATTGCCTATATTGGCTCATGTTTCAAAAGATAGGCTGAAAAATGGGATGGTATTTACTATTGAACCTGGAATGTATTATAAAAATAAAATGGGAATAAGAATAGAGGATACATTTGCCTTTACTGGTGGAAAAGCCAAGTCTCTATTTCGTTCAACAAAAAAACTTATTGTTTTGGCATCTTAATCATGAATTTGCCGTTTTTCTCTATAACTTTTCCGTCGACAGTGAAATACCCACCTTTTCTAAGATCTTTTATCATATCCCAATGAAGAGCAGATTTATTCTTTCCTCCTCCTTCAGCATATGCCATACCTAAAGCTAAATGGATAGTGCCACCAATCTTTTCATCAAATAGAATATTCTTAATGAATTTTTTAATATTATAGTTTGTCCCTATTCCAAACTCACCTAGTCTGCACGCACCAGGGTCTATTTTTATCATCTTCCTTAAGAATTCCTGGTTTTTTGATGCTGTAGCCTTTACAACCTTTCCTTTCTTGAATTCTAAAGTGATATTATCAATTTCTTTACCATATACACAGACTGGAAAATCATAATGTATGTATCCTTCTGTTGATGTCTCTACTGGTGCAATAAATACTTCTCCGTCAGGAATATTTCTTGTACCAAAGCATTTATTTCCAGTTCTACCTTTAATTGAGAATTTTAAGTCTGTATTTTTTCCAACAATATGGACTTCACTACCTTTGTCAAGGATCTGTTTTAATTTTGTTTGTCTTTTTTCTTCTTTTTTCCAATCGTAATTACACGCTTTGTAGACGAAGTCTTTAAATTCATTAAGAGACATTTCAGCATCTTGTGCTAGCGCGTGAGAAGGGAATTGACATATTACCCAATTATTCTTTTTAAGTATTATTTCGCTTAATTGTTTTGTAGCTTTTCTTCGTGTAGCTATTTTTTTAGGATCTATATTGGTTAATTCTTTTGTATTGTATTCACTACCTACACTTATAGTGCCTGCAATTTGTTTTGCTTCTTGTATTCTTAATTTTGGAATTGCACTTAGTTGTTCTTTTGAAGCATATTTAAAATAAGTATAACCAGTACCTTCTACTCCACAACTCACTTTTGGAAAGGCACCTTTGAGAAGAATAAGTTTACATAATTCATTGACAAGATCTTTGGCATCATGACCGCAGCTCACTTCAATGATATCTCCTTTTTTTATCTTAATTGAATGATTTACTAATATTGATGCTAATTTTTTTATTCTTGGATCCATTTTGTCATAACCTCATCTTTTAAAAGAAGGTATTTCTTTATAAATCTTGCTAAAAGTATTTCTTTGGATATTAGGGATTTTGCTTAATTTTATGTATATTGAGACTGGTGAGTTTATCTCGATAACAAATAGCAACATTTAAATACTGCTATGTCACCCCCTATTGTATGGATACGAATGCAAAGAATGAAAAAGGAGAAAATTCTGTATATTATTCATATGTAGCTAATTTCTCAGCTCTTGAAGAAGAGAATAAGCTACTTAGACAATCAGTCCAGCAATTAAGGGATGAAGTACAGAAATTCAAGTCAAATCCCCTTATGGTATGCGAGGTTATTGAGATTTCTAGCGATAGTACTGCAATCATCCGTATACCGAATGGAAATTCTTTTCTTGTAAATGTTAGCGAAGAAGCAGGAAAAATTAAATCAGGAGATACTGTACTTGTTGAGCAAAAAAATCTTACAATTATTAAAAAATCATCTACTGATAAGAAATTTAATGTTGAACAATTTGTAATCATGGAAAAACCTAATCTTAAATGGTCTGATGTCGGTGGTTTACAAGATCAGATCAAAGAGATTAAGGAAGTAATTGAACTTCCATTAAAGAAGCCACAACTCTTTAAGAAAGTTGGAATAAAGCCACCTAAGGGTGTTTTATTATATGGTGAACCTGGCACAGGTAAGACCTTGCTTGCAAAAGCAGTTGCTGCTGCTACAAAATCAACATTTATTGAAGTAGTTGGTTCTGAGTTAGTACAAAAATTCATAGGCGAGGGTGCAAAACTAGTGCATGAGATGTTTTTGCTTGCTAAAGAAAAAGCACCAACTGTAATTTTTATTGATGAAATAGATGCTATTGCTGCTACACGTGTAGAAGTTGGTACTTCTGGTGAAAGAGAGGTACAGAGGACGTTTATGCAGCTACTTGCAGAGATTGATGGTTTTGATAATCTTGAAAATGTAAAGATAATTGGATGTACTAACAGAAAAGATATTCTTGATCCTGCAGTTCTTCGTCCTGGAAGACTTGATAGGTTAATACATGTTGGATTACCTACAAAGAAAGGAAGGAAAGAAATACTTAAAATACATTCGAAAAATATGAAACTTGAGAAAGTTGATTATGATAAGATTGTTGAAAAAATGGAAGATTTCTCAGGAGCTGAAATACATGCAGTATGTACGGAAGCCGGTTATTTTGCAATAAGGAAGAATAAGACTACAATAACCGAGAAGGATTTCCTTGACGCTATTAAGAAAGTAAGACTTGAAGAACAGACAGAAGGTAGTGATTATTTGAATATGTTTGGATAGAATTCTGATGTGTTTTATTTTAAGTTTAATTGTTTTAACTTATTTAGTTTAAATTAAATAATTATAAAAATAAAATATTAAAGAAAATAATAATCTAGAAAATAAAATATTAAAATAATAATAAAAAAGAATAAGAATTATTTAATTTATTCTTATTTTGCAAGTGCAGCTTTTGCTTCTGCAACAGACGCTTCTTTCTTTGCTTCAGTTTTCTTTTTAGCTACTTCAGCTTTTGGTTTTGCTTCTGCCTCATCTTTGCTCACTTTTTTCTGTTTTTTAGGTCTTGGTGATTTTTCTTTCTTAACAGTTTCTTTCTTTTCTTCACATTCAATCTTAAGATCATTTAAAGCAGCAACAACTTCCTTATTTGAAGCATCTTTCTTTATCTTGACAACTTTGTCTATAAGTTCAAGGTGTTCAATATTGCATTTTCTTCTTCTAGTCTGTCCATCTAGCATAACATAATTATCATCAAGAACATCAATTACTACAGCCATCTTACCAGCATCTCTACCAGCAATTTTCATACAAATTCTCCCTATTTCAAACATGTTAATCTACCTCGTGTATTTTAATGATAATACAAGAACTTGCTTGCATTACCTTATCTTTCTTGGGGATGTCGCCAAATTCCCAGGTAATGTATTGTGATTATGAATTCAATTAAAATTAAAGATCTGTTGAACGAGCTTTTTGCTTCATTTTGTCTCTCAATGCTTTTGAAGAGAGAACGCCGCCATAAGGCCTTTCTGGTCTTTTCTTAGTCTTAGGCATATTCTTAAGCTCTGTAGAAGTGCCTCTAGCAACTCCTGGCAAAGGTGTTCCATATACGCTACAAACAGCCTTACTAGGTTTTCTGCCTCTATAATGGACCTTTACTGTGTTACCTGGTGCTTTTACAAACACCTTTCTCATTGAATTTGATTTGTGTTTTCCTGATACCATTTTTTACCTTATTTTGCTTATATTAGATGATTCAAGAAAATTGAAGTTGGTTTAAAAAGGTTTTGGTTCTAAGGAGTTAGGTTGGTGGGATAAAGCTAATATATAGAAATATTAAGAAAAAAAAGAATAAAATGACGTTTTTAGACGTCTTCTATAAGGATATTCTTCTCGATAAACTGATAATATCTATATTCAAGTCTGGTATTGATCAGTTTTTCAAAGTCTGTTGTAACAGTTCCTACATCAAAATTACAAGTTACAATTGTATCTACACCATTCCACATCTTGACATAACCGCTTGAACCATCACTACTTTCGTCTTCAAGTCCAGTACAGTCTGCTGAATTACCATTGATATCAGTCAAGACTTCGAAATAGACCTTATCTTTGTCATTATTTGTGGTTTTATCGTCACAATCAGTATCTGTCTTGAAGAATCTATCATTAGTTTCTCCTACATGGCTGAGTGTAAACTGTAATTGTATCCTTTCATCACTTAAAGGAGTTTGTGTAACTTTTGTTATTTGTATAGGTGCTCCTGAATTAAAGACTTCTTTTTCACCGCTAAGTTCACATATTTCTTTTCTTGGTATGTTACTTAACATATCTTTTTTTATGCATGCTGCTGTTGTTGCATTTGTTGCATAATTGTAACATAAGTTAGCTCTAAATCGAGGGAACCAGTTTCCAGGAAGGTCAGTTTCATAATTAAAACCTTCAAATTCGACTGGGATTCTACCACTTCTTACAATTTGTCCTCCTGGATAAGTTTTAACTCCAGGTACATCTTGTGGGAGATCTTGTTTAATGTCAGTACTAGTTAGACTGAATTCTGTAGGGTCGATACCTGAGATTTCAATATAACCTTCACCTTCATCAACATCTTCTTCACCTAGGTTTTCAAGCATCAAGCTTATTGAAAACTCTTGTTTTCCATCATCAAGAACTCTTTCAGGTGGAGCCCCTTCTATGAATGCAACTGAAAGGGCAGTCTGTCCACCAACAAATGGCGTTTTTGAAGGACCTACAGTTGTATCTCCTCCACTTCCACCACATCCAGCTATGAATAGTAATGCTACTAAAATAAATCCTGTTAGAATTGTTCTTTTCATCTTTAAGTCCTCCATTTATGTGGTCTGTTCATTAATAATTTTTATACTTTTTTGTATTGAATCCTTTATTTGGTAACCATTAAGTTCCATATTAAGGATTGTCTTGAAAGCACTATCACTACTTACTCCACTAAGATCAAAATTACATACAATGCTTGCTTGTCCATTTCTAAGCTTGACTTCATTATCTTCATTTACACAATCTCCTTGAATATCCTGACCTAATGTGGGAGTTACAAAATCTACAATTCCTTCATCTTCTCTGTCAGGTGCCCCTTTACATTCAGTACCTGATTTAAGAACTTCTCCCTGTCCATAATGAGATATGGTTATCTTAAGTCTTACATTATCTGGCATTGATGTTACTTCTACTCCACTGACTCCTACAGGAGCACCTTGTCCATTTGTTGATACACTTGAAGGTACACATGCATCTTCTCTTGTATTTTTATTTGGTTCAGGATCAACACAGATAGGAATAGCAACACTTGTTTCATAATCATAACAATAGACTAATTTAAGATTGAATTCGTATGTATCAGCATTTTGCATATCACTAACACTCATATCTGCTGAAACTGCGTCATACCCTCCTTCAGGGTTATATCTGGTTCTATGGGATTCATCCCCTGAGAAATCAATTCCACTGAGATCTTCACTTAATTCAATAATGCTTTTATCAAATCCTGTGAAAAATGCTTTAACTGAACTTGATTCAGATGTGCCTTTGTTTAAAGCTTCAATTTCAATAGGAGTAGTATCACTAGTACCACTGTAATAAATTGTTGAAGGAGGATTATTTGCTAAGAATGAAACTGTAATACCATCTTTTCCAGACATATAAGTGCCAGAACTTGAACTACTATTGCTAGCAAAACAGCCAGAAAGAAGCATTGACAGAGTTATAATCACTAATATAGATATCTCTCTTCTCATTTATAGTGTCCTCTTTTAATTACTTGAGTGTTAAAAAACCATGATTCATAATATATAAATGTTTCTGTTAAACACAATATAAATCTAAAAATGAGGTGTGATAGAATAAAACTGAAAAAATTTAGAAAATTAAAAAGAAAATAAGAAAGAAGCTTATTTTATCTTATTCGCCTCTAACTGCAACGTTCTTTTGTATTGCTTTTTTGTACCCATATGAAAGTTCAAGCTGGAGTACTGTTTGGAATGCAGGCATAGTTTGATCAAGACCTTCTGCTTTACATACTAATGTCGCTTTTCCACTAATTAAGCTAATATCTCCATCGGGTACACATACTACAGGAAATCCATTTGATAGTGCTGCACTGACAAGAGTTACCTTATCAAGGTGTTCTCTATCAAGTTCTACATCTGTGCATCTGCTTACTTCACTCTCTTTTATTACATCGCCACCACCAACATTACTGATAGTGATAACAAATCTTGCTTTTCCTTTCTGCGGTATAGAATCAACACTTGTAATTGCTATAGGAGCACCTTGACTGCCTGCACCAACTGTACCTGGGCTACACGCATCTAAATTTGTCGGATCCCTATTTGGATTTGGATTTACACATACATCAACTGCTGCAAATGTTTTATACGGATAACACATGACAGCTTTGATGGTTGCATCATAATTATCTATTTTTGCTGAAGTGAAAAGTGAAGAGTCAACAGAAGCTTCTGAACTAATAACAGTCATCCCTCCTTCAGGATTAAATCTTGTTTTTGCTTCTTCTTCATCAAATTGTACAGTTTCTTGTGATAAACCTTGTATTATATCATCATCAAAACCTACATAGTAAATAGTACCAACTAATGTTCCATCTCCTTCTCCTGGGTATACTCCTTTATTTCTTATTTCTAATGTTATTGGAAAGCTTGAGTCCTCAGCATATACTACTGGGGGCGGTGAATTTGTTGTGAACGAAACCTCTAATCCTTGAGTTCCTGTTCTATACTCAGTAAGCATTGTATTTCCACCTGAGCTACCTCCACAAGAAGATAATAAAAATAAGGATAGTATAGCTAATATGATTATTCCGAATTTTTTAGTTAGATTCTTCATTTTCAGTCAATGTGTGTATATATTATGTTATAATTGCGTTAATATAGTATTTCTAATAAAGGTATATAAATACTTTTCTAAAATTTTAGCTTAATCCTTTCTAATTTTAGCTGTAATTTTCTCTTATAATATCAACTTCCATTACAGTTGATGTATGATATCCATATTCAAGTTCTATATATAATGGGCTATCAAAATAACCTTCTGGACTTTCAATGGAGCTACTTTCTAATTCACATACGATAACTTTCTCATTATCTTTAAGTTCGATAACATTATTATCTTCTGTATCGCAGTTTAAATCATTTGCACCTAACCTTGCTGATACAAGTTTAATCTTATTCAAGTTTTGTTGTGAGAGACATCCTTGCATGAATTCTGTACCTTCTGCAAGGCTTACTATATCACCTTCTACGTTTTCAACCTTGAATACAATCTTAGGAGTTACTTTATCATCCTGTAAAAGATTATATTCTATTTTGACATTTGTAATTGCGATAGGGGCACCTTGACCAGAAGAATAAGTGTGTTCTTTTCGGGTACATCCTTTATTTCTTCTCATGACTTTGTTTTCAACACAAATACTATCACTTAATATGGTTTTATAGCTGTAACATAGATCTGCTTTTATATTAGCTTCTACACCTTGATTAGGGGGCGCTGATGCTAATACATCTAAAAAATGACTAACATCTTCACCTTTAGTGCCGTATATTGTCTTTCCTTCAAGGATTGTTAAAGAATAACTGGCAATATCATCTAATGAACGAAGACTCACTTTTGATTTTCCACTTTCTTTTTCTTTGAGAAATTCTGACATATGTATTCTCATGTAAATGCCATCATTACTACTACCTGAAGTTCCTTCTTTTATTGGTGTAGCACCTTTGTTCTCAATTTTTATCTCATAGTTTTCATATGGCGCTACATCATTTTGATAAATGAAGATTTCATCAGAACCATCTATGCTTAATACTAATCCTTCTGTGCCAGTCCTATAATTTATTGCAGGAGTAGAAGGAAGACATCCTGTAAGTCCGAATAAAGAAATTAGGAGAATTCCTATCATTATTTCTAATATTGAAATGTTTTTTTTCATTTTATATCTTAATTTATTATAATTATTGCAATTTAATTTTTTTATTTTGCTTATTTATTATTTTTTTAATTTAATATATTTATTTTTTTAGTAATTATTAACTACTTGTGACTGTGGGTGTTGCGATTGTTGCAGTAGGTGTAGCAGTAGTCATTGTTGTCTCTTTACATAATACCCCTAACCAATTATAATAATCTTGTATTTGTGCATGTTGTGATTCTGAATATGTATCTCCTTTTTCACTATAATATGCACTCATTGTTTTTGCAACATCTTTTTTCTGTGCTAATAAATGGCTTTCTAATGCATTAGCAAGGCATTTTAATTCTTTATCATAATCATCATCAAAACCTGTTTTTGCAGTACATCCGGTAAGGTAATCAATAATCCCATCATCATCATCATCATTTCCAGAATCAGAAGAATCAACAACCATGCCTGAATATTTTATACTTATTGCTGCCATCATTGCTTCCATTCTTACTTTTTCCATATCAGATCCACTAGGAAGATATCTTCTGAATTTTGTCTGGAATGTTTTTGCATATTCATCTCTGATTGATTGTGTTATACCTTGTCCGTTTTCTGCATCAGTTTTTGTTGATCCACTACAAGTATAAGTTTTTAATTCTTCATAATCTTCATTATATCTTTTGACAATATTTATGCTTGATGTTTTACTAACTTCATAAGTATATGATGCATATACTTTTATTCCTATTTGGTTGAAGCCTAAATCCATACTTTCTTCAGTAGGGAAAAGTTCGTTTACAGTAGATACAAGTGTGCATTGAAGAGTTTTGAAATTATCTATATTCCTAAGTTTTTGTTTAGTTCCTGATTGGTCGAGCATATATACTATCTCATCATTATTGCATAAATATTCATAATTATCATTTCCAGGAGTTGTTGAAGAACTTTCTCCAAGATAACTATTCAAATCATTACAGCTTCCTTCATTGAAAGTATACCCAAAACAGTAAAGATTACTATCTTCTGCTGTTCCCATATCTTCTTTCATCTCAACAGAACTCGGGACAGTTATGACAACTTTTTTTATCTCTTTTACACTTCCTTCATCCCATGTGGTACTTTGTGTATCAGTATGGAATGTGATCCCTAAAGGAAGTTCTTTATCTGAATCTACCATAAAATAATCATCGACAACTATAATTTTATTATCCTCACTTCCAAGAACACCTCCTATCTGAACAGGGGCTTTATTTGTTCTAAGGAGATTCTCATCTGCTTTAGTTTCTATTTTAGATCTTTGTTCTTCTGTTAGATTATCCCATACAGTCTGTTTAATTATTGAAGGGGCCATGTAAGCAAAAGTTTCATAACCAAATTGAGTTAACATCTCAAAATCTTTACTATTGTCTGTTTTCTTAAATTTATATGGTAACCATCCACATACAACCTTTGTACTTTGATCTTTGTCAGCAGAGAAATTACCTGTACTAGGAACTATTTGGTCGTAAGGAATGCCTTCAAGATCACATGTAACTTTTCCTACTACTTTGCTACCAAGAGTTTTGACTTTTATATCTGCTGAAATTGAGACCATTTCGTCTGTATAATATCTTGATTTTTTCTTTAGGTTTTCTATGAATACTCCTACTGGTTCGACATTGTCATCTACATTTGCATAATAATAATCACCTGTTGCACGATAGACTTGCTGGTCCATAAAATTAAGGATATGGTCTACTACATCTATTTTTTGAATTGCAATTTCAACATTTGAGAAAAGATTAGCAAATACACACTTTGTAAATTCATAATTTTGGAAGTCTGTGAATATTGCACTATACCCTTGGAGTCCAGGTGTTCTGAATTCTACACAATTTTCACTTTCTGCAGAATATAACATGACTGCTGCAGCAAATAAAATTCCTACGATTAATAATCCCCAGAAGACTCCTTTAATGATTTTGAAAAGAACATCTGCAAATCCTCCAGCTACTTTTGATGCACCATTCTTTACGTCACTGTGTAAAGACTTGAGGCCTTGCATACCTTTACCCATACCTTGAACAGCCTTACCTAATTTTGAATCTGAAACTGTATCTTTTGTTTTACCTTTAGCTTTATCCCACCAATTCATGCCACCTAATTCTCTTTCTCTTTTTACTTCTTCTCTAGCAGCTTTGAATTCCTCACTTTTTGCATATCTTTCCTTTATTTCTGCTTTAACTCTTTCTTGTTTTGCTTGTCTTTGAGATTCTGCTGCTCTTCTTTGTTCTCTAGCAGCTTTTTCTTGTTCATTTGCAGCAGGACTGCTCCAACTATCACTTCTGACTTTAAGATTGATATTCTGGCCTTGATTTTTTCTTGGAAAGCTTGTTGGTCTTGATGCCATACTTTGCTTCCAGCTTTTCCAACTAGCATTAGAGCGATTAGGTCCAAATTCTGATTCTTCTTCCTCAGAAACACCTTTAAGATGTTTTATATGAATTTTAGTATTTTTAGAATCTTTCTTTAGAAGTCTATTTATATCAGCATACTTTTCAGGTATTTTCTTTTTGCTACGCATTTTTTACAAATTCTTAAGTAGCTAAGAATTCCATTATTGCAGGACATCTACTTTAAGTTCCCTGATATTCAGGATGCTGAAAGGTACTATCTCAATCGAATTGCTCCCTGGTTCAACGAATTCACTTATATCTTTCTGGAATGATGCTCCAGATGTATCTAACCTTGTTAAATGACCATTTATGTAGATATCAGCCTCTTTTCTTTCAAAATCTTCAGTGAACTTAATTATTAATACTAAATTGTATTCTGGCTTTAATTCTTCGTTTTCAAGGCCTTCACCAACTGGCCTACATATAGGAGCAGTATCTTCTCCTTTGTATCCAACAGGGCATATGTCACATTGTCCTAAACTGACTGAGTTGACACACCTGTAGTCTAGTCCATTTGTCGGCATAAAATCACACCAGAATTGATCTCCTGGAAGATCATAACAGCAGTCTTTATCTAGTTCTTCACTACATCCTGCAGGACAATCTCCATCTGTATTATCTCCGCATAAATCTTCACCATCTTCAGATGTTCTTTTATTCCTATCTATATAATTTGTTGGGCATCTATTTAGATTATCTTCTGTAACAAATCCAACGCATCTATCGTCTTCATTAGAAGTTCTACCAACACACCAAAAAGGAGTTGTATATTCTTGCATACAACAATCATAATCGTTATCTTCATCACATGGATCTGAGCAAATACCATCCATCCTACCACATTCTCCATCATCAGTAACATCATAATAGATATTAAACAGTGTTGAATCTGCATCAAAATAGAATACCGGAATTTCATTATCTTCAAACTCGAGTTCTATACTGATCAAATCTACAAGATATGATCCTTCTTCAGTGTTGAAGTTTATTGTATTTTTTCCTATAAATATATAATTAGGTGGGAACTCTACAAAATTAAGTGTTCCACAATCTGGTATTGCAGAGAACACTTTTCTATCATTTATTGTAATTGTCAGTTTTCCAACTTCACTAATCTTGCAATCAGGATGAAATTCAAGTCTTGCTGTTTCTATGCTTTCACCTTGTTCTTTTGAAACATAAAATGTGTTTAGACTTTCTTGTCTGCTAGTGTCAGCAACATCTGCAATAATCTTAATATCTTCTAAGCTATATTCATTTGTTTCCCAAAATTTCCAACCAACACCTGTTACTGAGAATTCAAGAGTATTCTTTGTATCAAGTAAACTAGTTTTTATTTTTATAGGTTCAGGATTTGTACTCATAATATCATATTCATATATTGAGTTTCCATTTAATTTAATATTAAGAACACCTGTATGTTGTTTTGCTGAGAATGAAAGCATAACATTATCTATATTATTTAGACTATAGAGTTCAAATGAAAGATTCTTATCTATCCTATCCCCTACTCCATTCTTTACATATGTAGGATTAAATTCTTCTAAAGTTTGAGCACTTACACTTTTGTACAGAGTAAATGAATTTAAAGGAATTTCTAATTCGTTTAGGGCAGTATAATCAATTGTTCCTGGAACAACTGATACTAATGTTTCTTTTCCTGTATAGACTATATTATTCTGATTTTGTTCTCCTGAAATAACTTGTCCAGGAGCTGTTACAGTTGTAGTTTGTTCACCTAGTAATGCTGCTCTATCGTTCGGTGGTAGGAATAGAATATAGAGTATAACTAACACAGTAATTGCAAGAATCAAATTTGGTGCTCCTACCCCTTTAGCTTTTTTTGCAAACATTTTTATTTCTGTAGTTGATTTGTTAATTAGTTAATATTGTATTTATATATACATTAGTTCAATTTTAGGATTAACTATATATAAATATTGCGTTTAATTGTACTTAATATTGGAGAATAAGCAAATGAAGATAACATTGAAGGATACAAAGAAAGGAATTATGAGAGTAGTGCCACAAAATCAAGATGATTTATGGCTCCTTAGTCAAATAATTAGTTCAGGAGCTTTAATTAGTGCTAAAACTACCCGTAAAATTAAGATTTCTGAGACTAAAGTAGAGAAGAAGACATATTTCTTAAGTATTCAAATAGAGAAAATAATATATGAGAATGATGTTTTACGTGTATCTGGTTCTGTGATGTCTGAAAACGATGATATCCCTAAGGGAAGTGCGCATTCTATCAGCATAGAAATTAATGATACTGTCAAGATAGAACAGAAATGGCTTAGTTTTCAATTAGATAAACTTGAAGATGCAACAAAAGATAAAGCTAACATTTTACTTGTAGTATTAGATAGGGAAGATGTTTATTTTGCACAATTGACACAAGAAAATTATAGGGTGTTATCTAATTTTGAAGGAGAAGTAGAAAGGAAGATGGAAGGTGCTTCTCATAAAGGAAATTTTTATGCTGAAGTTACAGAGAAGATGAAAGAATATAATAAACGTCTTTGTCTGGATAAAATAGTTGTGGCTTCGCCAGCTTTTTTCAAAGATGATTTTATGAAACAACTCAATGATGATGGTTTAAAGAAAAAAATAATACTTGCTACTTGTTCAAGCGTATCTGAGAATGCTTTTGCGGAACTCATCAAAAGAGAAGAAGTAAAACAAGCTCTACAAGATGAGAGGGTCCGTGAAGAACTTGAACTTGTAGATCAACTTTTTGTTGAGATATCTAAAGAAGGGAAATGTGCATATGGTCTTAATGAAGTGAAGGAAAAAGTTGAATCTGGTGCTGCAGAAACTTTATTAATAAGCACTGATGCAATAAATGATTATAGAGAAAAGGAAAAATTTAATGTACTTGAGAAGATGATGGTAATGGTAGAGCAGATGAATGGGAAAATAGTTATCATAACAAGTACTAATGAAGCAGGAAAGAAATTAGATGGAATTACTGGAATTGGCGCAATCTTGAGATATTAGTTCTTGTTTTGAGTTTTTTAACAGATAATATTGGAACGCTTTGATTATCGCTTCTATGCTTGCTTCTATTATGTTTGTATTGACTCCAGTAGTACCAAATTCTTCTGAATGATTCTTGAATTGTATGAAAACTCGTACACTTGACTCTACCCCTTTATCTTGAGCTATCATTACTTTGAAATTTACGAGATTTATATCTTTTATTTGTTTATATTTATGTGATATTAGTTCTTTGAGTGCTTTATACGCAGAGTCGACAGGACCATTATTCTCTACTGGCATGACTACATTGAGATTGTCACCATTTACTTTTCCTGTTATATGGCATTCTGAGAATTCTGTTCCGTTTTTTTTGCCAGTTGTTATCTTCCAATTTTTCATATCTATTGAAAAAGGCATTTTCTTGCTTATGAAATGCTTATGCATAAGAAGATATTTTTCTGCTTCTAGGTCTTGAATATCATATCCATTTTTTTCCATCTCTTTTATGTCATTAAGCATATCTTTAACACGTGGATCTTTTTTGTCTATGTTTAAATTAAATTTTTTAAGCACTTCTACAACATTAGCACTTCCTGAGAGATCACTGAGTACTATATCTCTTTTATTTCCAACAGACTCAGGAGTTATATGTTCATAGACAGCTCCTTTATTTATTGCGTCTACATGAACTCCACCTTTATGTGCAAATGCATTCTTTCCTACATAAGGTTGTTGAGCGTCTTCTTTCATATTTGATAAGACATATGCCATATCACTGACTTTTTTAAGAGCCTTAAGGTTGAAGTTAGTTTGTATGTTTAATTTTAGTTCTAATGCTGGTATTATTTGGCATAAGTCAGCATTTCCTGTTCTTTCTCCAAACCCATTGAGTGTGCCTTGTATTTGATTTATCTTGTCTGTACATACAAGTGTGTTGGCTACAGCACACCCTGCATCATTATGACAATGTATGCCAAGTTTATTGTTTGGAAAATGTTTTTTTACTTCATTGACTATTTTCTTTATTTCTTGAGGTAGGCATCCTCCATTTGTATCACAAAGAATTGCAACTTCTGCTCCTGCGTTAAATGCTGTAGTTAAGCAGTTTATCGCATATTCTTCATTATCTTTGTATCCATCGAAGAAGTGTTCAGCATCATAAAATACAGTTAGATTGTTTTCTTTTAGGAATATTATAGAATCTTTTATTGCTTGTAGATTTTCTTCAGGTGTTGTTTTTAGTTGCTTTGATATATGATCTAGCCAAGTCTTCCCAAAAACTGTTGCAACAGGGGCTTTTGATCTTAGGACTGCTTGTAAGTTTAGGTCATCTTTGGCTTTAGTATCTTTTCTTCTAGTTGAGCAGAATGCAGCAATTTTTAGATTTTTTAATTTGAGTCTTGAAGCTAAAACAAAAGCTTCCATGTCCTTAGGATTTGAGCCAGGCCAGCCAAGTTCTGCGTAATCTACTCCAGCTTTATCTAATAATTCTAGTATGGAAAGCTTGTCCTTGACAGTAAGATTAACTGCTTTGCTTTGGGTTCCGTCCCTTAATGTTGTATCGTATATCTTCATTTTGATCTTATGATTAGTTTTAAAATAAGTTTTTAGTGATGATGTGACCATTGACCTTCAAAGAATCAATAGTCTATAGAATAATAATAATTATAGAAATAATACTAAGAAAATTTATTGTACTTATTTTATTTAGCATATGTTTGTTCATATTGGTTAAGAACATTATATAATTTATAAACATTTTCTATTTTAGAAGAATTTAGAGGAAAGATATTGGTTAATTCTTAGAGTAAATTTGTTAGTGCACCTTGAGCAATTATTGTTATTATTGCTCCTACAAACATCAATGGTGCAAAAGGCATAGTCTTATGTATTGATACTTTTTTGAATTCGAATTTGTTTCGTTTGTATAATTTTACCATCTTCTTTATTGTTTCATCATCAAGCTCACTTGGGAACTCAGCTTTTAATTTGTGTTTAAGCTTATTGCTTTTAGATATGATATACTTATCTTCATCTTTCTTTTTTATAATTGTATCTGCTAGACAAGTCCCTCGTTTAAGATGAAGTACATGCACTTGTTTTGTGAAAAATATTTTTGTCTCAGATTTAATGTATCCTTTTACAGCTGATATTATAACATAATAAATTGCAAATGTCCATAAAAAGTTAAAGGTCCATATGGTCTCATGTTCTAAGAATATTCTGAGTGCTGCAATCATGATGCCCGTAATTATGATTGAGATATCTTGTAAAGGAATTTTTCCTAATTTTTCAGGAATACTTTCAAAAATATATTTTCTTATAATATATACCAAAAGACTCGATGTTATTATTATGGATAGTATATTGTTTCTAATATTTAATATTTCGATAATATAACTTGAAATCCAGGTTATAGTGAATGTATAGAGTCCATTTTCTAAAAGTTTTCTTGCGCCAAATTCTTCTCTTACTCCTCCATACTTGATATCTGTTATTTTTTCCCTGATTGTTAAAGTTATGGCTAATGCAAGAAAAGGAATAAAGCTATTGAATATCAGATAGAATGATTGGAAAAAAGGAATGCTGTCTATCTTATAGATTGAAATAGGAATGATGAAGCTATATGCAAACAAAAGCTTTGCGTCTCCTGCAGACCAAAAATTGACCAACCAAAGAAAGAACCCTATTATAAGCATGATAAATGAGTTTATTATTGTCTGTATCCAGAATGAGACGTTGATTGATCTTGTAGGGTCAAGGAGAATGTATATGAAGAAGGATGCATAGATGACTATTCCTACAAATAATGCAAGTAATACATATCTGTTTCTTATTTTGCCTTCATATATATCCTCATAGCTTGTAATAAGGCCGAATAATATGATTAGGGGTAAAAATAGTGTTAGGAGATCCATTTGTTTTTGATGGATTGTTAGGTTTATATCTTTTTTGTTTCTTAATATATACCATCTTCAAAACTTATAGTAAAATCTAATAAAAAGAAAAAAATACATTTTCTAGTACTTCTTATATGTGATTATTATGTGATGCCTGCATGATCTTTACAAGGTTGAGCTTTAAGATCGAATCTGTAATCTAGTTCGAAATTGAAACTCTCTAGGAATTTCATGGCGAGCTCAACATGCTTATTTTCAATAAGCCATAAGTAAATTTCTTTGCAGTAACAATGCGCACATACATTCATCTCTGATCCACAAATGATACATGAAGTATTGCTGTGATTAAATGTTTTGACGCTGCTTCCTATATCTCTAAGTATAGAAATCAGTTCTGGTTTAAAATCTGCGATCCAGTACATAACCTGTCTTTCTAGACATTCCGGGCAAACGGGGTTTGTTATGGCCTCGTCGCAAATAATACATTTTTGTTCATATGCCATGTTAATCCCTCCTTTTCTTCCCAGAACTATTAAGATTTAAATTGGTTTCAAACTTTTCAGGATAAAAAACAAGAACGCACACCCCGACAATCGAAAGAAACCAATTTGGCCCTTAACAATTTTTGGGAGCGTAGCATGTAAACCCCACTAGTGAATTCATTGAAATTCTATTTTTCCATGAGTGGTTTACTTGCATATTATACAAAAAGATGTTGAAATATATAAATATTTCGACCATATTTTACTTACTTTATGAAACTACGCAAAAAAGTTTTTTAAACGTGATTTGCTTCCTTATGAAGATGATTGATTTTTTTATACCTAAAGGGAATGAGAAGGAACTTGCCAAGAGAGCTACAGCTTTAGGAATAAATGAATTTGTGTTTCTTTATAGTTTAAATGAGTATAAGAAAAAAAAGATTGATGGATTTGAGTCTGGAATACTTATTGACGCTAATGTTAAAATCAATGATGTACTCAAGGCAAAGCAGATGAGCAAATTTGTTGTAGTCAAAGCAGATGATAAGCTACGTAGCGTGATAGAGAAATGTTCTGGAATCTATGTATATGGATGTGAAGAACAAGACGGTAAAGATTTTATCCATTTTAGGAATTCAGGTTTAAATCATATATTGCTTAATATAGCTAATAAGAAGAAAGTTAAGTTTTTGTTTAATTTTTCTGATTTTTTAGTATTGAATGAGAGGAAAAAAGGAATTGTACTTGGTAGATTAAAACAGAATTTGATGATGTTTAAGAAATCAGACATAGAACATTTGTTTGTTAGTTTTGCTAAAGAATCTTGTCTGATTAAGAAAGATTATTCAGCTCTTAAAAGGCTTGTTGAGTCTAATATGGTGCCAGAATTATAATTATTCTACTTTATATTTATCCATGAAAAGCGCAAGGACATAATTGCAAAATTCTCCTTTAATATTATTCACTTCTTCTTTTGGAGTTATTTTGACTTTTATGAATTCAGTATCTTCTTCGAGAGTGATATCTGCCGCTGATTTGTAATCTTCTATTGCTTTCTTGATTATATCTAAAGGATAGAATCTTTTATTGAATTTTGTTTCAATTGCTTTTGTCATCTTCTTTTCCATATTTTTCTTCCCAAGGGATAGCTATACCTTCAGGGTCATCTAGAAAATCTTCATTATCTAAATCTTCAGAAGGTTTACTATTTTTATTGTCACTCTCTTTCCCATATTTTTCTTCCCATGGGACAGCAATGTCATTAATATCATCCTCTTCAAGAGATTGTTTATCTTCCTTGACATTATTTATGAAATCTGATTTTTCTTGTATTTTTTTAACTTCTTCTTCAGGTACATTAATCTCTGAATATGTATCAGACATTGCAAGAATTCTTTTTAACATTAATATCTTGGTTCCAGTGCTATCTTTGTTTTGTGAATTATAGAATGCATGTTTGATTATTTCGTTTTCAAATTCTTTGCTTAACTCTTCAAGGTTTGTTTTAATCTTTGGTTCAAGTATGACTGTAATTGTTGATAAAGGGTCTCCATCGATGTGAACATATATCTTCTCTAGTAATGAGTAACAGGCAGCATAAATGACTTTTATTGGATATATTTTTGGGTCTAGTTTGATTTCTATACAGTCGTTATTTGTACTTATGTTTAGATTAGATGTATTTTCCCCCATATTAGATTGGTTTAATATTTAGGTTTATATAGTTTATTGAAAATCATCTTAATGATTTTCAATCCCGAAAATTTGACTTATAAAATGCTAGAATAACTCAAATTTTCGTTATTATGTGTGCTAATAGTCTTTTGTCAAGCGAAATGTTTATTAAATGGGTTTTCTAACTTGATTAAGTTAGGGATGGGGTGATTTAGGAGGTATTCTAGTTGAAAAGAGTCGATATAAAAACTGGATTTGTATGTAACAACAATTGCATATTTTGTGTACAAGCAGATAATAAATGCAAAGGAAACAGAAGTCTTGATGAAATCAAAAAAAATCTTGATGAATGTAAAGATAGATGTGAGGGGGTTGTTTTTACTGGTGGAGAAGTTACAGTCAGGAAGGATTTTTTTGAGATGGTTAGTTATGCAAAAGAATTAGGTTATAAAGTTATTCAGATACAGAGTAATGGCAGGATGTTTTCTTCTCTTGAATTTTGTAAGAAGACAATTGAGGCTGGTGCTACAGAATTTAGTCCAGCTTTGCATGGGTACTGCGCAGAACAACATGATTATCTTACAGAAGCACCAGGAAGCTTTAGGCAGACTGTAAAGGGGATAAAGAATCTGAAGTCTCTTGGAGTTTATGTATTAACCAATTCTGTTGTTGTAAAATCTAATTATAGAGACGTGCCTAAAATTGCCCAGCTTTTGGTCAGTTTAGATGTTGATCAATTTCAATTTGCTTTTGTGCATGCTATGGGGAATGCTATGAAAAATTTTGATAGTGTTGTTCCTGTAATGTCACTTGCAGTTCCTTATATTAAGAAAGGATTGCAGATTGGTATTGATGCAGGAAAACTTGTGATGGCTGAATCAATTCCTTTTTGTCTGATGGAAGGGTATGAAGATTATGTTGCTGAGAATTTTATACCAGAAACAGAGATAAGAGGTAAGAAATTTCAGAATACTGATGATTTCACTTCGCAGAGAAGGAATCTTGCTAAAATGAAATTTCCTCAATGCAAGGAATGCAAATATGATGATATGTGTGAAGGTCCTTGGAGAGAATATCCTGAAAAGAAAGGGTTTGATGAGTTTAAAGTTGTAATTGATAATGATTCTAAATTAAGTAAGTGTAATATACAAGATGAAACTGGGAAGTCTCTTGGAAAAATTGATAAAATAATTAAATTTATGGAAAAAGTAGGATTTAAAACAGAGGATTATTATATATCTGATATTGAGACTTATGCATTGGTGAATGGACTTGCAGCAATACCTTTTTTAGATCTTTTTACGAATAAAATTGATATAAAAATATTAAATGATAGAGGATTTCTTACAAAAAATAAAAAATCTAAATTTTTTAAGAATGAAATAAAAAATAAAATCTTTTTAGATTTTATGTCTACAATAAACTTAAGTCTTGAGTTTGAACGACGTAATCTTATATCTAAAGTAAGGACTTTTTCTGTCTTTGATAAAGTTTTGAATATAGATAAATTTATAATAAAAAGATTAATTAAGCATTACAAATATAAAGATACAAATGTTGATTTGTTGAAACTTACAAGAAGTTTTTTACAACTGCCATCTCTTGATGATGATGATTTAATAGTTGATTTAAAGAAATTAGAAAAAATATTATCCAAAAGTTATTCTTCTAAGCAAGTTACTTTTTCGAATAAACTTTCAGGAACTTCATTGATTAAGAAAGATAAAAAGATTATAGGGATTGTTAATAAAAATTATAAAGATTGTAAAATGGAAGATTCTATATTTGTCTCTAATGATTCTTCTGCTCAGAAAATCACAGGGGTATTAAATTCAACTTTATGTATCTTTGAGAAAGGTTCTAAAATTTCGCACGCATCTTCGATTTGTAGAGAATTAGGTAAGGATTGTATTTTTGGAGCTAAAAATGTGATGAATGTACTTCATGAAGGGGATAAGATTGAAGCAAATCTTAATGATGGATCAATAAAGATTTTATCTAGGAAATGTTCATTGTCTTTGATTATGATTGTTAAGGATGAAGATAATAAAATAGATCAATGTTTAAGGAATATATACTTGGCTTTTGATGAGATAATAATTGTTGATACTGGTTCAAAAGATAATACAAAAAAGATTGCTGAAAGTTATGGTGCAAAAGTATTTGATTTTGAGTGGTGTAATGATTTCTCATCTGCTCGGAATTTTGCTTTATCAAAATGTACTTCTGATTGGATACTCATATTGGATGCGGATGAAGTGATTGAACCTAATCAAATAAATGAAATAAGAAATTTGATTAATATTACAAAAAAAGATGCATTTCTTCTCAATAATATTGAGATAAATAAAAATTATATTACTGGTGAATGTAAGCAGGATAAAGTTATTCCTCAAGGAAAAGTTGTTAGGCTTTTTAGAAATCTACCACATTTAAAGTATAAAGGAAAAATTTTTGAGGCAGTTTACTGTAATCCTAATGATACAGGTATTACATTCTATCATTATAAGGATATTTCAAGAAAACATAAGACTGATTTTTATATGAAAATGTGTGAGAAAGCATATGCAGAAAATAAATCAGATCCAGAGATTTTCTTATGCTTATTGCAGTTCTATCTTATGAAATCAGACTTTGAGAAGATGAAGGATATTATTATTACACAACTTCCTATTGAAGTCAAACATGATATTAATTATTTTAAGAGCAAACTGAGTTTTATCAGGGATAAATTAATTAAGAATGATATGTCAGAATCCTCTGAAATCCTTGGCAAGGTAATTAAGTTCAATTCCTGATGCTGTTCTCCTATAAATCTTAAAATGGTATCTTGGGGATATATACCAATCTATCTATATTCCATTTAGAATATGATTTTGGAGTCTTATTATTGATATAGAAGTGAGTATTTCCCTTCCATATAATCTTATATGGTTCTTCAGATAAAGCAGTATATTTCTTACATTCAAAATTACATCCATTCAACTTTACTATATCTTTATTATCAATATTATCACAATTGGCAAATATACATTTTCTTCCTGATGAAATATATACAAAAGGATAGTAAAGGGAGGTTTTTATATTATTGTTAAGATTGAAAGAATATCCTTGCTTAACATTGTCAATCTCTACTCTTGTTATATTGTTATTCAATAGGAACTTCTGAAAATCCTTATTATCCAGATTAGAATATCTAAATAAATTGATATTAGGATTTTCTCTGTTGATATATGGGTCACGTCTTATTCTTATCAAGAGTCTTCCTAAGATTGGTATGTGTTTTGATTTTTTTATAATTCTTAATACACCCCAATCATTAAAAATTATTTCTGTTTTTTTTGGTAATATTTTTATAATTTTATTTATTTCTTTTAGACCAAAATTAGTGCAATATGGTGTAACAAGAATTAATTTAATATTATTTTTCTTACAAAATTCTTTAATTTTGTTTATTTCTTCTTTTTTAGGTATGAGTTTTTCACAGAATTCTGTTCCAAAGTATAAAATCTTGAATTTATTTTTGTCTATTAATTTTAAATCTTTTAAATTATTAATAAATATTGCATGTTCCATTTTATTCATACATACATCTATTATGACAATCATAACCATAAGTTTTTTTGTATTTTCTCTTTATTTTATCATAATATGTTTCTTTGCTACTGTCCAAATAATCTATTGCACTTTTGATAAATTTAACATCTTGTATTTTTTCTTCTGTTGATCTCCCTCTTCCGACGATTTTTATTTTTTTAATCCCCATCTTGTTGAGATCGTGAATCTTACAAGCTCCACAGGGTTTAGTCATGAGATAACCATAGTTATTGATTCTTTTTGTAATCTTATTTTTATTCTTTTTTGCTATAATTTTAAATTTACAGCTTTTACATATTATTTTAGGATCATTATGAAGATGGAAGAAATGTGTATAATAACATAAGCCTTGAACAAATTGGCAGTCTTCATTTTTAATAAAGCATTCAAGTTCTACATCTTTATGTTCCTTTATGAGATCTTTAATTTCTGTTATAGTAAGATGTCTTGGTATAATTATGCTGTCAATCCTAAGTTTTCTATAGAATTCTATAGCATCTTTATTTAGGATATGTGCTCCTGAACTTGCGATTAGTTTAAGGTTTTTGAATTCTTTTTTAAGTTGTTGTATAAGATTTATATCAGAAATTATTAGACCATCAATATTTTTTATTGATTTGAGAAATAGTTTTATTCTTTCTATTTGTTCAATTGAGTAAGCTGGTCCATTTAATGTAAGATTTATTTTTTTATTTCTCTTATGGATAAGATTAATGGCTTCTTTTAATTTATTTATTGATGTGAAGTTGCAATCTTTTTTAGATCTACAACTAATTATTATATCATCTTTGTCAAAAACTAGTGAACTAATAATTCCTGCATAAAATACATCTGCACCAGCATTAATTAAGGGTATTACCTCTTCTTTGCTGTCTAATGGACATAATATCTCCATAAATTTTATAATTTAAGCTTAATATATAAAGCTTTATTTTATATATATTAAATAATATGTTTAATCCTTAATACTATCATATTGACAAAGAAACGAAATCTATTTAATTAATTGCACTATACATATTTTAGAATGGGGGAGAGAAAAGCTGCTTATCTTCAAATAACTAGAAAATGTAATAATGAGTGTGTATTCTGTTCAAATCCCCCGTTTGAGAAAGAATATTCTTTAGAAGAGGCTAAGGAACAGGTTTTGAAATTCAAGGACGAAGGTGTTACCGAGATACTGCTTACAGGAGGGGAACCTACTATTGTTGAGTTTCTTCCTTCTTTGATATCTTTTATTGTTAAGAATGATATTAATCCTAAAATTATCTCAAATGGAGTTGAACTTTTTGATATGACTTTTGTAAAGAGACTTTTTGATTCAGGATTGAAAGCTATAAATATCTCTCTACATACTGCAGATGAGGATGTTGCTGAGAAATTATCGAAAAAAGAAGGTCATCTAAAAAAAACTTTGGTAGGAATAAGGAATGCGATCGATATTGGAATTGATGTTACTATTAATAGTACAATAAATTCCTTGAATTGTAAATCTTTGTCTATTAATGTTCAATTTTTTATTGATCATTTTCCTGAAGTAAAACATTATGTTTTTAATAATCTTGATCCCGGACAGGCTGATGGTTATATTAAAAGTAGAGCAGGAGAGAATCCTTGGATTGTTGCAAAGCTTGTAGATCTGGAATTGGAATTAAGTAAGATGGTTCGTGTATTGAAGAAAAATGAGAAAACATTTAGGATAGAAAGGGTACCTCTTTGTTATATGGATGGATTTGAAGAATTCAGTACTGAGACCCGGAAGATTGTAAAGGATGAAAATTATGTCTGTTCATTTATTGAAAATGGTAGGAATAATGAAGTAAGGACAGTTGTACCTGAACAATTGAGTAATAAGGCAAAATGCTGTTCAGTGTGTAAATTAAATGAGATATGCAGAGGGTTACAACGCGAATATATAGAACTTCATGGTGATAGTGAACTTTATCCAGTATTTTCTGATAGGGTAGAGGAGATAAGGAGAAGAATTTTAAATAGCTAATTTAGAGTAATATAATGACAGATAATAAAAAAAATAATGTACCTGAAGGGAAGAATGTATTAATAATGGAAGTTCCATTTACTTATGTGGATAAAGCATTATGTCCTTTATACCTTATTTCTGTTGAGACGTTGAAGCTTATTTCTTTTCTTAAAAGTCTTGATAATGATATTAGTTTTATTGATACTAGATTAAACAATAAATTCATGTGGAGGAAGAAAAAAGCAGGTATATCAGGAAAGAAAGAACTTCAGATGCATATTCAGACTATTTCACAGATTGAATTAAAAGAAAAAATAAGAAATCTGAAGAAAACCCCTGATGAGATACTTCTATTGGCATATCTGCCGTTTGCCCCTTATACTTTTGATTCTGAAGTAATTGATTCACTTATAGAAATATGCCATTCAATGTTACCTGGAGTTGATGTTAAATTGGGAGGGGATTTTATTCGTCTTTTTCCTAATTTTACGGATGAACTAAAGCAAGAGATTATTCTTTTAGATAAGATTTCAAATATTGATTCATTTAAGCCTGATTTTTCTGTTAAGGAAACATGGACATATGGTGTTTTTCAGATTGCTAAAGGTTGTAGCAATAAATGCTCTTTCTGTTCAGCTTCATTGGATAAACCTCAAAAGCTATCATTGGATCCAGTATTGGATTATATGAAATTAGCTGATAAAAAATATAATCCAGATGTATTCTGGAATTGGGATCCAAATGTTCTCTTGTTTCCTGATCATTTTGAGGAATTTTTAGATAAATATATTGCTTCAGGAATTAAAGCTAGTTTAAGATTTGCTTTGGGATTTCAACCAGATAGATTAAATGAAAACTTAATACAAAAAATTATTGATGCAGATTTAAGTCTTATAACAATTCCTTTTGAATCGGGGACTATTGATTCTAAGAATAATATTGAAAAACCCTATTCAATTATATCTTCAATAAAAGTTTTGAATATATTTAAAAAATTACATGCAAATCTGAAAAGAACACAAAGTTCTTTTATTATTGGTTATCCCCATGATGATATTAAATCTATATTTAGGATATTTATATCTATACTTAATATGGGTTCAATCCCTCTTCCTTTTCCTCTATATGTATTTCCTCATACAAAGGAATATGATGAGTCTATTGATTTGCTTAAAGATAAGGGATTAGCTGGTCTTCATGGTCAATTATGGCCATTGACAAAAGATGAAGATGTTGAAGATTATAGAAATCTCCTAAGGTTTTTAAGGATACGAGATTTAAGTGTTGCAAGGGAGAAATCGAGTCTTCTTAAAAAAGAATGGAAAGCTGTATTTGAAGAGGAGCTGAAACTTAATTCAAATTTTATAAAGTTATGTACAGAAGCAAAAGAGGATTCTTTAGAAGAACTTAATAGAATAGAAAAAGAAGTAGCTATTTTGTCCAATGAGAAAAAAGATGAGAAGATACTTTATATTGTAGCAAATCCTAAACCTGTAAATGATTCTGTGTCCCAGACATTGGGCGAGTATTTCAAGAAAACCTATCTTGAGAAGAATCCTACTGCTTCTTTCATTGATGTAAACCTTTACAATGAAGGTATTGAATTCATTGATGAAGGGTTTATTAATACGATATTCAAGAAAGATGGTGAAGTTTCTGAAAAGTCAAAAAGATTAATAGAGAAAGCAGATAATTATATAGATATGATCAAAGATGCTGATAAGATTGTTATTGTAAGTCCTATGTGGACAATGTCTATACCTGCGATAATGAAAGCTTTTCTTGAGATGATTGCGAGCAGACTTTTCTTCTATCACAATGATCATTTTACAAACAAAAAAGTGTTGTGCATCTTTTCTAGAGATGGTGTTTATTCAAAAGAAGGTTCAAGATTCATAAATGTCCAGGAAAAATCAATTCTTGCAGCTTTTGATTTTATGGGAATTGGCAGGGATATAACTTACATATGTGCTGAAGGAACGCATGATAAATCTAGGAGAGAAGATATAATAAATCAGTCTAAAAAGGATATCCTCCAAGTCATTGATATATTTTCTGAGTAGGTAGAAAAATAAGATGAGAAGAATAGACCTTAAAGTCGGGAATGAATGCAACAATAACTGTTTATTCTGTGGACAAAAGAAGAGTGGTGAACCTATTGTTACAAAAAACCCAGATGAATTGAAAAGAGAAATAATCAAAGCAAAAGAAGAAGGATGCAATATCATCACTCTAACAGGCGGCGAACCGACCATATTCAAACATCTTATTGATCTGGCTGAATTTGCTAAATCTTGTTCATTTGATATAATACAGATACAGACAAACGGTAGGATGTTATCAAATCCTAAATTTGCAAGGAGACTCATCTCAGCTGGAATAAATGAATTCTGTTTCTCTATCCATGGTTCAAATGAAGATACACATGATAAACTGACACAAAGTCCTGGTAGTTTCAGACAGGCTATAGAAGGTATGAAGAATGTGAGTAAGGAGAATTGCAGAATAATAACAAATACTGTAATAACAAAGGATAATAATCTGGAATTGCCAAAGGTTGCAGAACTGCTGGTCCATAATGGGACAGCTCAGATACAATTTGCATATCCTCAACCTAGAGGAAATGCAAGTATTAATTTTAGATTAGTCATGGAAAAGATGTCAAGTCTTGTACCTAGCATCTATAAAGCTATTGAGATATGTGATAAGGCAGAAGTAGGAGTCATGTTAGAGTCAATACCTTCATGCATTGTTATGAAGGATAAGGATTATAGTGCAGAGAATATAATGCCTTCAACAAAAGTTGTTGGAATCGGTAAAGGTTGTGAAGATTATAAGGAAGTTAGAGCATCAGGGAAAGTTAAAAGGGATGAATGCAGCAATTGCCTGTTCAATGATATCTGTGAAGGGGTATGGATTGAATATATCAATGCATTTGGCTGGGATGAGTTCATCCCTGTAAAAGATAAACTTTCATTGGAGGGAGAATAATGTCTTTCAGGGAGAAAACATTGCATATTGCATTGGGGTATACATGCAATAATAATTGTATATTTTGTATGGAGTCAAGAGAAGGCAGATTTGCTACTGTGAAAAATGTTTCAGTCCAAGACCATAAACAGACACTTCTTTATTCATCTAAATTATTCGACAGGGTTGTTTTTACAACAGGTGAGCCTACACTCAATAAAGATCTGCATGAGTTAATTGCCTATGCTAAAGAACTCAGATATAAAGAGATATATATTGTTACAAATGGAAGAAGGCTCAGTTCTGGAAAATATTTTAACTCATTGATAGAGAGAGGATTGAATGGCGTTTCTATCTCAATCCATGCTCATAATCCTGAGCTTCATGATAAGTTGACAAGAACAAAGGATTCATTCGATCAGACTGTAAGAGGCTTGAAGAATGCAATGGAGCTAAGAAGAGCAAGGAAGCTTAAATCATTCAATATCAATACTACTCTCACTAAACTTAATTATGATAATATTGATAAGATGTATAGATTTTTCATTGAATTCAATCCTGATCTTATTGTAATGAATTTCTTCAGCCCAAAGGCTGATGCTAAAAGCAAATCAAAACTTTTGATGCCTAAATATTCAGATGTAGTAGATAATCTGAGGCAATTGTATAAAGATGATGATAAGAGATTCTTGCTGGTAGATTTTCCACCTTGCACATTAAAAGATATGTTATCACAATTAGGTTCAATTGAAGATTATCATATAAATACAGAGAATAGTGGATTGTCTGATGAGACAGGATATGGGGATTATTATACTGAGGATATAAGAGGTTCAAGGCCGTCTAATGATAAATGCAGGGTTTGTATCATGAACACTAGATGTCATGGTTTTCCTAAAGAGTATATCGATCTATATGGGGATGAAGAGATAAAACCTATTGAAGATAATAATCATTGATGAGAATATGACAGATAACATAAACATAAAGGAGAATGCAGTTTTTCAGAAGAAACACTGGATATCTATAACAGGATTATGCAATAATAATTGCACTTTCTGTCTAGATGGACATAGGCCAGATAAGTCCCATAAAGATAAAGATATTGTATTAAAAGAATTAAAGATAGCTTATGATTCAGGTGCCAGGAAGGCAGTCATAAGCGGAGGGGATCCATCTATCCATCCGGATTTTATCGATATAATATCCGAGACAAAGAAGATAGGGTATGATAAGATCCAGATAGTAACGAATGGAAGGATGCTTTCATCTTTTAATTTCCTAACAAAAGCTGTCAGATCAGGACTATCTGAAGTGACATTCTCATTACATGGCCATACAGCTGAATTGCATGATAGTTTTACACAATCAGTTGGTTCATTTTCTCAGATAATCAAGGGTATAAAGAATGCGATGGATATACCTAATCTTATAGTTAATGCTGATACAGTGATAACCTCTAAGAATTATAGGCATCTCAGGGATATATTCTTTCTTTTATATCATTTAGGGGTTCGCGAGATTAACTTCATGAGTCTTGTGCTTAACGGAAATGCCTATAATAATAGATCAGAACTTATATACGATCTTAAAGAGGTAACCCCCTATGTCAAAGAGGTGATTGATCTTGCTAAGGAGAACAATGTTGTGTTCTGGTTAAGCCGATATCCTCCAGAATATCTTGAAGAATATGAGGAATTTGTTGAAGATCCACATAAGATGGTTGATGATGTAAAAGGCATGTGGAGGAATGTCTTTGCAAATTCTGATGTCCCTCATTGCAAAGGTGTCAGATGTGATTATTGTGGCATAAGATTGATATGTCCCTCGATACTTGAAACAAAAAAGAGATTGAACAGCAATCTTATGATTAAGAATGAGTCATGGAAGATAATCTCATTATCGAAAGATTTCTGTAGGAAATCAAAAGATGAGATCCTAAACATGATTGTCTCTGATAAAGATTATATGCTTGAGCTCTCTTCTCCAGGTGAAAGATTATCAGAGTACGCGGACGATGCTGTTAAGCTTTCTGATACAATAGAATCCATCAAAACATTATCCAAGATTGTGGATGAGAAAGGATCCAACCTTTATTATAGAGGGATACCCAAATGCCTTATCTTTGATTTAGATCTAAACATGAAGCATTCTCCTGTTTCAGTTCCAAATATTGAGAAATTGGATTCTGAACAAGATTATCTTAACCTATCTAGCAAGCTATCCTCTCAAGCAATGATAAAGCCGATGAAGTGTGCTGGCTGTATATTCTATGGATCTTGTGATGGAATCTTCATCCAGTATTTTAGAAAGTTTGGATCTTTCGAGCTTAGTCCAAAATATTCGAGAGAAATACGTATAAATCTTGACTGCAATCAGAATTGCTTATTTTGCAATACTGATAGCAATGCAGAGAATGTTATAACCGATATTTCAGATATAATGTCTAAGCTAGAGGAATGGAAGAATAAGAATGTATTGCAGATTACAATAACAGGCAGGGAACCTACTTTGAATCCTGATCTTGTAAAGATCGTAAAGAAAGCAAAGGATCTTGATTATAAACAGATTGATCTGCAGACTAATGCAATATTGCTTTCTGATGTTAATAGGGTCCATCTTCTTAAGAAGGCAGGTCTTGATTCTGCTTTTGTCTCTATCCATGCACATAATGAAGATCTATCAGCTAAGATAACAAGGGCTCCAGGAACTTTTGATAAGACTGTTGAAGGGGTAAAGAATCTAATTGATAATGGCATATCAGTCGTTATAAATTTAGTCATAAATTCATATAATTATAAGAAACTTCTTGAGATAGTTAAATTCATACATGAGAATCTTATCATTCATCATAGAATAGTAATAAGAAAGATAGTCTTATCATATGTCTCTCCAATATGTACGGCATGGGATAATAAAGACATAATACCGAAATTCTCTGATGTAGAGCCATTCTTACATAAAGCAATCGATTTCTGTAGGGATCATGATATACATATCAATATACCTGAAAGATGCGGTGTTCCGTTCTGTTTCTTAGGAGACTATATGATCCATTCTGATGGCTATAAAAATAATTTCAGATGGCACAATGAGAATGATAAATCAAAGATCGATAGATGTGATGATTGTATCTTGAAATATAAATGCAGCGGATTGTGGAATAATTATATAGAACTTTATGGGTCTGATGAGATAAATCCTCAAAAAGAGGTGCCTAGATGAGAAAACATATTGAGATAAATCTAGGTTATGTATGCAACAATAAGTGTGATTTCTGTATCAGCTATTTTGAGAATAAAGTGGGTAAGTTTGTTGGATTTGATAAGGTCAGGGATAATCTTCAGAGGCATAAAGAAGAAGGATATGATTCTGTTGGATTTGTAGGAGGCGAACCAACCATATATCCGAATATAATGCAAGCTATAGCTTTTGCGCATGATATAGGGTATAAATATATCAATATAACAACCAATGGCAGGATGTTTTCAAGATATGAATTCCTTAAATCTCTTGTCGATGCAGGGTTGAATAGCATAAATCTTTCAATACATGATTCTGATGAAGATGAAGACCTTATCACTCATGCAGATGGTGGGTTTAAACAAAAATTGAAAGCAATCAGAAATCTAGAAAGATTACATAAGGAAGGGTTGTTCCCAAAGGATAGAATCTTCCTTGTCAGTGTGATGCACCTGCAGAATCATGATAAAATCGGAAGATTAATATCAATGCTTTCTTCGGAAGGTTTCAAGAATTTCAGAGTAAATTTTATCAGACCATGTCCTAGTACTGTTATCCATCAGCTTGTACCAACATATACTGAAATAAACAGTTCTTTGCAGAAAATATTGGATTTTAGAAAAGAAAAAGATCTATATATCAGTCTTGAAGGTTTTCCTGATTGCATATTAAATGATGATGTGGTCTTGAATAATCGTCCAACAGATCATATAGATGATGTAAGCAATGGTGATAAGTATTTCTCATGGAAAGATAAAAAAGATGATCTATTAGTGAAGCTTGATAAATGTAAAGGATGTAGATATACTGGTTGTGAAGGCATATGGAAGACCTATATCTGGATCTATGGTAAGTCTGAATTCCAGGATAATAATAATGATGTAAAATAATATAAGATAATAAGATGGAAACAAAAAGGAAATATTTTGATACATATCTTGAGGATCGAACACCTTCTAAGAAAAGAGCTATAATGCTTGAGGGTCCTTGCCAGAATAACTGTGTGTTCTGCTATGCTGCAGATCGCAGGAAGGATGATTTCAATATGAGTCTTGATGAGATGAAAGAGATCATACTTGATGGCAGGAAGAAAGGTCAGGAGATACTGCAGTTTACCGGATATTGTGAACCTGGATTATTACCTTATCTTGAAGATGCTGTTTTATATGCAAAAGAAATAGGGTATGAGAAGATATGTATAGTGACTAATGGAATTGTCTTTGCTGATCTTAAATATCTGAAGAAGATTGTAGATGCTGGACTTAATGGCATAGACGTCTCAATACATGCAGATGAATCTTTAGCTAAGAAGATCTGTGGGAACGAAGATGCTGTTGTTCCAGCCATAACAGCATTAAAGAATGCAAGTAAGATAAAAAAGATAGGTGATCTGTCAATATCATCCCTTATGGTTGTTACTAAAGAGAATATAGATTATATCCCCAAAATAATCGAGAAACTCATCAGTATAGGTGTTGATAATATATCCATATCATTGGCAGAACCGTTAGGGAATGCAAGAAATAATTTTGATGATGTCTATGTACCTAAAGAGAAATTGATACCAAAATTGAAGAGGATAAATGAGCTTGCAAGGAGATATAGTCAGAAATGCAGGATAAAGATGCCTTTTTCATTATTATCCTATCTAAGATCCGGATATACTTCGATATCGATAAAACTTGATGTAGACAATGATTCATTGGGACAGTACCATGAATGCGATACAATAGGAAAGATATTGACTGAGAAAGATCTTGCTTTCTGTAGGCTTTGCAGGATATCGACATTCTGTATACCGCTTTCCAATATGCTTGAAAATATTGTTAAGGGTGATATTGAAAGGATTATAATAGATTCAGAATCAATCGATAAGACTCAAATATTGGATTTTTTACAGGAATCAAAGAGATATAGTGTTAAGATAAAGCCTTTCTTGGTTGAGAGATTCAATGAAGTTATAAGTTCAGAAATGGTAGATGGTGTTGTTCTGGATTGTACAGACATGGAAACATTTGATATGGACCTTTCTTTATTAAAAAATAAGCATATTACTCTTATGATTGATAATAATCTGCATGATTTTTCAGCTTGGCTATCAGATAGAAATGTTTCTTTTGCTTCAATAGATGCAGTAAAGATATATCTCTCGAAATCTATAGTTTTTGATGACTTATATGATCTTATAAGATCCAATCCAGATATCAAGAAAGTTATCTTATCTCAAAGACAGGAATATATGCATAATAAAGATTATGTTGTCACTCTCAATACTGATTATTTCAGAGATTTATTCAGGAGATTGAATGATCTCGTAGATGTGGAGATTGAAGATATACCTCCGTGTTATATCAGTAACGGTCTTAGCAAGGATCTTTTTAGATTTAGATTCTTAAATCCAGAAAAATCTTATTTTCCTGCTTTTGTAAGCTCATCTAAATGTGTTATTGATTGGATGCAGGCTTATAAAACGATCTATGAACTACAAAGACTTAAGAAAAATAAGTGTAAATCCTGCATCCATAATAAGAAATGCTTGGGAGAACTCACGGAAGCAATTAAATATTTTGATTTTAACCCTAAACCGATTAATTAGAAGATTATTCTTGAATCCTATTAGTGAGTATATTCAGTTAACCGGTTTTCTCAATCAGTTCATTCAATAATAGATATTTATGCTGTTCAATCTATTGTTTTTTATGTCATCGCTTGCTAACGATATAACATCAATACCATATCCTGATTTGTCAATCTTATCTATGCATTCTTTGGCGGTATTGTTATGGATCTTTTCAATGAAACTTTTTCTTTCATCAGAGGTGCTTTTACTAATATGAAAGTGATATATCTTTTGCTTTGTTACATTATCATTTGATATTGTTATTTGATTGCAGTCATCGATGAAATCAAGCTCTTCTAGTGTGAATAAGGGGGTCTCTTCTTTTGATAGAGTGATAGATTTCAGTTCTTCTTTTGAGAATTTTGGATATATCTTAAGCTTTGTTTTACCATCAAATCTGAAATCTATCCCAAACAAGAAGAATCCATCTAAATCTATATCCATCTTATCATTATATTTTTGCAGTTTTAGGATCTGTTCTACTTTTGCAGGATAATCTTTAATTATCAGCCATAATTTTAATCTATTCTCATTTATTGTCTCTCTAAAATCAATGCCCGATACCAAAGTTACTACCTTATCAAATTCAAATTTCTTATCGATAATATTGTCTAATATGGAGTGATCTATCTTAATCATGGCATCTTTAAAACTGTCGATGAAATCATTCATCCTATCATAGACTGCTTTATTATTATCTCCAATTGTCTTATTTGTTCTTTCCTTATTAACCAGCATCAAGAGAGAATCATCCTTATTGTTCATAAACCAAAGATTGAACCTTTTAGGATGGTTCTGGTTCTGGTTTATCTTACAAGAGCACTCTAGTTCATCAAAATCTTCATTTATCATATAATCTTCAAATTTCTTCATATATCTATCTGTCTTAATATTGAATATTCTTTTATGTGAAGAATATTTAATGAGCTCATTCTTCTTTCCAATTGATTTAGCAAATGCTCTTATGAATCTCAATATTTTCTCTTTTTCATTATGATCTAGAATTATCTTTGAGCCTTCAATTCTTATATTATAATCCTTTTTAAACTGGTCTAAAATATCTGAATATCTTTCTTTGAAATCTATGTTATATATCTTGTTTATCAGATCTATATCAAGTATCGGCGTATCATTCCTTAGTTGTCTTGATATATACCCTAGAATCTCATAATCTAAGCTTAATAATTCTCCAGTTCCAATTGTCATATCCGGTCTGAATGAGATGTATTCGTTATCTTTATACCAGTTATCTGGTTTCTTCATCCTATAATGGAAATGGCCTGATGCATAGTTTATGGCATTAGGTCCGAGACCAAAACAGCAGTTAGGGTAATCATTAAGGTCAGTGTATCTTAGTGAATTCTTGTGTTCTTCTGGTATATCATTAATGGAAAACTCATGTTTTATTGTCTTTTCTTTCTTTCTGAAGATGAATGATTCAAAGGTGAATCTTGCATTATCCATCATGTATCCTTTCTTATCTGAGATCCTTTTAAGATAAGGTATCAATTCTTTCCTTAATTCCATTATCATCTGGTTTCTTCTATCTTTAGGGTCATTAAAATTATCAAACATCATTCTGTGCAATGTGATCTGTTCCACATCCTTATCCATGAGTCCTTCAAGAGTCTCTAATATGTCTTTTATTGATTGATTCTGCAGTCCGAAGATTATATCAGCATTATTATGTAAGTTATATTTTTTAATCCATTCAATAAGCTTAAAGACATGCTTTGCGTTCTGAAGCTCTCTTTTATGCAGTTTAAGCAAATCAGGATTAAGCGTTTGTACACCAAACGTAATTCTATTCATACCATATTTTCTCAGAATCCTTATTTTTTCTTCATTCATGCTTTCTGGATTGCATTCAAATGTCCTTTCACCATAGTCAAAAAAATTAAAATTAGAAAATATAAGCTTCAAAAGATTCTCTAATTGTTCTTCATTAAGGATGCTTGGGGTGCCTCCTCCGATGTAGATATTCAATAATCTGGTGTTCTTGAATATGTCCTTAAAGAATGAGATAGTTTTTGCTAGATAATCGATATAAGAATCTATATCAGATCTGCTATTTGGAGTTGTGATATAGAAGGGACAATTATAGCATTTTGACTTGCAGAAAGGGATATTGATATATAGGTGGATTGAACCAAGTTTTCCATCCTTTTTTAGATCAAATATGAATCTCTTCCAACATTCTTTAATATCATTGTAGCTGAAGTCGGTTTTTTTATTGTTAGCTAATTTAAGTATCTGATTAATTGCTTGATCAGAAAGAATCTCTTCTTTTTTATCCATATTAGCATATATTGAATCCTTATTTAAATTAATTTTCATTAGAAAGTGTAATTATTGTTAGAATTATCCATGTCCAGTAAAATCAGGACTTTCTAGGCAGTATTTTGCATCTCTTTTAGCCATTGCTGTGCATAGAATTTGATCATACCATGTATTTTCACATAAATTTTTTTGTTCAAAGTAATTTTTTGCATATATCATACCTGGAAAGAATTTTTCATTTTGTTCAAGGTTAGCAACAATTTCAAAGTCATTACATATTTCTTCATTGATATTATTTTCAAGACATTCTTTGATTATTTCATTTATCATAGTATTAATTTCATTATTTCCACCTTTGTATTTATTCTCGAAGGCAAGAATATAATAATCACTTATTTTTCTAAATATTTCTTTTTCTTTTTCTTCATCTAATCTCTTTTTTGGATCTTGTAATAGTTCTTCAGGAGTTAATATGCCTCTTGTTTTAATTTCAAATAATCTGGAATCACCTTTTATTATATTGCTTGCTAATTGTAAATTGATATCTGGACAATTTGAGAAATCAGTGAAATTTGATTCAAAATATGTTAAACAACAATTTTTAAAATATCCTGGTTGATCTTCTTCTCCTCCCATATTTGTTATTTCAGGGGCTTTGTCTAACAGGAAGAATTGTATCATGAAAATGGATAATATTATCAAAAGGATTATGATTATTCCAGAAGTAATGATTATGATATTTTTTGAAGGTTTTTCTTGAGGTTCTCCAAAGTCAATTGGTTCGGTATATTCTTCTTCCAATTTACCACCCTGTCCATGATCCATGTGATCCATGGCTTCCGTGAGATCCATGGCTGCAATGGCTAGCATGAAGACCTGCACTATCTATTTCACTTGCACAAGTACCTGCATAATTACCATGACTTCCATGGTGTGAATGACTTCCTGTTACTCCATCTGTTAAACTTGATCCTGTGCCGTAAATACTTAATGAATGTGTATGTCCTTTTTGATTTGATGAAACCACAACCACTTTTCCACAATTTGTATGGGTTGTATCTTCACTACTCACTGAACCATATGTACATGTACTACCTTCTAAATAAGGGTCTGTATTTGTAGCAGGGAGTCTTACGGCAGTGCAACCTGTAACTGAACTACTAGTGCCAGTTGTACATGTGAATTTATCTTCAGGACAGACATATTTATCTTGATCTGTTGCCCCAGAAGAACTTAATGCACAGCACCAGTTTTCTGTTTGACCTTGAGGTAATGTTGTTGTTGAACCAGAACAGGTTTGAGTTATTTCATTACCACCAGATATTACGTCACTTGCGCAGACGCTTGTCATGTCTGGTGTCGTAGGAGTGCCCCCTGCTGCTGCTACTTTCTTTAGACTTACACTGGTAGCACTTAATAAAAGAGCTCCTTTTATAAGATTAGATTTAGAAATAGTACCAGTTTCATCCATCATGAAGGATTTGATCTTCTTCTTTATCTTAGGAAGCATATATCTGAAGATGGATTTTTTTGTTTATAAATATTGTGGTGGATTGCTTATCATACGAAAATTATATAAATTTAAGATTTAATGTATAAAATATGAATTGGTATATATTTACTATCATTGCTGGAATTCTGATTAATTTTGGAATTATCTTTCAAATTGTGAAAACTTTACAATCTAAGAGTGTTGATGAGATGTCTTATATTTTTGGCATACTTATGGTTATAGGCTTGTTTATGTGGGGTATTTTTGGTATTAGTGTTCAAATGTGGTCAGTTATAATCTCTATGTTTGTGGCTGGATTTTTGACTATTTTCATGATTATTCTTAAAATTATTTATTCTAAGTAAAAGATGTATTTTGTATTATTTTTATATTCCTTGCTCTATAAATATTTATAAGGGGGTTCTTCTTCATTATTATCATGGATAATGTAAAAATAATTGAGGCTTCTGAGCAGAATCTTGATAGTCTTATTGCTTTTTTATCAAGAGCAGATATAGACAATATGTTTCAACTTCCTCTTTCAAAAAGAAAAACATCAATATCAGATCGGGTATATAATCATTATGAGCATGGTTCATGGCTTCTTTTACTAGATCTAGACAAAGTAATAGGTTGTAGGGCAGTTCTTTATGATGCAGAAGAGGATGTAGCTGAGTTTTCAACATTTGCAGTTGATCCATCTTATGCTGGAAAAGGACTTG
>CAZOOV010000013.1:16366-75851 GCA_964581515.1 uncultured Methanosarcinales archaeon | reverse complement strand
GTATCATCATTGATATCAATTTCCCAATGATAAGCTACTATTTGACCAGCATCAACATATTCCTCAACAGTACTCTCAAAAGTTTCTGTAATCCATTTACAGTGTGGACACCATGTTGTTGAAAAAAGGTATATAACAGGCTTTCCGTCTTCTGTACATACTTCATCATCATTAACATCAAAAGTCTTTATTTCTCCAACTAAAGCAACATCATCTGATCCAGAGTCACCATCAGCTGCCATGCCATCATCAACTACAGCATCATCAACTATAACATCAACATAAAGAATCTCAATATCAGTCTGATTCTTAAGTTCTTCAAGATATACATTTGTAGCTTCTTGAAGCTTTTGTTCCCTAAGGAATGCTTCAATATCAGCACTTACATCCTCAAAAGCCAATGTCTCACCATCCTCATCAAGTATTTGATCTTTCTGAGATTCATAAACTTCTGCAACTTCTTCTTCAGACACTTCTATAGAGTCTCCTAATGTTTCATTAAGGTGTATTTGTACCTTGATAAGATCCTTAAATTTCTCAATAGGAACATTTTGTTCACTAAGAAGAGCTAATAAGTCTTCTTCTACAATTCCATTTGTTTCTAAATAAGCAGCATATCCTGCTTCAACTTCTTCATCAGTTATATCTTCAGCTTGCATTAGTAAAAGTTTTTGTGGAATCATAGCATTTTCTAGATAATTCCTTTTTGTGATAAGTCCCTTGTATACATCTGGCAAAATTTCATATTCATCATTAAGTTCTTGCACAGTTATTACATCATCTGCAATCTTTGCAGCAACATCATTACTACCATTATCTGAAAATTTGCCTACTATTGCATTAAATGCCCAAATGACAAGAATTACAATAATTACTGCAAGAATTGATTTTAATATTAAACCTTGTTTCTTTGCCTTTTTTGGCTTTGTTTTATGTTTAGAACTACTAGGTTTTTTATGTGCTGGCTTTTTATGTTCAGCCTTACTTTCAACCTTATGTTCTGATTTGCTTGTATGTTTTTTTGCAACCATTATAAATCCCTCTTTATCTTGATTTTCTAATCAGATTTTAATAATCAACTATTAATTTAATGTGTATGTGAAAGAAGGAATTCAATTAATAAAGATTTCGATTATTTAGTTGCATACAATCCTTTGCAGACCCACGGTCTTAATAAGACTTATATTGTAAAACAATGAGTAAAATATATATATAGTGAATTCTGGATACACATTATGGAAGATATAATAATCGGAAGAGATGCAGAAGACAAGAAAATATACGGAACAGATGGAACAATTGTTATTGGAAAACATTATGTTAAAATGGGCCAGACAAGCTCACTGGCAAACAATGTCAGGCTTGATATGGTAAGACCACATGTAATCATGTTATGCGGAAAACGTGGTGGCGGTAAATCATATACTATGGGTGTTATTGCTGAAGGACTAGCAGATATGGCTCCTGATCTTAAGAAAAACTTAAGCATCATTCTACTTGACACTATGGGTGTTTATTGGACTATGAAATATGAGAATCATAAAGAAGCTGAACTCTTAAAACCATATGGTATTGAACCAAAAGGCCTTGATGTCAAGATATTTACACCACATAAATTCTTCAAGATATATAAAGAACAAGGAATACCTACTGATTATCCTTTCTCAATAAAACCATCTGAACTTGATACAGTAGATTGGTGTCTTGCATTAGGAATAGAAATAACAACTCCAGTAGGAGTATTATTAGAAAAAACAATCATGCTTCTAAAAGATTCAGGAGAAGAATATTCTGTAAAAGATATGATTGAAAAAATCATGAAAGATGAAACCTCTGATATCCATGCTAAAGATTCATTAGTCAACAGGCTTCTTTCAACCAAAGCATGGGGGCTTTTTGATTCACATGGTACACCTATGTCTGATCTTGCAAAAAGCGGTGAAGTTGTTATTCTTGATGTAAGTTGTTATGCAACTATGGAAAATGGATGGAAAGTTAAATCACTAGTAGTAGGTATGGTCAGCCAAAAAATGTTCATTGAAAGACTATTACATAGAAAGAATGAGGAATATGATGAGATAAATGCAACAAGAAGTCTATTTGGATCAAAAAAAGATGCTAGCAAAAAAAAGCAAGATGTACCTCTTGTATGGCTAGTAATAGATGAAGCGCATGAATTCTTACCAAAAGAAGGAAGAACTGCAGCATCTGATGCCCTAATAACTATATTAAGAGAAGGAAGACAGCCAGGAATATCATTGATTCTTGCAACTCAACAGCCAGGAAAGATACATACAGATGTAATGACACAGGCTGATACTGTAATTGCACATAGGATTACTGCTAAAATTGATACTGAGGCATTAGGGATATTGATGCAATCATATATGAGAAATGGACTTGATATTGAACTTGATAGTCTTCCAAGACTAAAAGGTACAGCTTTAATTTTCGATGATGTCAATGAAAAATTATATCAGATGAGAGTAAGACCAAGATTGACATGGCACGGTGGTTCATCACCAACAGCATTAAAGAAAAAACAGGAAGAATTCTAAAATGGATATTTCAAAAAAAGATACAAAGATACTTTGCACTATAGGTCCTGCAACTGTAGAAAAAAAAATTCTAAAAAAATTATTTGAGGCTGGCATGAATGCAGTACGTATAAATACAGCACATGGGGACTTTGAGTGGTATAAAGAAATTATAAAAAATGCCAGATCAGTCGCTGATCTTCCAATAATGATTGATATCAAGGGACCTGAACTACGTATAAGATCAAATGAAAAATACGAATTCAACAGAAAAAATGTAATCACAATAGGATTTAACGCTAAACACCCTATACATTTCAATTATAATATTAGATCAAACCTGAAAAAAGGAGATATTATTCTAATCGAAGATGGTAAATACAAACTAATTATAACAAAAGTGCTAAAAGATACAATAAATGCAATATCAGATAATAAATGCACAATTGAACCAAACAAAAATGTCCATATACCCAATAAAAAGATCCCTTTGCCGTCACTAACAAAAAAAGATATTAAAGCCATAAGATTTTCAATAAAAAATAATATTGATTATATTGCATTATCTTTTTGTAGAAGCAAAAAAGATATCATGAATTTAAGAAAAAGATTAGGTAATTCAAATATTAAGATAATAGCTAAGATAGAGAATAAAGAAGGAATAGATAACATTGAAGAAATAATTAAGTATGCTGATGGTGTCATGGTAGCAAGAGGAGACTTAGGTGTCGAACTTTCTCCTGAAAAAGTACCATTAGCTCAAAAACACATAATTAAGATGTGTAATGAAGAAGGAAAACTAGTCATTGTAGCAACACAGATGTTAGAATCAATGATAAATAATCCTAATCCCACTAGGGCTGAGATATCAGATGTCGCAAACGCAGTACTCGATGGTTCTGATTGTGTTATGCTCTCAGCAGAGACTGCAATAGGCAAATATCCTGTTAGAGCGGTTGAATTCATGACTAAAGCTACAGTAAATGTTGAAGCAGAAGTTATTCCTACAACAGATAAAGAAGATCCATGTTCACCAAAAAAACCAAGCATATCAAGAGTAATAGCTTCAAGTGTCAGTGAACTTTGCAGAAGACTTCCAATAACAAAAATAATCTGTCTGACTTATTCAGGACATACAGCAACACAGATAGCAAAATTCAGAATTGATCTCCCTTTAATAACTGTAACAAAATCATCACAAGTCAAACGTCAATTAATGCTATATTATGCAGTAAGATCACATAATATGAAAATAAATTTCAAAGATCCTGATTCAGTTAAAATCCTTACTAAATTATACAAAGAGAAGAAGATTGAAAAAGATGATTTAGTACTGTTTACTGCGGGTCTTCATACATTGCATGAAAAAAGAACAAATACAATACAAATACATAGAATTTCTGATATATATGCTTATTCAAAAAAGAAAGAAAGAGAAAGGAAAAGAAAAGAATAAAAAACTCCTATAAATTTTGTATAAAAATTCTAAACTCTCGAAATATTTCTATAAATTTACAACAAGAATATTTATTGTACTATAATCTGAATAGGTGAATGACAAAAAAAGTAAAGATAGATACAAAAAAGAATATTACAAAGAAATATCTTTTCATTACCCTTATGATTATAATTTTGCTATCTATTACCGACCTCAAGCTTTCCATGGACAAAAAAAAAGAGAATATTAAGACACAAGAAGATAATATCAACATCAAGACTCATATGTGCAGAACAACAAACTGCGAAAATATATACATCAACCTAATAAATAAAGCATCTGAATCAATATATTGTGCTTTCTTTGATTTTGATCTAGAAAACATCAATAATGCAATTAAAAAAAAGAATAAAGAAATAAAAAGATTAATTTTCGTAGATAAAGACAACAATTTCTTCAATGAATCATATATTATTTATGATAACAGATCATCATATATGCACAACAAATTCTGCATAATTGACGATGAACTCCTCATAACTGGAAGCTTTAATCCAACAATCAATGGAAGAGATAAAAATGACAACAATATAATAATAATAAAGTCAAAAACCATTGCAGACATATACAATAAATATTTCTTTGAATTGATTAAAGAACACAATACAAAAAAAAGATCTAATATGACAAAAAATTATCAACTGAATTTCAACAACACAAATATTTCAATTTGCTTCAGCAGAGGAGGGAAATGTTTAGAAATAATAAAAAATGAAATAAAAAAGGCAAATAAAAGTATTTATTTAATGATGTTCACGGCCACAGATAAATCCATTGCAGATTATATCCTAATAAAACATTACTCAAACATTTCAATCCATGCTATTTTCGAAAGAAGCCTGATAACTAAATACTCTATTTTTCATAAATTAACATTTCATAAAGTAAGACCAATAAAAGACTGCAACAAAGCAAAACTTCATCATAAAGTCATCATAATAGACAACAATATAGTCATTACAGGGAGCCTTAATCCAAGTCATAATGCAGATACCAATAATGATGAGAATATGATTGTAATAGAAAATCCCATAATTGCAGAAAAATATTTAAACGAATTTACAAGAGTGACTGATATATGTATGACGTCATAGGGATTAGCCATCCGCTTGTAGATGTATGTGTTGAGATAAATGACAATTTCTTAGAAGGACTTGATCTAAAAAAAGGACATTTTACACTTGTTGAACCAAATACATTCAAGAAGATACATGATAATATAGATAAAAAAGATATTAAGATTGAGTTTGGTGGTTCTGTAGCTAATACTCTTGCTGGTCTTCACTTATTAGGTTGTAAAGTAGCAGAATACGGTAAAATAGGAAAAGATGATTATGGCGCTATGCTCAAAAAAGAGAAAAAAGATAAGGATATGGGGGATTACCTCAGCGAACATGATTATCCTACAGGAACTGTTCTTTGTTTGATAACTCCTGACTCAGAAAGAACATTTGCTGTATGTCTTGGTGCAGCATCAGAACTTGATGACGAAGATATTGATGAAGAAATAATAAAAGATGCTAAAATACTACATTTAACAGGATATGAGTTTGAATCACCAAATGTCAGAAGAGCAATAAGAAAAGCTGCAATTATAGCAAAAGAAAATGGCGTCAAGATATCACTTGATCTTGCAGACCCAGGTGTTGTCCAGAGAACATTCATAGATTTGAAAGCATTTGTAGAGAATTATGTAGATATTTTATTTGCAAATGAAGAAGAAGCAGAAGAATTCACAGGAAAATCTGTAGAAGACGCAGTCGAAGCACTCTCAAAAATGGTGGATTATGCTATTGTTAAAGTAGGAGAGAAAGGATCCTTCATAAAAGTAGGACATAAAGGTAGCACATACAAAATAGAAGCAAAAAAAGTGAAAGCAAAAGATACCACAGGAGCAGGAGATATGTATGCTGCAGCGATTCTTTACAGTATAATAAATAACTTACCTATGGATGAAGCTGGAAAAATTGCTTCCCATGCATCTGCTGAAGTCGTCAAAAAAATTGGAGCAAGACTTGAAAAATTAGATATTTCTAAGATTAAGTAATAATAATAATTAATATTAATAATAAAAATAAGACAATAATCAAATATAATTAAACCATTTCTAAATCAGAAAATAAATTAAAAAAATAAAAAAGATAAGATAAAAAAATAAACCTAAGCTTTTTCCTTAGCCAAATCTATCCTTCTTTTCTCAAGATCCATTATACCTAGATTCAAGTATCCTTCCACACCATCTCTTGCTTCTTGTTTCTGCAAAGCGTACAATGTCACAAAAGCAGTGCCTAGTGGATCAGGTGTAACCATAGCATATCTTGTTATCGCATTCAGTGACCCTAATAATTGAGTTGCTTCCTCGTCCATTGATGCTATAACACGATCACCCAGCCTATAAACCGACTGATTCCAATCATTGATTTCTTCACAGCTTAATTTCTGCATCTTAGGATAGGAATATGGACTATCCCCATGCACTATATCTTCAGTCTTGCAATAAGAGAATTCTATATCAGCAAGATTCATGCTTAATGCAAATACCACCTTTGAATTCGCATTATATTCTTTATCATCAGATAAATTAGATAAACATGTTATAATTTGGTTCATATGCATAATTCCTTGTGTATAAAAAGACCATGCATAATCCTGCTTTTCTTTACCTTCTTCCTCAGGAGCAGACTCAGGTTCTTTATCTCTATCTTTCATTAAAAGTGCAGCTTCAAGACCTGTCGAAGCGCCACGAAGAGCCATCGCTTTATCTTTCTGCTCAATAATCCAATCAAGAGCTGATACAACACCTTCAATTACAACTGGTCTTACAAGCATGTCACCTTTTCCATTCATATATTTCTCTCTAGGAAGATGCCTTTGTCCATAACTTAATGCTTCTTGTTTTTGTGCTTCCTTAGTATCAGCTTCAAGAGATTCTGCTGCTTTGTATATGCTAAACAATGCAGATGCTGCTTCAGGAGTATCTATTACACCTTGAAGTGCATCATATTTTCCTAAAAAATCTTCACCAAGCTTCTTTGCGACCTTCAATGCTCTTCTTGCTTTATCACTTGGAAATTTATCAAATTGAAGTCCAAATACTTCTGAATAGCTTTTATTTAGTTTTTTCTCATTAAGTGTATTTACAACCAAAGAACGCATCTGTTTATAATGATCAGTGATATAATCCATAACAGCTTTTACAGCCAAATCCCTGTTACCACATGCTTTATCCATCAATACCATAAAGGGTAGATTAGCTCCACCTGGAACTCCATCAACAGACTCCTGCCGAAGATAACAAGCAATCAAATCATTTAATTTTGGTTTATGCTCGACTGTTCTTAACATGTTTAACGCCCCCTAAATTATAATATTATTAATATAATTAATTATGAACAGATTATTTAAACATTTCACTAGTAAATCATACATGTTCAAGGACAATAATCTAAAGGACATATTACACCTTCAACTAAGACATTCTTGCTATTACAAATTTATACACTATATATGCAAAAACTATTGATCCTGAAAAAGAAGCAAGTGTCCCAAGCCATATGCCAAACAAAGGATATGAATATTTGACAATCGCAGAATACACAATGATATTGATTGCTCCAAAAACTGCTGTCTTCATTAAAGCTGTTGCAAATGTTTTCCCATGAGTCTTATAAGCAATGATAAATGTACTTAGATATAATGCTGGAAACATCGAGAACAGACCACCAAGATATGGCCCACCAATTTTTGCCATTACAACAGCAAAAGCAACAACAAATCCACCAAACAACCCTCTCATCAATAAAAGCGATAATGTATAATTAAATTTAGAATTTATTTTTGACTTTATTTTCATCTTCTTTTCTATGATATAATAAGTAAGGATCATAGCTGCAAGATACACAATGGCTGATGACCAAAAAAAATCGATTTTAATGAGAAAAAGAAAAAAACCTAGTATAGCCCATAATGATAAAGAAAACAATACTGCAATCAACGAATTAAACCCAACAATAACTAAAGTTAATAATAAAAGAATGAATAAAGTGTTTACTAAGTTCATTGATGGAATAATTGATGTAGCTTGTACTGCAATATTCTCCGTCTGTGTCCAAGCGATAAAAAATAATCCAAAAGCAGCAGTAGAAGGAAAACCTGTTATGATTCCACCTAGTTTAGTTCCATATCTCTCAGCTATCACTGTTGATAAGACAACCCATGCTCCACCTATAAGAAAAGAGAAAAACAATTTTACAAGAAATAAATTAAATACCATCACAGATTACCTCTCACAATTCCTCTTTCAAAGTAATCGTACTGACCATTGTCACAGTAGAAGTGACATTATTTTCTTTTCTAAACTTTAATAAAAAAGCATGAAAATCATTGATATCCTTGAATTTAAGTTTCATCATAAGATCGTATTCACCAGTCACGCCAAACACTTCACGCACAGCAGGATGCGAAAACACACTCTTTTTAATTTCCTCATTCGTCTTGATAAGAACAAACACAATAAAATTCTCTCCAAAAGCCTCATTGTTGAGTTTAAGTGTAAATTTCTCTATAACTCCATTTTTGATAAGTTGATTTATTCTAACATGTACTGTAGAAGGTCTTATTTCTGTAATCTTAGCAATATCTCTTATGCTTTGTCTAGAATCTTTTCTAAGCTCACTAATTATTGCCAGATCCTTATCATCAATTTTCATTTTCTGCTCAATTACTACAATCTACTATACATCTACATCATCTGGCGAGATAAAAGGCCAATTGCTTGGAGTCGAATTGAGAATTACGCAATTGGGTCTTGCATAAACTGTGATAGGTTATTGGGGGTGAATCCAAGCAATCGGCTAAGGTACACTATATTATATCTAACTAATATATAAATATTATCATTTTTGTCCAATATAATATAAAAAATATAGACAATGTCCAATAAATAACAAAAAAACTATATAAATAGTCCAGAATAACCACTTAAATAATGATAAAAGCAATACTCTTTGATATGGATGGTACGTTAGTAGACACAGGAAGCATAGGCTTTGAAGTGTTTGAAGAAACATTGAAAAACAATAATCTCAAATATACAGAAGAAGAAGTAATGTCTATTGCAAATCGAAGTTTCACTCAAGTCTTAAAAGAAATTTTTGAGAAAAATAACAAAGAATACAAACAGAAAATAAGAGATGATATGGTTGTAGATTATACAGAAAGAATCAAAAAAGCAAATACACTGCCATATGCAAAAGAACTTCTTGAAGCAATCCATGATAAAGCAATCACTATCTTAGCAACATTCTCACTTACACCACAAGTAAGTATAGTCTTAGCCAACAATGATTTAGACAAATATTTTGATAAGATAGTCTGTGCTGATACAAAAGATTATGAAGAAAAAAAAGACATGCTTAAAGATATACTAACAGAAACAAGTCTTAAACCAGAAGAATGCATTTTAATTGAAGACAGCCATTATGGTGTAAAAAGTGGACAGCATAATGGGATATTCACAATAGGAGTCAAGCATTATTTTGATGACATAGGAGCAGATGTTATGGTAGATGATCTCGAGGCTGCAAAAACAATCATCCTTGAGAAAATGAAGGAGGAGTAAAAATGGAAAATAACAATGAAGATCAAAACAAGAATAACAATACACTTGATAATAATACACAAGATCAAGATTTCAAGATCAAAGATATATCACTAGCAGATTTCGGAAGAAAAGAGATTGGCATAGCAGAAAAAGAGATGCCAGGACTTATGGCAACAAGAAAGAAATACGGTCCTGAAAAACCATTGAAAGGAAAAAAGATCATGGGCAGCCTGCATATGACCATCCAGACTGCAGTCCTTATTGAAACATTGGTTGAGCTTGGAGCGGATGTAAGATGGTGCTCCTGCAATATATTCTCAACGCAAGATCATGCTGCAGCAGCTATTGCAAAAGCAGGTGTTCCGGTGTTTGCATGGAAAGGAGAAAGCTTAGAAGATTACTGGGATTGTACTCTGAAAGCATTAACATGGCCTGACGGATCAGGACCTGACCAAATAGTAGATGATGGAGGAGACGCTACACTTATTATCCATAGAGGGGTCGCTGCAGAGAAAGATGCATCAATCTTGGATGAACCAACAGACAATCAGGAACTCCAGATAATCAATAATGTATTGAAGGAATGTCTAAAAGATGATCCAAAAAAATGGCATAATGTCGCTGAAAAAGTAATAGGCGTTAGCGAAGAGACAACAACAGGAGTCCATAGGTTAATTCAGATGGAAGAGAAAGGTGAACTTTTGTTTCCGGCAATTAATGTAAATGATTCAGTCACCAAGAGTAAATTTGACAATGTATATGGCTGCAGGCATTCTCTTCCTGATGGAATAAAAAGAGCGATGGATGTACTCATCTCTGGAAAGACAGCAATGGTTTGCGGATATGGAGATGTAGGAAAAGGCTCAGCTGAATCAATGAATAATGAGAAAGCAAAAGTCATAATATCTGAGGTTGATCCTATATGTGCACTTCAAGCATGCATGGCTGGCTATAGAGTTATGCCGGTTGAAGACGCACTTCCTGAAGCAGACATCTATGTCACAACTACAGGAAATAAGGACATAATCACAGCAGAACATATGAGCAAGATGAAGGATCAAGCGATCGTCTGCAATATAGGCCATTTCGATAATGAGATACAGATGTCAAAACTAGAAAATTGGCCAGGTATCAAAAAAGAAGAAATTAAAGGAAGTGAATGTCCGGTTCATAGGTATACGTTCCCTGATGGCCATTCCATATATATCCTTGCTGAAGGAAGACTTATCAATCTCGGTTGTGCAACAGGTCATCCAAGCTTTGTAATGAGCAACTCATTCACAAACCAGACTATTGCTCAGATCGATATTGCAAAGAATCCGGATCGAAAAGTTGCAGTCTACATGCTAAGCAAGGAACTGGACGAAGAAGTTGCAAGACTTCACCTTGATCAGTTAGGAGCAAAACTCACAAAACTCTCAAAAGAGCAAGCAGATTATATAGGAGTCAAGGTAGAAGGACCATACAAACCAGAGCATTACAGATATTGAGAAGAATAAAGAGAAAAAAACACAAAGCAAGATAAAAATAAGAAATAAACAAAAAATAAAGAGTCTAAAACAAAGACTCTTGCATTGCTTCCAAAGCTTTTTCATAAACCGAATTAGCTTTTGAAACAAACTGCATTACATCTTTTTCTAAAGCAGATCTGTCTGATGCAAGTACCCTATCTCCCACTGCTTGCATATGGTGATTATATACCTGGCTTGCAGCAGGAATCTGACCATGTGTAGCATATGAAGCTACTACAACACCCTCAATGCTTTGACTATCCACTGAATATTCACCACTCATGCCAATAAGACTTATTATCTCAGTTCCATCTTCAGCCTTTGAATAAAAGAAAGGATGATCTACATTAGCAAGCATTTGCTTAACTTGATCCCTTATATCAGGATCACTCAATTGATCCATAAGCTGCCTCCCGACCATTCCAGAAAGACCTTCTACTTCACCTGCTTCACTGCATTCAACATCCCTAATGCCTAGTGAAGCATAACCTGTTGATCCTGCTTCATTGATATATACTGTACTCTCATCATAAAGCATATTAATATCAGTCCCAGGAAACTTAATAACAAGCTTTCCAGGAATTATTTTTCCTATTTCTTCAAATTTTTGATCTTCAAACATTTTTATTCCCCCTATGTTTCATTATTAAATTAATTATGACCCATCATTATGACCTATTATTATTAACAAAATTTCAAGGTAATTTCACTTGGAAATCTGAAAGGCGTATAATCTTTGCCTGCTTCCATCCCAGCCAACTTTACAGCGTCCTCATAAACTATTAATCCAGATTCAAGCTTAGCTAATGCCCCGCAATCTGTTGCATTTGCACTTATCCCACAAGAATACTGATCTGATTTCAAAGGAACCCAAGCAGATCCTGGCAATTGTTCTGCAATATCTTCAAAACCAAGATCAGGTGCTGCTTTAGCTAGATCAATAACACCATATACGCTTGACTCTTTATCCAATATATCCTGAACATCTTCATCTATCAATCTGATATATTCATTGACTCTTTCTTCTATCATTTTATTTCCCCCAGATAAACCTAGCTGCCAACCCCCTAGATACTCAAAAGTAGTCACAGATAATTATATATACTTTTTCCACATTAAATATATATTTTTTATTTTGTATATACTTTCCAAAAGATTTAAATAGATCGCCGTTTCAACAACTGTTATGATAAGAAAAATTGTCCAGCATGGAGCTAGCAGTCTGACTGTATCACTCCCATATAGATGGACAAAACAAAATGGCCTAAAGAAAGGGGATGAAATTAACCTTAATTTAATGGGAAAGACAATTCTCATCAAAGCAGGCAAAGAAGCTGAAATGATATCAAAAACGCTTCATTTCACGAGAGATAAACCATTCATGAAAAGATATCTCTTAAACCTCTATAAACAAGGTTATGATGAAGTGATTCTGAAATTCGATAGTAAACTACCAACTTCAAAAATAATAGAGAAAATAGATGAGCTTTTAGGATTTGAGATTGTTGAACAAGATGAGCATTCATGCATAATAAGAAATGTAGCAAATGTAAAAGAAGAAGAATTCGAAACAATGCTCAAAAGATTATTCATAGTCACAATGGGTTTCATGGAAGATACGATTAATGAGATGAAGAAAGGCAAAAGTCATCCATCCTCAATAAGTGTTGAAAAAGAAAACAATAAACTAGCGAATTACTGCATGCGTGTCTTATCTAAAGGATATTTTGAAAGTATTAGTAGAGCGCTTGATATTGCAACAGTAATAGATAAAATAGAAATAATAGGGGATCTCTTAGGAGACTTAAGAGTAAAAGCAAAGCCTTCGACTAAAACAATAAGATTGAGCAATCAAATTCTTGATTATTTCAAAAAGATATATATTTCCTATTTCTCATCAACTAAAAACTTAATGAAGCTAAAAGATATAAGAACCGACCTATACAAAAATTTTGACAACATAACATCAGACCAGAATATTTCTTACCAATTCAAACAGGTATTAGAGCAATTGCACCATATAGAATTACTGATATAAATTATTTTATAGATAAATTATCTTATGAATAAATTATTTAATAGATATCTTATAATTTTTCAAGCAGATGAGCATGCTTACTCTGGCCTATAGCACCAACATAAGCTTCTCTAAAATCCATAAATTCTGGTCTATCAAGTTGATCAAGAGCAATCCTTAAATAACCAACAGCTGAATCTCTATCATCAGCCCTGCATTCATAACTCATCACATGAAAAGCATTGATATAAGCCTTATGTGCATCAAAAGACAAATGTAGCTTCGCAGCCATACTATCATCACAAGAAGCATTTACTGCATTTAATTTCCTAGCAGCGTAAAGTCCAAATAAATGATCGTCTCTAACAAATCCAAGATTATTCTTAACACTCTCTGATGCTCTCTTAACATTGTGATCATCAGATTCCTGCACATATCTTTCAAAAAACTTTTCTTCAGAATCCCCATCTAGACCAGCTAAAAAACTCTGGACAGAAGGATGTCCAAGCAATCTAGCTGCTGTATATACAGGAGAACCATATTTTATCTTATCGAGATCATTGATCTTCCCATTTACAAAATAATTAGAAGGCTGTGCATCAAGATCAACAAAACAATTCAATGCCTCAAGACCTTCAATACTAAGATAATCAGATATAAATTGTCTCCCTTTTTCAGACAAATCATCTAATACAGGATTAACTCCTAAAACAATAGATCTTTTTCTATCCTCGGGTTTTTCTCCATCTTGAATATCATATTCAGACTCCTTAGCTAATCTTGTTTTCATATCTGAATCACGTCCTAATACTAAACTTTCCAACATCTCTTTCTCATAATCATGCTGTGGTACTGTAAAAGTCAACCATATAGTTACAAGACCTTCAAAAAGCCTCACTTTCATATTTACATTATTATCTTCATGGATTGTATATGGAACTAAAGCCTCTTCTAACCTCGCATGTTTCATCAGATCATCTGCAATGGCTTTATATTTCTCATAAGGATCAGCATCGCTTCCCAGAAATACTTCCAGATCATCTGACTCATGCAGCATAACATTATATGCACCATCTTCAGCCTCGATTATGGATACAGGTGTTGCTAGATCATCTCCTACTAAAGTCTGAAAAAAATCTGTAAAAAATTTATACGCTTTGCCACTATGATTCAAAGGATTAAACACAATATTACCAACAGCGCTCTTAAATCCAGCTGTCTTGCTATCATATACAAGAACACCTTTAGTAGGACAGAAAGAGAAACATTCATCCCCTAGTCTTAAATCAGATGCACCTTTTGCATTCTCTGCAAATTCATTTGTATATCTCCTTTCAAGTATAAAATACATTAAAAGTTTCTCAACATCAAAATTATCTAACGATGGTTTTTCTTCTTCAGGAGGACCATTGAATTGGAATTCAGCAGTCAGATGTCCTTCTTCAGTATCCTCTTTATGCACAATCTTCTGACCAAATAGATTCTTTTCTTGCGCCTCCTCATACATTTGAGTCCAAGCAACAAGAAGTTTGCTGACATCAACAAGATTATTTGATCCAAGAGCATTAAGTCCTCCTAACTCATGCAGTTTAGATGAAAAACTCACACCAACTTCCTCACAATAAGAAGCGATGTTCTCTATATCATCATAGATTGAATCAAGAAAAGGAATTCCGAGTCTAGAACACATCTCAACTCTTGCTTTTTTATAGATAGTAGCATAAAAGATAGGACTCAATAAAGAGGTTTCTAAAGAATTCCCCTGGATCCCATTTAGTTTTTTCAGCTCATCTGTCATGAAATCTGATGCTTCTACTGCATCATCTCTGCCTAACAAAAAAGTCTGCCAATACATAACCTCTATAGGATCAGAACTAAGATCAGAAAGAGAAGTAACAGAGCTATTTCTAGTCCGGTCTTCTAATTGTTCACTTACATCAGCCAATGAATCTAAAACTTCACTCATCAGACTAACATAGATTTTATCTTTTATAAATGTTACTATTATATAGTAATAAAGAAAGAAAAGATGATAACTCTAACTAAGATTATGGCATAATAACATAATAAGAATAGAAAATAGCAAACAATTCACATGCCTTTCAAAGGGCCATATTCAGCCTGATAGGATTCTAAGGCTTGCTCTAGACTTGGATTCTTCCAGAACTTTTCATCATATAAGGATAAAGGAAGATCATGAAGAATTAAATCAGTATCAATACCTCCTCTTTGTGCAAGATCCACCTGTGCATCATATCCTGACCAATCGTCTCCATGTGCTTTTCGTAGATATAATCTAACACCTTCAATTAATTCATTCCTATGCTTCATTTCTCTTAGTTCTATCTTGCATATTCTAGCCAAACCATAAAGTCCGCTTAATGCTGCAGCACCTATTGCCACAAGTCCTGCTCCGACAAGTTTTGATCCCTTTCCCATATCAATAAGAAAAAATGATCAAAATTTATAAGAATTTATCTTGTAAAAAATAGAAGTCATAAAAATAACAATAAAAGATAATCAGAACTCTTCGTCTTCTTCATGCTCATCAGGATTAGCCTTGAACACTTTAGGATGTTTCTCTTTCTTTGACTTTTTCTCTTCCTTCTTATGGATATTGTAGAATTTATCACTCTTCAAGCTTTTCTTATGTCTTTTCTTAGAACCTTTACCAAAAGAATATGCGATAAAAAGCAGTATAAAAAGTACTAAAATACCAAAAGCCCATTTCCATACATTAACACCTTTACCATCATCAGGCTTTTCTTCAGTGTCCTTATCATCAATCTCTTCAGTCTCTTCAGATTCGCTTGACTCACTTTCATTATCAATTATTTCTTCCTCGATTATATCAGGCTCTTCAGGCTCAACATAATCTGCATTCAACACTGTAAAGCTTGATTCTTGTTCAATGTTTTGATAGACAGAAACAACATTATAAGTTCCAGGCTTCATATCAACAGTTATAGGAATAGTAAATCTCACTGTTGAGATCACAGTATCTGATGCAATTTCTTTTCCATCAGGACCTACAACCTTTACAAGTATTGCCTTATCATCAAACACCTCTGTTCCTTGATCATAAAGCACAGGCTTGAATGAAAATTCCTCATCATCCTGGTTAGCATAATAAGTCTTCCTTGAAAACATATTAACTATCCTATTTGGGTATGATAAAACTGTGATGTCTTTCTCGATCTCATCAAAATTACCAAAATCATCCTCTATTTGGAACAATATTTCCTGCTCGCCTGATTTAACGCTAGAAGGTAATATATAAGAGATTGTAAATTCACCTTCTTCAGATTCATAGTTTGACATCTTCCTGTCTATGAACATATCTACTCTTACCTTAGCTCCTTCATCAATATCTATTTTCACATCTGCAACTAAAGTATCACCAGGACTATATGTTGTTTTATTCAGCTCAATCTTTGCATTAAAGCCTGAGACAACTTCAAATGGATCTGTTAACTCATCCATAAGCTCATCATTATCCTGATCAAAAAAACGCGCCAAGATATGGCATTCATCATTTTCATCTACCATGGAATTTGATAATCTTAAAGGAGCTGCTACAATCTCAACCTCTTCATCTTCTTCTATTGTAAGAGGCATCCTAAAATATTCTATCTCAGAATTATCACAGATTAGTTTCAATGCGAAAAAACCATAAATATTGCTTGAATAATCGAGTGTTACAGTCAAATTAACACGTTGCCCGATCTTATATTCTTCTTCAGTATCACTAATTGAGATATCCGATAATACACAAGCTGAAAGCAATGATACTATAATTAGAAAGGTAAATATTCTCATTTTAAGATTTTTCCTTGACCTTAATTAAGTTATGTTTTCCTAAAATCTCTTTAAATCTCTTGAAATCAGCTGATTCTTTAAACATTTTAAACTGTTCTTTAGGCAGTTTTTTGAAAGTTGCAGTAGCAATTACAGCAAGATCTTTCATATCTTCCTTCATCTCAATCATTTTTTCCATAGACTTATCTTCCTGTGGCTTTGCGCTTCCATCATTTATGGATTCTGCATCTTCATCATAATTCTCTACTGCACCAATACCAAAAAAGCCGCAAATTTTGCTCCATAATGATGATTTCTCTACAATCTCATCATCAACCATGCTTTCTGAATGTGTTTCAGACACATAAGGCATCTCCTCAGCCTTTTGTTCATCATCAAGATCTTCATAAACTTCATTCACATCATTTTGGAAAAAACCAAAAATCCTTGCAAAAAAACCTTTTCTTTCTCCTTCATGCTTTATCTCATCAAGCTCTTGCTCGAATTGTTGTTCTGATTCCACTGATTCCTTCTTTTCTTCTTTTTTCCTTTCTTCAAAATCTTCTTCATCAGTACCAGTTACCTTTTCAAGAAAATTCATCCACCATGTTTTTGGTTTTTTTATGATATATACTGAATCAGCATTGACTTCTGAAGGGACTTTCTCATCCCCTTCCTTCTTTTTCTTATTACTTGAACCTCGCGTAGGAGATTTTGGTTCATTAGTCCTAATATTGTCTATATAACCATCCATAAAAGCATTAAAATCTTTGTTCCCCATGATTTTTTTAATAGGGAACTTATATATATACTTTTTGCTACGCTAGTAGGAAATAATGCAAGGCATAAAGTATAAAAACAATCAGTATCATAACAAGAAATATGAAAATATTAGTCACAGGTGGGGCAGGTTATATAGGCAGTACTGCAGTCAAATCACTTTTAGATAAAAATCATTCTGTAATTGTAATAGATAATCTATCAAAAGGGAAAAAAAGCCTTGTTGACAAAAGAGCTAAATTCTATAAGATAGATCTAGTAAACAAAGAGAGATTAGAGAAAATCTTCAGACAGAATAAGATAGAAGCTGTAATGCATTTCTCTGCTTACAAAGCTGTTGAAGAATCAATGGAAAATGCTGTAAAATACTCAGATAATGTAACAGGCATGATAAATCTCCTCAACTGTATGGTCAAACATAACATTAAAAAGATAATCTTTTCCTCAAGCGCTGCTGTATATGGTATGATAAACAAAAAAATCATAGATGAGTCAACACCTACTGCCCCTATTAACTATTATGGTTATACAAAAGTGATCATGGAAAAAACAATCGAATGGTATAATAAAATACATGGCATAAACTACATAGCATTAAGATACTTCAATGTTGCAGGAGATGGCGGTCTTAATTATATCGATCCAGAAGCCAGAAACATATTTCCGATAATCATGGAAGTAATTAAAAAAAAGAGGGAAAAATTAACCATATTTGGCAAAGATTACAAGACAAAAGATGGCACTTGCATAAGAGACTACATTGATATCAATGACCTTGTAGATGCCCATATTCTAGCGCTCAATACTGACTATGATGGAATAATTAACATAGGAAGTGGAAAAGGATACAGTGTAAAGCAACTTGTAGATACATTCATCCAAGTGCATGGTAAAAAATTCCCTTATGAATTTGGACCTAATAGAAAGGGTGATCCTCCTATATTGGTAGCATCAAATAAATTAGCAAAAAGAATCTTAGGATGGAAACCAAAAAGAAGTATTAAAGATATGATAAGAAGCACATTAAATGTATATAATGATTAACATGAAGAAATTTATGTGATCGATCTCTCAGATATCGTTTACATCTCCCTTTGAATGAATATTCTTCCATTTTCCTGAATAAAGATAACCTATAAGTGCCTTTCGTTTAACTAGTTCTGGAAAAACATCTTTCTGAAGAGAGTATGATATATCTGCAGAAGGGATTATATCAAATATTTCTGGTTCAGCAAACCCTATCAGAAGGGAAGTAAGATGGGTCTGAAGATATTTTGGAGTCTCCAGATACTCCGTGATTGTATTGCCTTGCATCTTGACAATAGAGCTCTTTTTCCATTCATGTTCTGTACCAGAATAAACAGCTAGCGTACATATGCCTCCATTATGCCTATGATATTTCTCCATCTCTTTAAGGTCAATCTCAAAATAATGATCACAAGGAATGAATAAGAATGATGTCTTGATCATATCTTTTGCAAGTTGAAGAGTTTTTGCTGTATTAAGATGTTTTTTTTCTTCAATATAAGTTATTCCTGTCTCACCAAGCTCTTTGAATATCTCTGAGAGAACCTGTTTTGAACCGATTATGATGATATCGTCATATCCTGCTTTTCTCACTTTTGCTATCAGGATATCAATCAATGTCTTATCCTTCAGCTTCACCAAAGGCCTATAAGTTGAACCTACCTTAAGATTAGAAGAAGGACCGCCAGTAAGGATAACGCATTTTTTACTCTCAGATACATATTTCTGGATGATCTTCTCAACTGCTTCGCTTCTAGATGCTATAATCTCGCCGTCTACAGTCTTATCAAGCAATGCAAGGGTTTCAGGATCTATAGAGATGCTTATCCTCTCCTTGTTCCTTTTAGTAATACTCATGTATTACTATAGTAATAACCAAGTATTTAAATAACTTATCATTTTATCTGTAAAATGCCGTTCGAATTCGAAAAACTTGGAATTCCTGAAGTAATCCTAATAAAGCCAAAGGTTTTTTCAGACCAAAGAGGCTTTTATATGGAGACATATAAAGCATCAGACTTTAAGAAAAATGGAATTCCTGATAATTTTATCCAAGATAACCATTCAAAATCAAAAAAAGGCATAATTAGAGGATTACATTATCAAACAGATCCTAAAGCACAAGGCAAGCTGATAAGGGTCGTTAAAGGATCTGTCTTTGATGTTGCTGTAGACCTAAGAAAAAACTCCCCATATTATGGAAAATGGATTTCTGCTGTATTATCTGCTGATAATAAGAATATGCTCTGGATACCACCTGGATTTGCCCATGGATTTCTTTCTTTAGAAGAGGATAGCGAATTACTGTATAAGACAACTGAAGAATATAGTCCAGAACACGAAGCAGGGATTAAATGGAACGATCCAGATATAAGCATTGAATGGCCAAAAATTAAGCATAAAGTATCAGAAAAAGATTCTAAATTACCATCATTTAAAGATGCAAAAAATAATTTCATATATGAAGAGGTAAAAAAATGAAAATTCTTGTTACAGGTGGATGCGGTTTCATAGGAAGCAATTTCATCCTTTACATGCTAGAGAAATATGAAGATTATGAAATAATCAATCTCGATAAGCTTACATACGCAGGAAATGAAGAAAATCTTGCATCTATAAAGGACAATCCAAGATACAGATTTGTTGAAGGAGATATTTGCAATAAAGAACTTGTCAATGAATTAGTCAAGGAAGTAGACGCTATAGTTCATTTTGCTGCTGAAAGCCATGTTGATAGGAGTATTCTTCATGCAGATGAATTTGTCAGGACAAACGTGTTAGGTACGCACACATTGCTTGACGCTGCATTAAGAAATGGGAAAAAAAGATTTCATCATGTATCAACTGATGAAGTATTTGGAGAACTAGGTCCTGAAGGAAAATTCTCTGAGAAAACACCCTATGATCCAAGAAGCCCATATTCAGCATCCAAAGCTGCATCAGATCATCTTGTCAGAGCATATTTTAGCACTTTTGATCTTCCAATTACAATCTCAAACTGCTCAAATAATTACGGACCATATCAATTTCCAGAGAAATTAATCCCATTATTCATTACAAACTTAATCGAAGGAAAGAAAGTTCCAGTTTATGGAGAAGGACTAAATGTGAGAGATTGGATTCATGTGCACGATCATAATGAAGGTGTTGACATTATTCTGCATAAGGGCAAGCTTGGAGAAACATACTGTTTAGGCGGAGATGCAGAGATGCAGAACATAAAGATAACAGAGATGATATTATCAGAATTCAATGTTGGAGAAGAGATGATTGAACATGTAGAAGACAGAAAAGGACACGATTTCAGATATGCAATTGACTTCAGCAAAATCAAGAATGAACTCGGATGGTCTCCAAGACATAATTTTGAACAAGGCCTGAAAGAGACTATAAAATGGTATAAAGAGAACGAAGAGTGGTGGAAACCACTGAAAGAAAAAACCATAAAAAACATCACAGAAAAACAAAAATGAAAATTCTTGTAATTGGAAATAAAGGTATGTTAGGAACAGACTTGATTAAAGAATTAAAAAAGACAGATTATGAAATTATTGGATGGGACCTAGGCGAAATAGATATAACAAACCCTAAAGATATGCATAAGATTGAAGATAATAAACCAGATATCATAATTAATTGTGCTGCCTACACTGATGTCGACGAGGCTGAATCAAAAAAAGATTTAGCATTTTCAGTGAATGTTACAGGAGTTAATAATCTTGCAAAGATTTGTATAAAACTCAATATACCCTTGATGCATATAAGCACAGATTATGTCTTCAATGGACAAAAAGAGAAATATAATGAAGATGACACAAAAGATCCAATCAATTATTATGGAAAAACAAAAGCTGAAAGTGAAGACATCATTGTTAATAGTCTAGAAAAATATTATATAATACGGACATCTTGGCTTTTTGGAAAGAATGGTAAGAATTTTGTCGAGACTATGAAAAAACTCTTAACAGAAAAAAACGAGATCAAAGTAGTTGATGACCAGAAAGGAAAACCTACATACACTAAAGATTTGGCAAAAGCAATGATAAACCTCATCACAGAAAAAAAAGATTTTGGAATCTATCATTGCACCAATGAAGATACCTGTACATGGTTTGAATTTGCCTTGCAAATCTCAGATTATATAAATTCAAAATGTAAAATAAATCCATGTACTACTAAAGAATTCCCTAGACCTGCAGAACGGCCTAGATTTAGCATATTGAAAAACAATAAGACAATGAAAATAAGAGGCTGGAAAGAAGCACTCAAAGCATATCTGGAGGAATGATAAAATGAAAATCAAAAGTTTAATTTCTAAATTCATAAGATTATCAGAGGTGATATTATGAAAGGAGTAATACTTGCAGGAGGAACAGGAAGCAGGATGATGCCATTGACAAAAGTAACTAACAAACATCTGCTCCCAGTATATAACAAACCTATGATTTATTTTCCTTTGCAAACTTTAATAAATATGGGAATCAAGGAGATATTAATTGTTTCAGGTCCTGGACATGCAGGACATTTTGTCAATCTGCTTGGATCAGGAAAGGAATTTAATGTAAAATTGAGCTATGAGATCCAGGATGAAGCAGGAGGGATTGCACAAGCCTTAAACCTTGCAGAAGATTTCGCAGATGATGGACCAGTTGCAGTCATACTAGGAGATAATATATTTGAGGATAAATTTAATCTCTCATCATACGATGGAGGAAGTATAATTTTTCTAAAAGAAGTACCAGATCCTCAACGTTTCGGCGTCGCTGAATTAGATGGAAATGATGTAAAGTCAATAGAAGAAAAACCTAAAGATCCAAAATCAAATTATTGTGTAACTGGATTATATGTTTATGACAATGAAGTTTTCAGCATAATTAAAACGTTAAAACCATCAGGAAGAGGAGAGCTTGAGATTACAGATGTAAATAATGCATATATAAAAAAAGGAATGATGAAAGCTAATTTTGTAGATGGATTTTGGAGTGATGCAGGAACATTTGAAAGCCTCCATAATGCATGTAATCTTGTAAGAGAGAAATCTCAACAATTAAAATAATAAATTAACGTGATACCTGCCAATACTAGCTGAAGGAATATCAATAGGAGAACAACTTCTATTTCATAGGCTTTTTTCTTTATTTTCCTCAAAAATGCTATAGCGATATGTTCTAACCCATAAAATCTCTTATAAGGCTGCATGAGTGATCCATCATTAGCTTTCTTAGCAAAAGATTCTGCTTGAAAAAAACCTCTTGCCTTAAGTAAAGCTTGAATTATATATAATCCAAAAAGCATAATAGCAAATTTCTCTATATTTGCCAAGATTGCCATTATACCTATCAATGCACCTACAGAATAGGTCATTGTATCTCCAGGAAAAAGCTTTGCAGGATGCCAATTATAGAAAAGAAATGCAACTAACGCAGCAACCATTGATAAGCCAAGCATTGCAACCCAATAAGTTCCTGAAAGGTAGGATATGTAAGATAACGTCATAAGTATGATTATGCCCATAGAAGCCTCAAGACCATTATATCCTGCAAGCATATTAAAAGCATTTGAAGTCGCAACAATCCCTATAGGAATGAATATCAAAGGATAAAGTAATCCAAATTCTACAATACCAATAGATGGAATATTAATTGTTGATGTACCTGCATTTATGACCATAATAGGAACAGCTATTGCAAATGTCAAGAGAGCCTTATGTAATTGCCGAAGCCCTATTTTCCATCCTAAAATATCATCAACTACACCAACAATAGTAGCTATAAGTATTGCTACGACAGCTGCAAACAATATATGTACAATTCTCGTATCTGCATAGATAAATACATTAAATGCTACATAAACTAAAATCCCACCTAGAAAACCGCAAACAATTGGCAGACCACCCACTTCAGGAACTTCTTGATCGCCATCCTTATGGAGATCATTGCCTGTCAGATTTGCTTTCTTCGCCCGGATTATCCATTTAGGAATAGCATATAAGGTTAAAAGAAAGCTAAATAATAGTGCCAATATCGAATATGGTGTCATGCTATAAGAACATGAATTGAGATTTATAAGTTTTTGTATAAGTTAAGGATGGATGAATTAACTTTTTTAAGTTCAAAATTCTCCTTACAATAATCATAACTTTCTTTGATTATCTTGCTCATATCATTTTCAAGTGCTTTCATTATTGCACTCTTGAGTTGTGCTACACTTTTAGGTTCTACAAGTAAACCTTTCTTGTTTACAAATTCGACACCTGTACCAAGAACAGTTGAAATAACAGGCTTTTTTGATGCAATTGCCTCTAACTGCACTATTCCGAATGCTTCACTTCTTGCAATAGAGGGTAATACAAAAACATCGCAAACCTGATAATAAGGTTTAATATCCTTGACATCTTCTAGAAAATGCACATTACTGCCACTGATTTTTCTAAGTTTTCTCTTTAAAGGCCCATTTCCTATAACAAGAAGATGTGCATCAATATCTTTAACAGCTCTTATGAGATATTCGACTCCTTTATAATAGACTAATCTGCCGACAAACAATATAATTTTTTTTCCATATTTCTTTTTTATGCTCTTTGCTCTCCTTTTTATAGCAGAGGTCTCCTTGAAGTTATTGATATCAATACCTAAAGGTATAAAGATGCATTTTCTTTTAGATTTCTTAAGATATGGAGAAGAATTAAGATAGTTTTCACTCGTTACAATTATCTTATCAGCTCTTTTGAGTATCTTATTAAGAAATGGCTTATAAAACGGCATAAAAATTTTCTGCTTGATTATATCACTATGCCATGTTATTATTAATCTTCCTTTTGGCTTAGCAATAAGAAAAGCAAGAACTGCCATAGGATTTGGAAGATGCAGATGATAAATATCTGTTTTAGATTTCTTAAGTATTCTACAAAGAGTAGGATTACATTGAGAAGAGAAGAGACTAAACAATCTTGCAGCTCTCGTAACAGTTACGTTATCAACATTCTCAACAACAGTTTTGCATTTATCATTAGAGACAATGACTTCTTGATTAATATTCACACCGTTTACTATATTTCTAATATAAGTTTCTATCCCTCCTTTGCTAGGATAATAATATTTGCCTATATGAATTACTTTCACTTTTTATTCACTTCCTCATATACATTTAATGTTTCTTTTGCACATTTATGCCATGAGAATTTATTAGCCTGTTTAACTCCTTTTTTGATAAGCTTCTCACGCAACATTTTATCAGCTAATAGTTTCTTCATTTTTTCTTTGATATCACTAACATCATTTGGATTAACATAAGATACAGCATCTCCTCCAACTTCAGGCATAGAAGAAGCATTTGAAGTAATGACAGGACATTTACACCTCATAGCCTCAAGTATAGGTATGCCAAATCCTTCATAAATTGAAGGATAAATGAAAATCTTTGCATTGCTATAAAATTTAGCTAAATCATCATTTGGAACATAACCTGTAAATATTATATTCTTATTCTTTCTCCTATAAACTTCCTTATTTTTCCAACCAGAAGCACCAACAATAACAAGCTTCTCTGTCAGTTTCAATTGTTCATAAGCCTCAAGTAATCTCACAAGATTTTTCCTTGGCTCAACAGTACCGACATAAAGTATGTATTCACCATCAATCCTATACTTTGCAGGCAATTTGCTTTTAGTATATTTAATGCTAGAACTCAAATATACTACCTTTATCTTGCTTCTGCTAATACCCATAAGTTCAATAAGGTCTTCCTTGGTAGACTTGCTGTCAGCAATTATCCTGTCCGCCTGTTTCAATAAATGTTTAACAATAAACTTAAAATATATTCTCCTTCTTAGATTATGGTGTTCTGCAAATTTTAATGGCGTTAAATCATGCACTGTCACCACGAGCTTTGATCCTTTAGGCTTCTTCCAGAATGGTGCTGTTGGAGTAGGCAAATGAATAACATCTGATTTTGGCTTTACTGGTAAAAGTATAGAATGAATAAATCTTGAAAGAGGAAATCTTATTCTTTTAGTTATTATCTGCTTCCTTCCATTAAAGCATGAATCCTCAATATCCTTATTGCGTAAAAGAATCAAATCAATGCTTTTAGGCATATATTTAATAAGATTATATGTATATATCTCAACACCTGTTTTCTTGTTCCTCAGTATGTCACAGTCAACCAATACTTCCATAAATGCCTTTATCTGATAAATATATAAAAACATTTGCCTTGAATAGGGCAATATTTAAAAACCCAATAAGAATAAACAGACTAATGAAGAAAAATACTTGGTTTTTAATTAAAGAATTAGCAATAACTGACTTCAAACTTAGATACAACAGCTCTGTATTAGGTTATCTATGGAGTCTATTAAACCCACTTCTTATATTTGGGGTTCTATATATAGTATTCTCAATATTCATGAGATTCGAAGGAATAGAACATTACCAATTATACTTGTTATTAGGTATTATACTGTGGACATATTTTTCTGAAGCAACAACAAATGGTATGATATCAATGCAGTATAAAGCGTCACTAATATCAAAAATTAACTTTCCCAAATGGATTATAATAGTCGCTTCTAATATTACTGCATTTTTTACATTATTACTAAATCTGATTGTATTCTGCGTATTCTTCATATTTTCAAAAGCAGCACCAACTTGGACAATATGGTTGTTCTTATTTTATATGATCCAGCTTATTTTCCTTAGCTTTTCTATATCATTGATACTTAGTTCATTTTATCTAAAATACAGGGATTTAACGCACTTGTGGAGTGTCATCCTTCAGATTGGATTCTGGTTGACTCCAATTATATATCCAATCAGTATTATCCCAGAGAAAATAAGACAATTAATATTTCTCAATCCTATGACAAGAATAATAACTGATTCAAGACAAGTGCTTATTTATAGTCAAATCCCGACACTAAGAAACAACATTATAACAAGTATCATGATCTTAATATTATTGATTATTGGAATATTAATATTCAAGAAAAAATCATCTAAATTTGCAGAGGAGATATGATTAACGTGAAACTTCCAATTATTGAAGCTAAGAATATATCTAAAAGATTCAAGATTCCTCATCAAAAAGAGACCTCATTAAAAGGTACAATCTTGAATATATGGAAAAAGAAGACATATGAGATATTCTACGCACTAAAGAATGTATCATTTAGTATAAATGAAGGTGAATTTATAGGCATCATTGGAAAGAATGGTTCAGGAAAATCGACATTACTTAAGATTATAGCAGGTATTTATCAGCCTGACTCAGGAAAAGTGACAATAAGAGGTAAAATATCTCCATTTCTTGAATTAGGTGTTGGATTTAATGGAGAGTTATCAGGTAGAGAGAATATATATTTATACGGAGCAGTCCTAGGATTAAGTAAAAAACAAATCAATGCAAAATATAATGAAATTGTAGAATTTGCTGAACTTGAAAAATTCATTGATACTAAAATGAAAAATTATAGTTCAGGTATGTATGTTAGGCTTGCATTCTCAGTTGCAATACAAGCAGATGCGCCAATACTATTAATTGATGAAGTTTTAGCAGTAGGAGATATTAATTTTCAAAAAAAATGCTTTAATATATTCAATGAATACAAGAAGAATAATAAGACTGTAATTCTAGTAAGCCATGATCTAAAATCTATTGAAGAATGGTGTGATAAAGTGCTGTTTGTAAAGGATTCACAAGTAGAATACATAAATTCAGTCCATGAAGCAATAGAAAAATACGAGAACAGTATGAATATGAATAATAAAGATAAATTAAATAAAAAAATAAAAAAAGAGATAAAATTTGAGAAAAGTGAAAGATTCAAAAGAAGATCATCAATAGGTAGAATACAAAATAATAAAGCAGAAATTACTTCAGTTAAATTATTAAATAAAGATGGTAAAGAAATCAAAGAAGTTACATTTGGTGAAAGAGTGATTTTAAGGGTATTTATTGAAATACATAAGAACATCAGTACATTGCTTTATGGATATCATATAAGAGATGAAAATGATAAAGATATTATATACTCAGATAGCATAATTAACAATAAAGATCTTAAATCACTTAAGAAAGGAGATAAATATATTATTGATTGGGATTTCAATATGAATCTTAATGAAGGTAATTACCATATCTTAAATGTATTGTCAAGTCCTGCAAAATCAGAAAGTTCAGATTTTAGTCATTGTGATTTGATACCAAATGCGCTAAGTTTTAAAGTAAATAATAAAGAAAATGTAAAAATATATGGTTTTGCTCATTTAGAAGATGAAGTCAACATTACAAAGATCAAAGATTAATATAATTGACACACAAAGATTAACTAATAAATTAATAAGATATAATAAGATAGATTATAAAAATGGAAAAAAATAAAACAATTGTTTTCACGATAGTATCATTGAATTATCTAAAATATGCAAAAATTCTTGGTAATTCCTTGATTAAACATAATCCTAATTTTGAATTCATCATATTGTTAGTAGACGAACCAAAAGATCACATTAAGTTTGAAGAAGAAAAGTTTGAAATAATCACCTTAAATAAGATTAACATAAAAAACATTAAAGAATTCACTTTTAAATACGACATAACAGAGCTTAATACAGCAGTTAAACCTCTTTTTTTTGAATATTTGATGAAGAAGAAGAATCCAAAACATCTTATATACTTAGATCCAGATATATGCGTATATAATAAATTTGACAAGATACTAAAAAAACTTAAAGAAAATAATGTAGTATTGACACCTCATTTTACATCAGCAATAGGTGACGATAGAAAACTTCCTTCTGAAATAAGCATAATGCAAGTAGGATGTTATAATCTTGGCTTTATTGCTATGAGAAATAATAAGGACACATTAAGATTAGTAAGATGGTGGGGTGAAAGACTGAACAAATACTGTATCAACATGCCAGAAAAAGGCTTATTCACTGACCAAAAATGGATGGATCTTTGTCCTTGCCTGATTGACAAGGTATGCATATTGAGGGATAAAGGCCATAACGTTGCATATTGGAATCTACATGAAAGAAGCAATTTCATAAAAAAGAATAAAAATTATTATGTAGAGGGTAAACCACTCATATTCTTCCATTTTAGTGGAATGCCTTTAGACAACCTAAATAAGATTTCAAAATTCCAGAATAGATTCAAATTATCCGTATTCAATAATATTGTCAAAGAACTTTTTGAAGGATATAGAAAAAAAGTTATGCAAGAAAATCAGTTTAAAGACGCTAAATACGCATATGATGAATTTAATAATGGTGTTAGAATTAATAATATAATAAGAAAAGTATATTATAACCAGAATAACAAAAGAAGATTCGGCAACCCATTTGAAACAAAACATAAAGGCAGCTTCTATAGATGGCTTTCTCTATATGTAAATAAAAAGAAGAAAATCACAAATTTAATGTATCAGATATACAAGATGAGAAACGATCTTCAAATAGATTTTGCTAATATAGACAGCAATAATGAGATATTAAATACTTGGGCAGAAATTGCATTCAAAGAAGATTATAATTTTTGCGATAGATTATACAAAGACCAGATGAAAAGACGAAAAAAAAGTAATCTTAAAACAAAAGAAAGCATATATGTTTATTTGACAAGAATAAGAAATAATAATAGTATAAGAAAGATAGCAAGAAACATTCTTGGAGAAAAAGGTTATGCTATAGCCAAAGAAAAATATCATAGCACTAGAAGAAGCCTTCTAAGGAAATGAGAATGAGATACAAAGATAATATATTTAGATTATTTACATTATTAAGAAAAGGCATGAAAATTCTCATCCATCATGGACCGATAGTTCTATTTAAAAGATTGAATAATAAAATACATAATAAGATACATGCAAAGATAAGCAAAGCAAAACCATCAAATATTAATGAGCAAAAACATGAATTTGGCATAAATGTAGCAGGATATCTCAGCACTGAGAGTGGAGTAGGTGAGATGGGTAGATGCTTAGCAAAGAATGCAAAAGCCGCAGAGATACCTTTCACAGTTAATAATTTTACAATCTCACCTCAAAGAAAAGAAAATAATACATTTTCAGAATTGTATGAAGAATCAAATCCTTATCCTATAAACATCATTGCAGTCAATGCTGAACAAGTTCCTGTTTTTTATGAACATAAAGGAGAGGATTATTTTAAAGACAAATACAATATAGGCTATTGGGCATGGGAGCTTCCAACATTTCCTGATATATGGCTTGATAATTTCAAATACCTAGATGAAATATGGACTATAAGCAATTATTGTGCAGAATCAATAAGAAAAGCCACTGATAAACCTGTAAAAGTCATATGGCCCTCAATTAAGATTAAACGAAGCAAAAAATTTGATAGAAATCATTTCAAGATCCCAGAAAATAAATTTGTATTTCTTTTCATATTTGATTTTTATAGCATTTTTGAAAGAAAAAACCCTTTAACACTCATAAAAGCCTTTAAAGAAGCTTTTAAGGATAATGAAGAGATATTATTAATAATCAAATGTTCAAATGCAAGTATAAATGAGACAGATTTTAATAATATGAAAAAAGAATGTGGAGATCACCCAATAAGAATCATAGATAAATATCTTTTAGATGATGAGATATACAGCTTGATTAGCATTTGTGATTGCTATGTCTCTTTGCATAGATGCGAAGGATTCGGTTTAACAATTGCTGAAGCTATGTATTTTGGTAAGCCAGTAATTGCCACAAATTATTCTTCCAATACTGACTTTATGAACGAAAACAATTCTTTCCCAGTAAGGTATGATCTCGTAAAATTAAAAAAAGATTATCCACCATATAAGAAAGGAAATGTATGGGCTGAACCTGAGACTAAACATGTATCAGAATTAATGAGATATGTATTTGAGAATAAGGAAGAAGCCAAAAAGATTGGAAAGAATGCACGAAGAGACATAAAAAAACAACTCAGTCCAGAGAATATTGGACAAATAATGAAACAAAGAATAGAAGAGATTAAATCTAATAAGAAATTATAAAAAATCAACCATTAAATAATATATTAATCTTTATGAAAATAATTATAGATAGCAAAAATCAATCAGTTAAAGATTTATTTTCTAAATAATACAAGGTCTTTGCACCTTGACGGTAAATTGATGCATTATATTCATCAGAACTGTAAATATAGATTGGTCTATCACCGCAGATTGTTGTATTGACATTCTCTTGAAGATTCAAGCTTGAATCCAAGAATACAATCATCTTATGCTCTAAAGGATCAACTTCCTGATTGCCTAAGGGTATATTTCTATCATATAGATTAAAGAAATAATTGTAAATAGGTATATCATAAATATTATTCCAGATCATATAATATGGCAATTGAATCCAATTAACATGAAAAAACAAGCAGTAATTATCAGACATACTTTCATGTACATCTATTAATTCTTCAGAATATGCATGAAAATTATGGACTGAATCAGACCTATAATAAATATAATAAGGTACAAAATTCTGAATAAGAAATAATGGCACTATCAATATAACAAGTATTAGTGCAGGATTAATGATCTTCTGATAATATAGGACTATGAAGAATATTATGATTATTATGTAAAAATAGATTATCATAAGAGATTTCAGTATAGGAAAATGATCAAGAAAAAGCAATGACCATTTGTATACGCTATCAAAATTTGCACATTCACCAAATTTCCAAAATAGATCAACTGTTATGAGAAATAAAGAGATAAAAGAAATGGACAAAAGAATCTTTTTTGACCTTGCCAATAAAGATTTATTCGATAATAGATAGAATGAAAGGATTATAAGGAAAGGAACTATATGAAATGTATATCTGCTTGTTTGTCTTGCCTGCAAGATACCCATTGAAAGCCATACTCCTATAAAAAACCCAACGAACAAGATCATAGAAGATAGGCATAGATTAATTATCTTCTTATCCTCTACTTTCCTCATAAGGATAAGAATAAAAAGCACAACTGGTAAAATTAATAATAATATTCCAAATTCAAGTATGTAAAATCCTGCATATTTTACAAACCATGAAAATAAAGACGAAAAATCATAAGAACCATAAGCACCTGAAAAAAAGAATGCATGATAAAAATTCCCTATCATTGAATGAGTTGAATTTGTAATAAAAGATTTGATCAAAACCCACAAGAAACTCATTAATAAAGGTATGAAAAGCGTGATAAATAAAGGAGAAGGTAATCTTTTTAACTTTTTCATGATAGTGCCAGATTCCAAGAATCTTGGCAGGCAAGCAGCAATCGCAAAATAAGGCAATAATAAGAATCCTGATACCTTGGTCAACAGACAAAGACCAATAAGGATAGAATAGAAGATTAAATTTCTTAGACGAAATGTATTAGAATACTTATATAAGAAATACATACACCATTGAAAAAATAAAAAAAATAGATTTTCTGACATTAATGTAAAGTTCCAGAAAAAGAAAGGCATAAGTAATAACAGAAACATCACATATACAAGATATTTCTTATTCTTTTTGAAGATCTCTTTACCTATAAGATATATTGGAAAGAGTCCTAAAAACATCAATATTACATTGATTAATTTGACAAAAATTACTGTAAGATGCATATTATCAATAAGATAAGCTGGAGCTATGACTAAAGAATACATAGGGGGAATTGAAGAAAACTCAATAAAAAGGCTTAAATCTGCAAAATCAGCAATATTCTTAGCTAAAAGAGAATAATGAACTTCATCAGTTACAACAAGCATAAAGGAACCATGACATGATATTATAACTCTTATTATAAAAAACAGAATGAACATAAAAATAATGATTTTGCTTTCTTTGCTTAGTTTCATAATTCTACTTGAGAAGGTAATAGAATTATAAAGCTTTCTATCATTTACCGATTTAAAATATGTGCTTATTCTCGCATAAAATGATAAATTAACTATATTAACTATATTAGCTATTTAGCTATATTAACATTTAAATGACAGGATTAATATAATCAAATCAGTAAAATTTTTAAAGGTTTTTCCTTTCATCAGTAGAATCAAGATTAGATGAAATATAAACAATCATGAGCTGAAAATATGATTTTTAGTAGCCCTTTATTTATATTCTTATTTTTACCGGTAGTTCTCTTAGTTTACTTTTTATCCAATAAGAAAATTAAGAATCTTATTCTTTTAATAGCAAGCATATTTTTTTATGCTTGGGGTGAAGGAGTATATACATTAATAATAATAACATCAATTATTATGAATTATTTCTTTGGGATATTGATTGAATACTACAAAAAAGAAAAGAATAAAGCAAAAATCTTCCTTATATTGGCAATAATTGCCAATCTTTCATTGATTGGCTTCTTCAAATATTTTAATTTCATAGTCGAGAATATAAATTTCTTGCTGGAATTTGTTAATATTGCTGGATTAGAAGTCTCAAGAATTCATCTTCCAATAGGAATATCATTCTTCACATTCCAAGCAATGTCTTATATTATAGATGTCTTTCGAAGAAAGACTGTTGCACAAAAGAACATCTTTAATGTCGCTTTATATATAGCATTATTTCCTCAATTAATTGCAGGACCTATTGTCAGGTATCATGATATTGCAAAACAAATCAACAATAGATTTACTGACTTAGATAGTTTTGCTTTAGGAATAAAAAGATTCATATTTGGGCTTGGAAAAAAAGTTTTAATTGCGAATCTGATGGGTTCTGTAGTTGATAAGATATTTGCAATACCTGGTTCAGAAATCACATTATCACTTGCATGGCTCGGCATTATATGCTATACTATCCAAATTTTCTTTGATTTTTCAGGGTATTCTGATATGGCAATTGGATTAGGTAAAATGTTTGGTTTCCACTTCTTAGAGAATTTTAATTATCCATATATATCAAGATCCATAAGAGAATTTTGGAAAAGATGGCATATATCCTTATCTAACTGGTTCAAAGATTACCTATACATCCCATTAGGGGGAAACAGATGTAAACCATCAAGAGTATATTTTAACCTAATCTTAGTATTCTTCCTATGCGGTTTATGGCATGGAGCCACATGGAATTTTGTGATATGGGGATTATTCCATGGAGTGTTCCTGGCAATTGAAAGAACAAGATTCGGCAGATTCTTAGACAATATAAATATAATATTTCAACATCTATATACAATGCTTGTCGTAATCATAGGTTGGGTATTATTCAGAGCTGATAACTTAAGTCAAGCAATTATCTTTTTGAAAGCTATGATTGGCCTTGGTACAGGCACAGGAATCACTTATTATGCTTCATTTTATATCAACATCGAAGTGATTATAACTTTGATAATTGGCTTAATAGGCTTTACACCAATAGTACCTTTCATTTCAAGGTATTTAAGCACAAGCAGTATTAATAAGAAAGTGAATATTAAGAGCAAGAGTAAACGTAAAATCATCTCAAGCATAATCGCAATAATATCTATCATAATTTTAATTGCAATCCTAATATATTCAGCAATGCAATTAGCAAGTGGAACATATAATCCATTTATTTATTTCAGATTTTAAATTTAATTAAAAAGATAAACAAACTTAATAAAATAAACAAAATGACTAAAGAAAAAATTAAGAGAAAAAATAATGCAACCTCTCATTTAAAAGATAGTATTCTAAAAAGACTAAAACAGATGAACGAAAAAAGATATAATTTCATTTTAATTATCATTTTCATTATATTGATAAGCATGCCGCTTATACTAAATATTCTTAATATTGAAGTAACTTCATCAGACGAAAAGAGAATTCTCGCAAAAAGACCTAATTTAAATATTTCAATGAAGGATATCAGGCATTTACCTGGGCTCTATAAAGAACTTAAGGATTATAAGAACAATTATGAATCATATTTCAACGAAAACTTTGGATTTAGGAATATAATGGTTAGATATAACAATTATATCAAACTGAATACTATGGGTATATCCGGAAATTCAAAAGTAATCATAGGCGATGATGGATGGTTTTTTCTAGGAGAATATGGTGATAATTTGAATTATTTGATGAATTACAATCCTCTAACACAAGAAGAATTAAAACATGCTGCAAAAATACTTCAAGAAAGACATGATATGCTTGCTTCAAAAGGAATTAAGTATCTGCTTGTTATTTCCCCTGATAAAGCAAGTATATATCCTGAATATCTTCCAAAAAAATATCAACAAGCTAAAAACAGATCTGAATTAGACAAATTAGTGAACTTCCTAAATACTAATACAAATATCACTATTGTAGATCTTAGAACAGCATTATTAAAGCAAAAAAAGAATGAAAGTATCCGATTATATGAAAAGACTGATACACATTGGAATGCTTATGGTGCATTCATATCATATCAAGCAATAATGACTGCAATTTTAGAAAACTCTCCTAACTTCTCTGATATAAAAGCATTAGATTTATTAGGATATAATATAACAACAGTTGATGGAAAGGGAGGGGATTTAGCTGTAATGCTCTCTAGCAGTGATTTTATAGATGTTAATAGAATATCCATGATTCCCAAAGATGAACAAAAAGCCACCCACATAGAATATGAATACTACAGCATTTATGGTTCTTCAAGTATGGGTACTATTAATGATTCAAGTCTGCCTAAAGCAATATTCTTTAAGGACTCTTTTATGAATGTCATGATCCCTTATCTCTCTGAACATTTTGAAGAAAGCATATATATATGGGATTACAAATTCGATGAAGATTTGATAGCAAAAGAAAAACCTGACATCGTAGTTACAGAATTTGTTGAAAGAAATTTAAGGCTTGCAATAATATCACAAGATAAGTAAATACAAAAATTATAGAACTACAATCTAATTCACTTATACGCTTTAATGATTACTCTATCATCCGTCTCAGTTCCACCACTATGGATCTCAGCTTTCTTGAATCCTGCCACTTTCAGCATCTCAATAATGCATTTAGGATTTGGACCCCACCAATTAGAAGAATCATTATTTAGATCATCTCCAGGATAGAACTTCATCATAGGCTCATCAAGATTTGTGTTTATGATATGACTTTCTAAAATAAGAAGCTCATTTGTAATGGAATACAGCAATTCCAATGCCTTTAACGGATATTTTAAATGATATAAGACTCCAAGGAACAATACCACATCATATTTATCATCAGGTAAATCATATATATCAATCTGTTCAAATCTTACTTTTGAATTTAATATATCCTTCGCTGTAGAAAATCCAGTTTTAGTTGTAATATCAGTAGCTAATATTTCTTTAGCGCCTCTTTTTTCACACTCAAATGCATAGTAGCCATCCCTTGTTCCAATATCAAGAACTGTTTTGCCTTTAAGATTATCTGGAATTGAAGATGCTAATACATTATGTGCATCAGTGCCCATTAAACCAGGAGAGAATATTTCATCTCCAAAATCGATAGTATGCCACCAGAATTTTACTTTCTTAATTGCTTTTTTTTTCTCTTCAGGATTCATTTTCTTTTCCTTAATCTTCTTTTTGATAAAAAACATTTTCTTAATAAGTTTTTCTATTTCTCTTCCATTTATTTTGCATATGCATATAATGTCCCTATGACTTTTCTCTTAAAGTCACTGAAACTACGAATGTTTAATATTTCTCTTATGAACATTTTCGGCCTTAAATAATATGATCTATACAATTTTGTATATAATTTTAAAAACTCTTTCTCAGTCATAGTGTCTGGAACAAATGGAGCAGTCTTATTACTATATGCCATAAAATTCCCCCAATCACCATCTACATCTCCTTTTTTACTACATAATTTTGCTAATTCAGTCCCAGGAAATGGACTAACAAGCATAATCTGAGCAACTCCAGCATCAAGTTCTTTTGCAAACTTAAGTGTCTTTAAGATATCTTTTTTAGTCTCAGTTGGAAATCCAACCATGAAAAATAGCCTCATTTCTATTCCTGCCATTTTTGTATATTTAACAGCCTTCCTGACTTGTTCCTTTGTTACGCCTTTCTTAATCATTTTTACTATTCTTTCACTTCCAGACTCAACACCATAACCTATAGCGTAACATCCGGCCTTTTTCATCAATTTAAGAAGTTCCAGATCAACTCTATCAACTCTAGTAGTACAATTCCAAAGAAGATTAATCTTCTCTTTAATCATCATATTAAGTATCTTGACTAATCTTTCTCTATCAAGACTAAAAGTATCATCATATATTGTAATATCTTTAATGCCATAATGCTTTTTCAAATGCTTCATCTCAGCAATCACTCTCTCTGGAGAATGTGCCCTAAATACATTTCCAAAAATAGGTTTATGGCAATATATACAAGCATATGGGCACCCTCTTGATGTAATCATTGCCAAAGCAGGAAGTTTTCTATAATTCACTGAACTTGGCTTGTAAATCTTAATTGGAAGTAAATGCCATGCAGGCATTGGTAAATCATCAATATTTTTTATGTAAACCCTACGTTGAAACTTAACCTTGCCATCATTATCACGATAAATTAAACCAGGTATAGATTTCAGATCCTTTTTCTTTTCAAGCGCCCTAACCATTTCTAAAAAAGTTTCTTCACCTTCTCCATAAATCCCATAATCAGTCATCAAATCAGAAGGCACTGCAGTTATGTGAGGTCCACCAGTCACTGTAATTGCATTAGGTAATGTATTTTTTACAAATTTAACAGCCTTCCTAAAATCCTGGATTCTAGGTGTTACAGATGTAAATCCAACAACATCAGGATTAAATTTAAGAATCTCTTTTTTAAAATCAGAATAAGTATAACCTTTTCTTAAACTCAGACTATAACCATCAATTATCTTAACTTTATATCCTGCACGTTCAAGATTAGCTGCAACATATGACAATCCTAGATTAGGCAATAGAGGAACCATGCCTCTTACTAACCATGGAATCTTCGAGGTATAGATTGAATTAATTAACAGTATTTTCATATTTCTCAGAGGCAGTATTTGTAAATTGTTTTAAATGTTTTTTGTTTTTAAAGAAGCTATTAAAACTGTTTAAAAAACAAGATGGCTTAATAATATGGATAAGCACAAAATTTATAAGCCTTTAAAGACATCTCCAAACCTCATGAAGAAAGGAAGAGAAAAAGACAGCAATTCCAGACTAATATGTGATTGTTGCAATAATATGATGGAAAAATACCTCAAAGATAACACTTATACTATTCTAAAATGTAATAAATGCAAATTAGAAAAACTTATATTTAAACATAATTCATCATCTAAAGAAGAAATATACAAAAACGTTGATCTTGATTTAATAGCAGCATCTATGAAGCATATTCGTCATTCTCAACACATTCAGATAATAAAAGAGATTAAAAAGATTAAAAAAGAAGGAACATGGTTAGATATTGGATGCTCATTTGGATGGTTCCTAAAAAAAATCAAGAATGCTGGCTTTAAAGCACAGGGTATAGAACCATCAAAAAAAGTATATTTGGAAACAAAAAAGATCAAGGATATTAAAGTATATAATGATTTCTTCCCTTCTAATAAGATAAAAAATAAATTTGATGTAATATCCTTAATGGATGTTTTTGAACATATAGAAGATCCCACTAATTTCATTCAATCAGTATCAAATCAGTTAAAAGACAATGGGATATTGATTATTAAAGTGCCAAATTCGAAAGCCTTATTATATCGATATATTAAATTAATTTACATCATATCATTCTCAAAACTTAAAGAGCCGTTTAGAAGAATGTGGCAAGTTGTCTTTAACACTCCGCACTATTATTATTATAATAAGAAAAACCTTTCAAAATTATTACAAAATAATGGATTATCATTAATTAATTATTTTGAAATGGGTGAATTTGATTCAAAACGTATAAATGAAAGAATTAATTTTTCTGAGAAAGGAGAAAAGTCAAATTTCTTATACATATTAACAATAAAGACAATAATCTTTATCTCAAAATTATTCAAAATAGGAGACTCATGCGTATTCATCCTAAATAAGAAAATAAAGAAGTAAAATAACAATAATTCTTGAACTAATATTTAAGCTGAATAAACAGGATTAATACAGTAAGCTTTAAAAATACTATTCAATAAGCAAAATATAGGGGGAGAAAATGTTCATAAGTGGCATAGGAAAAACAAAATTTGGTATAATCAATAAGACAATACCAGAAATGGCATATGAAGCCATATCTAAGGCACTTGATGATAGTGGTAAAGATATTAAAGATATTGACCTAATCTATGTTGCAAGCTTCGCAACAGGTCCCTTACAAAATCAACTTCATCTTAATTCATTAATTGCAAGTATTCTACCTGGAATTCATATTCCAATTATAAGGATAGAATCAGCTTGTGCCTCATCTGGGACAGCAATATATCAAGCTTGTCAGATGATTGACAAATTTCAAAATATAATGGTTATTGGTGTTGAAAAAATGACAAATATTAATGCATATGATTCTAGTAAATGCATAGGATCAGCAGGAGATGTTATACTTGACCAAAAAGAAGGATTGATATTCCCAGCCAGTTACGCATTGATTGCACAACAGCACATGATAAAATATGGCACAACATCAGATGATTTGGCATTAGTTGCATATAAGGATCATCTGAATGCAAACTTAAACGAATTAGCTCATTTTAGTCATAAAAAAGTAACTTTAGAAATGATAAAAACATCATTGATGATATCAAGTCCATTAAGGTTATTTGATTGTAGTCCTGTTACAGATGGAGCAGCTGCTTTAATATTATCAAAAGAGAAGAAATCTGAGAGAGATATTGAAATTATCGGATCTGCTCTTGCAACAGATACAATATCACTCTCCCAAAGAAAAGACATAACTTCCTTTTGTGCCACTAAGATAGCAGCTAAATCTGCTTATCAACAAGCAAAAATATCACCGCAAGATATTGACTTAGCAGAAGTACATGATTGTTTTACAATCGCTGAGCTCATTGCTATAGAAGATTTAGGATTCTGCAAACCAGGAGAAAGTAAAACTTTAATTAGAAATAATGATACTATGCTAAAAGGAAGAATTCCCATAGGTACAAGTGGAGGACTCAAAGCTAATGGACATCCGATAGGGGCAACAGGATGTAGTCAAGTATATGAAATAGTGACACAATTAAGGGGAGAAGCTGGAGAAAGACAAGTAAAGAATGCAAATATAGGCCTTACACAAAACATTGGAGGAGTAGGTGGCACTTGTGCTGTGCATATTTTAAAGAAATAAAATGTGGAAATGTAATAAATGCCAAAAAACATGGAATTATCCTATTGAGAAATGTTTATTTTGTAAAGAACAAATAAAACATAGCTCATCAAATGAATTTATTGTAGAAGGCATCACAAAAGTATTTGTTGAATCAACTGGACATAGAAAAGCTCCTTATTTTGATGTGCTTCTTAAAGACGAAAACGGAGATTTTCATATCAAAAAAACATTCAAAGAATATAAAATAGGAGATAAATTCTTAACAATAGATAAAACAGATAAAATAATAGTAGCTACCAGCAAAATAGGCTATAGTATAATAAGTGCAACAAAAAGAGTTATTAAACTTATTGGTGGTCTTGATATAAAACCTGAAGATAAAGTATTAATCAAACCCAATATTGTAGTTGCAAAAAGCCCATCATCAGGAATTGTGACAAATCCTCTTGTTGTTGAAGGAATAATACAATATCTCATAGAAAATGGACATAAGAGAGATAATATCATAATAGCTGAAGGTAGTCTAGAGATGATAGATCATATGACTGCAATAAAAAAATCAGGTTACTTTGATCTTTGTAATAAATACAACATTAAATTCATAGACTTACTAAAGACTAAATTCATAAATAAAGAGATAAATATCGAAGGGAAAAAAAGAGTAGTTCAGGTTTCAGAAGAAATATTCAAAGCAGATAAGATAATAAATGTCCCAGTCATAAAAACACATTTTCAGACAGGAGTTAGTTTAAGCATAAAAAACATGAAAGGGGTTATCAATAACCCATCAAGAAAAGTAATGCATAAAGATCATCTTCAGAAACAGATCGCATTATTGAGTACAATCCTTCCAGAATATGTAACTATAGCAGATGGATCAATTGCCTTAGAAGGAATGGGACCTGGTGCATTAGGTGAACCAGCAAACTTAGAGCTTATTTTTGCAGGAAAAGATCCTGTCGCACTTGACACAGCAATATGTCATATAATAGGACTCAATGTAGCAAAACATATCAAAGAAGCCTCTAAATTAGGATTAGGTGTATCTGATATGAAAAAGATACAAATCATAGGTGAAGAAGTAGATGTTATAAAGAAAAAATTTAAAGCTGCAGACCAAAAAATAAGTCCACATCCAGATTTTGAACTTTTAGACGGGAAACCCTGTTCTGGATGTCTCAACAGTGTATGGACTACATTACACAGCCTTAAAGATATATCTGCTGAAGAAATAAGTATATTCTTTGGGTCGCATTTTGATGACGAAATGCTTGGATATGGTCGAATTATTGCTATAGGGGATTGTGCATATCAGGCTATGAAAAAGAAAGGGCATGAAGTTGAAGCATTAAGAGGATGTCCGCCAAATGAAGAAGATCAAAAAGAATTTTTAAGGAAGTGGTTCAAGAATGATAAAAGATGATATCTACAATTTAAGATATGCTGCAAAAGAACATGGGTATAAAGGCATCTTTGGAATTCCAAGATTACTATGTAAATATTTCTATAATTATATACTCTGCGGTCTTGCGCACCATATGTGGTATGGGTGGCCAGCCAGACTTCATAGACTCAGGGGTGTAAAGATAGGAAAATATGTTGAAATACAGCGTGATATCATAATTGATGAAATGCATCCTAAGTTAATTACAATCGAAGATTATGTAGGCATTGCTGCAAAAGTTGTTATCATGGCACACGCCAGGTATGGTCCATATTTACGAGATTATGTAGGTAATGATGTTCTTAAACCTGTAAAAATTAAAAAAGGAGCTTTTATAGGCATTGGTGCAATAATTCTGCCAGGTGTCACAATTGGTGAAGGATCTATTGTTGGTGCAGGAGCAGTCGTAACAAAAAATGTACCAGACCATGTAGTTGTTGTAGGAGTTCCAGCAAAAGTCATAAAAAAATTAGAAAAACGCAAATAATTATCTTTTAAATTTATTAAACTTATTTTTCCGTATCAATCTCTCCAGTTTTTTCAAACTTCTATTAATACCATAATAAGTCACAAACTTTCCAAAAGCTGATATATCTGCTTTAGGAATAGTTTTATTAAATTCCCAAGGATGAACAAAAAGCATCACTTGTCTACCTTTGTTATTTAATCTCCTAATCCAAAAATTAATGAACCAATTAGGATACAATCTAAAATAAAAACCCCCTGTTATAATATATGGGATCTTCAATATCTTGATTATTTGAATAGGGTATTCCTTTATACCGCAATCTTTCTTTTTTCTTACATCATCAAAATTAATCATATATGGCTCTTGAGGACATCCATTCACGCCATAATATCTTGACTCAAAAGGAAATATGCTTGAATCATACTTAAAACCATGTTTTTTTAGTATAGGAAGCGCCCATTTTGTCTTGTTCGACAATGAAAAAGATGGAGCTCTGAACCATTTTGGATATTTACCAGTGATTTTATGTATCATTTTCCTGCTCTTTACTATTTCTTTCTCAAATTCATCCGGAGTCAGTTTGAATAATGTCTTATGGCTATATCCATGCGATGCTATCTCATGGCCTTTTTCATGAATCTCCTTGATAAGATCAGGATGCTTATCCAGAATTGAACCGAGCACGAAAAAGATAGCCTTGATATTATATTTTTCAAGTAGACGCAGAAGTGGCCTGGTTGATCTTATAACATAATCTTTTGATTTATCTGGATTAAAGCCTGGAAATATCTTATCACAATACCATTCCTCTAAATCTACAGTAAACATGTTAGACATATTAGATTTACTAGACCTACCAATCATTTTAATACACCATATGTTACATATTTATTAAAATTGTATGTAAAGAACAATAACAGGAAAGCTGAGATTATTCTAGCATAGATATACCATAATCCTATGAATTCAACAAATACAAACAACAATAATAAGTTTAAGAGTAATGTTATTAAACCAGATATAATGACAAGAAAATACTGTAGGATATATTTTTTACTCTTATTCTGGAAAGTGTACTTCTTATTCAACAAGAAATGTATTAGTGATGCAATCACAAAAGAGATTGATGCAGAAATAAGATAGAAAATATGCAATAGATCAGTCAAGACAAACAAAAGTATAAGATCTATAATCGCAACAAAATTCCCTATTAAATAATACAAAAAGAATCTTTTATTATTGTTAAATATCTTAAAAAAGAAATTAAGAAGTTTCATTTCTTGGTTAATTTCCTCAATATAATCAATAATTCATTCTTAATAAGCCAGAGCTGCCACGCAGCTATTAAGATAGCGATTGTAATAGGAATTTGTGACCACAATATTGCTTGTACTGTATCCATTATATCACCTGATTTATTCTTTTTAGGTTTAGATAAAAGAAATGAAGGTATACAACACCAATGATGCTAAGCAGATGATAAGGTATATGAGTATATATCAATATCAATCCTGTATCAATCATTTTAACCTCCTAAATATCCAGCTGCTGAAAATACCACCACTTACTAAAATCATTAAAACAAATCTCTTTATAAAATTTATCCTTAGATTATTCTTATTTTTCAAGACCCATCTATCAAAAAGATCATTGATTTTTAAATAATCATTTAAAGTAACATTACTATGTTTTATCGGATTTGATTTAATAGATATCATCTTAAAATTTGACTTGATCTTATATGCTTCAAGAAGTATTTCTGTTTCAATTTCAAATCTATCAGAAACCAATTCAATTTTTTTCAGAATATCTGTACGAATTGCTCTGAATCCGCTTTGTGTATCATGTAAACCAGGGATCAAAAATCTGAAACTAATTCCTCCAATGTAATTCAATAATGTCCTTAATAAAGATCTGTAAATCTTCCTTTCACCGATTACAAGATCACAAGATTTTATTGATTTCACAAACTTCTTTATATCATCAGGATTATGTTCTCCATCAGAATCCATAGTGATTACATAATCATATCCATTTTGTATTGCATAGCCAAAACCTTTTCTAAGAGCATGACCCTTGCCTTTGTTCAGGTTATATGATATTAACTTATTGTAATTAAGACCAGATAAGAATGGCTTAATATTCTTTTTGCTTCCATCATCAATAATGATTATATCTAAATGAATCTTTGAAATAAGTGACTTCAGTTTCGAAAAGTCATTATATACTGGAAGAATTACTAATCCTTTCATTATACATCTCACCAATTAATAAATTATTTTATTAATAAATTATTTTATGATTAAAATAGGACCTTAAAAGTAAGTCCAAGTCTTTTAATCTTTGTATTATCAGCTACAAGCTCAGGTATATCAGATTTTCTATATCTTTCAGTATCAACCTTTACATTAAGATTTTTCCCTGAAGCCTTTATAATTTTATCTAGTACATCTCTTAGCTTATAACCATTTCCACTCCCAACATTATAAATTTCTCCCATAGTCCCTTTCTCAACTAACACACGATAAGCTTTCACTACATCTTTAACATCTGAAAAGTCTCTAATAACATCAAGATTGCCAACATATACTATTCCCTCATTTTCTGCTTCTTCAACTTGTTTTTTAAAAGAAGGTATTACAAAAATATCAGGCTGTCCTTCACCTGTATGATTAAATGATCTTGAAATAATCACAGGAAGATCATAAGAAAAAGCTATAATTTCCTGTTTCACTCTTGATTCTCCATAAGGAGAAAGCGGATTCAAAGAATGATTTTCGTCTATAGGTATTTTTTTTGGCTTACCATATACCTCTGCTGATGATATTATCAGTATTTTACTCTTCAAACCTGCTTTAACAACAGCTTCGAGTAAATTTTTTGTTCCATCCACATTTATTTTCATGCATAAGTCTGGATTCCCAAAACTTTTTGCAACTGAACTAAAACCAGCAAGATGAAATATTACATCAGGCTTTTCTTCAGAAATAATCTTATAAACCAAATCTGCATTTGTGATATCACAATGAATAATCTTATTATTATCACCACTAAGATCAAAACCAGTTACATCATATCCATGCTCTTCAAGTTCTTTCCAAAGGTATGGTCCAACAAAACCAGACGCACCTGTAATCAATGCTTTAGTCATTATTCTTACCATACAATTCCTTTTTTAATTGCATCATATCAGCATCAATCATGTCTTTGACTAAACCTTTAAGATCATACTCTGGTTTCCAACCTAATTCTTTTTTAGCTTTTGAAGGATTACCTAAAAGAAAATCAACTTCAGTAGGGCGATAATACTTAGGATCAATTTTAACCACGACTTCTCCTGTATCTTTTCTAATGTATGTTTCTTCAATACCATCTTTCCCATTACTTTCTACTTCAATACCTACTTCTGCAAAAGCCATTTCTAAAAAATCTCTTATTTTAGTTGATACACCTGTTGCTAAAACAAAATCATCTGGTTCTTTTTGTTGCATGATCAACCACATGCCTCTTACATAATCTTTTGCATGTCCCCAATCTCTTTTAGCATCAAGATTACCTAAAGAAAATGATTTGGATAATTTTTTCTTGATTTTTACAACTTCTCTTGTAATCTTACGAGTTACAAAATTTTCTCCTCTTCTTGGAGATTCATGATTAAATAATATACCATTACAAGCAAATAAGTTATAACCATCCCTGTAGTTTTTACACATCCAAAAAGCATAGAGTTTTGCTATACCATAAGGACTTCGTGGATAAAAAGGAGTCATCTCTGACTGGGGAGTTTCAAGAACTTTCCCATATAATTCAGATGTTGAAGCTTGATAGAATTTAATCTTTTTACCAGTCTCCTTTTCAATACGTCTTATAACTTCTAAAAATCTTGTTACTGCTAATCCATCAGCATCACCAGTATATTCAGGAATATCAAAGCTGATTCTTACATGACTTTGTGCTGCAAGATTATATACTTCATCTGGCATAATATCATGCATTAAAGTATTGATAGAACTTGAATCACATAAATCTCCATAAACTAACTTCAAATTGGAATTGCCTCTTAAATGATCTATTCTACTTCTATTAAAAGTAGAAGCTCTTCTAACCATACCATAAACTTCATAACCTTTATTCAAAAGAAATTCTGCTAAATAGGATCCATCCTGACCAGTAATACCTGTAATTAAAGCAACTTTCATATTAACCCCTAATGTACAAATCTATTTAAGATGATATTATAAATATTTCGTTAGGATAGATATCTAGAGTAAACTTTATAAGAGAGAAGCATCCTATTCAATCAATTGGGGGAGATTTAAATTTCAAGAGTTTTTAAAGAATATAAGCAAAAGATAAAGACTCTAAACGAGCTAAAAAGACTAGTTCCAAAGCTAAAAAAACAAGGAAAAAAGATAGTTACGCTAAACGGCAGCTTCGATCTTCTTCATATAGGTCATATTTACACAATTAGCGAAGCGAAGAAACAAGGTAACATCCTCATAGTTGGAGTTAATTCTAACAAATCCTACAAGAAATACAAGGATAAGAAAGGACCATTAATAGATCAGAAACAGAGAATAATGACCTTATCAGCAATGCAAGATATAGACTACTTATTTCTTTTCAATGAGACAACTCCTGTCAATTTTTTGAAACAATTAAAGCCAGATGTACATTGCAATGGTGCTGAATACACTAAAGAATGCATAGAAGCAAAGATAGTTAAGAAGAATAAGGGAAAAATAAAGATAATACCTTATCTAAAAGATAAGAGCTTAAAATTCTCGACAACTGGTCTTATTGACAAGATAATAAAAAGAAACACGAATCCAAAAACAAAAGCTATCTTCCTTGACAGGGATGGAGTAATAAATGTTGATTACGGTTACAATCATAAGATAGAGAAATTTAAATTTATGGAAGGAATCCTCCCACTGTTAAAACATTTCAAATCATTAGGTTATACTTTTTTCATAATGACCAACCAGTCTGGTATAGCCAGAGGTATTTTCACAGAAAAAGATATGCATAAATTCAATAAACATGTAATAAAACAACTAAAAAAACATAATATCACAATAAAGGCTGTATACTTCTGTCCTCATCATCCTAAAGCTAAGATTGCAAAATACAGGAGAGCATGTGACTGCAGAAAGCCTGGTGCAGTCATGTTCCAAAGAGCAAAAAAAGAATATAATATTGATATGGCATCAAGCTGGACAATTGGAGATAAGCTTGCTGACTGTATAGCTGGGAAAAAAGCAGGCACAAGCACAGTGCTAAAAAAATCCAAATATGTCACAGAAAAAGACAAGAAGTCTAAATACGTAGATTTCACAGCAAACCATTTAAAAGACATCATAACCTTTGTTAAAAAATGAGCAAGAAAAACGCAAAACCAAAAATTGCCGTCGTAGGAGATATCATACTCGACAAATACTCATATGGCAAAGTAGAAAGGATAAGTCCAGAAGCACCTATACAAATCTTGAATGTCAAGAATGAGGAATTCAAACCAGGAGGTGCGGGTAACACTGCAGCAAACCTTACAACATTAGGTGCTGAAGTCGACCTTTTCGGTGTTGTAGGTGATGATCACAGCAAAGACATACTTCTGAAAGAGCTCAAGAGATTCAAGATTAACTCAAAGATTATAGTTGACAAGCAAAGGCCAACTATAGTAAAACAGAGAGCGATTGCACAACACCAACAATTAATACGTATAGATTATGAAACAAATGACAATCTCAAAGACCACCATATCAAAGAGATTAAGGAATCATTCAACAAATCCAATAAGTATGATGCTATTATAATATCAGATTACCAAAAAGGCATGGTAACGAAAGAATTGGTTGATTATCTCAAATCAACAAGCATCCCAGTTTTTGTCGACACAAAAACTAAAGATAAAGACATGTATAAAGGAGTTTTCGCAATAACCCCTAATATAACAGAATGCACTTTAATGATGAATATGAGCAGCAGTGATGACTTGAAAGCTGCAGAGAGAATGAGTAAAGATCTCGACACAAATGTCCTTCTTACAAGAAGTGAAAAAGGAATCGCACTATTCAAGAAAGGCAAGAAAAAGCCTGAACTATTCGAAACTGTAGCAAAAGATATTGCTGATGTTACAGGGGCAGGTGACACAGTTGTAGCGACATTTGTTTTCTTTTATGCATTAGGTGAAAATCTTGAAGTATGCACTGAATTAGCAAACAAGGCAGCAGGTATTTCTGTAAGCAAGATTGGATGCTACCAAGTTAAGGTAGATGAAATCATGGAAGGGGAAAAAGAAGAATGAGCGAGATAAAGAAGCAGATTGAAGCCAGCATTGAGACAAAGAAGACGCTTCTTGACCTTGAAAATGATATCAATAATATAGCTAATATACTTATTGATTCCATAAAAAATGGTAACAAAATCATGATAGCTGGAAATGGTGGCTCAGCTGCTGACGCACAGCATATGGCTGGCGAAATAGTAGGAAGATTCAAGATGGAAAGAAAAGGCATGGCATGTATAGCCTTAACCACAGACACTTCAGTCATAACAGCATGGGTTAATGATTATGATTATTCTACTCTATTCGAAAGGCAGATAGAAGCACTTGGAAAAGAAGGAGACACTTTCATCGGCATTTCAACATCAGGCAATTCTGAAAATATAGTAAAAGCAGTAGATAAATGTAAAGAGCTAAACATAACACCAATCTTATTTTTAGGTAAAGATGGTGGAAAACTCAAAGATATGGCTGAGAGTAAGATCATCATTAAATCTGATGATACAGCAAGAGTGCAAGAATCACACATACTATTGATACACATATTATGCGGACTTATAGAGAAAAATTGTGCAGTAAAATAAAAAAAACAAGATAGAAGGAGAAATAAAATGAAGATTACAATGATAGGAACAGGATATGTAGGCCTTGTTACAGGCACATGCTTTGCAGATCTAGGACATGAAGTGATCTGTGTCGATATCGACGAGAAAAAGATAGAAAATCTAAAAAAAGGAATCCTTCCTATCTATGAACCAGGACTTAAAGATTTAGTAGAAAGAAATGCAAAAGAAGGAAGATTATCATTCACCTCATCAATTGAAGAAGGAGTTAAAAATTCTCAAGCAATATTCATTGCTGTAGGCACACCACAAGACAAAGATGGAAGCGCTGACCTACAATATGTACTCGCAGTAGGAAGAGATATTGGAAAATATTCCAATGATTACAAAGTCATAATAACAAAAAGTACAGTTCCAGTCGGCACAGCTGATAAAGTCAAAGCAGAGATAATTAAAACAAATCCTGATGCTGACTTTGATATGGTATCTAATCCAGAATTTCTAAGAGAAGGCGCTGCAATAAAAGATTTCATGAATCCAGATAGAGTTGCTGTTGGAGTAGAAAGTGAAAAGGCAAAAGCTGTTATGCAGGATATATATTATGGAATCCAAAGAGCAGGAAGACCTATAATATACACAGACATAAAGAGTGCAGAGATTATCAAATATGCATCTAATGCAATGCTTGCTACAAGAATAAGCTTTATCAATATGCTTTCAGAGTTATGTGAAAAGCAAGGAGGAGATATCCTTAGTGTGGCTAAAGGAACAGGTCTTGACAGCAGAATAGGTCCAAGATTCCTGCATGCAGGTATTGGTTTTGGAGGAAGCTGTTTTCCAAAAGATGTACATGCACTTCTTAATACACTAAAAGAAAATGATTGTGCAACAGGAATCCTAAATGAAGTCATAGATACAAACCTAAGGCAAAGATTAAGATTCATGGATATGATAACTGACAAGATTGATGTCAAAGGAAAGACATTGGCTATTTGGGGACTTGCGTTCAAACCTAAGACAGATGACATGAGAGAAGCCCCTTCAATAGAGATAATTAACCATCTGCAAGATAAAGGCGCAAAGATAAGAGCATTTGACCCTGTAGCTGAAGAGAACGCAAAGAAGCTAAAACAATTCAATGATGTCATATTTACAATGAAGCCAGAAGAAGCCATAGAAGATGCAGATGCATTAGTAATTCTTACAGAATGGGATGAATTCAGAAGTTTTGACCTTCAAAAAGTCAAGGATAAAATGAAATCACCAATTATTTTTGATGGTAGGAACATCTATGACCTAGAAAAGATGAAAGAATTAGGCTTCAAATACTATTCAATCGGCAGAAAGTCTGTTGAATAGACATTATTATTTTTTCTATAAACCCTTAATTAACTAATTCTAGCAATTTTAACTTATTTTTACCAGAAAAAAAGCTTTAAATGCATTAGTTTGTGGAAAACAGCAATATAAACCACTAATGACTCACGAAAGTATCAAATAAGTCTCATTTTTGTCTCAGAAAGTTCCACAGGAAATCAAGGGGGGTTCGAGATATAAGGTAAGAAATTAAAGGGAAAATATGATTGATTTTGTCTCAGATTTGTATCAATCATGTCTGAGACATATCTTAAACAACAATAAAGTATTTAAAGAAGGCATTTTAAGATAACTTTGAAAATGGGGGAACTTGAAGAAATTAAGAAACTGCTTGAGACAACACTCTCAACAATCACAAGCAATTTAAGCCTTCACCAAAGCATGATTTTACAGCTGCAGAAGGAAAACCTAGATCTAAAAGAGACTATAAAAAAACAATCTCAACTTTCCAACACAAACATTTCACCTATGCACACTGATCCACTAAAAAGTGAAGTATTAACCAAATTCAAACGCAATAAGAGAAGACTAATAAAGAATAAGATCCTAGAGACAATCAAGTTGAAGCAGTTATCAATCCCTGAAATAAAAGAGATTGTCGTGGACCAATTCCAATATTGCTCAAAAGCATCTTTCTATAGGTATGTTGAAGAATTAAAGCAAAAGGATTTCATCCATATAGGAACGAACAATGTGGCAAAGATAAAACCTCTCGTAGAAGTGGTATGAATAGAATAATACAAACAATATCAATGGTATGCAAATGCTAAAAATTAATAATAAGATAATTGCCAAGAATTACGACGTCGCAGATAACATTTTCAGTAAAGGTTTTGGACTGATGTTCAAAAACAAAGTTAAAAGACCCCTTCTTTTCATATTCAAGAAAGAAGCTATTATCCCATTGCATATGTTCTTTGTCTTTACAACAATAGATGTCATTTTCATCAATAAGAGAAAGGAAATAGTCGATATCAAAGAGGACTTCAGACCATTCACATTATATACACCGAATAAAAAATCTTCTTTTATCGTCGAGCTTCCACCAGGATCAATTAGGAAGCACAAGATAAAGATAACTCAGAAAGCTATTTTCAAAACATCATTCAATTAAGATGATAATAAGATGACAAAAGATAATTATAAAGGGATCCTTCTTGAAGCATGTAAACTTGCTAGTGATACAATGCTTAGGATGAGAAAAGAGCATACTGCTGAAGAATCAATGAAATTCAAGAGTGCAGCAGTTGTTTCAATAGTCACTGAAGCAGATAAAGAAACAGAAAGAGTGCTAAAGAGGTTCTTTAATGAAAGACTCCCTGATTTCAACATATTAGGAGAAGAATTAGGTGCTGTCAACGATAAGACTGACAAAGTTATAGTCATTGATCCTATAGATTGCACATTTGGCTATGCAAAAGGAAGAGATAACTTCGGTCCGATTATAGGGATATATGAAGATGGAATGAATGTTGCAAGTCTCGAGAGTAATGCAGCCACTGGAACAGTATACATCGCTACAGAAGAAGAGAATTTTGAAAGAATAGGACCAAAAGATAAAACAAGAAAAGGTGTAATCTATTTCGCTGGTGAATTTACTGAACATGTAAATGGAAAGGCATATGAAAAACTGGAGATGTTATTTCCAGAACATCATAAGAATGGAAATATAATAATATCTCCAAGAGATGCACAAAAGATACATCAGCATACATTAAATAAGGTGAGAGTATGTACTGGAGACCACGATGGATTTATCCATACATGTCTTTCTAGGCATGATCTGGCAGCAATGCCGTTATTCTGTAAAAAGACAGGTGTCTTAGTGACTGATCACAGAGGAAAACCTATTGAACCTGCAGATTTTAAGAATGAATTCAGAAAATATACTGCAGATGATGAAAACATAATCTATTCCATGCCCGTTGTGATAGCAAAGCCTGAAATCCACAAAAAAATTCTTGAAGCACTTGAACCGATAGCTGATGTACTTGATAAAATACAGAACCCTAGATTCTAAGATTATTCTAGCATAAACAAGATCATTTTCTCATCTCCCCCTCAACCATGATACTATTCTTAAGTACTCAACTAAACAAATCTTTATATATCAGTAAGTTATTTTCTTTTTTGGGGTGTTCAAGCATGAAAACTAATTCACTAATAATAAGCATACTCGTCGTATTCGTATTGATAGGAGGCACAAGATTTCTTGATGATAATGACTACGCAAAAGACAGTATCATATTGCATACAAACATAGACAATAGGATGAATTCTGAAGCAATTGACAATGTTAGAGTCAAATTCTTACTATTGGACGATATCCCTATTGTAGGAGCTAGTACAGCTAATAGACTCAGAGGAGGAGACATTGGTTCAAAGACAATGGTTATGGATCTTTATGGAAATCAAATAGAACCAGGAGAATACTGGGTAAGGATATATGTCTATGGTGATGATAGTACAAGACGTATAAAACATAGACCAATTATCATTCAATAAGCCAAAACTGAAGATATTGACAGCAATGTGCAATATCAACAGAAATCTTTTTAATTGTTTATTTTTTCTTATTCTATATGTCAATTATATTTAAAGAGATATTAGAAGGCAAAGCAAAAACATTAGTGCCAAAAGAAAATAAGATAAGCAAAGATTTGCCTGTATTTTACAACCCTGCAATGGAATATAACAGAGATAACTCTATTGACGTCCTAAACGCACTTGATAAGAAAAATATGTTAATAGCCCTACCTTTAGCAGGTACAGGCATAAGAGCATTTAGATTCCTTCTAGAAGTAAAGAAAAGCAAAGTTAAAGAAGTCCATATTAATGATTATGATGATAAAGCATTAAACCTCATCAAAAAGAATCTAAAGCTAAATAAGCTTAAATCTAAAGCAATCTTAACTAATCTTGATGCAAATATATTCTTCACTGAAAGCCAAGCATTTGACTATATAGATATAGATCCATTTGGGACACCAAACCCCTTCCTAAACAATGCTATTGCCCACTTGAAGAGGGACGGAATACTGGCTGTTACAGCCACAGACACAGGTGCACTTTGTGGCACATATAAAAATGTCTGTATACGTAAATACTGGGCAGTCCCATTACATTCTGACGAGATGCATGAAATAGGTCTAAGAATACTCATAAGAAAAGTTCAGCTTATAGGTATGCAGTTTGAAAGAGCCCTTATCCCTATCCTCAGCTTTGACAAAGATCATTATATGCGTGTATTCTTCAGAAGCAAGAAATCAAAGACAGAATGTGATAAGATAGCACAGCAGCATCAATATTACAAAAATGCAGGACCTATATGGACAGGCAAATTAAAAGATCAAACATTCGTCAAGAAGCTCAAGCTTGATGACAGGTTCACCCAGACAATCAAAGAAGAGCTCGATATTCTGGGCTTCTATGACATCCCTCAAACTTATAAAAGAGAAAAAATACACAAAGCAAAGAAGATTCCAGATATAATCAAAGCCATTAAAGAACAGAAATACAAAGCATCAAGAACACATTTCTTCGGACAAGGAATAAAAAGTGACATCTCTTATGAAAAATTAGTAAGAATTCTCAAGAAATAAAAATGGGGACGCCAGGACTTTCGAACAGTAATATTCGGAAATACCAAACATTATGACTGCATTCGAACCCGGATTTATAGGTATCTACGACAAGTCATCGCTTAACGCTCTTCGCTCCTCTGGAGCCAATCGTACTAACCAGGTTATACTACGTCCCCGTTATATTAATAAGATATTTATGATATGTTTTTAAATATATCGATTAAAAACAAGTAAAAAGTCAGCTTTGCCTATTGTATATAAAGCAGCCATGCTTTATATGCCCCAGAAATGACTTTGCATTTCTCGTGGAGGCGATAATTTTCTTAAAAAAAATTATATATTCGCCGTGCAAGCAGACTTTTTATATTCAATTAGAAGCTCTTGAAGAAACCTTTTTCCTTCTTATTGCCCTTAGAATCTTTCTTTTTTTCATCCTCTTTTACAATCTTACCGTATAAGACAATAATGACAATTAAAAGAATGATGATGATTATACCAATTATTATATAGCTAACATATGATTCTAAATAATCACTTAAAGTTTTGTCTTCTTTTTCTTTTACAACAATAGTCATTTCAGCAGATACTGTCTCTCCTGAAGGATCTTCTGCATCAAATGATGCATTAACAAGCCCAGTAAAGCCCTCAACTGCTTTAATGGTTGCAACACCCTTCCAGATATCAATAGTTACATTTTCATTAGTAATACCTTCAACATTAAAGAATAATTCATCACCATCAGGATCAACAAAATTCTGTCCTAAATCTACTTCTTTAGACTCGCCTGATTCAATAACTAAATAATGAAATGAATCTGTCAGATTATTCTCTTCAATATATATAAGTGTTTTTTCTACTTCTGTAGGCTCAACTTCAACTGGTCCCATACCCTCATCACTAGAATCATTTACAACTTCATCATTTATATCCTCATCAATTACATCCTCAATAATCAATAAATCCCCGGTAGCAGAATCATATGTACCTGTTGCCACCCCATATGGATCATTATCACTTACATTTGATATTGTTTCATTTCCTGAATAAAAAGGATTATTTGAATAAAAATAAAATCCAATTAATAATAATAAAGCAAGTAATATCAATAATAACAGAATATCTTTCCAGATATTTCCCCAAACAGACTCCTTTGATTCATCTTTCTCTTTCTTGACTTTTGTTTTCTGTTCTGACAAAGCTTTTGCTTTCTTGATCTGTTTTCTTCTTTTAATCTTCCTTCTCCAAGAACCATAGCTTTTTTTCCATGAAGAAAACATAATTAAGATCCATACTATAAGCATGACTAAGACCACAATCAATATCAATATTATAATACACAACCAAAGAGGTATAAAACTCCCGAATAATGTATGACAAAAACATGATGGGAAAGCTTCCTTCTCAACTATTGCTGAAGATACATTAATTAAACCAGTTGCATTTGTACAACCCTGTAATATTGTAGAGTTTGTTGCGTTCTCAAACCTTACGACAGAACATCTTCCAGGCCAGCACTCTGATGATTGATTATTAAATACGCAGAATATAAAGCTGAATACAAGGAATATAAAGAATAATATAGGAAGCACATATTTGATATACTTAATGAATTGTTTTTTCTTCTCACTCCATTCTTCTTTATTCTTAAGGCCTAATAATAACAAAGAAAGAACGAATAACACTAATGCTAATGATATAATAAAAGAACATGAACTACTATAGTTTGTAAAAAAACTTACAAAAGGCATTGTAATCTTACCTGAAGTCTCATTATCAGTGGCATTAACACTCTCACCACTCTTATCACTCTCACCAGTAATATTAGATGTATCATTAATAGCACTATCATTAGCAGCATCAGCACCGATAGTATCATTGACTACTGATTCATTAGTAAGTGAAAGATTATCACCAAGATCTCCAGAACTACCCCTACCCATAAGTTTAGCAATAAAATCACTAATTCTACTGATTATACCCTTGCTATCTGTCGTATTAGTAACATTGGTTGCATTAGTTTCATTGGTCTGATTGGTTATATCAGGTATATTAGTAAAATCAGTCATATTTGTAATATTCATATCTGTTACATTATCACCAGGATATGTATTGTTGCTAACAACGCCCCACACAACAACAGCGCCCCATATAAGTAAACCAGCTATAAGAAGCAATATGATGATAAGTAATATCCATAAGAATATCTTTTTTAATTTAGCTTTATCAACAGGTTCTGATTTAGAAGGTTTTACCTCTTTGACTTTCTTTTGAGGTCTAGCTTTTCTAGCTTCAGCAATCACTTGCTTTCTTCCTTTCTTCTTTGCTTCTTTTTCTGCCTCTTTTTTAGCTTTCTTTAGATCTCTTTCTCTTTTTAGAATCTCTTCTTCTCTTAATTTTAGCTTAAGTTGTTTTTCTTTTTCTTTAGCTCTTCTTTTCTTTGCTTTTTTAGCTTCCTTCTCTTTTTTCTTTCTAGCTTTTTCTGCTTCTCTTTCTTTTTTCCTTTTTATCCTTTCTTCAACTTTTCTCATCCTCATTATTTCTTTAGTATCCTCTTGTGAGAAATCCACCCATTTATGTAATGTTTTTTCTCCACCATGTCTTTTAAGGATGATTGCTAGAAGTAATAAGAAAAGAAGCAATAAAAATGCCACTACAAAAATAAGCAGTATGAAGATAATAGAACCTAATGAACTATGGCTCTTATCATCTGGAATCTTATCATCATCAAAAATAGGCTCTGAATTGCAATCAGTAGCATTATATTTTACAGGAACACTATAAGTATATCCGGACATTTTTGCTTTAAATGAAACATCAAATGAATATTCGCCTTCTTTATCAAAAGCAGAAATATACAAGTAAACCAACTCTGAACTAGATGCACTAATATGATATTGATTAAGACTAAATTGTGAATATTCATTAAAATCACTAACAGAAGGAACTATGATCTCATCAGATGTACCAACATTATTAAGCATGAATTCATATACTGCAACATCGCCAAGACAAATATCCTCGTTCACATCGATTGGATCAACATCAATGATATTGCATTTATTGACATTTATTGCTGAAGTATGCAATTTCTGTGTACCAAAAGAAGTGGCTATCTTAGTATATAGAGTATATGTACCACGAGCGTCACATGGTACATTGACAAAAGTAAAGACAGTTTCAGTATCATCAGAACTGAAATATTCAGGCACTATTTGTGTCCAATCAGATGCAGTTCCAGAATCACTTATAAGATAATGAGATGTAACGTCCCCTGTATTAATAATCTCACCTTCAATAGTAAGACTACTACAAGCGCATGCATTTATACTAGAAAATGCTGTGTATTGAAAATCTTCTGTAGCAGCAAAAGCTCCAAAGGATAGTATTGAAACTAAAAATATTAGAATACTTAAATATCTTAACGCCCCATTTCCCATTTACAAATGCACCTTTTACTACTTTAAAATAGCTATCATCTATATAAATATTTGTATAATAAAACGCAAGACTCACACCGTCACATTTAACCCATTAGATGATCATTAAATTATAATATCAAAATAACATTTAATAACCTCAAAATAATGGATATATACAATTAATTATAATAGCACATATATCAACATACATAATATAATTTTCATAGTGATAAATCTAGTTTACATAAAAACAAAAACATAAAAAACCCCTGAATTATATGATAAAAGAGAAAAAAAGAAAAGAGAAAAAAAATAAAATTAGTAGTAGGTTTTACCTTCTACTTCGTCTTCCTCATCAAGTTCGTCATCCTTCTTAAGCTTCTTTATTCCAACAATAACTGCTAGGATGATTAAAAGTACTACAAGCACGATAAGTCCAACTTCAAGAGCGTCTCTTACACCCATACTTGAAGCTACGTCTTCTTCTGCTCCTTCTTCAACAACTGCTGTAAGAGGGATTTGCTTTAATACTTCATCGCCTGATTTAACTGTTACAGTGAATACACGTTGACCTTCAGCTGCTCCCTCTATAGGGGTTAAATAAAGGAAAACTGCCTGTGAATCGTCAGCATTCAATATAAAAGTACTTACAGGATTTACCTGAACTGATGCAAAGTCGTTTGTACCTTCAACTGAAACTGTATAAGCTACAGCTTCATTTGCATTGTTTGTAATTGTCAAAGGATATAATGCGCCTGCTTTTCCAGGAACAAGGTTTTGTGATGTTGCTCCTAGTGCAATAACTGTTTTTGGTGAATCGTCACCATCACGGCCTGGCAAAGTACATTGTCCGCCATCAACAACAGTGATTACAGCATTCTCATACATTGATTCCCTTAACTCATTGTATCTTACTTCGATTACAGCTTCATAATTACCAGCTGGAGCACATACAGGAATTCTCATGTACATCTCTTCGCTTGTTTCTGAATCTGTATCATCAATTTCATCAATGAAATCAGAAGCACTGATACCAAGTTCTGGTATAGCTACAGTAACTTTAACTGAATCTTCTGGGCTTTCTCCTTTGTTTTCAACTCTAACAGTTGTCAAAAGAGCTCTACCAGCCTCAACAACAGTTCCTGGTGAGAATACAACATCCTCAATTTGGAATCCATGTCTTGGTGAATCAAGCTTAAGTTTGTACTCTTTTACAAGAGTTGTACTGTATCTGTCTGAAATTATAACTCTAAGTTTGTAATCATCTTCTTCAACTTCTGAAGGGACTCTGATTGACATCCTTTTTGTGTATGTTACATTTGCTTCCATGTCAAATATACTTGTTGTGTCTGACATAGGTTCCATGTTATTAAATTCATAACCGGTAATTATTGCTGTCACTTCGACATCCTCTAAGTCTGCCGGATAACTAGAAGTTAATCTAATCTTTATATCAATTAAATCTCCTCTAACAAAATCGACTCTATTTGTTTGAGCCTCGGAAACTAAATCTCCGTCTAGCTTTGTTTCTATGTCAAGATATGAATCTAGATCTACTGCTGATGCAGAAATCACATAGAGACAAGCCATCATTACGATAAGAACAATTGTCTTAAAACCCTTCATTTTGTGTAACCCCCAAATATTTATTTTCTTTGAATATGAAATCTATCTCCTCTTCGACAAAAATATCTGTCTTGTTAAAGGAAATACTCACCTAGTATTTAAATGTTTCGCTTCTGTTACTATTCTAAAGTGGCTATGATTACTCCCTATTATAAAGTAATCATTCCCAATAGATAGTAACTTTCTTGTCATCGATTAAAAAACCTCAATTAATTTATAGTCACATATCTATGCTGTACACGTTTTGCTTCTTCATCAAAAAGCACAGCCCTAACCAAATATTCCCCTGGCTCTGAATAATAAGGTATATCAAGACTTACAGTTTTATGTAAATCATCACCTTCATCAAGCTCAAAAGGACCTAATCTTCTTGATATGCCCAGTTCGGGTATAGATACCTTAAGCCTCAAATTATCAAAATCAGTATCTCCTCTATTCCTGAAATCAAATGCAAAAAATATAACATCTCCTGCATATACTTCCCCATCAGAATAATCTCCATTTATAGACATTCTTTCTATAACAAGATCAGCGTCTGTAATAGGCTCACTTACTTCAACATAATTGAACTCACCATCATCCTGTGGATTTTCACAACCAGGGTCTGCCAAATCAATAAGGCCATCACCATCATTATCAAGACCATCTTGACAAGCGCTAGTTCCATCGCTCTCATTATCATCAGTAGAACTACTACAACCA
>CAZOOV010000013.1:0-16266 GCA_964581515.1 uncultured Methanosarcinales archaeon | reverse complement strand
TTGACAAGCGCTAGTTCCATCGCTCTCATTATCATCAGTAGAACTACTACAACCATGATCAACCATATCCACTAAACCATCAGAGTCGTTATCAACACCGTCTTGACATTGGCTTGTGCCGTCACTCTCATTATTATCCTGAGGACTGCTACAACCTGGATCAGCCATATCTGTTAAACCATCAGCGTCGTTATCAACACCGTCTTGACATTGACTTGTACCATCACTTTCATCATCATCAGTGGAACTACTACAGCCTGGATCATTCATATCGACCAAGCCATCACCATCATTATCATTACCATCATTACATTCTGGAAGGGCAGTCACTTCAAACACTTCAAATATGAATTCAAATACATTGTTTCCTTCATCTGATTCCATATAACTATCATTAGCATCTGTAATTACAGTAAGATTATGCATACCAGGAGTCAAGTAACCAAGTACAATCCCCCAATCATAATCTTCTGAAGGATAAGGTAAAGTTTCTATCCAACTAAGAAGCTCCCCATCTGAATAAACCTCAACAGATACACTGTTAGCTACAACAGGTACATTATGTGTATGAAACCTTATTTGTGCTGATTCATTTTCATAAATCGGCTCATCGTAGATATAACCATTATCTATATACAAGTCAAATAAGTTGCTCTCATCATCATCAGTTGCATTATCGCAACCAGGATCATTCATGTCAATTAAACCATCATTGTCATTATCAATACCATCTTGACATTCACTTGTACCATCACTTTCATCGTCGTCCAAAGGACTATCGCAACCTGGATCTTCCATGTCAATCAAGCCATCACTATCATTATCAGCTCCATCCTGACATTGAGTAGTACCATCGCTCTCATTATCATCATAAGGCGCACTGCATCCAGGATCCATCATGTCAATTAATCCATCATTATCATTATCACTACCATCCTGACATTGACTTGTACCGTCTCCTTCAAAATCATCATAATAATCATGACAACCTGGATCTGCTGGGAAATCAATAAATCCATCTAAATCATTATCTGCACTGTCGCTACATTGTGTATAATCACATCCCCATCCTCCAGAACATATGAAATCACATACATCATTGTTACCTGCAGTCACATTACTAGAACAATAGCTCTGCTCTGTACCTGAATTCATACAAACAGGTGATGTTACTGTCTCATTATAGACCAAACCTGTACATGAACCGTTAATTATTACATTTCCACAATCTATATCAGCAGTACAATTAATAGCCCCTTGCTCATCATCATCATAATAATCGTCACATGCAGAGTCTGCAGGATAATCAATATCACCATCTCCATCATTATCACTACCATCACTACACTGCGTATAATCACATCCTAAACTATCATCACAGATGTTACTACATGATTCATTATAATATGCAACAGAGTTTGAACAATAACTTTGTTCTGTACCAGCATTATTACAGGTGTTAAATGTTGCTAATTCTGAATAAGTAAGACCATCACAACTCCAAACCCTTACAGTACCACCACATTCAAAATCATTATTACAAGCAATAGCTCCATCACTCTCATCATCGTCTTGATAACTGACACAGCCAGCATCTAAAGGATAATCAATGAAAGTATCTAAATCATTATCAGACCCATCACTACATTCTGTATAATCACATCCTAAACTATCATCACAGATGTTACTACATGTTTCATCAGAATAAGAATATTCCTCACCACAATAACTCTGCTCTGTCCCACCATTATAGCATGTTGGAATAGTATTTGTTGTATTATATATTAGTCCATTACAAACACTTGTACTTGAGACTGCACCACAATCACTGTTGACATAACAATCAATAGGGCCATCACTCTCATTATCATCATAATAACTAATACAACCTGTATCTAAAGGATAATCAATGAAAGTATCTAAATCATTATCAGACCCATCACTACATTCTGTATAATCACATCCCTCTGAATAAGAACAAATATTATTACATGACTCAGCTGTTATATCAACATCATCAGAACAATAACTATATTCACTTCCAGGATTAGTGCAAGTAGGTGTTATAACAGTAAGATAATGTGTTAAACCAGCACATGAAGTTATATTATATTGTATACCGCATTCTGAATTACTATTACAAGCAACACTACCATCTCCTTCATCATCGTCATAATAACTAACACACCCTAAATCTGAAGGATAATCAATAAAATAATCTCCATCATTATCTACTGTATCACTACATTGTGTATAATCGCATCCTTGCACATTATCACAGATATTATTACAACTCTCATAATGGAAAGATGAATCATTCACACAGTAACTGAATACTGAACCTGGATTTTGACATGTTGGAACAAAAGTTTCAGTAGTATATGTAAGACCATCACAATACCATGTCACATAACCATCACCACATTCTGAATTAGAATTACATGTAACGTCCCTTTCATCATCATCCAAATAATCATCACAGCCAGGATCTGCTGGATAATCTATAATAGTATCAAAATCATTATCAAGACCATCACTACACTGTGTATAATCACAACCAAGACTATCATCGCATATATAATTACATGAATCACTAATTACAGTAGTATCATTTGCACAATAACTAGCTTCTGTTCCAGCATTGTAACAGATTGGATCATAGATAGTAGCAAAATATGTAAGTCCACTGCATGTACCATCATATGTAAGACTACCGCATTCTGAATTGCTAAAGCATCCTATAGTACCTGTTTCATTATCATCATAATAGTCATCGCAAGCAACATCTGCAGGATAATCAATATCACCATCACCATCATTATCAAGACCATCACTACATTGTGTATAATCACAACCAAGACCATCATCACAAATATTATTACATGTTGTAGTGTTATAATCTATAATATCTGAACAATAGCTTTGTTCTGTACCTGCATTATTACATGTAGGGGTTGTAGTCTGTACAGTAAAGAAAAGATTAGTACAACTAGAGATTACATCCACAGTTCCACAATCTAAATCATTAATACAAGTGACTGTGCCGTCGCTTTCATCATCATCATAATAATCATCACATCCTAAATCAGAAGGATAATCTATAGTACTATCATTATCATTATCAACACCATCACTACACTCAGTATAATCACATCCAAGAGTATCATCACAAATATTATTACAAATTTCATCATCCTCAGAAGGGACAACATTACAATAACTATTTAATGTTCCAGGATTCATGCATGTAGGAGTCATTGTAACATTTGTAAAAGCTAAATTATTACATTCATTATATGAGTAAACATCACCACAATCTAAATCAACATAACATGATATACCGCCATCACTCTCATTATTATCATATAAATCATAACTCGCATTATTATTAGGATTTCCATCTGTATGACATCCAGGATCAAAACTATCAACATAACTGTCATTATCATTATCAATACCATCACTACACTCTGTTGGATTCACAGTAACAATAACATTATCAACAACACTATCTCCATCATCATCTGTGACTGTACAACTCACATTGTATGTACCAGGAGCAGTATAGATGTTTGTAGCATACATTATACCATCAACGCTTAAATCAAGTATATCTGCACCAGAATTATCACCAAAATCAAAACTAACATCAGCAGGAGCATCGCCAACTGTAACATTACAAGCAAATCTCACTCTAAGATCAATCATTCCCAAAGTTACATTTGCACTAAGATCAGCTGTAGGTAATAGATTATTATATTCATCTTCATCATAATAATCCTCACAACCAGGATCATTAGGGAAATCTATGAATTGATCACCATCATTATCACTACCATCACTACACTGCGTATAATCACAACCTAAATAAGGAGTACAAATATTATTACATATTTCAGTAGTCATATCAAAAATATCTTGACAATAACTCTTATCAGTACCTGCTTCAAAACAAGTAGGAGTTATCGGACCGCATTCATGAAGCAAACCTCGACAACTACAATCCCATAAAGGATCACCACAATCAAGATCAGTTGTACAAACAATTACACCAGTTTCATTATCATCATAATAATCATCACAAGCAGCGTCAACAGGATAATCAATATCACCATCATTATCATTATCAACACCATCACTACACTCTGTATAATCGCAACCTAAATTATCATCACAGATATTATTACAACTTTCATTTGTTTCAGAAACTACATCAGAACAATAACTAAGTGAAGTTCCTGCATTATAACAAGTAGGTGTTGTTGTTGCTGTTACAAAATCAAGACCGCTACAATAATCCACAACAGTTTGTGTACCACAATCATTATTATCATTACAGATTACATCATTTATTGTTATAGAGGCTGTTGCAGTATTGCTGTAATCCTCGCCATCATAGCATCTATATGTGAATGAATCAGCACCAGAATATCCTGAAGCTGGAGTGTATGTTCTAGAACTACCTGAACCGCTAAGAGTACCATGTGAAGGATCAGAGACAATATTATAACTTAAAGAATCACCATCTGTATCTGAACAATCAAAAGTTACTAAAACAGAAGAATCTTCATCTGTAGTCTTACTCACATCATTAGCAGCAGGTGCATTGTTAGGAATCGTATAGCTTGTATACCAATGTCTTGACACATCACTTGCACAACTACAATCTGGAACTGTAGTCCTAATTTCAATAGAATAATCTCCTTTTACAGAAGGTGTCCACTGAAGTGATACAACCTCATTACTATCCATATAAATATCTATATCATCACTATCAACTAGCACACTATTAACAAAAAGTTCTACTTTTACATCTGAAGAATATCTATGAACTATGTTAGCAGGAATAGTATTTGGAGGAACGCCATTATCATTGAATGCACTTCTCACATTTACTGTATATGTTTTCTGCTGACCAATTTGAATCACACCTGAATTACTTTCTGTCACAGAATTGATATTAGAAGTACAGCTATTAGCCTTAACAAAATCTACAGAATAATCCCATGGACCTTGTCCAGTAGTACTATGGGTTGTAGCAACATATCCTTGAGGTAAATAACAATCCATATAATTAAATTCACCGAAATATTGGGTTCCTGAACCTGTAATAGTATATTGATTAGGATTTCCTGAGTCTGTAGAATAAGCACTTGTAGACATAGAATTACAATTCTGATCACTACATCTGTAAACATCAGTATTGAAAGTTCCCCTATTGCCAGTTATTCGAAATACCACTGGATATGCTGATGCAAAAGAAATACTCATAATAAGCATAATCATTGCAAAGATAATTGTTGTTGTTGTTTTGTTCATTATAATCATACCTCGCGAATCCTAATATCACCCCTTCAAACTCTTTTTTTTGATGTTTTTTAATATGAAATGAAATATTGAAAATAAAAATTAAAGTTATGGTGTACGTGTACCAGTCCTGCCAGGAGCAGTTGCAGTAGGTTGTACTGCTGTTGCACTAGGAGTCCTTGTCCCAGTTCTATCAGGAGGTTCCTCAGTAGTTACAGTTCCAGGACCACTATGACCAGGATCAGTTGTTCCAGGATCAGGATCAGGATCGGTTGTACCTGGAGTAGTTGTATCAGGAGTTATAGTAGGATATGTTGTTATTCTTGTCTCCTTATCAGTAACCACTGGATAAGATGCTCTCCTAACAGGATCATTAAGTCTAACTTCTAAATCTTGACTGCCTCTTCTTTCAGGTGCTGGATATTGAAACATTGCTCTTACAACATGTTCTGGCTCAAAATCAGTAATTCCACTATCTGAGTCTGTTGCTCCCCCAGTATTACACCTATAATCGACTGCAAAATATTTTAATAGATGATCGACTGAAGCTCCAAAGAAAGGACCGGATCTTTCAATATTATCTTCCTTAGCTTCAAGATTCCTATATCCTGCATTAAGCCTTAAGTCTCCAACATCGCCAATAATTGGTAAAAGCACTCTTGCTTCAACTTCAGGTCCACTCAAAAAATATCGATTAAGAGTAGTTGTTGTATTTCCTGACCTTGTCACATCTATTTCTTGTTCATCAGTAAGTGCCTGATAATACCTTAAATTAACATCAAAATATTTACTCATGAATTCAGCACCAACACTTACAACACCGCTACCATCGCTTTCAGAATCACCATAATGATCATAAGCAATATTAGCTCCTAATATGAAATTATCTTTATCATCAAACAAATGTCTATAACCAGTATCTGCTCCAAAATCAAGATTATCACCAGCACCAACCTCAGCGTCGATAAACCAGTTATTATTATCATCTTCCATCAAAGGAAGTCTTCCACCAAGGATTGCTTTTGTACCATAATCAGTATCAGTTGCTTGCACACCTACAGTAAAATAAGGAAAAATATGTTCTGAATCAGATGAACGACTTCTAGCTCTGTGGCTTCTAGAACGACTTAGTCTTGGAGAGTCACCAGCAAGTGCATTATCAGCTGCTATAAGTGTAAAAGTTGCAGCACCAATTAGACCAATCTGCTTTAATGTAGAGCCGACATTCTCGACTGCTTTATAGATTTGATTCATAACTTTATATGTCAAAAAATACCACCCCAATGGTTTACCTTAGCCACTTTACTCACCAAGTAGTGAGAACTACAGGGTAATTTATAAATGTTTCTAATTGTAACCACTAAAAAGTAATTAAAAAATAACTAAACATAATTATTAAATTAATCTAGTAAAAAATAACCTATATTTCAGAAAATCACTCATATCTCAAAGAATCCACCGGATTCTTCTTTGAAGCGTTATAAGCGGGTACAGTGCCAGATATTGTACCAACCAAAGTAGCAAATAATATGCATGCTGCAAACAATGCTAAAGGGAATCGTGGACTTAAAAAACTCCAGCCCAACATAGCAAGTAAGTTGCCTCCAAGAAGGCTTATTAACCACCCTAGTAATACACCAAAAACACCTGCTATAAAACCTAAAATGCTGGATTCAAGCAAAAAGATAACCAATATCTCAGAATTCTTTGCTCCAATTGCTTTTAAGACCCCAATCTCTTTTGTTCTTTCAAGTATCGAAGTAAACATTGTATTTGCTGTATTGATTGCAGATACTACCACTGATACAATGGCAATGACAAGTATAAATCCTATAACAAAATCCATAGCAGCACCAAATGCTTCGATATAATCCTCAAAAGAAGCTATAAAAAAATCTTCTTTGCCTTCTTCAAGCCCTCTTGATTTTCTCAATTTTTTCTTTGCTCTTTCAGCAATTTCATCAATATTATCAACATTATCTACTCTTGCAACAAGCATCCCATAATTAGTCTCATCAGCATCTGTTAATCTATTAAATTCATCCATTGTAAGATATACATTTGCATCATCACTAGGATTTCCTATTTCTTCATAAAAACCTATAATCTTAAATTCCTCATCATTAATCTCAATCTTATCTCCTACTTTAAACGGTTTTTCAAAAAGACGATTTGGCACTGCATAATTATAGCCAAGCATTACTTTTCCTCTGTCACTATCTCTAAGCTGTCGTCCATCTAATATATCAACAGTCAAGAATTCGAGTATAAAATCTAAATCCTCACTATTATCTGTAGGCATCCCTGCCAAATAATTATACATTATCTTACTATCTTTTTGAACCATTGCAATGGCAAATGCCATCCCTGTTGTCTGCACAATACCCCTAGTTTTTCCCAAAGTATCAAGATCATCATCTGTCAACTTAAAAGTAGAATCAAGGCCTGGTGCTCCTACACCTTTAGCTTGAACAAATAATTTATCAACACCAATATCTACAGAAATCTCATCCATGTAAAAATATAAACCCATACCAAAACTAACGAATATAAATATAGTAGTTATTCCTACTAAAATAGATAATATAGTCAAGAAACTCCTTACTTTCCGATTCATAAGGTTTCTTATAGCATATGTAAGATTTTCTTTTGTTATCATCTTATTTTTTATTTAATTATCCCTTATTAATTATCATATATCTTGTTCAACTTCTTAATGCGTCTACTGGTTTCATGTTTGCTGCTTGCATTGCTGGTATTATTCCTGATACTGCTCCAAGAATAAAACATCCAAATAAAGCAAGAAGTACAAAAACAATGCTTATATCTGGTGCTACTTCAGAACCAAGAAGAGCACTGAGTGCAGAAGTTCCTGCAAGTGCAATTAACCATCCAAAAATGATACCGATAAGCCCACCTATAGCGCCCAATAATCCTGACTCAATAAAGAAAAGATAAAATATATCGCTATTTTTTGCTCCTATTGCTTTCATAATGCCTATTTCTTTTCTTCTTTCTAAAACAGAAGTAAACATTGTATTTATTATTCCAATAGCTCCAACAATCATAGAGATTGCAGCTATGATTATGACAAATGCCTGTACACCACCAAGAACGCTGTTGATAGTATCTATTGATGCCTGTGCAGACTCAACTGAGAAATCTTCTTCACCTATATCAACATCCCTTTCTTTCCTAAGATATTTCTCGATATCAAATTTTGCCTTATCAACTTCATTCAAATTCTTCACTTTTGCGATAATTAAATCAACATCATCATGATTATTTACAAGATCCCTCAATGGATCCTCATTTACAAGCACTGCCCCATCAAACATAAAACTTCCTTTGCTCTTCATTATACCTACTACTTCAAAACTTTTCCCACTCAATAAAACTTTTTGACCGACTGCAATAGGCTTATCAAACCCATTATCTTTTTTAGCGAAATTGCTTCCTAAGAACACTTTATTTCCATCACCGTCTTTAAGCAGTCTACCTGTCTCAACTTCTATATCAAACGATTGTTCTAGAAATCTTCGAGATTCCCCTGATGGCATACTAACAGCCATACCCACTAACTGCCTATCATTAAATTCAAGAGTCCCAGTCTCTAAAAGTCTTGATGCTGCAAACTCTACAGAAGATAAACTCCCTATATCACCTACATAATAATCTTTCAAAGGATTTACCACACCAGAACCAGGAGGACCTGACATAGCAATCCCTCCTGCCTGAATAGTAAGAAGATCTGCACTCACTCCTTGGAATTGACCTGTGATAGCCATTCGAAGACCACCGCCAAGGCCAATGAGTGCAACAACACTGGCTATACCTATGACAATACCTATCATAGTAAGCCAAGTCCTAAGCTTACGATTCTTAAGGTTTCTAAAAGAATAAATAAAAAGATCTACTAGCATTGTAAATCAGAGATTAAAGTCTCCACCTCTTATTTTGATTTAGACTCCAATTTCTTCTTTTTCTTTTTCTTGCGATAAAAATAATACCATGCACCGCCACCAACAATGATTATTATGAAAAAGATAGTTCCACCATTACCTTTGCTTTGTACTAAACCATACTTCTTTGCATCTCCTGATGAAAATGTTGGTAATTGTAGCTCTTCTTCAATATTAAATTCATTATTATAATCATCTTTGTATGTCAAAAGAAGCCTAAGCATAACATCTTTCTCTTGTCCTTCATCATCCTTATCCTCTTCATTATTAACATGTAATTTATATGTCACTGTCTCAAAATCATCACTATCAACATTACCCACATAGATCTTAGATGATGAAAGTATTTCATACTGTGGACTTGGTTTCAATTCCATAGTAAGGAGTTTGATATTATTAAGTCCTGGATTTGATATCTTTACTGAAACATCGCCATTCCCGCCTTTTGTCTTAATTTCACTATTATCTAAACCGAGTACATATTCAATAGGACTATTTATCATAAGACCAAAAGTTCCTGCTTGTGAATATTCAGTGTTGAGATTATCCTTAAACTTCAAAGTGATAGGAATCTTCAATGCTTCAAGACCTATTGATGGTGAAGGAAGTATATCAAATAAGACTTCAATTTCCTCTCCCCCATCAACCATAGGGATTATCTGCTCACTAATACTGCCAATAGTAGCCATGTCGATATCTGACATATTAAGCATTACAACAACATCTTTTATGAAAGAATCACCTAGATTCTTTATCTTTATTTTTAGTTCAGATACTTGACCTGGAACAACATCTTCTGGTTCTGTTGTTATATCCATTACTTGGAGAATTGTATCACTTGTTCTGACCTCAATATAAAATTGCTCTTCAGAGGAAACTTCTATCATCTGACCAGTAAGTTCCTTATAATATATTATAATCTCATTATCTCCTTCTGCAGCATCTTTATCTACACGAAGTTTCCATTCAAGGATTTCACCATCACCCTCATTTTGCCTTCTTTCAAGACCGCTTATCTGCTGTTCAGCTTCATATCCATCAAGAAGCGTGAAAGGATATGTTGGTTTAATTCCAACAGCGATAGGTGCTGTAGAATCACTACCCCAATTTTCTACTTTTACTCTTAATTTTACATATTGACCTGGCTCAACTGGGTCAGGTTCTTGATTAACAATTGATAATCTAATATCTTTTCTTGTAATTATTCTTGTACTTTCCGTTGAAAGTGGGTATGCACTAACTAATACAGAAGAAATAATCATCATTAATACAATTAAAAGCAATCCTTTCCTATCCATCATAAAAACCTCCTATTACACGACTAATAAAATTATTGTTTATAAACATTATTATATATATAATAATATAGATGATATTAATCATCATAACTTTTTAACAACCTTGCCATCCTTAATATATACTACACGGTCTCCATATTTGACAAAACGTGGATCATGTGTTACCATGATTATTGTTTTTCCTTGTTTATGGAGTTTTTTTAGATAATCCATTACAAGATTCCCAGTATTTGAATCTAAATTACCAGTTGGTTCATCAGCTAATATTACTTCTGGATCATTAGCAAGAGCTCTAGCGATTGCCACCCTTTGCTGTTGACCGCCTGAAAGCTCAGTAGTTTTATTATACATCCTATCATCAAGGCCGACCATAGTAAGCAGTTCTTTTGCCCTTTCCTCTCTCTCTTCAAGACTCATATCCTGAAAAGACATTGGAAGCATAACATTCTGAAGAGCAGTAAGTGTAGGAATAAGATTAAACTGTTGAAATATGAATCCTATTGTCTTACCACGGATCTGTGCTAATTCTGACTCATGCATATGTGCAATATCCTGTCCACAAAGATAAATCTCACCTTTTGAAGGGATATCAAGACATCCGACCATATTAACACAAGTGCTTTTTCCACTTCCAGAAGGACCCATTATTACGACAAATCTTCCTTTTTGGATTTCAACACTCATACCAGCAAGTGCATTGATATCTGTATCACCCACATGATATATTTTCCATACATTATTCAATTTAATGATTATATCGCTTGATTTTGATGTCATTTTTATTTCTCTTCAGTATAGTATGAATAATCTAATATTTTATAATAATTTAATATAAAATTAGATTAATAAAAACTATTGAAGTAAGTATATAAAGGTTACGTCAATATAGTATATTGAACTAAACTTATCGATAAATATAAAAATAAGTCATCAAGAACTATTATATTATGGTAAGAAAACATCATCCCGGACACAGCAAGAAACCAACCAAGAGCAAGATGCCTCTTTTTATGAGCATATTTATTGCAGCAATTATGATTACATCTATGTTTGGAGTAATCTTCTATGGATACAGTAATCCAGAAAACACAGTAACGTATAATGATTATAAATTCAAGATAACAGCAGAAGGATATGAGACGACAATAGGAGATGCGATCTATTCAATGCCATATCTACCACAAGATGTAGAAGATGTAAATATCAGCCCAGATATTAAAAATTATTTTGAAGAAACTCCAGTTGTTGTTTTAACATCAGATCCAGATTCATCATATAAGCAAGATATTGCAGTAGCGTCATATAATATAAATTCAGTATTAACATCACAAGACAAATATGGTAGAAATGCATTTACAAGCGAATTTAATGATCTTCCTGTAATAACCTGTGAGAATGCAACAATGGGACTTCTCATTGTTGAGATTTCATATACTAATCAAACAAGTATCACTGGTAACAATCAATGTCTTGATATGACATTTGATTCAAGCTATAATTTACAGAGAATAAGCACAAAACTCATGTATATGCTTCTTGGTATTATTGAATAAAAATGAATAAGCCAGATAAGCCAGAACAAATTGATTCTAAAGAAGATTCAATAAAAGATACAGTCTCGCTAAAAGAGATAGGCATTATAATAATAGGCATTATTGTTATATTTGCCATTCTTCTTATAATTCCTAATTTATTCAAGCAACAAGCAAGAACAATGGCACAGATGCATGAAGAAAACTACAATAATCCTTCTGGTGAAAAAAACTACATATACAATGGATTTAGCTTCTTAAAATTAGAGGATCCACAAAGTGAGAATCTATTCTGGTATACACAATACCAAAGAGAAGATATAATATATGATATACCGATGCATTATGGACCAAAAGAAGTAGAAAATATTACAAAAGAGATAATAAACTCTACTCCAAAACAGGAATTCAAAGGAATTTACATAACAATAGATCCAAAGAATGAAAGTGTTCTTAGACCTCATCTTACAAAAGCAGTTTATGAATTACAAGAAAAACTTAGAATAATAAAAAGCTACAATATAATGTATGGTGCATGTACAGAGAATAAGACAAAATCTTGTGTAGACAGACAGATTATTACATGCGATAACACTGAAGACTTTATAGTAATCTATATGAAAGATGATGTAGAAGATGCAAAGATTGCAATTGATGGAAATTGTATTATTGTACAAGGTACAAATGAAAGCTTGATACAAGCAACAGACAAGCTAATTTATGGTCTTCTTGGCATAATGAAATGAATATAAGAAGATAAACCAATACCATTAGATAATATTAAAATAATACAAGATCGATATAACAACAAGAAATGGATGATCATTATTTCACAAAAAAACCTGTATCTAAATTAAAAGTAAGAGAGATAACTGCCATCATCAACAAAAAAGAATTCTCGTTCACAACAGCTTCTGGTGTTTTTGGAAAAGAAAAAGCCGACAAAGGAACAATTCTGTTGATAGAGAACTGCATCATAGAAGATAAAGAAGATTTCTCAATCCTTGATTTAGGATGTGGATATGGGATCATTGGCATCTGTTTAAAAAAAAATTACCCACTCACAGATATAACCTGTTCTGATATCAATGAAAGAGCAGTTAACATAACTCAAAAGAATGCAATAAAGAATAAAGTAGAGATAAAAGCACTCCAAAGTGATATATTTGAAAATATAGACGAAAAATTTGATACTATCTTAATCAATTTGCCACAAAATGCAGGAAAGAAGATATGCTTCAAAATGATTGAAGAATCATTTAATCATCTAAAAGAAAAAGGATCACTTCAGATAGTTTCCAGACATCAGAAAGGCGGTAAAATGTATGAGAAAAAAATGATAGAGATTTTTAATAACAGTAGATATTTAGCAAAAAGCGGCGGATATAGAATTTATTTCTGTCAAAAAAATTAGAGAATAAAAAATTAAAATAAAATATCATGAATTTAATTAAGAATTAATCTAAGACTAATCTAAAAGATGCAATTTATCTGCAAGATTAAGACGATCATTCTCATGTGTCAATGCAAAATAACATAGATTAGCTGCAGGATTGAATCCTAAAGCGTCATGTACGGCATATGCTTTTCTCAAATCAATAACTTCTGGATTAGTAATCATCGAAGGTTTCATATCAAATTCTTCAAGTTTTCCAATATATTCTTCTGCAGAACTCTTCTTTGCCATAAGATAAGCGACTTGCCACATATGATCAGGAGTATCATTCAAGATATCATATGCAAATACAACCTCATCTCCATTAAAAAGATCATTTGCAATTGCTTTTGCTTTGTCAGTAATCATACTTATTCCTCCATCATCAGTTGCTTGCCTTACCTTATCCAACACAAGCATACTTCCAGGAAGATAAGTAGCGACAGTTACTGGAGTCTTCTCACCAGGATACATTCTTGCAGTACCATTAAATTTAGTCCAGACTTGCTCTTCAGGTAATGTATAAATAGGTTCAAGTCCCTTAAGCGCTTCAACTGGCTCAACTACAACATATTGCAACTCATCCTCAATACCATGTTCTGGCAATATCGCAAGTTTTGCAACATTAACACCCTTACCATTTGGATGTATCCCCATTACTTGTTCTATCATAGTTTGTCTGATTCAAATACCATTTAAATAATTAATCAATAAATATCATTTATTTAGAAAAAGATATATTATATCAACTTAGCTAAAAAAAGCATTCAAACCATCTTTCCTGTTTCAAGATCAACATGAGGACTGACCTCTTCCACTGCGCCATTATTCAAGGTCACAAATCTCAGACCAACACCAAGATTAAGCAAAGCTGATATCAAAGCCATATGCTGTTTTCCATCACCACTACTCATATTTACTGCCAAGTCGCCAAATTTCACTTCACCCTTCAAAGCAGAAACAAAATCTTTAGAAAGCAATTTTACATCCTTATCAAAATCAAATACAAAAATCTCTACTTTTTTATCAGGAAGATTTGTAAATTTATCTTTGCCAAAGGTATTTGTCAAGAGAAATACTGAATCAAATTCACTTTTATTCATAAGTCCTGCAACTTCTGCCCAAGAACCTTTCCCAGTAGAAAGTAAAGCGACTAACTGTGCCATTTTACCGTGTTACCTTAAATTTATCGACCTGTTCTTTTAACTTTTTTGCTTCAGTATTATTCTCAAAATATTCACGTACAGGCTTGATAATCTCATTAACACTAAACGCAACTGTTGTCTTAAGATCCATTGGATGAAGTTTACCATCTTCAAAATCTTTTTCAAGAGCACTATAAGAATCATACTCTACATTACCACCAAATTTCTCTGGTCTTTCAATTTTTACTTTATCAAATTTCTCAAATACAATATACTTGCAATATTCAAGTATAGGATTATCGATGATAACCTTTTCAGGACAATAAGCTTTTTTGATTTTTCTTTTTATCTCTGCCTCATCATCAGTCATGAAAATCGCAGTATCTGGATTTGACTTACTCATCTTCTTCTCAATAGCAGCATCAGCTCCTTGAAGATCGCTCTTAGGTGGCTCTCCAAGACCCATTAACATATGATGTGATACAACAACTGGTTTTTTAAAACCAAGTTTTGGAGCAACTTCACGTGCAAGCATATTGACTTTTCTCTGATCAAGTCCAAGTTGGGCAATATCTGCATTCAAATGAAATATATCTGCACACTGCATACAAGGATAAAATATTTGTGCAGCTGACAAGCTCTCAGACTCATTTCTGCCCATTATCTGCGCACACCGTGTAATTCTTGATACTGTATTTATCCTGCCTATATTTACGACTTTAAGCCAATAATCGCTATCATTCATTACATCACTTGCCCATAAGAATTCAACATTTTCCATATCCATACCACAAGCCTTCCATACTTCAATGAAATACTTGCCTACAATCTTGATTTTCTCAAGATCGCCACCCATCTTATTGTTCATGAGTGCAAACCAATCTGCCACCCAAAATTTAAAGTGTATACCTGCCTTTGTAAGTTTATTTACATTGATCGCTCTTAATATTCCTTGAGCTATATGTATATTTCCAGAAGGCTCAAAACCATCATAAGCAATAGGTTTGTAATTAGGATCTGATAGCATTGCTTTTAATTGATCTTCACCTATAATCTCTTCTCCGACTTCCCTTACTAATTTTAATTTCTCTTCAACATCCATTATAAATCACATTCCAATGGAAATAGGACGTTTTTATAAATAATTTGGTCAGAAATGACCTATGACAACTAAGAATTAATTTACAATAATATACCCACAATGAAGAATTCATATATTAATACAGCTATTATATACAAGCTACGTACAGGCTATCAAACCACATCAAATTCGAGATATAAGGGCAAATGATCTGAAAAAACAAAATTTAGTACATTATATGTAAGAACCTTGATTTGAGATGAGACTAAGACATAATCAAGTCTTCTCATAGGATGCCAAGCAGGTTGAGTAAATTCTAAAGAATCATTATTGGACTTATGATTGAGTTTATGTCTATCTTTCAAGTGTGTTTTCTTCAATAAATCTGCAATTTCTTCTTCTCCATTATAAGTATTAAAATCACCCATAAGTATTACAGGGTTATCAATAGAAATGACATCCTCCCCAACCTAAAGGTTGGGGTATCCCATAAGGTTGCTACGCAA
>CAZOOV010000012.1:0-78504 GCA_964581515.1 uncultured Methanosarcinales archaeon | reverse complement strand
AATCGACCTAAAGGTCGGGGAATTAAACCCCTATGTTCGCTATGCTCACATTAACTATTCCTGCTAATTCTTCAATCTGCATTTTTCTGATTTTTCCTTTTAAAGCTAGATGTGCAAGAAGAAGTGTGACTTTCTTAGGACATTTTATACTTGCTTCAATCACCACACGTTTTGTTCCTTCATGAAGAATATGATATTTTACATCAGTAAGCTTATATTTAGAAGCAATAGCATTTGCTTGTTTATTTAATATTGGAACATAATGAAACAATTTCGTCCATCCTTCAAAAGAATATTTTATTCCTTCTACAATACTTTTCATATGTAATTGATTCTCAAAAAAAACTCCTTCATCTTTCTTTGATCTAAAAGAACCAGAGTCTACTTCAACTAAAGCAAGAATATCAGGATTAACTTTTTTTAATGCAGCCACCATTTCTTGTTCTATTTTTTGTGGTGGAAAAAAAGTCTTCCAGAACTCAAGATATTGGTACCAATGTCCAATTATTCCCTCACAGTATTCAATATTATAACACACTAATTTAACCATTTAACGCCTCTTTTTGATATGCATCTCATGACAAAAAATCTTGAATAAGTTCTTTTGCTTTCTTCTTATTTTGAGGAAATGTCGCTATATGACATTTAAAATGATAACAATTGCCATCATCCACCACAACACATTTTCCTTCTTCAATCAATTCAGACTTGCTCAACCTAAAAAAGAAATCAAGATTATCATCAAGCCTTGTATTAATCTGCTTAATCATCATCTCTCTATCAGTGATGGATAATTTTTCTTTTACAGCTTTCATAAAGTCATTTATCTGCCTGTTTCTTTCCAGTCTAACTTCAAGTATCCTAATTGTCCTATCATTAAATGTAGAAGCATTTGTTTCAGATAAATTAACTCTTGCTTCTTCCAGATTAAATGGAAATAATCCTATAAAATTCTCTTTAATACTATCATAGTCCTCTTCGTCTTTTATAAAGACACTTATATTAACTGAGTGAAAAAGCTTCATTACAATATATATATTAAAAAAGCTTTATAAATATTAGTAATAAGGATAATATAATATGAAGCATACCATTAAGATTACACTTATGCTCGTCTTAATCTATCTTATTTCTCAAATAATCGGGCTCTATATAGCCGGCCTAAATATGGATTATAATCCAGATACTCAAGAATATGAATATCCTGAACTTGCTCTTGGTGTTGAAAGGTTAGATGTAAGTCCAGAATATTCACCAGTAATTCTTATTGGAGCAATCTTACTTGGCACAGCTATAATACTCATACTGATAAAAATTCGTGCTATAAAAGTGATTAAGGTATGGTTTTTCCTTGCTATTTTTGTATCATTACTATTTGCATTTAAATCACTTACAGGCAATATTATTGGCCTAATCTTAGCTTTAATCCTTACAATATGGAGCATATACAAACCAAATATATATATTCAAAATATAACACAAATATTCATTTATAGTGGTATTGCTGCACTATTAATCAATATACTTATGCCTCTTTGGATAGCTATATTACTTATAGGTATTTCAATTTATGATATGATTGCTGTATGGAAAATAAAACATATGATAGTATTAGCAAACTTCCAAACTAGTCAAAATATGTTTGCAGGAGCAATGATCCCATATAGTACAAAGAAAGTTACAATAACTAAACATAAAATAGCAAAAAAACAAAAAGGTAAAAGTAAAAGAACTACAAATGAAGCAAAAGTAGCGATACTTGGTGGAGGAGATATGGCATTCCCATTATTATTTGCAGTAGCAATAATGAAAGAATCAATTATTACAGCAACATTTTTTCAAAGCATGTTAATTGCATTAATCCCTGTAATTACTTCAACTATTACACTTGCTTGCTTACTCTTTCTTTCAAAAAAAAACAAATTCTATCCTGCAATGCCTTTCATTACTATTGGATGCATGATTGGATGGGGAATTACTTTCTTAATTTAATTATCTTAAATTCTAATTATTCTTAATCTAATAATAATCTAAGAATTCTAATTTATAATTATAAATAGACTCACTGAAACTGCTTTAGCTGTCTTTGCTTTCCTTTAGCAGAATAAGAAGTAGGGCTTATTGCTTGTCCATCAGTAACTGCCATAATTTGTACACCTGTTGCAGCATGTATCTGCCTTGCTTGAAGTAATGGATCTTTCTCAAGCATCTCTTTGCCAAAATGTGTAAGTATTGCAAGTTGTGGTTTAACTTTATCAACAAATTTTATTGCATCATCACTTGACATCTTATATTTAGAATTTACCCCAAAAGGATTTTGAACATTCAATATCAATATATCTGATTTCAAATATTGTTTTGCAATCTTATCACTATAAGAAGTATCAGAAGTATATCCTATATTCAAATCTGGCATATGTATCATCATTCCAACACTATCACAATAATCAGTAGTTTCACAAAAGATTATATCAGCAGTTTCAATTCCAATTTTTTTTCCTGACTCTGCAACAATAACTCTTTCTACACAATTCTTAAAAAAATCCTGCAAAAGAGGTGTATTATTCTCATCACCCTCGACCATTGTCCTTGTTCCAACAATGACTCCTTTAACATCAACGCCATTATATGTCATCCCACTAATTAATGCATTAATATCATTACAATGGGTTATTTTAGGAGAAGTACATACTACTGCTGTAGTTGCCCTTATATTAATCCCGCTTTTCTTTGCCATATGTAAGGAGTTTGGTCCAGGATCTATATGAAATTGAAGATCATCATGCTGAATAACAATGCCACCTGAATTTCTTATACATTTAGAGATGACATAACTATCTCCCCCTGTTCCCAAAAAGTAAATCTTTGTCATTGAATTAGCAATAACCTTACAATTTAATAAACATTTCGAAAAAACATAAGCTATTAAAGGTCTAATGACTTCTTTATTTCTTGAAATTCATGTAATTCTTGAAATTCAATATTTACTTCATCAACTATATTTTCTTTTTTAATAACATTCTTCACAAGACGTTTCGCAGCTTTTTTTGGTGTTGCCAAATTTATGCCATACAATGAAAAATAAAAAAACAATATAACTATTGTAGCGAATACAAATAACAACCAATTGAATTGTACACCTTTCTTCAACAAATTATCTAAAAAACTACCAAATATCTTTGCATAAAGAATATTTATCGCCAAGACAACAGCATTCTCACTTATCTGTACAGTCAATTGCTTGATAAGACCCCATGGAGGCCATATCATCCAAAGGATGAAGAATCCAACAGCACGTAGCAATGTATAAGCAACTACTGTCATGAGTATATCTCCCCCTAAAAGCCCATGTACAAAAGGTATTAATAAACAAACCATAGACTGGCTTAAACCGTCTTTGATAACCATAACCCAATGCGGATAGACTCCTACTGCTCTTGAAGCATAATTTGTGAAAAGAGTAAATGCAATCGCTGGCATAGGTCCTACATTAACAGCAATCAACATAGTAAAGATATCGACAAAATCCATGTAATACAAGACTAATAAAGGGTGAGGAATACCAACACCAGGAAGTCTGCTCCAGAATGCCATCAGTGCAAATAAGAAGATGGTTGCTGTGACACCATTAAAAGGCAAAGTAAATATTGTCAATAAATACAAACTGATTGTTATGACAATAATCATTGGCCAACATAAGCTTAGTAGTTTAATTTTGTATCACCTAATAGAAGTATAAACACTATAATATATCAAATATCTTAATTAAAAGTCGAGAAATAATGGAAATATTTATAATATAATACATATAATCGCAATAATATGCTAAAATTAGATGTAAAAGATAAAAAACTGTTATATTACCTATCAACAGATTCAAGGCTCAGTTACACACAACTCTCTAAAAAAATCAGCCTAAGCAAAAACACTGTCAAATATCGTATTCAAAGGTTAAAAGACAAAGGCATAATAACAAAATTTGCTTCAATAATCAATTTAGGAAGTATTAACTTGACCACTGTTGCCTTGCTTCTAAGATTCAATGAAGATATATATGAAAATCCAAGCATTATAGAATACTTCAAAAACCACAATAAAGTAAATTGGGTTGCCTCATTATCAGGTCAATGGGATATATTTGCAGAATTCATAGTACCAAATATTACATCTATAGAAGAGATTTTAGACAATATAATACTAAGATTTGGTAATTTATTAAATACTTATCAAATTTTTTTCTCCTCATTCCCACTACGTGTTGAACATTTGACATCTGATTTCTATAAAGACTTACAAATTAAAGAAGTACAAAAAAAACAGAGAACAAAAAACATCTACAAAATTGATGAGATTGACAAAAAAATTTTACAGGTTCTAAATGAAGATTCTTCTTTGTCATTATTAAAGATTGCAGAAAAGCTCGAATTAACAACAGACATTGTACGTTATAGGATAAAAAACTTGAAAGATAAAGGAATAATCCTAAAATTCTTTTCTGAAATAAACTTAAAAAATTTAGGCTATACTGAATATCTCTATACGATAAGCTTAAAAAATATTTCTCAAGAAAGATTGCAAAACTTGCATTCAAGGATAAAAGAAGAAGGAAATATCCGTTATGCATTCTATGATGCAATAAGTCAAAAAATAATATTTACATGTGCATATAAGGATTCAGAAGGAATTGATAAACTATCAAGAAATATAAGAAAAGAATATTCAGACATAATAAACCATCAACAATATTTACTAATCAAGGATCAAATACTTTTCAATTTATTCCCAAAAGGATTACTGGCTAAAACATCTGACTCAATAAAAAAATCAAAGAAAAGTGAGCAGACACCCCAACCTTGACAAAAGATTCACTATAAGGCTACCTTCACCTTTCCTCAAATCCGCAACCCTAAAGACACCAAAAAACACGGTTAATGCTGCTCCATTCCTGGTCTGACATAATTCCCTTGAATTTCGGTCCAAAAGGACAGATTCTCAACGTCCAGGCAAAGACTTTACAATAAACCCCAAGCCTCAATCAGGCACTAGCTCTGCCATGAAGTCTGCTTGCAGTAACAGGTAGAGACTAACTACCCAGCATAGTCTGCTCAGATAGAGAGAAGAAATCGTTGTTTTTAAAGGTTTTGTAAAAGTTAAGTCCAAATACAATCAATCTAAATACAATTTTTTACTGTCCTTCCATAATTCCTTTAACAATTTCAATATTCTGATCAATAGCTTCATCATCAGTAAATTTATCCAACTCTTCAAGTACTTCTAAAGCTTTATCAAACTCCTGTACATCTAAATATACCTGTGCCTTTATCTTAAGAATTTTAATATAATCATCTCTATTTATAGGTTTAATAATATTAATTGCGTCAACTTCATCAAGATAATTCAATGCCTCATATTTATTTCCTGCCTCATTATTTATAATTGCAAGATAATAATAAGCTTGCCATTGCATGTTATTAACTTCAATTTGTTTCTTGAGATATGTTTCTGCCTTATCAAAATCTTTAGTCTCAATGAATATCTGAGCTAAATTATAATTTGCCTGTATAAAATTAGGGTCATGACCCAAAAGTTCCATATAATATTCAATAGCTTTATTTGGTTGATTAATTCCCTTATAAGAAGGAGCTATGTAATATAATGCTCTTTTATTATCAGGATCATTCTCCAAAGCCTGACTAAAAGCATACACAGCAGATTTAGGATCATTATTTGTAAAATAAAATGTCCCTGGATTTATGAAATAATTAGAATGCATTGTGCGATAAGCAGAAGTTATTGGAAAAGCGACAATAACAATCAAAATAATAGAAAACACGCTTTTCATAAGACTAAACTTATACTTCTTCTTAATATTCTCTTGATCAGGAAGTATTGTGCTTAGTCCTATCATCAACCATAATAATGATGATATTACTATGAATCTAAGATTTTGTGACATTAAACCATCTATTAAAAGTCCAAGTATCGCAGCTGCCATCCCAATAGATATTATATCTTTTCTTTTCAAAAGCAGATATAATGCTTCAAAAATCACCCATAAGAAAAGAGCGTAACCAACAATACCAAGATCACTTAATAATTCAAGATGTTCATTATGGGCATGCTCAACCCTATATTCCATCTCAAATTCACCTTTCTGATAAGCAACCCTCTTATCCCTATATGTAGGATAATGTACATTGAATGTCCCAACACCCTTCCCAAATAAAAGATCATCTTTTACCATATCGAGCGTATTTGTATAATAATATAATCTTATATCAGCAGTCATAGGATTTATCAGTTTTTCATTTGACCTCAATAATTGAAAACCACCAAAACCGGCAGCAATTACAATCAATACAACAATAGATGCCAAAACACTATGTTTCTTCACAAAAGATCTTTTCCTCTGAACAATGATAATACCAGCAAAAAGAACCATCGTTATTACAAATGCAATCCACGAACCTCGTGTCTGAGACATCAAAAGTGCTATAAAAGACAATAACAGGGTCACACCAAGATATATGCTTAAAAGTCTTTTTTTACTATCTTTAAAATGCTTCATAAAAAATGCTGCAATCAAAGGTATAACAAATACTCCAAATCCTCCTTGCAAATTAGGGTTTCCAAATATTGTAAAAATTCTCGTACCCAGTTCAAGTCTAGTGCCAAAATAATCCTTAAAAGGACCATAATCAATCCCCATAAACTGAGAAATCCCATAAATTGCAGAGAAAAGAGCTACAATAAAAATAGTATGAAGAATTATGTTTCTATAGTTCATATCGGTAACATAACTCACAACAAAAAATAACATTACCAAACAAGTCAATAAAAACAAATAATGACCATTTGTATACGAAAAGACAAAGTACGAAATGACATTATACACATAATATAGAATAACTGCTGTATATATCTTACCCCTCTTAATCCGCAATTTCCCCTCTGAGATAAAAGAGATTATCAATAAAGTAAATGCGATTAATGTAAGAGAAATAAAAATAAAATCTTTTGCTGCAACAAAAGGCTGAAAATGTTTGAACCATATAACACATGGAACTAGAAGAAAAATAAGAATCAAGACATAATTGATTATTTTCTTCAGATCCATTCTAATTATTCAGCGATTGAAACAAGCTGTACCTCAAATATCAGTTTTTTTCCTGCAAGCTTATGGTTGAAATCAAGAGTGATAAGCTGTTGGCTTATGCTTTTTATGTACATAACACCTTGCTCTCCTTGAGGTGTAGAATATACAAGTTCCATACCTTCAAAGATTTCAGGAAGATCAGTAAAACTCTGTTCAAACTGCTCCCTTGGTATTGTCTTAACAAGATCTGCCCTATACTCGCCGTATGCATCCTTAGCATCAATCTCAATTATCTTATTCTCACCAACACGCATACCTAAGATTCCTGCTTCAAATCCAGGGATAACTTGTTTATTACCGAGTGTGAATCTAAGAGGATCATAACCTGGTTTTGTTATACCATTTGCATCTGCAACCTCTTTGATATTTGTATCAAATACTTCCCCTGTATCAAGCTTTCCAGTATACATTACTTTTACAATATCTCCATGTTTTGCCTTTTGACCCATTGGAGAAATGGATTTACCAATAAGAATTACAATAACTAGAATAATAGCAATTCCCACAATCCATTTAACAGTATCTTTAGGTAATTGAATTTTTTTAAGAGGGATTTTTTTTACTTTACTCCTACTTTTGCTTTTGCTTTTACTTTTACTTTTAACATCTGTTTTTGCTTTTTTTGATGCAGTAGTTTTTGCTTTTTTTCCAGTAATTCCTTTTTTACTGTTTTTACTTTTAGAACTTTTATTTTTAGATGTTTTTTTATTAGAACTTACTTTGCTCTTTGATTTAATAGAAGACTTCTTTACCTCTTTTTTCTTTACCATAAAAAATCAACCTCTTTTAATCAACTTTTTTTATATTTATTAAAACTTTATTTATTCTTTGTTAGTATCTAAATTACCTTGATTATTCATATTACCTAAATTAAATTCAAATTGAGCAACAAGCTCTTTATCTTCTAGCTTTTGATAAATCCTTCTTTTTGCAGAATGTTTCTTAAAATAAAAGAAGTCATATCTAATCTTATTACTGACATCTTTTAGGCCAAGAGTACTTATAAGTTTTTCAAGTATCTGTTTTTCAATATCATTATATCTATCATGTAAGACAATATCCATTTTAACTTCGGAATCATACCGTATAATTACGAAATTGTCATAATTGAAGTCATCTATCGTAAATTTCCATTTCTCTACAAAATCTTCTTTATAGCACCTTTTAAGATCAAGTCTCATAACTCCGGTTGTATTAACATCTTCAAGCAAAACATCCTTCTCTTTCTTAAGCTCAGTTACAAGATCTTTAGCCTCGTCAAGAGAAGTAGCTATATATTCCTTAACATGGCTTACCCATTCACCATTATCTTTAAAATTATATGTTTTATATATTCTCCAACGACATTTTTTATACCGTGCTTCAATTCTTACTTTAGAAATTTTAGTAGATTTTTCGTAAGCAATTAATTCTTTTGTATCGAGAAGCTTTTTCCAGGTCATTTTGTTAGTGCTTTTTAGGCTTATATAAAGATTTGTGTTATTACAAATCTATTCTTTCGTATTATTATTTGATTATACATGATTTCATCATATACTATTTATTATGACAGTTTGATTATGCACAATTAAATTATGTATTGTTTAATCATATTGATTAATGAATAAACAAATTAAAAATGATAATAACAAAAATATACCTCACTAACTATTCATCCTATCCCCACATTAAAACGTGGGGTATTATAGATCCACCAGTGAGATTTTCAATAATATAAGATAATTAAAAAAATTATATTTTAACCCTTCTTTTTTCATCTATATGTAAATGTTCCATCTCATCGATTGATGCATTCATTGATATTAACGAAGCAATAAACATCAAGACAAATATCAGTCCAAAAGCAAATGCAAAGTCAATAGAACCATAATAAAGTCCTGCCTCAGTAACTGGATCAAACATTGTAGGTATAAAAAAAGCTGAGACTAAGAAACCAATAATGCTTGTAAGCATAAACGTTGAACTCAATGGAGTAATAATCCTGTTTTCTTCAGCCATATAATCACCCTTTTTTTAAAATATTAAAAGATATTAAATTATGAGATTTATATAGTTTATCCTAAAATGTTTGTAAAAAGTCAGCTTTGCCTTATGAGGCGATAATTATCCTAAAAAAGGATAATTATAATAGTTTATGATAATAAACACCAGAAATCTTAGATTTCTCGTTTCGCCGTGCAAACAGACTTTTTATTTGTCATCAAATCTTATATACATACTGATCAATCTGTTTTTTTGCTTCTTCTCTTCTTTTCTGATGACCTTTTAAAAATCCATTAATTTTATCTATCAATATTGCTTTCAATTCTCCTGATAATAATTCACCAGAAGTATAATCTTCATATATTTTCTTAAGTTTATCGTCATCTTCTTCAAAAAATGTAAGCCATTGATATGAGACATCTACATCTGCATTTCCACCTTTCTCTCTATGCTCTTCAACAGTTGGTTGACCGCCTGAGAAAGCATATTTGTTTATCTTCTTTTTTACAGTTTTTTCATCATCTACCGTAAAGACAGTAGCATTATCACCTGAAGAAGTTGACATTTTACCATCTGCTGCCATACCACCAAGTCCTGGCAAGAATCTGCATTGTATACTTCCAGGCTTATTATAGCCGACCTTAGGAATTACATCCCTACTTATCCTAAAATGTGGATCCTGATCAATAGCATGAGGTATTAAACATGGTCTTTTACCACCATCAAGCACATTTGGCAAGAATGCTGGTACTGCCTGCATTGCAGTATAGAATATTGCTCCAATATTCATATCATTGCCAAACCCAAATGCAGATTTAGTTGTTGAGAAAGTAATGAACTTAGCAACTTTAAGCGCTTCCTTATACATTATGCCTGCATGTTCTGTATCAACAATAAAAAAAGTCTTCTTTGGATCAAAACCAATAGCGATTACATCAAGCATGTTTTCATATGTAAATTTCTTTGTATCATCAAGTGATAATTCTCTCTTAAAGAGAAATTTCTCATCATCTGGGAATTGGAACCATAATTCCACATCAAATACATCTTGCAACCATTTAGTGAACATCCATGGAACTAGATGACCCATATGCGTATGTCCTGATGGTGCTCTTCCTGTATAAAGAAAGAATTTATTTCCCTTATCAAGCTCATCTAGAACAAATTTAAGATCCCTATGAGCAAAGAATATGCCTCTCCTGAGAAAATGATGAAGTTCTTTGCCTTTTTTCTTAGCATGCTTCTCAATCCTGCTCATAAGAGCATTATCTATCTTAGAGACACCAAACTCAGATATAACTTTATCATAATCTATATTTCCTTTGACTTCCCAAGGTGTGACGACTGACATATTTACATCAATTCAAACATGATTTATATAGTTTTTTGAAGAAATTGTTATAAAGCTATACTTAATGATAAACAATATGGCAAATACTAAAGAATCTGAATTCGCAATCATATTCGATATGGATGGTGTACTTCTTGATTCTCTTAGGATAATAAGAGATGCATTCAACCTGATATTCAAAAAACATGGTTTTCAGCTTAGTGATACTGATTTTGGGAAAGTCAAAGGTATGTCTCTCAGGGATCAGTTAAAATTATGGAATAAAAAATATAATATGGACTATGAGACTATGGAATTCTCAAGAGAAGCATGGGCAATTGAAAAAGAGACAATAAAGAATATCAAACCAGATATTGACTTAATCTCATTTTTAGATGAAATGAAAGAAAAAGGAATACCTATGGCGGTTGGAACATCATCAACAAGAAAAAGAGCTGAAGAAATTATAAATATACTCGGCCTTGATAAATATATGAAAACTATAATAACAGCTGAACATGTAGACAACCATAAGCCTCATCCAGAAACCTTTCTTGCAACAGCTAAAGCTCTCAACACAGACCCACAAAAATGTGTCGTAATAGATGATTCTGATTCAGGAATAGAAGCTGCAAAAAGAGGAGATATGAAAGCAATTGCTTTCCTTACAAGATATCATACAAAAGAAGAATTAAATGATTCAGATTTAATCATAGATAGTTTCTCACAAATCTCATATAAGAAAATAAAAGAATTATTCAAATAAAAATCAAAATTCAATGATAAAATAAAGATATGATAAAAATATAAAAAATATAAAATAAGAATAACTTATTTCTTCTCAGGTTTTCCTTTCATAGAAAATGCAACAAAGAGTAAAGCGACTGCAGCTATTATGATTATAGACCATACAACAGTCGGATTCTCAAGTATCCTGGATTCTTCACTGTCGCACGCATCACCATTGCCATCCCTATCTATATCTTTTTGCCCAACATTTTTAGCTTCAGGACAATTATCGCACTCATCACCAAGCCCATCACCATCATAATCTATCTGATTGGAGTTAGGTATTTTAGGACAATTGTCATTTTGATTAGCGACGCCATCACCATCATCATCACCACAGACATCACCCTCACCATCTCCATCTGTATCAAGTTGGTTGCTGTTTGAGATTGAAGGACAATTATCACATGCATTTCCTTTACCATCTTTATCAGTATCGGCATTTGTCGGGTCAAAATCACCAGGGCACAAATCCATATAATTCTTTATGGTGTCATTATCATCATCATCACATACTTCACCGATACCATCTCTGTTCAAATCTTTTTGGTCAGGATTATATCCCTTGACACAATTATCTTCATCATTCATAACTCTATCATTATCATCATCATCACAAACCCAGCCGATATTATCAAGATCTTTGTCAAGCTGATCTGAATTAGATTCATATCTACAGTTATCACATGAATCACCGATTCCATCTTTGTCTGAATCTCTTTGATCATTATTTTTTGTATACATACAATTATCGCATGCATCTCCTACACCATCAGAATCTATATCACTCTGATCAGGGTTATCCAATCCAGCGCAATTATCATCAACACCACCATCTTTTTCACCAGTATAAACTGGATTGATGAACTGTCTTGTCAATTGTAACGTCTTTGTTGACGAAGTAGTGTACAAGTCATCAGTATCATAAGTAACACCATCATCATTTGCCATGCCATAATATATTGAAGTGATATCACTTTCTGGCTTAAAGAGTAATTTACCAAAAGTTTCACCGAAAACAGCAACTTTTGATATCTTCACAGTGCCACTATGTTTTATTTCAACAATCAACCTGTTAGTATAGATGGAATTCAATGATACTGAAGATGATTTAGAAGAAGATATGAATTTCTTACTACCATCTACAATCCCATAAACAGACATATTGACAGGAGAATCAATAAAATTAAAACTTAGACTTTCAACTTTATACACACCAGCTAAAGTTATCTCAAGATTTGTCGAACTTGAATCTATTGAGAAATCATTTTGATAATATGTTGAACTTGAATCATCAAGCATATGTGAAGCAATATATGTTTGTCCTCTATAATCTGGTTGTTCAGAAGAAGCCGATATCTTCTCGATAAAGACTGGTGCTGTTCCAGATTCATAATCTATATGATATGGAAGATACTTACTATTTCCCACAACACGGATATCCTTGCCATTACTTTCTGAATTGTCAAGGATTCCAGTATCAAGACTGACCCAAACAGGCTCATTAACACCTTTAGTATCAACATTCCTATAATATTTGTAATCACCAATTTCAGCCATAACAGGAACTGTAAAAAATACTGCTAAAAATAATACTAATAGAAAAGAAATTAATTTTTTCATTTTACATGTACTCCTTTATTTTTTCACGATTCTTCACAAACACAAAAGATCCTATCAATGCAAGAGCTCCCACTATTATCAAGACAAGAACCCTAAGGATATTTTGCATGCTGGATAGATCAATCAACAATACTTTCACAACAACAAGTCCAAATAATATTACACCTGCCCAATTAAAGATTTTTCTCCTCATAATCATACCATATGTAATAAATGCTATTGCAAGTAATGCCCATGATATTGAAAGAAGCACATTACTGCCCTCCCAGGAGATATTAAGTGCGTACACTTCTCGAGCTACCCAAAAAATAGCAATGACCATACCGACTATTGAATAGATATTGTAAAAAATATCACTTTTTGCTTTACTAAATGAGAATTTCTTTGCTATCCATATTTGCATTACAATCAGACCAACTAAACATGAACCGACTGCCAGCCATCTCTCAACAGCATTTCGAAGGAACCAAAGATCAAATAAAAATACCCTCAAAAAAGGTATTACAAAACCTATATAACCTACATAAAAAAGACGTTTATGATCAATCTTAAGTCCTGAATATGCAAGACCAAGAGTCATAAGTACCCAAAGCACAGTAACGATTGTCTTATCAAATTGAACTGGTATTGCAATTGCAACAAGTATACATGTGCCCAGGAAATGCAGATCAAATATATTCTCAAACTCAAGTTTCCTTGATAATGATCCTACAAATAATATTATTGCAGCCACAATGATAAGATATATCCCATTAGCCTCGGGAGCATACTTATTAATTATTCCAAGTCCAAAACCTGCAAGACATATTGTATTAATCACTGATAATGCGCTACATTCTATTTCTTTGAAGTCTGATGCTTGTATAAATGAAAGCAGAGTAAATATGACATAATAAGCACCTAAAAAAGTGAATGTCATAAGCATAGGCATGCTTGTCTGACCAAGAATACTTTTTGGATCATATACACCTTGGAAGAACCAAATTATAAAAGCAATATATGTCAAAATCTGTGCAGGTATTCCCATATACCATGATTTAGATTTTGCAATTATAAGTACAATTAAATCAATTAACAATACATATATTAGAATATGAAGTGTATTACCATTGATACCGCTCAAAAAAGCTGCTAAAAAGCCAAGTCCGAGTGACCAATATACAATACTCCTCCTATCAAGTCTCATACCTAAAAACATGCCTCCTGCCATAATAACAAGCAATAGTATTGTATTAAGTATAAGATTCATTCCAAGTGCGTCTCTATAAGTCTTAAAATGATATGTTGCAAATACTGTAAAATACAAAATACCAAGACCACATGACACTATTATCTGTGAAAAATTATAATATTCTTTCTTATACAAGAATAATCCCAAACCTATTATCAAAAATGATGCAATTACACCTAATGCTATCCTGCCTGTGATACCAATCCATCCATTATCAACTGCATACTTATAGAAATATACCATACCAAGTACAATCATGATTATACCGACAATTCCAAAGACCTTAAACAAACTTGTTGGATTTTCTTTATCAGTTTTTTTGACCTTTTTTACAGGTTCTGGTTTCTCTTCTTCATAAGTCTCTTGCGTAGGAATTGAAGCTCTTGATTCAAGAACCTTAATTCTTTGAGAAAGTTTTTTTATTTCCTTTCCTTGTTGTATAATCAGTTTTTCGAATCTATTAGTATCTGCAGTAGCCATTTTATTGAAGTTTTCTATTTCAATATATTTAAACATTACTGTTTAGATAATCCACTATCTAATAAGAAAAATAAGAATCAAGATAACATTAAGAAACCAAAATAACACTAAAATAACATTCTAAAATGACTTTAATTAATAACCAAACTAGGTTTTCCAGGCATTGCTTGCTTTGCTTTTTGTTCATCGCTTGCTTCAGCCTTGATAATATCGAATTCGCAGCCAAATGCAGCTTTTAATTTATCAACATTACCAGCAAGTACTTCAAATTCTCTTTCCTGATCCAATACAACACTTGGCAACATTGCCTGATTTTTAATAATCCTCGGAACTAAACCGGAAATTTCTTTCTTATACTCATCCATCATTACTTCTTTCATGATTTCTCCAATATTATGCGTCTTCTCAAGCATTTCCTGCATCTTTTTGAAGAAATCATATTTCCATGCTTCTGAAACAAACATAGTAATTTTCTTAGGTTTTTCTACCTTAATCAATTTCAAAACTGCATGAATATCAGATATGGTCTTATCGATCATATTATTAGCAGATTCTGCAGCCTCATCTATTCTTGTCTCATCAAAACTCGGCCACTGTGCAAATGAAGAAAAACCTTCCATCTTAAGAGAACTCCATAATTCCTCTGAAAGATGAGGTGCTACTGGATTAAGGAGTAATGTAGCTGCCTTGACACATTCACCAAGTATATTCTTTTTATGTGCATGTCTTGAATAAGCAAGAGTATCATTCACTAAACTCATAATGTTTCCTATAGCAAGGCTTACTCTAAATGTTTCCATTTCTTCTGTAACGATTTTTATTGTTCTGTTAAGTTTAGATAACATATATTTATCAGCGTCATTAAGTTCCTCTGTAAGCGGTTCAAAACTAACATCAAGTTCTTTCATTGAAAGTGCTTTCATAAGGAATCTGAAACTTCCTTCTGCTCCTTTATCGCTCCAATCAAGCTCTTTTTCAGGTAACGCTGCAAAAAGTATGAACATCCTTGCTGTATCTGGACCGAATTTACCGATGATCTCTCCTGGATCAACTGTATTTCCAACAGATTTTGACATCTTAGCTCCATCTTTAAGTACCATTCCTTGAGTAAGCAGACTATTGAAAGGCTCATCAACATTAACCATATCAAGATCACGAAGTGCCTTTGTAAAGAATCTAGCGTATATCAAATGCATGCAAGCGTGTTCTATTCCACCGATATATTGGTCAACATTCATCCAATATGCTGCTTGTTCTTTGTTAAACATTCCTTTTCTGTCTGTATCAGTATATCTTAAGAAATACCAGCTACTATCGATAAAAGTATCCATTGTATCAGTTTCGCGTTTAGCGTCTCCTCCACATTTAGGACATTTACAATTAACAAAACTCTCTGAAGTCTCCAAAGGATTCCCTCCTTTTGAAAAATCAATATCTTCAGGTAATTTTACAGGAAGATTTTCTTCTTTTTCTGCAACTGTACCACATTTATCACAATAAATAATAGGAATAGGTGTTCCCCAATATCTCTGACGAGAGATTAACCAATCTCGCAGTTTATAATTAACAGTTCTTTTACCAAAACCTTCTTTTTCCATCCATTTTGAGATTGCTTCAATCGCGTCCCTGTTATGCATGCCATCAAATTCACCACTGTTGACAAGCTTTCCTTCATCAACAAAGGCACGCTTCATCTTCTCAGGATCAAGCTCCCATCCATCAAGCGGATTGATGACTACAATAAGAGGTAAATCATATTTCTTTGCAAACTCAAAATCACGTTGGTCATGTGTTGGTACTGCCATTACAGCGCCTGTACCATAATCCATTAGCGCATAATCAGCAGCCCATAAAGGATATTTCTTTCCATTAACAGGATTGACAAAATATTTTCCAAGGAAAACACCATTCTTTTCTTTTCCCTCTGCAGTCCTTTCTATGATGGATTGTTTCTTGACTTTTTCATAAAATGCTTTGTAAGCTTGTTCATGCTCAGTACCTTTTGTCCATTCCAGACATTTAGGATGCTCAGCTGCAAGTACAAGATATGTTATTCCATATGCTGTATCGGGTCTAGTTGTAAAAGTCTCAATCTCATCGATTTTCTTACCATCTTCGTCGACAACATCAAACTTTATCATAGTACCATGACTTTTCCCAATCCAATTCTTCTGCATAATCCTTACTTTTTCAGGCCAATTCTGAAGTTTCTCAATATCTTCAAGTAATTCATCTGCATAGTCTGTTATTTTAAGATACCATTGTGATAATTCTTTTGGCTCAACTTCAGTATCCCCATGTCTCCAGCATTTACCATCATGCACTTGTTCATTTGCAAGCACAGTATTACATTTTGGACACCAATTAACTGCTGCAGTCTTCTTGTATGTGAGTCCTTTCTTCAATAATTGGATAAAGAACCACTGATTCCACTTATAATACTCAGGATCATGACTATATACCATCCTAGACCAATCATAACTAAGTCCAAGCGACTTGAATTGATCTTTCATGTCTTCCATGCATTTATTAGTCCATTCATGAGGAAGTATCTTATTTTTAATAGCTGCATTTTCAGCAGGAAGTCCAAAACTATCGAATCCAACAGGATAAAGAACATTAAAACCGTTCATTCTCTTGAATCTAGCAAAACAATCGCCTAAAGAATAATTCCTGACATGACCCATATGAAGTTTTCCAGAAGGATAACTATACATCTCTAAACAATAGAACTTTTTCTTCTTAGGAAGATACTCTACTCTAAATACATTATCTTCCTGCCATTTCTTTTGCCATTTCTCAGCTATATCCAACAGTTCTGGCTTATCTGAATTGTCTGTCATTCTACTTGGAAAAAATTATGAGTAATTTAAAAAATATACCCTCAAGATAGCTGAAAGATAGCTGAAAAATAACTAAGGATAATCGAAAATTAGCCTTAAGATCTCTTTTTTTGAACCTCTAAATCTTTATAAAAGCAAATGCATTCTCATTAAATATGAATTTGACAGATTTTGCTGATATGCTTGAATTTCAAGAGAATTATGAGAAAAAAGTACAAGAAGCAGTAGAACATCTTAGACCTAATGTACCTGAAGGCACAGAATGGGCAATAACATTAGGATCAGGACTCGGCGGACTAGCTGATAAGGTTGAAAGCAGTGCAATCATTGATTATGGATGCATTCCGAACTTTCCTACACCTACAGTTGCAGGTCATGAAGGAAAAATGATTGTAGGCAAGCTTGAAGGAGTACCTATTGTTGGACTAAAAGGAAGGAAGCATTTCTATGAAGTAGCAGATCTTCCAGGAAACCTAGGGATGCTTAAAGTAATATTTCCTGTACATGTTCTTGCAGGTCTTGGCATAAAAAATTACTTTGTTACAAATGCTGCAGGCGGGCTTAATCCAAAATATGATGTAGGAGATGTTATGATTATAGATTCACATGTTAATATGCTTCCTAATGCAATGATTGGAAGAAAACATACTTTCGAGCGACTTGACGGAGAAGAAGTGTTCAGGTTCCAGCCTATGAATGACGAATACGACAGGGATTATATAGATATATTAAGTGATTCAGCAAATAATTTTGACTATAACAATCATAAAGGAGTTTATCTATCAGTAACAGGTCCGGCTTATGAAACAAAAGCTGAATGTGTCGCATTCAGAGATAACTTTGGAGCTGATGCTGTAGGAATGTCAACAACTCCTGAAGTGATAACTGCAAGAAGCAGAGGCATGAACTGTGTAGGCATGTCATGTATAACAAACAAGATTGCAAAAGATGGTACAAACGCAGCGAATCATGAAGAGGTCAAAGCGATTCTTGATTCAGATCAAGTAAAGAACAGGCTTTATTCTACAGTAGAAGGTTTTTTCAGCAAATATTACAGATCACATATGCTTCTGATAAACAATTGTGAACTAAAAAAAGATTAAGTAGAATATATTAAAAAATAATTCTTAAAAAAACATATAGAATAAAAAAACTTACTCAGCTACAACTCTTATCTTCTTGACTTTCGCTTCTGAAGACTTAACATTCACAAGAGAATATTTCTTGATTCCTGCTTTTTCAGCATAAGCTTTAGCAGATTCTTCAGTCTTAAAAGTTTTAGGTCCAACTACTTTATTGTTCCTTGACTTTTGATAACGCATATCTCTGTTGTGTCTTATACTCATTTTATTTACCTGGAATCGTTTTTTTAATATAATTTAATAATTTAAAATAATAATCTAAAATTTCTTGAATTCTGCTGCTGTATCGATAAGATCAACATGTCCTAAAAATGCTGCTCTGCAACAGTAACTTTTCATACCAAGATCATCAAGTACTTTCTTTTTATCTTCGCCTTTATCGACTCTTTTCTTGTAATCTTCCCACTTCTGTGCTATTGGTCTTCCGCACGAAAAACATCTTATTGGTATTATCATGATTTCACCTCAGTGGAATTATGATAACTCAAAAATTCCTGGATTTTTGTTGTTATCATTTTGTTTTTTACCTCTACCTGTATGACTTCTGCCGTTTAGCTCTTGGCTTAGAGTCATTAGGTTTAGCAACTTCTTTTCTTCTTACATCAGCTACTAATAATTGACGATCATAACTTAAAAATACTTTCTCAAGCTTTTTACTATATTGCATAAGTGCTCTTCCGATTGCAAGTCTTGCAGCATCTGCTTGACTGCACACACCGCCACCTGTAACATTTACACTTATATTAACCTTCTCAGCAACCTCGCCAGCAAGCTTAATAGGTTCCTGTATCTTCATTCTCAATAAAGCTGGTTTATAATTATTTATTAATAAGGAATTTACTCTTAATGTTCCATTGCCTTCTGTCAATTTCGCACGAGCTATTGCTCTTTTTCTTTTTCCTGAAGTATTTATGATCTTCATTGTTTTTTAACCTCATAAAAAACTCAAACGTGAGTTTACTGCTTACCACCAACGAATTTACATACTTGTTCTATAGTAACACTATCAACACGAAGTCTTGTTACACCAACTTGTTGTGTTTCTTTTCCTTCAAATATTTTTGGAACTCCTTTATGTAATTTTATTCTTGCAAGAGCTTCTCTTCCTTTAGGTTGTTTATATGGGACCATCCCTCTAATTATCCTCTTCACAAACTTTTCTGGATCACTAGATATAAAAGGTCCTTTTCTAGGAACACCCATTTTACTAAGTCTATCATACTTTGCAAAAATTACTTCTTTTTTACCTGAAATAAGAATTTTTTCGCAATTAAGAATATCAATAGTCTCTCCTAAAAGAGCTTTCTTTGCAACTTGAGTTGCAAGTCTTCCTAAAACTGCGTTTTTTGCGTCTATTAACATTTTATTTAACCCAATATTTTAATTCCCTTTCCCTTAGGATTTGATTTTACAAGTTCTAATATTGAAACAGTAGTTCCGTTAGCTTGAGTAATTTTATCTTTTGCTGTTTTTGAAAAACTAAATGCTGCAATTTGTACTTTATGATCTATATCTCCAGCACTAAGTACCTTACCTGGTATAACAACAATATCATTATCTTTTGTAAAACGATTAATTCTAGATATATTAACAACTCTTCTTTGCCTTGATGGCATAGAAAGATCTGCAGCTATCCTTTTCCAAAGATTCACTTTTTCCACATTTGCAGCCTTCTTTAATGTGATTATAGTATTCTGCAAATCTTGATTTGGGCTTGATAGTTTTCTCATTTTCTATATTTTTTTATGCTTTTGATAATAAATCGGAAAATTCTTTTAATTTTTCTTGAAGTGCGTCTACTGAAGTAGTCAACATTTCCTTAACACTTAACTGTCCAAATGATTCAACTGAGAAGACAAACTCATCTTCTGACATTGATACATCAACACCATCAATAAGAACTTCTCCAGCAAATGCATCAAAATAATGTGAAGTCATCAATTTATCTTCATCCACTTTGACTTTATTTCCTGTTATCTTTAATGCTGATTCTTCAGGTATCTTCTTCTTTAATTCTTCTACATCAACATTAGATTTAACTGTTATTATTGGTTTATGTTTATAAAATATGATTCCTGGTGACCATTTCATATGATCTTTTCCTACTCCAAGTATTGCTGTTGCCTGAAGTTCTATTTCTTGACCTTTAGCTAACTTTGCTATTGGCATATTATCATATACTGGCACTACAGCTGGATCAGAAGATTTGATATCACCTGAATAGACTATTTTAGGTCCTTTAGCTTTAAGTGTCATTTTAACATGACATTTTAAAGATTCAGCATCTTCTGGTTTTTTTATCATTTCATAATGTTTCAAATCAGTTTTCAAAGGAACTAAACCAAGCCTATGTGCAACCATCTCATCATAAATAACTGATGAATTTTTCTTAAGCTCAATATTTTCAAATGCCATTGTAGGAACTAAACTAATAGCACTTCTTCTTAGAGCGTTCAATATATAAGGCTCTACTCCTTTGATTAAAAAATCATATTGAGTTTTTTCCTGATTTTTATTTATAAGTTTGAGTTGCATTTTCACCCTCTTATACACGTCTTCCACGTCTTCCGCCTTTCATTCTGCAACGATCATGCGGAATAGGAGTAACGTCTTCTATTGTTCCTATTCTAAGTCCCATTCTTGAAAGAGCTCTCATAGCTGCTTGTGCACCAGGACCAGGATTATTAGGACCATTATGGCCACCAGGTGCTTTCACTTTGATATTTAATGCTGTAATCCCTTTCTCCCTAGCGGTTTGCGCTGCTTTTTTTGCTGCAATCATTGCTGCAGTAGGAGAAGATTCCATTCTATCGCTCTTTACAACCATACCACCAGATACTCTTGCAATACTTTCTGTTCCTGTTATGTCGGTTATATGGATGATTGTATTATTATAAGATGTATAAATATGTGCAATTCCCCATCTAAGTGATCCATAGTTCTTTCTAGGATATGAAGGTCTAGATGAATAACTCCTTGAATTGGATCTTGGTGAACTAGATCTTGGTGCGCTAGATCTTGGTGCACTTGATTTTGGATTAAGTTTTGGATCTACCATTTTTAATTCTCTTTCTTATCTTCTGCTTTTGGTTTAGCATCAGATTTTTCTTCTTTTTTCTCAGTTTTTGCTTTTTTCTTTGGTTCTTCTTTTTTAGTTTCTTCTTTAGCATCCTTTTTATCTTCTGATTTACTCTCAGTTTTTACTGCCTGAGGTTTAATAGTTCTTTCAGGATGCTCAGCATTTGCTAATGCTGAAACTGGATCAAAAGTAATATTTTCTTCTTCTGATTTCTTAACTAGATAAGAAGGTGATGAAATTGCTATATTATTAATCTTAATATGTCCATGTACGATAAATTGTCTTGATTGCTTTATGGATCTTGCAAGTCCTGTTCTAAAAACAACAGTTTGAAGTCTCCTTTCAAAAATATCTTTATCTGTCAATGTAAGAACATCTGCAAGCATGGATGTCTCATTAAGTAATCCTAATAATCTTAATCTACTCAATAATTGAGCACTTTCTTTCTCAGACTGTGCTGTTTGTGAAGTGATAGCATCTTTAGCTAATGCTTTAAACTTTGCTAAAAGACTTGACATTTTCCAGAGTTCTTTCTTATTCTTAAGTCCATATTCTCTAGAATATTCTTTCTCTTCAACAATCCTATCCTTTTCCCATGAATGGCTAGGTGTCTGATACTTTTTTCTTAATTTCTTTATGGATCCCATTTTAAATCATTTATTTTTTAGCCTTAGACTTGAAAACACTTGCAGCCTTACCTTTTTGTTTTCTAAAGTTTGATTTTGTACGCTGACCTCTTACTGGAAGTCTTCGTGAATGTCTTGTTCCTTTATAGCATTTAATTTTCTGTAATAATTTAATATCGTTAGCTTTTGTAAAATCCAGGTCGGATGTAAGAATATGCATGTTATTGCCTGTTGCAGGATCTTTTCTTCTGTTTAAGAGCCACTCCGGCATACCATGTTTCAAAGGATCTTTAATTATACCATTAAGTGTATTTACTTCATCATCAGAAAGCTGTCCAGATTTTTTCTTTGGATCAATCTCCGAAATAATGCATACTGCATTTGCAAACATGACACTTATTCCTTTTATTTTGGATAAAGCACTTTGTATTGGCTTTTCACCATCTAAATCTGTGTTATGTATCCTTATGATATATTTTGTTTTTTGTTCAGCCATTTTAAACCATAATATTGTTGATTCAATTCATAAGCTCAATAAAGCTGATAGAACACTTCAACCCTATAAGCGCTCAGTGAACTCGGGCTTTATTTGCTTAAGTAAGCAAATCCGAGTCTATTTAAAAAGGTTTCGTGCATAATGAGAGATATGTATAAACATAAACTATTGAGACATATTGGCAAGACTGAAAAAATATATAAACTAATTATCTTGTAAAAATCATATGGAAAAAACAAGCTTGAAAGAGTGGTTCATCCATTATAAAAAGAACAGAGATATTATGTTCAGAAAAATAGAATCAATTACAGACGAGAAAGACAATATCATTATCAAGAATAAAGATGGTAGTGAAGAAATAGGGATAGTCTCAGAAAACATCAATTCTTTCATGGAAATTCTTGAAAAATATCAAAAAGATCAAAATATCATAATAACTGTCCTCAACAAAAAGAATCACTTGAATCAGTTAATCAAAGAATGGGAAAGCATAGTGAAATACCCTTCATTAACATTATTATTTGTCAATCAAGATTCTATGAGTGAGATTAAATGGTTAATCAAACCAGCCGTCCATAATAGTATAACTGAAAAACCTGCTTTAAAGCAAGGAATTCTAAGTATTGCTGAATCAGTAGACCTATGTTAAATAGCATTGGTATTTATCAATAATATTTATAAATAGCCCCGGCAACTTCTAAGAATAGGCCTTTTCATGTCCATCAGAACAGCGTAGGGGCTCCAAAAACTTTCAAAAGGGTTCTTACCCAAAAAAATTTTTCAACCCACTAACCTGTTCTGGACTCAATGGAAAGGTTTATATACTATTTATATCAATATAAAATCAAGGTGATTATAAATGCTTAAGATGAAAAGAGTCTCTGAAAGCTATGATATGAAGGTTTTTACTGACACTGGAGATTATTTTGGAGATGTAGAAGAATCTATATTAACCCAGAATAAAATATTTGGATGGAGAGTCAGAAGCACAAAAAATTCTTTCCTAAACAAAGTTCTAGGATCAGCAAAAGGAGTTATTGTACCTCACCAGCTTGTCAAAAGCATAGGGGATATAATGATAATTAGTAAAGCTGCAGTACCTAGCTACAATCAGGAAGAAGAACCTGAATCTGAATGATTTTTTAATTTTTAACACAATTTCTTTATTATTAAATATCACTATTACAAAATAAGATTAATATAATTAAGATAACATAAATGAAATTTTCAATAAATTTAAGATCTTTAATCATCTTTATATATGTCAAAGTAAAACCAAAGATTAGAAAATGAAATATAAAAATATAACTTTAATTGGAACTTCTCATATCGCTAAGCAATCAATAGACGACATAAAAACTGGCTTTGAAAAATTAAATCCAGATATAGTGGCTTTAGAATTAGATAAAAGAAGATTAATAGCATTAGTCTCTAAACATAAAACAAATAATAAAACCAAAACAGAAAAAAACAATAAAGACAATAAAAATATTAAAAATAAGAGGAGAAAAAACAAAGATTCTATCCCATTCTCAAGTATATTTAAAATAGGCATTAAAGGTTTTATTTTTTCATTAATAGGACATTGGGCAGAGAAGAAATTAGGTAGTATCGTTGGTGTTTCACCAGGGTCAGATATGCTTACTGCTTTTCATCTTGCAAGAAAGAATAAAAGACAGATAGCTTTAATCGATCAAGATATTGAAATAACATTAAAAAGACTTTCCAAGTCAATAACATGGAAGGAAAAATGGCAATTTGTTGTCGACATATTCAATGGAGTAGTTTTAAGAAAAAGAGAAATTGAGGGTTTTGACTTAACCACGGTTCCATCTAAAGATCTTATGAAGAAAATGATGACAAAAGTAAAGAAAAAATACCCAAATATTTACAAAGTCCTTGTGACTGAGAGAAATAAAATAATGAGTAGAAATCTCGCAATCCTTATGAAAAGAAATCCTGACAAAAAAATACTCGCAATTGTAGGGGCTGGTCATGAAAAAGAAATGATACAGATGATTAAAGACAAGGTCAACAAGATTGAGATTGTTTAAATCAAATTTTCTTAGAAATCATCCCTTAATATATATTTTTAACATATCCTTAAAAGATCTATATTCTGACGATATTTTAATGTCATTTCTAGTAAAATATTTAAATACTGTTCTTTAAGGTGACAACATGAGCAATTACTCTGATAAGGTCAATAGATACTTCCCTTTTACATTCCTTGAAGCAAGAAATATCATTATGACTATTCTAGTTATCGGATTTATGTATGGATTTGATGATGGCTCTAAAACTTTCAACCTCGTGCATTGGACTTACAATATGCTCGTAAGTATGGGTATTGTTGCAATATCTATGCTTATATTTCTAACAGGTCAAAGAGTCGCAGGACTTAGTGCAGGATACAGGGTAGAATTCCAAATGTGGTGGCCTGGACTCATACTTGCTTTAATAGTCACATTCATTGCAAGAGGGCATATATGGATACCTATTGCAGGTGGTATGCTTATCCATCATATGTCAGGTCATAGACTGGGTTTTTTCAGATATGGGCTAAATATGCTTGATAATGGCATAATTGCAGCATGTGGTCCTTTATTTAACATATTATTTGCTACAATCCTTATGCAATTTGCAAATTGGTTTGGACCGGCATCAGGCGTCCCAATAATAGATAAAATTTACTGGTTTAATATGGTATTTGCTTTAGTAAATATGATTCCTATCCCACCATTAGCAGGATCAAAATTAATGTATCACAATAGGTTGCCTTTTGTGTTCATATTCAGTTTTATAGTAGTATATGCATTGCTTGCTATGGTATTTCACTTCTATTCATGGATTCTTGCTCTTCTTGGAGCAATTGCAATATGGTTAATTTATTACATAAAAGTAGAATCTTAAAGAATAAAATAATAATAAAATGTCACCTTTAATCGAACCGCCTACAAAAAGCATCAATTGGCCAGAATTCGTATGGATAAGCCTATTGATTATAGGATTTATTCTTTCTATGTCAACAATAGGCTCTGCAATGATGTATTATATAGTAGCACTCTTAGCTGGAATATTCTTTGGAAGACTTTGGTACAAGACAAAAAAAACTTTACAATTCAAATACTTCATGATGATTGTATGCTTTATGATAGGGTTCATACTTGGTAATTATTTCAGAGGATATGGTCATGCAGAAATCACGATAATTGTCCTTATGGTTGGAATAATAATAGGTTTTTATACTACAAGCAAAGGCCTTATGAATGGAATTGATTTCTAGTACTTTTATCTATGTTAAAATGTTTCAAATAATAGAATTAAGCAAAAACGTGAAAAAAATAGTATCTGATTCAGACTGCTATATAATAGAAGAATCAATAGTCATTGACACGTCAAGAAGAGAGTTAAAAGAAGAATTACTAACAGCAATAAAATCCATTATCAATCCAGACAAGATAAAGAAAGTTATCTTTACTCACCTACATTATGATCATATTGGTAATTTTGATTTATTCAAAAATGCAGAGTTCTTCGCAAGCAAAAATGCTGTTGAAGCAGTGCAAAACCACAACACAAAAAGCGGTTTTATTCTTGACCCTTATATGACTGATAAATTTGACATCCCATTAAAAAACATAGAAGAAGATAAAGAACTAAAAAATATCTTTGAAATAACAAAAACACCAGGTCATTGTGAGAGCTGCATTATTTTATATTACAAAAAAGATAATATTCTTTTTACAGGAGATACTTACTTCAGAGAAGGTTCAATCGGAAGAACAGACCTTCCAACGTCAACACCACAACAGATGCAACAAAGCCAAGATATTGTCCATGAATTAATCAAAGAACACAACCCAATAATAGCTCCAGGACATGATTATTAAATTATAATTATTAAATTATATGTTATACTGTTTAAATTATTAACAACTTAAATCATTATTTAATATCATTTAAATGTCTCTCTTACAAAATTCATCTCACTCTGATCAACATTAGATATTGGATTTTCTGACCCATAATGTTTTGGTTGATGTGGTTGATGTACTTTTTTTACAAAAGCTTTAACAATCTTCTTTGTAGTTTTCTTTTTTGGCGATAATGAATCAACACCATAAAATGCAATATAAACTGTAAAAATAACAACAGTTGCAAAAATGAATAGAGGCCAATTAAATGCAACACCTTTTCCAAGTAACCTATCAAAAAAGCCCCCAAATAATTTTGCATAAAACGCATTAATAACAAAAACTTCCCCTCCTGCAACTAAACTCGTTATAATTCTCTGAGGCCAAGACATTCTAGGCCAAATAAAATTAAAGAGGAAAAATCCGATTGGTCTGAATATACTGTATATAGTGATGATAATAAGGAGATTACCTCCTGTTATAGCGTTAAGTATTGGAACAAAGACTGCTATTATCGTGAGTAATATACTGTCTTGGATTACCCCTGACCAATCTGGGAAAGTACCTGAAAGTCGGGATATATTGTTTGTGAACCAAATAAACATAATTGCTGGAGCAACACCTATATTTATTGCTATAAGTATCATAAAAATATCTATAACGTCCATCTGATATAGGATAAAGAAAGGATGTTGAATTCCTACACCAGGAAGCCTACTCCAATAGGCAATTAAAGTAAAAAGTAGTACTGTAGCAAATTGCTGATTAAATGGAAGTGTAACTAAAATAAGCAAATAAAGCCCAACTGTAGTAACAAGTACAAGTGGCCAAACTAAATTGATATATTTCATTTTACCCCTTCGCAACCCTATCCCAACTCATATAATAATGAGGTGCATTCAACCCACTCAAATCAGATAAACACTCTTCACAGTGCATATTCTCACCTAGATTTTTATGATGACACCTAGGACATATTATGCTTCGTTTGAATAAATTGAATATGTTCATCTTAACTACTAAAGAGTTATAATAGCTATATTAATATTTATGCTCCACTAATGGAGCATATTAGAAAGATTTATTAACTAATTATCACCTAATATAGAATAAATATGAATGAAGAAATATTCCTTGATATAGGATTTACAAAAGCTGAAACAAAAATATATCTCGCATTATTAGAATTAGGCGAGACAACTGCTGGGTCAATCTTATACAAGACAAAATTACAGAATTCAACAGTCCATAAAACAATAAAACGGCTTGTAGCAAAAGGATTTGTATCATTCATAATTAAAGGCAAAATCCATTATTATCAAGCAACAGATCCAAAGAACGTCCTACAATCAATAACCGAAAAGAAACAAAAATTTGAAGCAATTCTCCCTGAATTAGATGTACTACAAAAACCAACGGAAAAACAGCATGCTGAAATTTTTGAAGGTTTTAGAGGATTCAAAAATATGCTCTACGAACTAATCAGTGACGGAGAACCAGGAGATGAATTCCTTTTCTTTGCATTTGATACAAAAAATCCCGAAGAATACAAATTTGTATATAATTTTTATAGTGATTTTGATAATGAAAGATTTGAAAGAGGATTTGATGTAAAAGGAATAGCACCAGCAAAATTAAAGAATATGATTAAGTTAAGAAAAGCAGAATTACTCTTTGTTGATTTCCCAATACCGCTTAATTGCTCAGTGTTTAGAGATAAGATTATATTTACACCATGGGAAGACAAGATGGTCTCTTTTTTAATACATTCACGACAGCTTGCAGAATCTTATAGACAATTATTCTATTCCATTTGGGACTCAGGAAAAGAGAATATAATCAAAATGAAAAATTGGAAAAAAACACAAAAGAACTCATATAAAAGTAAAACATCCCAAGAATAAAGAATTCTAAAAATAAGATAATTTATATCACCTCATAATTACCATATTAATTGGAAACCACTAGACACACTAGACTTCTATAGAATAAACATATATAAATTATGATAGCTTAACTCTACCTGAAAGTATATGATAAAAAATTTCGAGCCAAGATTGTATCAGCAAACAATACTAGCTACTGCAAGCCTCAAAAATACTTTAGTTGTACTCCCTACAGGCATGGGAAAAACAAATGTGTTTCTTATGCTTGCAGCGCAACGTCTAAAACAATATCCAAACAGCAAAATAATAATGCTTGGGCCTACACGACCTCTAATAGATCAATACAAAAAAGTTTTTGAAGAAAATTTTAATATAGACAAAAAAAAACTCACAACTTTTACAGGCTTGATTAAACCAGAAAAACGTGCAGAATTATGGAAATCCTGCCAAGTGATATTTTCTACACCACAAGGTCTTGAGAATGATATAATAAACAATAGAATTGACTTAAAAGAAGTCTCATTAATAGGATTTGATGAAGCACACAAAGCAGTAGGGGATTACAGCTATGTCTGGATTGCAAAGAAATATGAACAAAGATCAAGATTTCCACGAATTCTTGCCCTAACAGCCTCTCCTGGTGCAGATCTTGAAAAGATTAATGAAGTATGTGCAAATTTAAATATTGAAGACATTGAAGTCAGAACATATGATGATCAAGATGTTAAACCATACATACAAGAAATAGATGTCAATTGGGTAAATGTTGACTTTGGCCAAGATCTCAAAAGCGTTCATAAATATCTAGAGGATTGTTATAAATCAAAATTAAGTGTTCTAAAGACAAAAGGATTTCTGCATTCAACAGTCAATCTTACAAAAAGAGAATTATTAGGATTACAAGCTGGACTTCATGCTGAACTCTCAAGAAACAGGCAAGACTTTGATGTTATGAAAGCAATAAGTGTATGTGCAGAGGCACTTAAGATCCAACATGCAATCGAACTAATAGAAACACAAGGATTACAACCGTTATACAAATACTTATCAGATTTAGAAAGACAAGCATCTACAACAAAGACAAAAGCAGTAATAAATTTAGTAAAAGATATCAATTTCAGGTCTGCTCTTATAAAAACAGATAATGCCATTAAAAAAAATATAGAACACCCAAAACTAACAAAACTAAAAGAAATCCTAAAAAAAAGAATAAAACCGGGTATGAAAATAATAATATTCAACCAATATAGAGATTCAGCTCAAGTCATACTTAATGAAGCAAATAATATTGATGGAATAAAAGCTAAATTATTCGTTGGACAGCAAAAAAAAAGGACAACAGGCATGTCACAAAAAGATCAATTGCAGATGCTGACTGACTTCAAGAACAATGAATTTAATGTCATCATTATGACTTCTGTTGGAGAAGAAGGGCTTGACATACCAAAAGTAGATCTTGTAATTTTCTATGAACCAATTCCATCAGCAATACGTCACATCCAAAGACGAGGCAGGACAGGTAGACAAGAAAAAGGAGAAGTCATAATTTTAGTGACAAAAGACACACGTGATGAAGCATACAGATGGAGTGCTCATCATAAAGAAAAAAAGATGCACAAAATTCTTATCGATCTAAAAAAATCATTTCATCAAAATTTCACACTTAAAAGTCAAGCGACATTAAAAGATTATTCTAATGAGAATATGCCTACAATTTATGTAGATAATAGGGAAAAAGGCAATGACATTCCAAAAAGACTTATTGACTTAGGTGCAGATGTCAAACTAAAAACATTAGAGAGTGCAGATTATATTGTAAGCAGTAGAACAGGGATAGAATATAAGACTGTAGAAGATTTTATAACATCTCTTGTTGATGGTAGAATACTCCCACAAATTCTAAATTTAGTAAAAAATTTCGAAAGACCATTATTAATTGTTGAAGGTAAAGATAATATATATGGTGTAAGAAATATTCATCCAAATGCAATTAGAGGATTAATTGCTAGCATAACAGTCGATTTCAGGGTTCCAATAGTATACACTACTGATCAAAATGATACTGCTGAAACAATACTCACAATAGCAAAAAGAGAACAAGAGCTTCAAAAGAAAGATGTTCCACTTCACTTATCAAAAAAACCATTGACTGAGAAAGAACAAAAAGAATACCTTATATCTTCTCTTCCAAAAGTAGGTCCAAACTTAGCAAAAGAACTTCTTAAGAAATTTGGATCTGTCAAGAAAGTAATAAATGCAAATGAAAAAGAACTGGAAAGTATTGACAAAATTGGAAAAATCAAAGCAAAAAAAATAAAAAATATAATAGATAAAAATTATAACTCAGAATAAATAAAACAAATATCATCCAAAAAATAAAAGAAAAAATAAAATAAGAAATTTATGTTATCATATCACTTTAGAAATCTTCTGAATCTTTAGGATTTTCTTCTACAGGTTCTTCTTCCGCAGGCGCTGCTTCTTCTTCTCCTTCTGGAGCTGCTTCTTCTGAAGCTGCTGCCTCTGCTGGAGCCTCAACTGGTCCTGATGCTTCACCAATAGCTTCACCAAAAGCCACTTTCCTAAGAACCTTTGTAACCTTTATTTTAACATTCTGACCTTGCTGTGTATTTGGGACAAAGATCACAAATCCATCTTTTTTAGCTATTCCATCTCCTTTTTCTCCTACAGCCTCAATATTTACATCTAATTCTTCACCTTCATTAACAGGTGGGCTAGACATGAAATTTCCTCTCATATTTATTTACCTCACTTATTTTATCTCAAAACACATAGATTTCTATGTGTAAATCAGCTTAATATGAAGGAATATATAAGGTTTATGATAAATACAAACTTAGTTACTGAGTTTCGTATTAGCAGATAAATAATACAAATCTTTTTAAAAATCCTGAAGATAACCTCAGTAGGGTGTTTACATGAAAATAGGTTATAGCAGATTAAAAGTATTAAAAAGCAAAGTAAAAAGACTCATTTATAGTATAACACATTATTCTGAAATAAAACAAAATAATATTGCACAAGCAGAATTAGCGACAAGAGAATTTCCTCCTTCTGGACTAGATGAAACGCTCATAATGGCACAAAAAGCATCTAGAATGGGTATGAGTATAGATTCGCTAGCAAGATTAGAAAGACAACACGGTTGTGTAATAGCAGGATCACAAGGTTCACCTATGGTCTATGATCATAGTAAGGATGGCCCGGGATCATTAGTACATGCTTATAGCGGATCTGGTGGAGATTAGAAATCACAAAAAAATAAATAAAAAAGAAAGATATAATTAAATATCTTTAAGTCCATCAGTCTCGACCATAAAATTACATTCCCCTTCTACTAGATTTGGCGAGTCAATAAGTTTTGCTACCCTACTTCCTTTCTTACCTTTCCTAAGATATATTCTGAAAGTTGAAGCGTGAGCTACGATATGTCCTCCAATTGCTTGAGTGGGGTCACCAAAGAACTGATCAGGCTTTGACATTACTTGATTAGTCACATATACACAAATATTATGCAGATCTGCTAATTTTAACAAAGTATGCATATGTTTATTCAACTTTTGCTGCCTTTCTGCTAAAGTGCCTCTTCCAATAAATTCTGCTCTAAAATGTGCAGTAAGAGAATCTATTACAACAAGTTTAACACCCATCCCTTCCTTAGATACTAAATCCTCTACTTTTTCAGCTAATAGAAGTTGATGATCTGAATTATAAGCTCTTGCAATCTTAATTTTCTTTAAGACTTCTTCAGCTTCAAGTCCAGCGCCTTTTGCCAACTGTTCTATACGTTCAGGCCTAAAAGTATTCTCTGTATCAATATATATGACAACACCATCTGGATTCTGTTTAATTGTATTTACTGCAAGTATATGACCAATTTGAGTCTTACCAGAACCGAATTCTCCAAAAGCCTCTGTAATTGCTCCTGATTCAAATCCTCCTCCCATAAGATCATCAAATACCTTGCAGCCTACAGAAACCTTTGAAACTTGCTTTCTTTTCTCAAGAACATCAAGCCCTGATACAAAACCCATATCAAAGACTTGTCTTGCAGCATTTATCATCTTCCTAGCTACGCTCTCACTAACGCCAGACGCATCTACAAGCATTCCAGGAGTTGCAACAGCTACTGACATAACTGTTTCATAGCCACTCTCCCTGAGTTTTTCGGCTGTAGCAGGACCAACACCAGGCAGTATATCAATACTCTCCTGTTGTGGAGCTTTTTTCTCTTCAACATCTATGGGAACATCCATTTTAACTTCCTCAATAGGTTCATTCTGAACTTCTTCAATAGTTTCTTCAACAACTTCATCATGAACTTCTTCAGTAATAGTTTCTTGTTTTTTCATGTATATCACCTTTGTTTATATTTATTATTATAATAGCTATATAAAAAAGAAAAATTAAGCTTCAGTAGAAGCCTTAAAAATCACATATTCATACGCCTTTTGTGCTACAAGAGTCAATTTAGGTAAATCACTTGCCCTAAAGCTATTTGTAGACTGCCAGTTCCCTTCTTTGTCCTTATAAGAACGTTCAAGATTTACTGTATTAAACGACGTTTCCTTACCATCTTTTGCGACGTTATTTTGCCATATTGTTGCAGTTATGCCACCTGCCCTGAACTTCTTTTCAGGTTGTTTTTTATCATTTGTTTTTTCCATTGTATTTACCTCCATTGGAGGTAAATGATTGAAAAAAATATTTTTTCATTTTAGTTACCTCCTTCCTTATCGGATTTTTTTTCAACCTTCACAACTCAGTGAAAGTGGAGGATAACTACAACATCTAAATCCTTTAAATACCCTACCTGGGCATGTCCAGTGGTTATGATGATTTACAAGAATGGACATCTGTAGACAATATACACTAATTATCTTTAAATAAATTCTAGACAATATCTATTCTTGGTGATAAACAATGAGCATAAAAAGTGATACAAAGTGTATGTACAAAGCAATTAAACATATCGCTCAAATATTATCTAAAAATCATACTACAAGAGGACATTCTGTATATACGCTTCTAAATGATAAGATTATATCAAGAGCGCAAGAAGCTACAAAACAACATAAACAATATGAACTAAATTTTCGAGGACAAAAAGAATTATTCAACTATGAGATGATGTGTGTTTCTTTTACTGATTATCTAGGCTATACAAAAACTGGTAAAATAAAAAAACAAGAATCTATGCCTACCCCAATGAGCCAACAAAAGGCATATGAAGAAAGACCAAAAATACCTTATCCAAGAAAACCAAAACCTAAAAAAGAAAATGATGAAGCAAGTGAAATTCTCCAAATACTAAAAGAGAATAATATCGACGCTGTATATGTTGTTGCATACTATGCTGATACAAATGCAAAACAAAAAGGCGATATTTCAACACTTACATTTAATGCCGACCAGGAAAGCAAATTATCTGAGTTTTGCAAAACTCACAAAATTACAGGAAATGGTAATGGAGGATATGTATTTCATAAGAAGGGGAATAAAACACTTGAAAGTGTAGTATTAGAACATTAAATCTCTCTCATTTCCCTAGCAAGAGTAGTATGGAACCCATTAACTTCTTCGGGTGTATAACTATAATCAGTCAAATCAGAAGTATTAAGAAGATAAGCACTCAGATCTGCTAAAGGAAAAGCTACTGAAAAGGCTCCATCTTTGCTAACTTTCTCAAGTATGCTTGGAGCCCATGCCATAGTTGCACCGTAACATCTGAATAATTCAGCCCCTATAGCTGTATAAGGAGATTCTCTAGGAAGTTCCCATCCTTCAACGATATCATCAGGATTGTTCTTTAGATGTATTTCTGGTTTCTCATTTTCTTCTTCACCGATCATTATAAATTCACCCATAGCTTCAAAGACTGGTGAAGGACCGTAACAATTTCCATTCTTTAATAAATCAGGCCTCATCAAATAAGCTACTGAATCAGCAATAGTTCTGACCTCTTCATTTGAAAGCTCCTTAAAAGAAGGAATTAATCTATCAGCGTAATGTAATACATGATATATTACATCACTATTACGCTTGCATTCTTCAGGTATTTCAAGAGCTTCCTCTGCACCTAGTTTTCTCTCAAGCTCATTACAATCCCTTACACTCACACTATATACCATAATAAACAAGAATGCTTATACCTTTAAAATAATTGCCATAAGAATCGTTAGAATCTTTATAATAATATTATATTCAACTTAAATAAGGATACTATTAACAATACCAAATCACCAAACATAAACACTAAAAACAGAATAAAGTCAAGTAGCCCCCCTGTCTTAAAATATCCTTTCACCCTAAAAAAAGGCCAAAATAATGCAATTCCTTTCTTATTAAGAATATCAAGTAATAAATGCCCAAGATATCCTATTAACACTATCTCTAGACCAAGACCTATTGGAAAAAGAACAATATACAACAGCAAAACAGGCCACAATGAATGAAAAAAACATCTGTGCTTGAAAAAAAACTCTAGAATATGAGAAATCCCTTTCATCCTTTTGCCTATAAAAGATGTATGAAGATCAATATCAGGCAATATAGAAAAAACAACTATCAATAAGCCTTGAAATATCGATAAACCAATGAAATAATCTAATAGAAAATACAACAATAAACCAAAAGTAAGATGTGTCTTAAATCTCATCTACACTTGGAACCTCTGCTTTTTGCTTAGCAGCTTCAAGTTCTTTATCAAGACCTTCCATCTCTTCATAAGGATCAGGATTAAGATCAAGACCTTGACATGAAAACTCAAGTCTATCAAACATCTGATTCTTTTTTGCCCTTCCTTTAATCTTAAGTATATTGCCTAGAAGCTTATTTTTCTCATCATTCAATTGAGCAGAATCCTTCAAAGCAAGCATCTGTGCTCTATCAACATTCATACACTTCTCAGCCATATCACCAAAGAATACAACTCTTATGTTCCCAGAACCATCGTCTAATGTAACATTCATTACATAAGAATAATCTGGTTGTACAACACCATGTGCATCACATGCAAACTCTTCCCTTTTAGGTCTTGCACGTTTTTTACAATGAGGGCATACTTCAAAGAATCTCAAAGCGTCAACTCCAACAATTGTACCCATAATCTCAACATTCATATCATTCTCTCCTAACTGGTCTATCTTCTTCCTTTGAAATTCTCTTGCAGAGAAACTAATATCTCCTATTGTCTCACCAGGAGGATTTGTAATTATCTTAGAATTATCATTTGTATGGAGTTCTCTTCTTCCTTGATTCTCTCTGACATATGCGGAGACAATCTTAACTATATCATCTTGTTTAATATTTGCTATATTATCTGCCTGGCTTCCCCAGCAAGTTACTCTCATAGAGCCTGTTTCATCTCCAAGGATAAAACTTCCAACTTTTGAAGGGGTTCCATCTTTTCTTTGGAATTCACGGACATCAAATACATTTGTAACTTTACCTACAGCCTCAACACTCCTCATACCTGACATAATATCTTTTATCTTAAGTCTTCCAGAAGTTTTCTCGACGAGTTTTATACCCATTTCATTAGCAATGATATGGGCAGCTCCTTCTCTTGAGATAAGTCCAGAAAGCTGATCCATTTTCTGCTTTATTTTTGTCTCTATCTCTTCGTCTGATAGTCCATTTTCCTTTAGTTTCGTAAGAACTGTTTCAACTGGTATGTTAATCATACTAAATCAAAGAAATGGCTCATTTAAATAGTTTATTATTGTAAATATCATACATTTAAACCCTATCAAATCTTATTTTACTATATCTGACTATATTTAACTAAGAATTCATCTAAGAAGGAAAATATTACCAGCACCTGCTCCTTCTCTTTTTACAGAAAGTGCCACATTATATGCAGGATAATCTACAATAAGATCACCACCTCTATCTTTGCCCTGGATAAGTCGTGTCTTATCAAATATACATAAGAAGAACTTACCATCTTTAATATCATCAGCCTCATTACTCCTAGTTAATATTTCATCAGAAGCATCTGAATAATATTCTTCAAAATAATCTCCTGCCTGGTATTTATCAAAACACTTATCACCAAGCATAATTTCATAATAATCTTCAGGAACAAGACTATATTGATTATTCTCTCGAAGTTCATCATTTTTCGTTTTTATAACATCTTCCGCACATGAAATATCTTCACATTCTGTAATATCATCATAAAGCTCTTCTTTAACAAAATTAAATACTTCACTATAATCATCAAGATCATAATCCTGGAACTTGAATATAAAACTTGGAGAATAATATACAAATACATAACCAAGTGAAGCATACACATCAATAAATCTCGTACCATTCACTCCTGTCATTATGAAATCTTTTGCATAAGCAAACCCATAGAGTGTATTACCATTATTGACAGAAAGACCTTGTTTTGTATATACTTTCTTTAAATCATTAGATTCAAGCTCATTAAAGAAATTACCATAAAAGATCTCATGAAAATTATTATATATTGACTCTTTAGGATATTTATTATCAGGAATATCATTTTTTGATTCTAAAATAATTGGTGCACCGTAATACATACTAGATTCATGTGTTTCAACATTACCTCCGTTACTTGCCAATTCCACTACTGCAGCATAAGCTGCTCTTTTAGCTGCTTCTTCTACATGAATTAATTGTATTTCCTTATCAGCCTGAGCAGACAAGACCCCTTTTGCTCTTGCTCCCATCTTATCAAAAGATACACCAAACTGCGTATAAAGTGAAACTACAGCAGCAGTAAGAAGAAATATAGATACAATTAACACAAACCAATTGTATATATCAAATGTTGCTGCTTTCCTGCTTTTAATAAACCTAATTCTATTTTTCTTCATTTTTAAGGTGGTGTACTAGCTGCAAATGCTTCATTAATCTCATAATCGCTTTGTTCTGAGGCTGTCCTTAATCTGGATCCATATTTATAGATACCAAGACATTTATTCTTCATCTGTATTTTTTGTGAATTTACTAACCATACATAATTATATTTATCATTCATAGAATTAAGATTACCCGTTGTAAAACAATTATTACTAGAACTGCATGCATAAGGACTATTGCATATCTCATTGCTTGAATAAGTAATGATATAATTATCAATCGCATTATTGATACTATCCTTACATTCTTGATATATTCCTTCATAAAAAATCTCATAAATTGAGAATCTATAATAAGAAGCATCAGTAGGACTAACCTTACTTTTACATAACACTGTTGTCTTCAAGACAGAGACTGCATCCGCATAAGATCTATTTGGTCCAGAAGATAGTGTAAAATCATCAGCATCATACAGATTATGTGATTTCCAATTTGTCATTGTTCTTCCCGTAAAACTTTGTTGTATAAAAGAAAAGATAACAATAAAAATCAAACAAACAACCATAAATAATAATATAGGTACAAATAGATGAAACATTTCAGATGCTGCTTTTTTTGTCTTAAATAATCTCATGTTATCATCTCAGTTTTCATCTTAACTGTTTGGTATTGTTATTGATATATACAAAACACCAGGTCTTCTTAAGTCTCCAATTGCTACAGGAAAATCAAACTCATATTTTGAATAACCTCCCTTGCCGATGCTAAAAGCACCTGCTACATATGTTGAAAACTCATCATATTTATCTTTCTTATAATAAACTGAATTTCGTTTCTCTGTAACCTTATCATAAAGAGTTATTTTCATAGGCATATAATTTACATCACTGTGCATTCTCATATAATACTTAAGATCTCGCTCAGTTGCACTTCTCTGAGCCTCATCAAATCTGTTTGTATCAATCACCCCTACAAATATTTTTCCTGTAACATCATCACTCATCATCAGAGCTGGAGAATACATGAGTGATTCAGCAACAATTGCTGCGTCAATACCCCTATCTCCTAATTCCATCTTATATCCTTGAGAAACAATAAGCACTGTAACAAGAAATGCAACCATCGTGAATGTTGCTTTTATGAAAAGTATACCTAACGAATATACTCCTAATTGTGATTTCTTAGGAATTCTCTTTTTCTCAATTTCTTTTTTCTTTATTTTCATTGTCTTTTCATAACTATTTAAGGTTCTTGTTTAAAGTTCTTGTTTAAGGTTCTGTCTTAATCACTTCTTCTATTATATCAATTACAGCTTTCATATTATTTGCTGAAGAATCAACTTCAAAAAAATAGTTAAATTTGGACAATTCTTCCATATCATCAAATGAACTTGTAGGTATAAGATTAATAGCGACTTCTTCTACAGAAATCTTTGATAATAATTTATTATAAAAAGAACAACCAAGATCACCTTGGCTCCCAAAAGGCACATACACATTCACATGACTATCACTCTGAATATGGAAAATTCCTGCATACACACCATAATCTTTTGTTTCTTGCTCATTCTCTAAAAATTGATTGATAAATGAATCAAAATTAGAATGTGTATCAGAAGAATAATATCTTGGGTTAACAGGAGGTTCAGCCCCAGTGTATGGTTCATTCAATAGATCAGTAAAAAGAGTCAGATCAAATACAGCATCATAATTAAGATAAAATGGCTCATTTACATCAAATTGGACACTAGCAGATTGATCACACCCATTATCTGAATTCTGTCCTTGTGATTGTGTATGTTCAAGTATATTCTTATTATCTTGTTTAATTGTTAAACCTTCATCAGTCTTATAAAATGACAAATTACTTGGTTTAGATAGATATTGTGTGGGTGATACTTCAGTCTTAGGATTTGCAAAATGAACATATGATTTTGTTACCTTACTTCTCTTGTATCCACGATTAACAGAAGAAATAGTAGTTGTATAATATGGACTAAATTCATAATCTAATATATCCATCTTACCTTGTGCATCTTTCCCATCGTTATTTAAATAATAAAAAGACACTTCACCTTCACTAAGAAGCATCGCATCCTGAAGAAGCGACATATCTTTAGAATGAAATAGATGATATACTCGGGCGTCTGTATTAATAAAAGCGATAAAAGCAGCTGCTAAAAGAAGGAGCATAGCTACAAGAACAACTTCAATGAACGCCTCTTGTGGTATTGTTGAGACATCTCCTGCGTCCTCTGCCTTTTTACTTCTAAGAAACCTCATTTGCACCTCTCTTTTTTTTAATGATTAAATTAAATTATTCAGCAGCAACAGCATCTGGATCTATTGAATCTATCGAACTTGCAGAATCGCTACTTTCTTCAGCAGAGCCAACTGCAATCCATATACCACCACAATATTCTTCAGTATTCTCATTACCTGAAAAAGCAAGGTCATTTATCTCATAACTGCCATCTTCATAATTAAATTCTATACACCAACTACCTTCAAGTATTCTTAATAGTTTTAATGTAAAGTAGATATTCTCCATTTGTGCAGATCCTTGTTCAATATCATTAAATGTGACGCCGCCACCTAAAACTGATGCTTCTACTATAGAATCTAAATCTAATAAATCTATTTGATTATTAATAATAACCTGCTCTTTTGATGGTATAGCTAAATGAGTTTCATCTTTAGAAGTTTCTACTTCATATATTGCTTTTTTATTTTCTCCATCACCATAACTTCTTGCACTTATACTTAACTCATTATTTTCATAATCGGCTTGTAATTCTAAAGCTCCAACCATCTTTATCAAATCAGGAGAAGCTTTAATCTTATCAAGATCAACTTTTCCTTCAGTAGTCATGTAATTATTAAATATCAATGGCCAATAAGCGTCATAAGCTTCATAATATTTTTTATCAGATTCTAATTGCTTTATCTCTTCAATCTGCCTTCTAATCTCTCCTTCAGGATCTAATTCTGCTATCCACTCATCTAATTTATCAAATAATTCTTGTGGTTTAATAGCTATTTCACCTGTACTTAGCATAAGCTCTATGCACGCATATACATCATGTGTAGGGCTATCTGTATTGCAATCGTCAATATACCCCTTAAGACAGGTCTCCTTTATACTTGTCACATCATAAGTTTCACATTTCAAGATCCTTTTCTCAACAGCATCCTTAACTTCTTCTAAAGCATCTAAGCCTAAACTTTTCACTGTATCTTCTAATTGATTATCATCAAAAAGCAAATCATTATCTGCCCATTGATAATACTCCAGGAAATAAAGCATCTTATCTGCATCTCTTTCAGAAGATAATATCAATCTTGAATATTCCTGCCAGGATTTATATCTTAGTTTTGAGAATTGCCTTATCCTTGCATTTATTTCATCTCTTTCAACACGAGTCCATAATTGCGTATCTCCATCAGGAAGGAATTCACCATAAGGAAGAATATATACAAAAGTCCTTGTTTCTGTATCCTTAAGTTTGCTTGAATCAAAAACATCTATAAACATATCCTGCAAAAATATGAAATCAGGATCAACATTATTAGGAGGAGATCCTATTAACTGAAAATAATATTGTGATTTGTAAAAGGTTGGTTTCTCAAATTCATTAGTGACTATCTGATCAATAAGATCACCCAAATAAGCAATATCTTCCCTTTTATTTACATAATTCTTAATTCCACTTGTACCAAAAACATAACTGTTTGCTGATCCATCCAAGATATAGTTAGTATAGAAATATACATCATCATCAAAATATCTGCATTCTAAAGGTTCGGTATTTGGATCAAATTCACCCCAGTCATCAGTATCATCATATTTATACAAACATAAGCAATGATTTTCGCATTCAGGTGTGTTCGGCTTATATAAAACAATATCTTCAATATCATCTGAAGTCAAACCATCATCGACAGCTGAAAAAGTATAGCTACCTCCATCAAATCCAACTATCAAATATTTTGAACCAAGATACATAGTGGTCCTTTCCTTATAAGCATAAGCACCTGGATCTTCAAGAACTAAATCTATTGCATCTGCTAAATTATTAAAAGCACCAATAGAAGATGTATCCTCAGGATTCTCCCCTGATAAAACCCATCCAACAACTCCTGCAATAGCAGCTCCTGCAGCAAAGAATACTACCATGAATATGAAAAGCCCAATTATCTCTGACATCAATGCCTTTTTGCTTTTCAAGAGCTTCCTATAGACCATTTTCAAATACTTGTAGGCACCAAATGACACTGAGGATAACCTTGTGTTGTCTCTCCTCTGATATCTGCAGACCACCCATCGCCTGTTTGTTTAGCTAAAGCGTAACATTGTGACTTCAGCACATTCTTTTTAAGCCCTGAACCAGAAGTTGCCTTATCTTTAGAATCAATCTTTGCATCACATCCGTCAGGAATACCATCATTATCATTATCTTCACTATTAGCGGAATATTTATTATAAGTCCACATTCCGCTTCTTTCTTCACCTGATTCCTCAAGTTTAGTTTTGATTTCACTTGTAACAACTGTATCAAAATCATCTTTTTCTACTTCTAAAACACATATATCACATACATCAATGATACCATCAGCATCTTTATCATGTGATTCAGAATCATAAGTACCCCTATCATCAAGTATGTTCTTTTCTCTATCATGACAGGCAGTTATTGCTGTAGCATCAACTGTACTCCCTACAATATTCATACCACTGAAAAAATCAGTTTTAAATCCCCATAATATCAAAAGAGCCATAAGTGCAGCAACTACCATAGCAAGCACTGTAAAATTCATGCCTTCAGCTTTCTTCTTCATCTTTTTCATCATCTTTATTCACCCTATCTCCTTGTGGACAACATATTTTCTTCCCTTCACATGGGAACGGATATTTTACATTACAATCAATTTGATTACTGCAAGTAGGACATTTTTCAGGCAATATACACTCGCCTGCATTATTCTCGCATTCTGTATTCATATTTCGTGTTTGAAAATACTTTGTACTAAATATGATTACTAATATTATAACTACGAATAAAGCAAGTGCCATACTAATCACTTGCCACATTGCCATTCCTTTCTTTAGATTAATTTGTCGACGCAACATATTTTCATTGTCTCCCCTTCTTTGCTCTTGTATAATGGATGTGATATTGTCTTATCTGAATCCTCTGATGGAGGACATGAAGGAGGATCTTCAGTTGTACCTTCTACAGATTTTCCTTCAACACTATCACAATCTTTGTAAAAGTCAGATGCAGGAGTTAATCTCCCACCAAATATTATTATCAATACAATTAGCACAAAAAGTGCAAGAGCTGCAAGTACGATTGTTTGTAAACTTAATCCTTGTGCTTTCTTATCTTTATGAACCACTTTCACCACCTTTGTAAGCATTTACCTTTATTCTAATCTTATCCTGGATTTCTGTTGCTGAAATTGTTGGAAGAGCTATGGTATCATCTGGCTCATAACATACAAAGTAATCAACATCCTCAGCTTTTTCAGGACAATTTAATTTTACTACAACATTTTGTTTTGTTTTTTCATAAAACATAGTATCAAACTCATCAAATTCATAATTAGCGACTAATGGATTATCTGGACCAAAAATATGCAATAGATAAGTTTCTTCAAGTAAAGGAGTTGTTCTCGTAAAATCATCATCCCCCTCAAGTATATCATAAATAAAAGCAGATTGTATATAGTAAGGGAATATATATGCTCTCATGTTAGAGATTTCTACACTTCCTAATTTAGACTTACTCCACTCTCCAGTTTGCCTATCAACATCCATCTTATAGACATCCTCTTCTAACAAGTCATATGCTTTCTTAAAATTCTTATAAGCTTCAATATAAGATTCTTTCATAGTAGTCATGCATCCGCCAATATATTCCTCACTAGTTGAATCTTCCATATTTATTCTTAACTTTGTACCATCCCCATCAAGATTGAATAGATTGTATATTCCCTTGTAAGTTATCTTCATTTCAAAATCTGTATCAATATCAAAATTAGGATTAAGGTTCGGAACAGTATCTGCCTGTCCATTATCAACACAACTGAGTACCATCGAAAGCCTTACATTTGAAATATACCAAAGACCTGAAGTATAATGTCCTAAAAAACGTAAATCAATATCAGCAGCCATACTGCTAAAATCCATCGACATCCAATATAAATAAGCATCTATAAGAGGTGCATAATCATCAAGTACAAAATCTTCATCATATTCAAAAATATCCCCTATATCTTCTCTTGTTTTAGTAGCATCAGCTTGATCTGTATTATACAGCCTTAATTCCTCATCAATAGCCTCTAATAAAAGTGAATTAAATCTATCTGCACATACATCTTCTTCCCTAATATGATTATAAAATGCCTTATTTTCACTAGCAGTCATATGATAATTATTAAGCAGGCTTAAAAAAGAATATTTTATCTTATCACTAGAACATCCTTCAATCTCTTCAGTCAATTTCAGATGCCAATACCACATAAAATAATAAGGATTCACCTTGATATTATATGAAGGATAATTTGAAAGTTGAGGCCATTCAAGAGTACCGTCAAGAAATTCATGTGGCCAATTTGAAGGGGAACTAGGCATCATTGGGTCTTTAAACATAAATTCACCCATTACCTCATATGCAAGTTGCTTATCACCATCAAACATATAATCAAAAAAAGTGAATATATCTTTAGAAGGATCATATTCAGGATCAAACTTCTCCCATATATCCTCAAATTCATCCTTATATTCTTCAACATGTTTCAAAGCAAGTTTATATTCTTGTAATTCTATAAGAGAATAAAGCTTGATATAATACATCTCATGTATATCATCAGATTCAGGATACTTTTGTATAAATTCATCTGCAAGATCCTTAACATCACTATAAAGCTTCTTTCCAGAATAATCTTTTATCAAATTATACAGATTATCTTCCTGTAAGCCAGTTCCACCTGAGATATCAGTATTCCTATTGAGAATCTTAGCAAGACCAGTAATCCTATCACTCATAGTTATAGCAATGAGCACAAATGCTACTACCATTATTGCTACAAATACAACAATCGAGCTAATGCCCTTCTTATCCATCATCTTCACCATAAGTTCAAGGAAGCCATCAGGTTTTTGCCTGCTGGAGTAACTACTGCAATTACAAATAAAAGAAGTGCCAAAATAGCTAATGCCATGGCTAAAGTCCACCAGTTTATTTCAGTAGCTGCTTTCTTGTTCATATACTAAAAACTAAGAAAAAGGATTTATAAAATTATTGCTTTTATTCGTCTGCTCTGCTGGTTATGCCAGGTTCTTGCATACCAACTATATATGTACAGCCTAAATCTTCAAGATTTTTTTCATTAAACTCTACAAGTTCAAAATTACTTACCCATACATCACCATCTTGAGATTCATGAAAAGCTGCATAACTTATTCCTCCGCCTGCTGCCCCACCTGCAACTGCCAACAATCCAAGTCCCGCAGGAGCCATCACCCCAGTTGCTATCAATACAACTCCTCCTACAGCACAAACAGTTGCACCAATTCCTGCGCCAGCTGCATATTTCTGCCAAAGTTCAGGACTATCTTTCTTATCATATATAAAAACTGATAAATACTCTTTTGATGTATCTATCATTGTACTATCTATACTTGAAGAAAAACTACTTTCAAATATATCTTGATTTTTTATATAACCTTGAGAATAATCCTTACCACCTAATATCTCAAGGAATTTTTCTCCATTATCATCTTTGATTGTAGATTGGAAACTCAACCATTCAAGCCCTGAAATCTTCAAATCATTATCTGTAAACTTAATCTTATGACACGCTGCACAGAATCTTTCTTCATCTGAAGTAAAAAGTTCCTGTTCTCCCCTATAATATGTATTAGAACAAGCGACCATCTTTTCAGATACCCCTTGCATCACATCATACTTCTGCAATCCATCGCTCTTTGTCTCATCTATAGATATGATAACATCTTCAGTCTTACATGGAAAATTATCAAGATCAACATCGAACATACCTTTTTTGCTAAAAAGATGCAATTGTAAATATTGATTACATGCATCACTATATGCTTTCTCTTCAAATTTATTCTTGTATTTGTAGAAGAATGCAGAAAAAGCAAATATTACTAAGAGCATTATCACAATCATCATAAGATAAGTGATCTGAAGATAACCTTTCTTAGATATCATCTGTATCCTCTTTTTCTAGGCCATAAGGTATGCATCCAAGATTTACAAATTGTTTTTTAGTAAGAAGAACAGTCTGTCGCATATAAGGGTTATCAGATTCAGTATATGTTTGCTTAGCAAAATAACCAATACATCCAAGAGCACCTGTTCCGGCAATTGCACCACTAGCAAGGGCAACAGCACCCACTCTTGTTCCAGGAATAGGTGCAACCATTAATCCTATAAACAATAAACCTCCTCCAACAGCTGCTCCAATACTACATGTCTTCACATCTTCGCTAAAATCATACCCATAATATGTAGTAAAATATTTTTTAATACTTTTCTTACCTTTAATGACTAAATGTGTTACATAATATTCATCAGTTGTATCAATCTTGAACTCTGCTTTATTTATACTATCATCAGTATTAAATACTTCACTTAAATCTGCTGCCTGTCCAGTTGTTTCTTTTTTATACCCGGAGAAATATTCAGAATAATACTGATTTGAATTCTCCATCTTTGTATTAAACAAATATGTTGAGAAGTAATCTATGAAATTTGAATCACTCTTTCCTGAGCTATCATGCCCACCCATATCCAACTCCTGTATATTATCATTAAAAGTGACTTCTCTACATATTCCACAAAATGTACCTTCATCTGCAGTAAAAGGATTAAGATCATCTATATCACCAGCATATCTATAATGGCAATTCCTCATCTCTTCAGCCATAGTCTCCATGATTGCATACTTAATAGCCCCAGTACTGCCTGTTGCAGTCATTGCAGACATGCTTTTCTTATCAATCTCAAGAAGCTCTTTTGAAGGACAACTCACTGCAATTTTCTCATCAGCACTACCAAGTCTACCTAACAGTTCTCTAGACCTGACTTGAGAATTAGCCATAATACTCAGTCTGCATTTCTCATCATTTGTCTTACTGCCAAACCATCCTGCAAATTTACCTGCAAATACAGCTAAAACAAGCATTATCACAATAGACAGAGCTATTCCTATGAATATATCCTGTTCTGTATAACCTTTCTTCTTAAGTTTTCTTCTAATCATTGTCACGTGAAAAACATTGCTGGTCCTTTAAACATAAAAGTTGCTGCAATAGCTGCTAACATAAGAAACAACACTAAATACATGAGCATCCTATAATCAATACTTAATACAGTCATATCACTATCTCAAGAAAAGGGTTATATAAAAGTTTTGAAAAAAAAGCTATAAAAAAGAATAATAAAAAATTAAGATAAAAAAATTAGAAAGAAATTAAGAAGTTGCAGGAGTGCAACATTCACCGCTTACTGATGTTGTTCCATCAGCACATCCACCTTCTGGTGCAGATGAACAAGCACTATAAACCTGTTTACAACAATACATCAACTGTCCTGTATCTTTATTATCAATTACCTTAACAGGTAAAGTTCCATAAAGTTTATTTGAGTTGCAAGGATCATCTTCAGCTACAACTGAATACTTTCCTGACTTTGCAGGACATTCAGATACACCTGTATTAAATATGCTAATCCTTCCAGAGAATATCAATATCAATATAATCAGTACAATCAGAGCGATTGCAGCTATAACAACTGTTGTAAGACTTAAACCATCACCTTTCTTATTGAGTTTCATCATCATGACCTCGTTTATGTTCAATATCCTTAAATTAAACTGTAGTATATTTAAATCTTACGTATTTTTGGTAAAAGTACTTAGTATTTTAAGTGTTATCTTGACTACAGCAATAAGCATTCTTAGTTATCTCATTACCTGAACTATCTTCACATTTACCATAGTAAAGTGCTATTTCATAACCTGCATCTTCACATTCTTGAGAAGACTCAGTACATATGTTATCACAATGCTTAAGACCAGAATTAAATAAACCAATTCTCGAAGCAAATATTACACTAAGAACAATTAAAACTAGAAGACATAGAGCAGCAATAACAACAACTTGTAAGCTTAAAGATCCTTTCTTATCCATTTCATCCACCTTTCAAACAGCAAACACTTAAATCATCTAGCATCCGTTTATTATCAACATCATAATAACATTGTGCCTCAGGATGTTCCATTGCCTCTTTCGCTAAGCATCCTTCTGAACTATTTACGCAAAATCCACCATTCACTTCACAATCATTGCTTCTCACCTGATAACCAGACATATTAGATGAGAAATAAATAGCTAAAAAAATAAAAATAAAAACACTTATACCGATAAATAAAGTTCTGACATTCATGCTTAGTTAATATTTATACAGCATATATAATCATCATCAGCAACCATTGTATTATCAGAACCTTGCTTCTGACATTTTCCATCTGAATGAGGAGTCATTCCATGGTCTTTACAAGTGCTTCCTTCACTTACTGGCATACATGATGCGCCTAATTTTTCACAGTCTTTTGATCTCCAGCTATAACCTGACATCCTTCCTACAAATATCACTGATAATATAACCAAGACTAACAGAACTAAAGCTGCAACAACAACTGTTGTAAGACTTAAACCTTGAGCTTTTTTTGAAACATGTTTCAAGCTCAAACTCTGTTTATTGTTCATTTTAACACCTCAAGTAATATTAATATAATAATACCCTAATCTAGCCTATATCATTTATAAACTTTTCTTCTCATAAGTCTCATCATGTCTTTTCAACAAACATACATTTGAGCAACCCTATTTCCTACATCTGTAGGTATAGGTTGTTGTTTTGATTCATAGGTTACTGTTCTATCAGTAGTTGAATTACAATAATTATGTGCAAAATTAGAGATTATATCAGCACTACCACCAAAACACCTGCTATTAGCCTCATCCCATCTACAGATAAATAAATCATATTTAACTTGTGGCATTTGATTGAGTGAATTATTAAGCATATATTCCATTGATTCATTCAAATATTCACATGAACTACAACCCCCAATACATATATTCAAATTAAAATCTTCTGGACATTGATAAAGATAGCTAGGACTGGAATAATGCTCAGAACAATCTTGAATTAATTCAGTAATTGTAAGTGTATTGCAATTAGTGGTGGTTTTTAAAGCAGCATCCATAAAGTTTGCCGCAATCTGCGTTTTATCATAGGCTTGTTTAATGTTATAACCCTCAGGCAATATAACATATTTTATCACAAATATTATTCCAAGCATGATAAGTACCATAACTATCGTTATCCCTACAATCTCTGCCTGGGCTGATTTACGTTTTTGTATTTTCATTTGATTTTTCATTAATTCATTAATCCATTAATTTGTTTAATTTATGACCTTCACTTTTATTTTATTTATTTAATCATTATGAATATACTGTCACATTAAGTATCCCATATGTATATTGATTAGTTGTAGCATTATATAGACTGATTGGAATGAATGTATTCTTCTTATTTGTAATGTCTGCTCCTTCAGTCCTGTTATAGATCAACCATGAATTAACGCTTTTCGGATATATCTCATATACGATAATTTGTGAATATTCAAATAAATCATAATATGTTGTATTATACGATCTCATCCCAAGTGTATCTGTCTCAACATATTGTCTAAAAGCATTGATCTTCATAATATCAAAACAATTTTCATCAACAATATTCTTAAAACTACATTGAAACTCAGGCATAAATGATATTGTCTGTGAAATCTCTACTGCTTTTAGATTCGACAAATCATCTTGCTTTGCTCCTTGAGTTGATCTACTGATATTAATATAAAATATCATAACAAAAGTGAGAAGGATCAAAAATACCAATAATACAGATATTGTCTCCATCATTCTTATCTGAGATTTTTTTACAAAGATAAGAGTTCGAACTCTGTTCCGCATCCTGATTTGGGCCTTCTTACTTATCATTTTCATTTTAATAATTTATTTTAGTAAAGTAAAGGACAAGATGCCCTCTCAAGATTTTTATTATATAAGTCAAAATTCCTGATATTATTTGCAATATTACTAATTCTGACTGTTACCACATTTCCATTCTGATACCATAGATTAGATGACATATCTGCGAACTCTGGAAGGGCGTATGTACCATAGTGTCCCTGACAGACTGCATAAGGATAATTTTGATTTAGATTATTAGTTCTTTCTTCATATATCTCAACTACGTCTCTTGCTTTAATGTAAGCTTTATCCATCATACACTGAAATACATGTTGATTTCCTGAAATGAATGCACCATACAATGCTGCTAAATCATATATACCTTGTTTTGTTACTCCTGCATTGAATTCACTAAAATCTTGTATGTCTTGATTTTTATCCTTATATACAATATCTACTGAAACTGTTACTTCATCTGATAAATAATATTCACCAGAAACAGTAGGGATTGCATGTACAAAAATAACGTCATCATCATCATATTTTGAGAAATCACTTTCTTTGTATACACTAGAAGGAAGATCTGTTCCTTCATATTGGCTGCCCAATACTAATACTATAACTTTATCATAATTCTGATTTTCTATCATTGCAGCCCCGCCAATAGGCACTAATTCTTTTTGTATTTGTGTAGGCAGATCATTATATATATCAAGAGCAAAAGGAGCGTCATCTATATCCGAAGGATTATAAACAATATAATATTTAATATAAGGGGATGTTATATACAAAAAATTAGTAATCCGAAATCCTAAACTCCATGGTTTAGACCAAGTTATAAGCTCTGAGGTTTTAAGACGATCTGGTGCAAATATGAATCTCCCTAATAGATCATGATTTATATCATTTCCTAGACCCTGTTCAATACCATAAGATTGACAATCAAAAGTGAGTGTTGTTTCAGGTATATTAAACTGTGCAGCAGTATTCTTACTTACTTGTGCTCCAATAAAAATTGCATTCAAATCAGTAAGTAGATTAGCATTAATTACTGTTTTAAAAAAATTACCTTGCTTTACAGTAATATAAGTAAATAATCCAAGAATTACCACTCCTGCAATCAATATAAAAATCCATGAGAAACCAACTTCTATTACAGCCTTCCTTCTCTTAAATAACTTATTTCTTTTTTCTTTTCCAAAAAGAGTTCTCATTTTTTTAGAATTAAGGAGTCGTGTCATAGAGTTTTACCCCTACACCTCTTCCTTCTACACCAATATTAAAAGACCCTTTGTATACATCAATACAAATATAATTACAACCAAGTGCAGCTGAGTTACCTATATCTCCTACAGGGGTAACATTGCCCATAAAAGCACTTTTCATAAGAACACCATCTTTATCTAAAAGAAACATATTTTTTCTCTCTCTGGGCACAGGATTATTTTGAAAAGAATATCTAACAACAGTATGACCATTATCAGTAGAACCATTACAATTTTTTATATTGCTATTAATAGAATAAAAATCTACAAAACAAACTGTTTTTGCGTCACATGGTGCAAATACATCTTGATTTCCTGTACTCCCATACTCACTGGAATATCTATCAATATAACTTTCCATACCTTTATGAAATTGTAGCATTTCAACAGTACATGATTTTACAAGAAATTTATTAATAACATCATAACCAAACATAAGTATTATTGCCACTATTAATAATGATAAAGAATATACAAAAACTTGACCTACCATCTGAGATTTTTTACTGCATAACATTTTCACTTTTAACATCTCACTTATTTTTCTTTTTCATAGACTTTGAAAGTTCAGTCAATGCGGACTTGCCTTCCATCTCATCAAGTTTTTTCATAACATCTTTTCCATCAGCACTAACATTCTCAGATAATTTATTAATAAAATTAATTTTTTCATTCTTTTTTGTACCCATACCACTTAATTTCTCCATAACTGATTTTTGAGCTTTTTTCTTATTACCTAATTTTTCTCCTAGATCTGCTATTGCATCTTCATGTTTACCCTTACCAAGTACATCTGTAAGTTTATCTGTAAAAGATGAAGATGTTTTTGATAGTCCCTTAGACTTAGATTTAGACAGGATTTTACTCACTCCAGTTAATTTTGATTTATCAATATTCTCTAATTTCTTATATTTATCATTACCAGATCCCAGAGATTTATTCTTTTCTGCTACAGTGGGTCTTTTAAAGATTCTTTGCATAGGTTTTAACGGTCTTCCCCTCATAGGCATTGGTTTTTGAATAGGCACCTGTCTTTGTGAAGAAGATTGTTGAGGTTGAGAAGATGCTTTCACAACTGGTTTTTGTTTTGGTGATACTTCTTTTTTCTTAACTGGTTTTTGAGAAGGTATAAAATTACTTTTGGAATAGTAAATATAATAACCAGCGAGCACACCAAGTATTATAAATATAATGGATATTATAAAGAATAATAAGCTTGATTTAGGATAATCATCTGCATCTAATGGATCTGTATGATGAATTCTTACTTCATCATAATCACTAAACCCATCACCATCTGTATCTTTTGATATAGGACTAGTACCTATCTCATATTCATCGATATTTAATAATTTATCTCCATCTTTATCTGTAGTTGCATCTGAAGAATCTTTAATATTAAGGCCATACTGTGTTTCCCATGAATTTGGAAGATTATCATTATCTGTATCAGGATCACATATATCTCCTATCTCATCACTATCAAAATCTTCTTGGTTTGAGTTAGGAGTATTCGGACAATTATCATCTTTGTTTATTACCCCATCCCCATCAGCATCTTCTAATGGATCAGCACAAAGATTATCCTCAACATTACAATAATTGCTTTTACAATCTTGATCTATTAAACACATCTTTCCTTTATCACATGCTACACAATCCATCCCTCCACAATCTTCATCAGTCTCATCATCATCCTTTCTACCATCAAAGCAATGATTAACATCTGCACATCGTTTTGATACACAGCTTCCAGATTGACAATCATCATCAAGTTCGCATTTCTTATCAAGCCCGCATCCATCACACCTTCCACCACAATCCTCATCAGTCTCATCACCATTAAATACACCATCATCACAGCTTGGTACTTGACATTTATTTGAAGTGGTATTACAATAATTTGAAACACATTCATCATTAGAATCACAAGGTCCTTCACCATCTTCGCATTTATCTACTGAAGTACATGTTGGTGATGGAGGGCTAGGAGGATCATATACTACTCTGTTTGTCTCTTCTAATGAACTTTTCCTTCCAGAATAATCTACTGCACGAACTTCCATATAATATGAGCTTTGATTCTTTAAAGATAAGCTTATATCCCTTACAACATGTTCAAGTTTAGATGAAAGTATTTCCCAATCAGTAATATTAGGGAATGTATATCCTACTTTTTCATAAATCTTATACTCATAATAATATATCCCTGAACCATTATCAAATGAAGTAAGATCTACTGTTAATTTATGAGAATCACTGACCCTATTTGATTGTGGATCAATGGTTATTATAGAAGCATTACGCATTTCTGGATTTGTAAGGTCAACTGTAAAATCAAAATCTTTTTTTACAGCAGGTTTAGATCCATCATCACATTGTACTGTTAATAGATGCTCTCCTTCATCATCATCAAAATCTTCCTTATTTTCTGATATATGTTCAGTATCATATTGTACATTTGTCTCAAAAATCTCTTTATTATCACTATCATCATCAATCCAATATTGACAATTTGCAGGAATGGAAGTCGTAACATTAATATAAAAAGAAGATACATTAATATAATCATCAGGAACTTCTACAGAGATTCCAACACTTTTATTTGTATCAACTTCAAAAGTCACATATTCTTTATTGGATTTCATTCCTGATTTTGACTCGCACTGAACATACAAAGTATTGAATTCACCATTCACTAAAATAAGATCCTCATTGACATATTGAGTAATTTCCTGGACAAAATATTTCTTATATTTATTCTCATCAAGAAGGTCAAATCCAGTAAAAGGATACATATCATCAAAATCTTTATCCTCTATGGAATATCTACACTGAACATCTCTGTTCTTAGAAGTGACGTATAATTTAGTCTGTATAGGCTGATTAAAGATATCATCTGTACTGATATTGATTAATGGCGCTACTGAGTCTAGATAAAAATCATAGCTTTCTTCAGTTTCATACTCGTAAGCATCTTGACATTTAACATAATATTGTTTTGGATTGTCAAGATCACCTAAAAATAAATCAGAAATATTTCTCCTATGCTCTTCATAGTATCCATCAGCTCCTGAAAATTTCTTATCCATATCATCAAAATCTTTATCTTCTGTATCAAGTCTACATTTTGCAGCTCTGTTTGTCATAAGAATCAATACTTGCCTATAATCATTAAATGCACCAAATTTAGGATATAATAATGTAACATTCAAAGCTCCAAGCTCAACCTTAAACATCTTTGTATAGTATTCTCCATCAGGAGGACAATTATGAAGCTTATCACAAGCTCTAACAGAAAAATTATATGTATCAGGACTAAATTCTTGTGCTGCAATATAATATATCTCTTTATTTGAATTTCCAAAACCAGTCCTTTCCAAAAGACTGCTGACATCATTATTATTAGAATCTTTTAACATATAACTTACTGTATATGAAACAATAGACTCATTATATATTACTGTAACATTAGGATATGTTCTGTTAACAATAGTGACTTCTAATTCCGCAGCAGATATTGAAGATACCATAAAAAGAAATAATACTAACAACATCAAGACAGAATATGCTAATATACTTTTCTTTTTCCCAATCACTCTATATTCACCCGTATTGGCTCAGGCGCTTTGAGATCATAGATTACTTGGAAAGATAATTCAGCCTTGTGTCCATCTTCATTTTTAGTATATATCTTAAAAGTATAAAGGTGTGTATTTTCAATCTCTAAATATTCAAGATGTATTGTCTCATTAAAATTATTATTTGTTAAAGTGAGTTCGCCTTCATCTTCATTTCCAGTATCTTCATTTTTCCATTCAAATGTTGTCTCACCTTGTATCAACAATGATTCAGATAAAATCCTTCCACTAAGATATAATTGTGATTCATTTGTAAGATAAGCTTGACCATCATCACCATGATCAGAATCAATTTGTTTAGGTGAATTAAGCTCAATAAGAGGTGCTGATCTGTTAACTGTAAATTCAGCATTTATAGTGTCACCTTCTCTGCCAAACTCATCAACAATTTTAATTTCCCAAGTGTATATTCCATCACTTAAGCTATTTTGTAAAGCAAATGTATAATTTCCTTCAGGATCATTGAAATCACCTTTTGAAAATGATTTATCCCCTGTTGTTATAATATCATTATTTGCATCCTTAAGTATAATATCTGAAGCACCACTACTTAAGTTCAGATTCACCCCATAAGCAGTCCAAACATATGCAATAACTTCATCAACTCTGCTCACAACACTTCCATCTATTGGAGCAATCCTGGTCACACGAGGATAATCCTGAGGTCCTGAATAATAGACAGAAATTTCTGTACTATTTGTATTGCTTGCTTTATCTGTAACAGATGCCCGGATTAGATTATGTCCATTTACCAAGAATACATCATTAAATACAATTGAGCCTGAAGTAGTATTTTGTGTATCTCTTAATGATTCATTTATTTCTAGCCCAACTATTGATTTTCTCTCAGTACTTATACTGATATCAATATTTGATAATACTGAAACATATTGATCATTTGGAGACAATATATCAATGAAAGGAATAACAAGATCAGGTGTTATAAAAATAGAGATAGTATCTGAATCAAAACCAGAGATCTCACATGTAACTTCAAATTCATACTGAGCATCATGTAACAGCTCAAGATTATCAAAAAGTGACGTGCTTATACTATATCTATGTTCATTATCTATTTTCTGCCAAGTCATATCTCTTTCTGTTCCTTCAAACTTCATCTTACATTCTGCCAACCTATTTGTCTTTATCCATAAAGTAGGCTGATCCTCATTTGTCCATAGACTGTTTAGATCAGTTATTACTAATGGTGCATTTTGATCAACTTCGATTTTTAATTCGTAAGGATCTGACTGTAAACCAGCTTCATCTTCACAGATTGTATAAATATACAAAGATTCATCTTCTTCTTGTATTATATCCCTAGACTCCCAAATAGTTAAGTAAACTTGAATCAATGAATCATAGTCGACCATTTCCCCATAAGATTGTGTATTTATTCCATATTTACACCTTACAGGCGAGTCAGCAAGTACAAGCAATGTAGAATTAAGTGTATCATATATCATCACATGTTTGGAATTAGAAGTTTCAGAGATGACATATCTATCAGGTGTTGTCAAATTCACATAAGTAATTTCTGGGACATCAGTATCAACAAAAATCTCAACATTCATTGAAGCCTCATTACCAAGATAATCTTCACACACAATATCAACAGGATTATTCTGATCTTTCGCAAGAGGATATTCTAAAGTCACTGAATGATTATATCCATCAACTGTTGAGAAATATTGCACATGATTTGTAGAAAAAGAAGTATAATTAATATAACAAGTAGAATCTTTTGTTGTATTTATCTGTATTGTAGGCAGATCTGAAGACGCCATCAAATTTACAGGAGAGATGATATATATTAAAGGACCGACAGGATCAACTTTAACAAGATTGGTATCAGTAAATACAATATTTGGGAAAACTCCTTCTACGATAAATGTTACATTATTCATACCATCGCCAGTTTCTGTTGATTCTGGAAGATATATATCTTCAAATAAGAACTGTTGTTGTGATCTGTTTGTAAAAGTATAATTACCTACTAATACACCATTCACATAAACCTCGAGGCTCTTTGCATTTTCTACAGTTCCAGAAAGATCTATATAATGGCTTTGTACTTCAAAATCAAAATCAGTATTGATGCTTGGTGTATCAAGAGACCAACAAGTACTTGTATCAAAATTATTTCCAACACATAATGCATTTCCGTCTACCCATATAGGGTTGATATCATTACAAAGCCAAATCTCTCCATTATTACATAAAGGCGTAGTACCACAAGGAACTGTATTATATTGACATTCATCAGGCGTACCAGGAGAATAACAACTAGGATATGAACCAACATCCGCTTCAGAATAACCCAGTTCATGACATGACCTTAATATGATACTTGATTCACACTGTTCATTAAGTTCAGGATCAATCATATCATTCCCACAAGAAGGTAGAGCTGGAGGGGGATCTTTAGAGCAATTATGTTGTAAATTACATTCTTGATCACACCACACTTCCCCATATAAATAATTATCAATATCTGTACAATCAAGATTAAAACTAGGGTCATTATAATCACAAGCCTCATTATTAGATGCATCAAGCCAACCATTTCCACAAGGATTTGTTTCCATTATACATGCAGATGTATCAAAATAACAATCTGTACCACATGTCAATGGACCTGCAATAAATCTATCAAATGACCTACATGAAGCAGTTCCAATACTTCTATCACATTCCTCGCTAGGGTTGACTATATGATCATTACATCCATAATCAACTTCACAAAAATCAGTTGTCAATACACAATCTTCACAACCAAGACCTCCACTGACAAAATTTGAATTCATTTCACTGCAAGAACTTAAAGGATATACAGGAGTATCACATTGTTCACCTATATTTACAACACCATCATCACAAAGACCAACTTCCCCATCACAACCAGTAGTGTCAAACATACAATCTGTACATCCCAATGTTCCACTAATAAGTCCAAATGATTCACAAGTCTTATTTCCAACACCATTTTCACATTGTTCTCCTTCTTCAATAACCCCATTATTACATTCTACTGGTTTTTTCTCACACAACTCAGTATCAAAATGACAATTATTTTGATTGCACTTAAGTATTCCTGAGACAAACCCAGGTATATCTGAACATCCCGAAACCCTACCCCAATCATTACCATCACATGTTTCACCAGGTTCAACAACATCATTACCACATAAAGTAGGTTCTTCTTCACCATCAACAACACATTGTCCTGAACTACATATTTTTCCAGAAGCACAATCGGAATCATCATAACAACCAAGAATACATGAACCATCTACACAGATCATATCATCATCACAATCCAAGTCCTCTTGACATGTTCTTGAAACACAGCTTGTAAGATTAAATTGACATTGATTTGGCTGTCCAGGAGGGATACATGATATACTACCACTGATATAGCCTAAATCTGCACAATTAGATACTCCTCCGAGGCTATTACTATCACATGTTTCTGCACCGTCAATTACACCATCACCACATCTTATAGGACTAGCATCTTGATTTATTCCTATTACTATAGAACTATCCATCACATTACCTGCAACATCTCTACATCTTATATACATCTGTGTCTTTGAAGATGAAACTTGCGCTGATGCAAAATGATATTCAATAAAATCCTCATCAAGATCATTTTCCATTTCATAATAAGTCTTATCTGTTTCACTAAATCTACACATTGAATCTTCATCAGTAATCATAAGGAACTCAACAGGGATTTGTGATGTTGTTATCTCTTCTGGGAAATCTATTACATCAGGAGCTCTTCTGTCAACAACAAATTTTTCATACCAAAATCCTGTACCTGGACTAACAATTCCAATCTTGCTTGCTCTCACTTCAACTTTATATTCCAATTCCATATTTTGTTGTCCAAGATTATCTACTGAAGGATATACAAATCTATCATTAGTTAAATTTCCTACTGAACTTGTAAAGTCTTTATTATATCCATTATCGAGTCCAATTAACTTAGCTGATTTAAGAGATACAATATCATTGAATTGTATATCAATTGTAGGTTGAGTATCATTAATATAAGTATTAGGATAAATATTTGGCCTTTCAGGTACGCTTGCGTCAATTTCAAATGACCAATTTTTACTTGCAGAATTACCTGAACCATCGATTGCTTTTACATAGACATAATGTATTCCATTATTTCTTGTTGTCTGATAAAAGAGTTTTGATTCATAATCCTCAATATATTGTATTTGTGCACTAACAGGTACTGAATCTATTTTGAAATCTACAGACTCAATATTTGATGATGTTCCATCAGCAATAACACTAACTTCAATATCTTCTTCTCCTATTACTTCACCTTGATGAGGGAACTCATCATATAATTCAGGATTACTTGTATCTTTAACTATATTATAGATGCTTGTTCTTTCACCTTCTCCAAAACTATTTTGTGCAGCAGCATAAAAGAAATTATTTCCTTCAGATAGTGGCATCAAATACTCAAACCATCCAGAAGGTGCTCTTTGATTATAAACATACAATGTTTGGCTAGTATCAAGATTACCAGGAAGCTCATCATAAAAAGTGACCATTTTCATATCAACAATCATAGATTCAGCAATATCAATCACAGATTTAATATTATAGAGAGTATAATTATTTCTTCTATTTTGACTGAAATCAACATAATATCCTGGTTGAAAAACACCTGATGCATCTTGTACCACTATAGCATTTGCAGATTGATCATGTGAAAATCCCCCAGTAGGATCCACTGCTGTTATGTTTACTAAAGGAAGTGATGTGGTATAAAAATTCTGTTCAAATTCAACATCATTTGTATAAAAATAACGGCTCCTGCCAAGAATAAGATTAACACTAGGTACCCACATCAAAGGATCAATCTCATCAAAAGTGCTCCCTATAATATTAAATTGATTTAAAGTCACAACTTCTGTTGTAGATTCAGGTATATGTATTTTAGGTGCAGGGAACAATAATGAATCCACACTTATATTGACAATCTCAAGTTGTGTCATCTTATTGCCCGCCATATCAACACATCCAACATAAGCATTAGTATTAAGTGCCATTAATTCATAGACTGGAAGAGTGTGTTCTGTTGAATATGTCTCAACAAGTGCACCATTTGTAAGATCATCATAAGTTCCATCATAAAAACCATATCTACATATTGCATTTTCATCTGTCGTCAATAATATATATACAGGAAGATAAGGGTTTTGAATATTATCTGTTATTTGCGTAATGACTGGAGGTGTTGTATCAACAATAAATGCTTGAGTAAAAGAACCTTGATTACCATAACCTTCACCAACTTTTCTCCTTGCTTTAACCTGAACTTCATATTCACCACTAAATGTAGGATTTGCACTTGTTATTTGATAAGTATAACTTGTTCCATCATAATTCATCAATGAAGTAGTATTCAATGAATATGTAACTGATGTTCCCTCAACGATAACTTCATCCAAAATAACTTCTTGAGGGAATGTTATTGTGATTAATGGTGTTAAATCACTAATCATTGAATTAGGTGTAATTGTAGGATCATGTGGTGCTGAGGAATCAATAGTAAAAGACCAATTATGTGACTTATAATTTCCTGCCATATCTGCTACTCCAAAATTCACAGAATAATTTCCAGTTGTCAATGATTCTTCATAATTATAGCTAATTTTTGCATATCCTGAATCATAATCCAAAGTTAATGGCACACTCTGACGATTAATAAACATAGAATAACTTGATACATTTGAACCTGTTGGATCAACATAAACATATACAGGCACATTAGTATCCCCTGTTACAGTACCATCTGCAGGAGAATTATTTATTATTTCAGGAACAAGATTATCATATATGATAGCAAATATATCTGAATATGAACCTTCATTATTTCCTTCAAATCCACTTGCAAAGAAATAATTATTTCCTTGATCAAGTACAACACTCATGTTAAACCAACCATCAGGAGCTTCCTTATCATAGACATGTATTACTTCCTGGAATTGATCTCCTGAACTAAGCCCTTCATAACCAGTAATTGCAGGGTCAACAACAATATCATAAAGTTGTTTAACACCATCATTATTAGTGAAAACCTTGGAAACAATCCTATATAACTTCTCATTCTGTCTTGGATTTGTATCAAATCCGATATATCTGCCCACTACAAAACTATCGTTGTAATCATGAAGATTTATTGTATTATTATCTTTGAAAGTTATAAGATCACCATAAGTCTGTGGATCCCATTTATGGTGCAAATTATTAGTCATTGTGCCAGTTGTTCCTTCTTCAATCCAACTTGAACTGCTATAATCAGCTTCAAGTGTATTTCTCCTCATTTTTACAGTACCATCACGAAGACCCTCATCTTGATCTTTGTATACTCTCCCTTCAATCACATAATTAGGGTCTTGTGAATAAGCAGTAGGTATAACGCTTATATCTGGAGTAAATATCTCTGGCTTTAGAGGCCCCGCTGTGTTGATATAAAAATACTTTATGAAAGTGATAGTAGATCCTAAAAGACCATGCATATCCTCACCAAGTATGCTGAATGTCGCACGTTTATTTGATAGTTCCAAGAGATCAAGATCTGAAGTAGAAAGTATAAGATCTCCACGTAATTCATTCCCACTTGTTTGTGTCAATTGTACTGCTTTAATCTTGCTATCAAATGTATAATTCAGATATTTAAGTTCAGATATAGGTTCTGATGGTGTAATCACCACAGTATATGAACCATATTGTAGACTGCTTACATTTTGTCCTGATGAATCCATAATCTGTACTTCAAAGAAAGGTTCTGTTGTATCATTCACATAAAAAGAATGCATATAATCATTCTTATTTGCAAAATTATCTTCTACAAAATACTCCACAGTATGATTTCCAAGTTCAAAAATATCTGTAAAAAGAGCATAATATGTATTATCTGTAGCATTATAAGTAAGATTTGCATTATATGTTATAGTAGGGTCTGCAACTTCAGTGATAGTTACATTACCTGCAACATCATTGCTCCACATATTATTTATATCAAGGTATTGATAATCATTTGTTGTAAGTTTCACTAAAAGCCTATATCCATATTCATGATCATCTTCAATAACCTCATCCACTACAATTTCAAAAAATTCTAAATCGATTACTGTATTTTCAACACCACCGCCACCTATTGTCCATGTTGCACCCTGATCAGCAATATTTTCTCCCCAGATCTCTGCTTTATCTATATCAGGAGGGAATACATCATAATAAAAGTATACTGAATCAGTCTTATAATTTCCAGATTGATCAATTGCAACAACAGTCAAAGTATTAAGTCCAGCATACAGCCTGTTTAATGTTGTAGTTCCTGCAAATGTTCCAGTTCCAGATGTTCCAGTGATTGAAAGTTGACCAACAGTCATTTGATAACCGTTTTCATTCACAATTTTTGCATACATTGCTGAAGGTCTTAATTGGTCATTCCAGTTACCGTTAAAATCAAAATTAGGCACACCAATCACATTATAATCTGCAGGAAGTAATATTTCTACAGTAGGGGGCAGTAGATCTATATTCATAGTCTCACAATATGCTAGTTCTGTATTTCCACCAGCATCCTGAGTCTGAACACAGATGTAATAATAACCGCTATCAGTAACAACAGGACTAAATGCATATGAATCATTATTCACTGTTGTTCCAGCAGTAGGAGTACACGCAGTTCCTAAATTGATACAATAATCTATCTGAGAACAACCAAATTCCCTTGGTGGACCCTGATAAGTATCAGTACAATTTATTTTTATAATCGGATTAGTATAATAATCCTCAGGATCCACAGCTTCATATACACCATTATCATCTACCCATATATTACTTGTTGTAGGCTCCATATCAATTGTAAATATTTGTGATGTCCTATCAGCAACTACAGATTTACTAACATCAGTGTAACATGTAATTTGATATTGATATGTATCAGAATTTATCAAATCATGCCCTACAGATTCATATTTATAATCCCCACTCTGATAAGTAACAGTTGGATAACGCGTTTCAACTTCTATTCTTGGATCAAACATACTAAAATAACAAGGATATTCTTTATCAAGTGTCCAGACAGATAAATCAACTGTTGAATTTGTTCTTGTTATCCAATTTGGTTGTGGATTATCAATTAATTTTATTCTATCAACTTCTATTTCTATACTTGTAGAATTTGTATTTCCATAAAGATCTTTACATGAAACTTGATAAGTATATGTGCCATCAGGATATCCAGCAAATGTTATTGTTTCAGTTGTATCAACTACTGAATTACTAAGGTAAGAACCTGTTTGTACACCTGAAATAGAATCTGAACAATCATAACTAGGTTCATGTGTCGACACAGTGAATGTAATATCAGAAAGATCATACCCAAGTGTACTATTAGTTATGACCGGTGATGAAATAGTAAATTGCGGTGCTTTTGTATCAATTAAAAGAGTTGTGTTCATGATTGCTTCAGGATTACCGAACTCAGATGATGAAAAATACCATAATACTTTCTTAGCTTCAAGATTAGTATAGTCATAATTTCCATTTGGCAACTCTACATTGCCTCCGCTTATAAGATGACTAGGACAGCAATAAGATCCTTCATCAGATAAACAATAATATGTGTTTGTATTTGAAAGATCCACACTGAATGATAAAAATTTATAACTTTGACTTATATAATTCTGAGCCGTAAATAATGTATTTGGTACAGTCCTATCTTGTTCACAACTAATTTCATCAACAGCGCCTACACAATCACTAGTATTATCATCATTTGCATCTTTAATGCAGCTACTACCTGAATATTTACAAAAACCAATTCCACATGAATCATCACTTTTCTCAATAATTGTTGAACTATTACATACAAGTCCAGATAATTGAGGATAACCTACAAGACTATATCCGCTTGAATTTCCATGACATGCTTCTTGGTTCCCATCAAAAATACTACATGTAGATAATGTACTGCATTTAGTACAGCTCATTCCTGCAGTTGAAGAATAACAATAACCAAGTAGGCTACATATATCTTGAGAACAATTATGATTATAAAAGACAGGATTTGTAACATCACATGTCTCACAAAAATCTGTTGTTGTTGTATCATTAGAATAGCATATTCCCTTTCCAATTTCAGGATAAGTATCAAACCATGCACATGAGGTACCATAATTAAGTCCATAATTACAACTATCCGTTAAACAAGAATCTTCTGATTGATAATTATAACAAAATCCAGTCTTACTGCATGATATACATTGATCGACTGTTGTAAATCTATTATAATTACTTGTCCTATCAAATATATCTGAATAGAAATAATCATAATAACAGAATTTATATCCTCCGCTGGATGTTTCTACACAAGTCTCTCCTGAATAATCTTCATCATAATAAAGTCCAAATATATTTGAGGAATCTGAAGCATATGGTGTAAATAAAGGTGGCACTCCTAAACTTTCACAAGCATCATTACCATTGCAAGCTGTAGTTCCAGGACCAGTTACAATACAAGTATCAGCACATAATGAATTTGAAGCAGTATCTGCATACATCAGAAAATTATTTGAACTGCATTTAAGTCTATAAGTAAAAGGAGATATATCATTTAATCCACAATATTCATTTGTCTTGGCAAGAAAACAAATTGCACTTGCACAGAATTGATCTGTATCAAAAACTCCTTCACAAGCGCTATGTCCAGTTGTTATAGATTGATGATCATATACAATCTCTATTGCAGGAGCGTAAGCTGTCACATTATATGTATAAGTAGTTGACCATATTGTATGTGTATCAATGAATGAATAAACTAAAGATATATCAGATACATTCACTCTGAATTGCATCCCATCATCTCTATCAATTTCATAATATTCAATTGCAGAAGTATCAGAGACAGTTATTGTAAGCTCAATATGAGAATAACCTTTTACAGCAGAGAGCGACAATGTTAAAGGAGTATCTAATCCTGGTTCCTCACTCATTTGTATATAATATGTTAATGTTTGACCAGATGTTATTTCTATATTCGCAGAATAATACGCATAACCAAGAGCGCTTGCTGTCAATGTATAATTTCCTGGTGCTACTGAATCCAAGCGATAGTTTATTCCTGAAGTATCATTTGATACTGTAGAATAGATTGCAGAAAGTGTTACAGCAACATCTTTAAGCGGTTGTCCATTGTATGATACAAGCCCTTCAATAGAACCAGGTGTATCGCATTGTGCAGAATCAAAATATCTATCTGTACCATTATAGCAACAATAAATATAATTTCCAACTGTTGAATCTTCAGTATCTCTGATGTATTCTCCGCATTTACAAAGTGTTCCTCCACTACCAACAACATTTGTTGTACTAATATCTGCATTTGAAGCTGTCTCACCATGTCTACAATCAGGCAAGAGTGTAGGTTCATCACTACAACAAAATCCGCCACCAACTCCTTGATTATATATGGTATCACAGTCATCATTAAAAGTAGACATAGTCTGTCCATTGACATTAGAACATTGATATTCAATGTCTGAGCAATAATAATTCATCTCAGTACATGTTAAAGGACATTTACAATTACTATCACATTCTCCAGGACATGCAGAATCATCAGGTGTATCACATTCCTCATCTGGACCATTAACAACACCATCATTACAACCACTTTCTATACCTGTCTGACTTAATGTAAAATCTTCACTTGAATATCTACCACCTGGTTGTACGCTCACTGGTCTTGAATCAGTCGAATATCCTATCTTAAAAGCACTTATAGTATGTGTACCTTCAGAAAGAGGCTTAGACATCTCATAATAACCCTTACTATCTGTCAATACAGTAAATTGACCTACACTTACTGTTGCAAGAGGAATTCCATTACTATAATCATCTTCAACTTTACCTGAAAGATGAACTAATGCACTTGTATCATATACCATGATAATTGTTGCAGCTGAAGATATTGTGCCACTTGTTACAGTGACTTCAACTAAATTAGTTGATCGTTGATAATTGACAAGATATGCTTTCATAATATATGTACCAATCGGTTGAGAATCTAATCTATAATTTCCATTACTATCAGTAACTACAGAATAAGGCCCTGCAAACACTTCAACATTTGCAAGTGGATTTCCATTAGTATCTTCAACAGAACCTGTAATAGATCCATACGTACCTGTCAAATCTTGTACAAGATCACATTGTATAGCATAATATGTTCCATCCACTTCTGGATCTTTACAATACTGCTCAAAATCACCATCTCCAATATATCCTCCAATAGGGATAGGTTGCGTATCAGAATTCAACACACAACAACTATAGATGCACTCATCAACTTCAGAAAGAACTGCTAAATCATGAAAAGAACCTCCAAAACAATTATCTTTTGTAGTCCAATCACAAACATTTGTTACACAAGTACCAAGAGTACTACATTCTGTAAACGCACAAATATTATTAACTGCACTTCCTGAATCACATCCAGCTGCATATGCAGCAGTATCATCTACAAATTCAATACAATAAGCTGTCTGATTTGGTGAACTTACACAACACCAATCATCAGCAGAAACAAGACTAATAAACATAATAGAAATTATCAATAAGATAGAATACTTTGCTAACTGAATCTGTCTCTCAGGCATACCTAATATGTTCATGCTAACACCGCTTTTTTTAACACCCTACTAATGTAGTTAAATTCAGTAGTTGCATTTATATAGTTTTCGTTAGAAAACCATAAACTTTGTTTAGTGCTTTTCGTTAGAATGAGTTCAATTCAATAATAATATAATAATTAATATAATTAATAATAATTAATAGAATAAATTAATAAAAAAGAAGTAAAATATTTTTATCAAGGAACACAATCTGCAGGATTTATATAAATTTCATTCTGCCCACCATAAGGATTACAACAAAATTTTGTTCCATTTATTGTAGTATCTGTGGGATTACCTCCGCAACCACACCAAGGTCCATAATTTGGTGCAAAAAAAGTAGTTGTACCAATAGTATTAGGATATTCTGCACATGGTTGAACATTACAAGGTAAATCACTCACATGACTTGGAAGACCCGCTGCATCAAAACAACAATACTTAGAACTATCCGCTCCAGTTATATCATAAACTTGTGAACCACCATTTCTACATACACAGTAATCAGGATCATATATATTAAAATCATAATAACCTTGAATCCGTGAGAGAGGTGTTGTCTCAGAGATTGTATAATCCTGTGAACCCCATTTCACTCCACAATAAGGAAGTTTCAATATAGAAAATTCTACAGGTTTACAATAATTACCTCTTTCATTACTTGCATCATTACATTCTCCTTTCAAGATTCTTGCATATCTATCTAAAGAATCATCTTCAGGAGATAAAATCTGCCCAAGATTATATTCTGCATTAAATATGTCAAAACTTTCATTTAAAGCAATAAACACCTCTTGAGAGATATTTGTACTTTCATCAATAATAAAATCTGAATAAGTACCAATCTCATAACTATTATAACATTCACTCTCTGGAGTTTTATACTCCCATGTTAAAGGATTACTAATATCCCCTAAACAACATGTGTGATTACTAAAATAAGGATTTATATTTCTCTTATCATTTAGTGTCCTAACAAGATTAAAAGGATAACTAGGTGTATCGCTTCTATAAGGGATGCAATCAACAATGAATATATCTTCCTCAACAGATCCATGAAAACCCCCTTTAAAATAATGGTTTAAAAGAACACTTGATCTTCTACTTGCTACAGTACTAAGTCCTGGATTAAATGGATATCCCCACTTCTCATCTATCTCAAAAATCCCCAAATAAGAATCCAATTGTTGAAGATATGAAAGTACATTATCATTAGATGGATTTGGAGGATTTCCAAAGCCATTAATATTTATATTTTCAGAATTTGCAAGAAATTTCTTTAAAGTATTATTTAATTCATAATTAGAATAACCAGGGTGTACTATTACTGTTTCATTTGCAAGAAAATCATAAGGGAAATTATTTCTGAAATTATTTCTAAGTAAATATGGTTTAAAGTTAATATAAGTTGTATCATATATAGTATCAGTCCATGATAAAGTATTATACCCTCCAAAAGGAAATTTACTTTCTGAAGTATTAAGAATGAAAGGATCTTCAAGACTGACAATATATCTCTCTTGCTGAGCACCACCTTCCATAAAGATATAAGAATTAGGTACTGTATCATAAAAATTTTCTATAGTAAATGATAGGTTAGGCCGTTGATCTATAAATATCTTAACTTCTTGCCAGTCTTCTAGACCATCTCGATCTTTTACTTTAACTATAACAGTATGATTCCCAACATCACTTTCATTAGTAATAAATCGTGTACATCTATTTTTTGTTACCCCATATTTTGGATGAGTACAAAATCCACCACCATCTTCACCAAATTTGAAAAGCGTACTATTTGTAAAATTATCTTGTCTCCAAGTCCAATCATTATCAGGATTATATTTCACAGTATATTCGTAATAAAGATCATGATCAAGTTTCCCTTCATCATCTGGATCAAATGCTAATGGATAAATTGAAAGATACTCACCTTCATACAAATATATATCATACTCATTTGAACCACTATTATCCCTCACATAATCAAGAGCAGGTCTTCTGTTTGGCATTCTAACAAAATATTCATATGGCTTCCCTCTTATATTAGAATCATAATCGGTTATGTTTATGTATGAACCAAATTCATCATAAACTCGTCTTATTGAAATATTATATAAATCATAAAAATTAGTAATTTTATGAGAATCTGCCTCTATATCATATGTTAAATTTTCAATATCAAGATCAATAATACCGCTAATGGGTCCTGGAAGAAAAATTCCAAGAGAAGGAATCTTAAGATAATTACCTCCACCATAAAGTAAAGTATAAATTTTCTTTAATCTAACATCTGTACGTGCTGTGAACTCAAATACATTTGCACTGGACTGACTACGTTCAAAATCAAGAGATAGACGAAAATTAGTTATTTCAACAGAAGTATGATCATCACCAAATATAATTGACACATTAAAATCTCCTTTTCCTACAATAGTAGCATCTATTTGATCCTGAATATATGTCCTACCATTTTCAAAACATTCATCCATTTTAAATTCAATATAACTCTCTAATTGATTTTGGATGGAATAGTGATTTTTAACGTCAAGACCTGATGAATTACACATTGTTTGAGAAAAACTTGAACCATCTGCCCCAGTATTATTTATAATGACTGCTTCTGAACATAAAGGCACATCAAGATTTCTTATGGGGGAATTTACTTCTTGATATTTCCCAAAAAAGAACCAATCTATTTCTGACCACTCATGAGAATATTCATCAAAACATGCATTTCCTTCAAGATGACTTGGCATTGAAGTTATCTCTCGATAACAAGGATATTCTGGATCCAAATGCATCTTAATATCTGCCCCAATATCAGTAATATATGTCACATTATACATGTTAAAGCCATCATCAAAAAAGATAGGTGAAGACATTATATCAAAATCTATAATACTGCCATCTTGTCCCTCAAAAAGAAATCCACCCTGTCTTCCAATGATATATAAGCCATCTTCAAGATGTTTTTGTAAACAACTTTCCATGTAAGAATCATATTCATCATATGCAATCTTTACTTGATCAATATTTCTGCCTACATTATTTATCTTCTGTTTACCCATTCGTGAAAAAATAATCATAAATATTGAGAAAATCACTAACATAACGACTACTATTATAATAAATAAAGTTACTTGCGATTTTCGATTACTATTATTTTTCATCAATCATTCCTCTTTTTAATTCTTAACTTAAATTATGTATATCATCATTGAATTCTATTTGATGTTGACATAAACCTCCATTGCTCCCATGGGTATATTGTTAAATCAACAAGGCTTTGATATGAAATTTCAACACTAGGTGTCCTTGCTGCAACACTAACTGAATACTTTTTATTACCTTCGCTCTTACATTTGTACCCAGTAATATAAGGCCTAAATACACTGCAAACATCTTCATCAAATCCTTCAAACATAAAACCATACAATCTTATCGCAGGATTAAGTGCATTTGTTGATTCATACTCTGCTAATCCATATATATTTTTATTTCCTATTTTTGACATATATAATGTATTTAGGTCATAAATCTTTCGTGGATTTCCTCTCTCTCCGCAAATATGTGAAGGAAAATTCCCGCTAGCAGGATCATCTATGCAACCATCATTTTCACTACATTCAAAATTAGGGATTTGATGTAATTCCCCACCATAATCTCTGAAAAGATCATCTGCAAGATCATCAAATAAAGAATAATCAAAACCTGAAGTAAATGTACCTCTTGCTATCCATTCTACCAATGTACTTATGAAATCAAGAAATAAATTCTGAAGTACTGTAAGATAATTTGCATTACCGCCGAAAGATTCTCTTGTAAATATCACAATGCTTTTCTTTCCATTAAAGCTGACATCATCTGCACATCCATTAAAATTATCAAACACATCTTGTCGTGTGTCACATTCTCTAAGAGAAGAACCAAGAGCGTCTCCTAAATCATAAGAATAAACAGTATTGCCTGATGAAGTAGTTGTTGCAAGACGATAATTAATTGATGTCCCTAAATAAATGTTAGGAGAATTGCCATTTGGATCAGTCACTAAAGCACATACATGATTTGCACATGGTACACTTTGTCCGTTATAGCTCATACAACCAGATTGTGGATTTGAAATGAAATATTTATTTGCCACAGTCTCAAAATCATGTATTAATTGATAATCCGCATTATTGAGTACTTTTTCATAACTATCACAATACAATGTATAATCTTTTGTACCACCATCAACTAGTTCATATAATTCAAGTCCAACATATTTAGTCCTTGAGGTCCATGTTCCATTTTCACAATAATGATCAAGATAAAATTCACCATTATTGATGCATCTTGGCTCAAGAATAAAACCAATTTCATCTGCTTCATGATGAAGTGGACCATAAACATTAGTTAATGAATGTTCTCCAGCTGAAGAAACTAGACATTGTGTATTTTCAAGACAGTATCCCTCATCCACTCCATCCCAGCTTGTTTTCTTATATATCCATTCCCAACTTCCATTCTTGCATATGAAACCATCATCTCTTGTATTCATTATTTTGTATGGTGAATCAAGAACAAGTGGAGTATCATAGACAGAAGATACACACATTGCACCGTCCCAACATTCAGTTGATTCACAGCATTCTGCTTGTTGTGCAGTCTCATTTACCCATGGTATAAAACTTAAATGCGTTCTCCCTTGATCTCCTTGTAAGAATTCCTGGTCTTCCACCCATTGCTCAGTATATGAACAGAAAAAGGACCTACCTTGATTAGACCAATTCTTTATGTTACAATATTCATTATCATGTATCAATTGAGTCCCAGCACCATCAAAAGAACTGCCTGGATTATGCTTAAGTTGAAGAAGGAAATCATTGTTATCTATTATAGGTGCATCAGTACATCTGCCATCATCACAAGTCTCCGAACAAACATAATTTTCATTAAGGACAACACAATCAGCAGAAGACTTAAAAACATAATACTCCCTTAGAACAGTATCACTCTCACAATAATCTACAAAACACACATTACCTCCATCTACACATGCAGTTCCTTTAACATTATAATTTATACCACCATCCGTATCAGTATATTCTCCCCATGGTGAATCTCGACAAAGAGCAAGAGCACCAGAAGGCACATTTCCAATTTGATCAAATCCATATTGTGTCAAATTTGTACTATTAAAACTTCCTGCAAAAGGCTTATCAATATCAGTAGACATAGTTGAAGGAGCACATTCTATTGTCTCTTGTACTTTCCCATCATTCAAAAAACTGTTCTCTTTATTTGTAAGTGCATTTAAACTATTAATCGCACATCCTTGGAAAGTACCATGCCATACCATCACTTCTTTTGCTTCATGCGGACTCTCTTCGTCCCAGCCCCTGTTATCATCATCTTCATATATTGTTAGGAATGTTTCATTCTCTTGCCACCATCCGTTAAAACAAGCACCAGGATAATTGCTAAGATGATAAGGTGTTTCATTATTTACATCATCATCATTATAATATTCATTATAGATATTAAAATCATATCGATTGGAAGGAAAGCTACCTTCCCAATCATCAGTTTCACCACAGCAATATCCTCCAGTCCATAATGAATTAGCATCTTCACCATTTTGTGTTGTTCTTGAACTAGTATAGCTTGTTGGAGGAAGTTTTGCATCATTACAGTATTTTCCATCCTTTCCTGCCCTGTCATAATCATCAAGATCAGTCTCCCATTTACTTAGATTATTGCAAAAATATACTTTATTATCTGAAAGATTTATTGATTCCCCGCCGTGAGATACCATACCACCATAATTATTTGATTCACTTCTTCCCCTATTAAGATCTCCTTGATTACTATAATGAGAATTGCACTCAGCAATTGTATAAAGATGCGGAGCCCTCCAACCTGCACAGATATATTCATGTGTAACTTGATGCTCATATTCATCCTCATCTGTAACACTTACGATATGTGTATTCATACTTGTACCACTAGTACCGCTGCCATCATAAAAATTATCAGAATCACAATAGATCCAACCATAAGCTGGTGTTGCAAGATATTCTCTACCATCTTCATTAGTTGTACTTTGGTCATCCGAACATCCCTCATATATCACTTCACCAAAATGATTTGTATCATTAAGCCAATTTCCTGTTACAATTCCTTCACCTGAAGGATGCAATGAGAGATAACATAGATGCATGCCATTATTCACATATGTACAATCTTCATTTGTATAAGAAATATAATTGTAGGTCTCCATTTCTCTTGCAGAACAGCATTGATTGACTGTAACGCCTTCAAGATATTCACCTTTCCCACACTCCACATTACTACACCATTCTGTATCATTATCCCAATCAACTTCCAAAAGTTCAGAACCAGGCGTGAGCGTATAAGGAGCGACTACCACAGACATACCAGGAGGAACTAACCCAACACTGATGTAAGGAGGATCAAAGCTACAATAAGGCTGTACACCATGCTTATTATCAGGTTCAGAATAAAGCTTAAAATTATAATCTCCTTCAAGGCCATTTATTGTACATATTTTATCAATCCCAGTCCAATTAATATCTTTTATACCAAGAACTGGGACTGGCGGATGATGTCCTGTCCTTTCAAGATTTCCCCATGCGCCTTGTATTGCTCCAGCATAATCATCTCCACATGCAGTCTCATATCCAGACCAACAATCTGATGGATCTTCAGTCTCAAGCAGATGTTCAGTGTTATCATTTGGCACTATTGCATAAATTTTAAGAGAATCACATTCTTTCGTAGGTACAGCTGCTCTTTGTATTACTTTATAAGGTCTAGGACCATAATTACCAGCATCTGGAACAATATAACTAAAAGGACAATTTGCTGAGAATGTTTGAGTCTCAGTAAATGATGCACCTGAGAATGTGACTGAAATATCTGGAAATGTAGGCTCCCATGTATAAGCAGAAAAAAGAGGCAAGATCAAACCTGTAATTAACACAAATAGAACTACCTTAAGATATGATCCTCCTCTTCTCATTTTGGTGCGCACCAAATATATATTATAAGAAACCCTAGGTATGATTGTTTTTAAATCTTTTTAAAAAACTTTATATATTGCCTAGAAGTCATAAAATAAGGGGGCAATTACAAGAAAAATGAAAGAATTCAGTTCTAATTTAGAAATAAACAAAGAAGAAGGTAATATCATCATCAGTATTAATCCTGAGATCTATGATTTAAATGTTATCTATACTACTTGTTATTCTTTTTTAGAAAAAGCTTTCATTTTAATTGATGGCGATCCAAAATTTGAACTACTTGTTGAATTAAAGCCAAAAGATAAAATAGATCCTAGAAATCCAGAAAAAAATTTAGAAGAATTAGGAAGAGAATTCAATAATGAACTGATAAAATATGGTTTTTACAAGATGCAACATCAAAAAAGCATTGGTATAAAAACATTGATGCTTCAAAGAATTCTTGCAATAGATGATAGTATTGCAAATATTTATGTTGAAAAAAGACTTGCAAAAGAGCTAAAAGAGCAAGAAAAGCTCATCAATGAGCCAAAAGAAAATAATTCTAAAAAAAAAGAAAAGAATAAGAAGACAAAAGAAAGTAAAAATAATCAATCTAACCTCAAAGTAAAATCAAAATAATATCATAATATCATCTTAAAATTACTATTTAGTGGACTTAAAAAAATGACACAGATAAATATCCCTTTCAAATATAAAAAAATCAAAGATAAATACCTTATTACTAATGACTATTTTAACTGGATGTTTCTTAATGAGAAAGAATTCAATGAACTTAAAGAAAATTCTATCAAAAAAGATACTTCATTCTATAAAAAACTTGTAGAAAATAATTTCATAATTAAAGATAAAAAGCAAGCAGATATATTAATGAATAAGAAAATGAGTCAAAGTAGCCTTCTTTTCAGCGGACCAACACTCCATATAATTGTTCTTACAAAAAGATGCAATCATGCATGTGTTTATTGTCATGCAGCAGCAAATACTACAGAAAATAAAGAAAAATATGATCTTAGCAAAGAGAATGCAAAAAGATTTGTTGAAATTATAATGACTTCTCCTAATAAATTCCTATCAATAGAATTTCAAGGAGGAGAGCCACTTATTAATTTTGATATATTAAAATATATTTATGAATATTCACAGAAACTAAATGATAAAAAGAAAAAAGAAGAAAAAAAGGATCTTGTATATGCTTTAGTTACAAATTTAGAAGATATGGATGAAGATAAATTCGATTATTTGATGAAAAACAATATCAAAATCTGCACATCACTTGATGGACCAAAGAAATTACATGATAAGAATAGACCTTCTGTCAGATTAAAATCAAGTTATGATAATGTTATAAAATGGATGAAGAAAGCAGATGATAAAAAATTCAGATTTGGTGCATTAGTGACTATTTCAAAAGAAAGTCTGAAACATCCAAAAGAGATAATTGACGAATACATTAGATTAGGTTATTCTATGTTGCATCTGCGTTCTCTAAACTATCTAGGTAAAGCAGTAGGGACATGGAAAGATATTGGTTATACAGCAGAAGAATTCATCCCATTTTGGAAAAAATCAATTGATTATATAATTGAAATTAATAAAAAAGGTAAATTCTTTACAGAAAGAACATGCAATATCATTCTACAAAAAGCAATCAATAACTTTGAGATGAATTATCTTGACATGATGAACCCTTGTGGAGCTGTTACTGGACAGATAGCATATGATTATGATGGCAAGATATATACTTGCGATGAAGCTAGAACACTCCAGGATGAAATGTTTGAGATAGGAGATACAAAAGATGAGAGTATCCCTAAGCTTGTAACAAAGCAAAAATCAATTAATATAATATCTTCAACAATAAATGATTCATATTATTGCGATTACTGTGCCTATAAGGCCTATTGTGGGGTATGCCCTGTTTGTCATTATGGTGAAACTGGAAGTCCTATAAGTGATGTACTTAGCACAAGCAGATGCAAAATACTGATGGCTCAGTTTGATTATATTTTTGAAAAGCTTCAAGACCCTGAGATTAAGAAAATTTTCGAAAGTTGGGTCGACGAAAAGTTTTATAAACAAGGAATTATATTTGAATAAGCATGCTCCCTAAGATAAAAAAGAAGTTCAAAGCCTTCTTGATGGATGAGCAAGGCAGCATATCTAAATCTAATCTTATTAAAGGCGCGCTCATAATAAGTGGCTTAGGTATAACTGCAAAAAAAGTTTCTGCAACATTTGATCCAGCAGTAACTCCTATAGATGCCAGCATAATAGCAAGACTTCAAGCATTTAATGGTGATGCAGAATTTGGAGATGGTAGTACATGCAGTCCAAATCCACATAGGCCAGGGATGGAAGGAAATATTGGTCCTTTTTGTACACCTGGAGGAAGTGAATTTGATTCAAATGCAGGACATACGCTTACTGGAGAAAGTTGTAATGCAGATGTAGGCCTCAAAGACCAGGCCGCAGAATCAGATGATGGAACAGATATAGGAGAAGAACATATGACTTGGTTCTGTGGTAGAAAAGATTGTTCATGGTTATGTACAACAGGTGATGGAACTTCTGGATGCACATATACACCTCTCACAAACCAATACAAAGGCATGGGTGCTGGTTGTGATACTACAACAAACCATAATAGGCATAAAAATTGTGGCACATTGGATTATGGGGGTTTTGGTCCTCCTGGTTATGGAGGTCATGGTAATAAAATGACTTTTGAACATGTTCCAGCTGATAAAGGTCTTCGTGGCACGCATGAACACATTTCAGGACATGCATCTTACAGTGAATTAGCAGATTGTCCACAAACTGTATCACATACCAATGACTGCAAACACAGTAGTCATTGTAGTCATATGAGTCATAAAATGTGTATGTGAGTATTCACAAGCATTTCTCTAGAAAATTATTTAAGCCGAGTATCCTATTATCATAAAAATGGGGTTAAGTACGATAAATCTTTTCTTGACTGAAGACTGCAATCTTGATTGTAGCTATTGCTATCAAGAACATAAGAAAACAACTATGCCCATTTCTTATATCAAAAAAACTATTGACATGCTTTCAAACTCAGAAAGTAAAGAGAGAAAAATCATTCTTTTTGGTGGAGAACCATTGCTTGAATGGGAAAAAGTAAAAGAAACGATAAACTACGGAAAGAAAAAGGACATCAAATTTATGATAAACACAAATGGTACAATTCAGTTGAAAAATAAGATTAAATTCCTTAAAGATAACAATATTGAGATGCGAATAAGCTTAAACGAAATCAATTCAGCAGAATCCTTCTCTTCAAAACCATTAAAAAAAGCATTAGAAAATATACATTTGTGCAAAACTAAAAGTTATGATATTGAAATTGGTTTATTGATAAACAAACAAAATTATAGAGGCTTCTATAAGATTTACAAGAGTATCTGTTTAAAGACTGATACTCTTATCAGATTCTCTATTGCAATGGGAGAAGGCTTCACATATGCCAATACAAAGACAATAATAAATGAAATAAATAAAATAATGGATTTCCTAAAAGAATATAGATTCAAAGATTATTATCTTATTCTTAAAGACTATATCACAAAGGATATCGACAATAAAGAAGACATATTCAACGACATTGCATTCATGCCTGATGGAAAGTTCATAATATGTCCATACTGTCAAACATGTAATAAAAAAATAATAGGAGATATAGAAAAAGGCATCAAAAAAGAATTTCTCAGACCAAAAACAAAAAAAACTGATATTTGTAAGGAAATCTGTCAAAAGATGGATTTCAACAAAAAAAAACCACTCAATAAGGCTCAAATATTAGCACAACAACGTCTCATTAAAGAATTCTATTCCATATTAAAAAAACATGCAGACAATCTAGAAAAAGAATCCAAAATCAACATATACAATATAATAATAACAAATAAATGTAACTTAAATTGTAGATATTGTTATGCAAAAAAAAATAATAAATCCATGAATTTAAACACTGCAAAAAAAACTATCTCATTTCTAAAAAATAACTCAAAATCTCCTCTAAGCATAACATTTGGAGGAAATGAACCGCTTCTGAACTATAATATTTTCAAATATATGGTAGAAGAGATAAAAAAGATTGACAAAGATAAGAAAGCAGATAATCAAATTATTCTCTTCACAAATTGTGAATCACTCACACCTGAATTACTTAAATTCTGTAAAAATAACAATATTTCGTTTCACATAAGCCTAGATGGTACTGAAGAATTACATATTAAATACAGAGATAAAACTAAAAAGAATTTCAAAAAAGTCATTGATACCATAAAAAAACTAAACAAAACAGATATTGATTATACAGTAACATGTATAGTAACAAAAGATCATCTAAAAAAATACAAAGAAATAACAGATACTATAATTAACAACAAAATAAAAAGAATAGATCTCAGAATGCCACAAGAGTTAGGAAATGCTAAAGATAAATACAAACAGATTAGCATCTCATCAACAGATTATATTGAATTTCTCATAAAAATAGAGAACGAATTAAAAAAAAATAAATCTAAATCAATTAATATGATGTATGAGGAGTTAAAAACGAGAAAAAACGAGAAAAAAGCCATATACAAGCCAGAATGCATAGCAATTAGAGAACATTTAACAATAGATCCAGATGGAAACATATACCCTTGTGATGAATCTAGACAATATAAAAATGAGTTCATATTAGGAAATGTTAATTCATCAGATATCAAAAGCATTATTCTAAATAAAAATGCCACACATTTCCTTAACAAAAACCCTTTATGTATTAAATGTGATAATATACCTTGTGGAGAATGTTATGTGCTAAACGTATCAACACATGAAAATAAAAATCTCATTAAAAAGAACATAAGATGTTTTGATATGAAAAAGTTTAATAATTCCTATGTTGAGTAAAAGGACAATGACAAAAAAAAGAAGCAAACCAGAGAAAGTCGACAAATTTACTGAATCATTAAAAGAAGAAGAGACAGAGATAGATAAGTTAGAGAGAGAGATAGAAGAAGAAGAAAAAGCAATAACAATTAAACAATTACCTGAGAAAAAAGGAAAAAGATTAAAAAAAGGAAAAACTCCCAGAAAATCTAAAATATTAAATTCTAAAGAAAATAATGATGATATACAGTTCTCAAAATCATTAATTGAAGATGAAGATGAAATAAAAAGATTAGAAGAAAGTATTAAAGAAAAGAAAAAAAGAAAAAAAGAAAAAGAGGGAAAAAACTTAATATCGATTAAATTAAGGAAAAAAGAGAGAAAAACAACTCGTAAAGACAATAAAGAAGAAGAGAAATTCACTAAATCATTAATT
>CAZOOV010000011.1:23925-94511 GCA_964581515.1 uncultured Methanosarcinales archaeon | reverse complement strand
TTGATGCTGGTCAAATAGTAGCTTATCATTGGGAAATTGATATCAATGATGATACACTAACAGATGCAGTTGAAGGTGAAGTTCCAGCTGAACATATGGAAGTATATCAGAAGTACAATCCAAAAGGTTCAATCCCTACATTCGTATTCGGTTGTAAATACAGCAGAGTTGGAAATGGATATGAAAGGGATGATGATCTTGCTTCAGAAGCAGCAGAATTCAGAGCAGTCATTGAAGATTTGATTGCTTAATTCTTATTTTTTTAATTTCTTTTCTTTTAATTTTTGTAATTTTTTAGTCAGGCTTATGCCAATTTACTCAGCCAAAATCTTTAAGATAATATGAGGATTTTGGACGTATCTATCTCATAAGACGAAGTACACTTAGTTCATAAAGTCCAAGGCATAAGCCTTTTCTTAGAAAACATATGCTTCAAATATTCCAGCTATTATGACTAATATGATTCCTATTACTAAAAATAATAGTGCATCAGTAATTACATGATGAAACTTCTTTGAGAAAAGCTTTTCTCTTAATACTGCTTTAGAGACTACTCCACCTACAATTGCTGCGCTAATATATGATAATGCTTCTGTGATTGTATGTGGTAAGATAGGTAGGATGAATGCAAAAAAAGCTGTGATTTTGTTTCCAGTTGCAAACATTAGAGTATCTTTTAGGACATATCCAAAATAGACTCCCCATGCACTTGCATTGATTGTAAGGAAGAGCATTGAGCCTGCTCCATAGAAGAATGATAGTAGAAAACAAACTACGAAAACAATTAAGTTGTTTAATACAATGCTTTGAAAGAATCCTCCTTTTGTTGCAGCACCTATTATTCCTGTCATTGTTAATTGACCTTCAAATATTGTCATACTGAATGTTTTTCCTAGTATTAGAGCTAATAAGAAATATGCTGTGAATATACCGAGGAACATGAAAAAATAAACTTTTATTATGTCTTTGTGGTCTTTGAACAAAAGTCTTAATGATAGTTTTTTTTCTCTTATCTCTACATTTTCTTCTTCTTTGAGAAGTTGATTTAGTGATGGTATTAGAAGTATTGATGTAAATGCAATGCTCATTATGCCTGCGTAGCTTGGAATTATGAGATATGCTGACAAGATACCTAGAAAACTGTAGATTAAGCCTAGGAAAAAAGAATGCTCTTTTCTTTCAATCCATTTTAGTTTGAATAGCTGTTCTAGGACCATATAGTGTTTTTTTATTTAACTTATATTTATATTTTATCTAAATAGAATCGGTTAAAATAAATTTAATTTGTATTTTGATTAATTTATTCAATTTTGAATTTGTCTTTGGCTTCTTCGAAGTTGTTGTTGATATTGTTGTCATCATTGTTGTTATCATTGTCCTCTACTTTCATAGAACAGAACTTCTTTTCCTTCCAATGATACCAACATTCATCTTCAAATTGTTTCCAGAATGAACAATCCTTGCAGATTTCATTAGGATTTGTGCTAAGTGCTTCTTGTTTTTTTGCCATGATAAGTATTAGGTAGAAATAGCTGATTTAAAAGAATTATTATAGAAAATAGAATAATAAATTTAGATAAGATTAAAAGAATTATTATTGATTATTATAGATTGCAGATGAAATATTAAGAAAAATTATATTCTGCCGCTTCGCATGTATTCTTCCATATCACCAGCGTCAAGATGACTTTTTTTCTTGATTCTTTTGACTGCTTTAACTTTTTTTGTCTTTAGATAGATTCCATATAATAAACCTAGACCTAGACCTATCAAATGAGCAATATTACCTGTACCATCAGGGATGAATATGCCAAATGTGTCCATGACAGCGAACGCTATACCTGCTATCCACAGAGGAACTGGAATGAAATTAATATATATCACTTGATGGGGCATGAGTATTATTGTTGTGCCCACTATCCCCATGATAGCTCCGCTAGCTCCTAACGCAGCAGGATAAAAGATTGCTGCACCAATACTTGCAAGAAGACCTGATACAAAATATACAATCATAAATCTTGTTTGACCTATCTTTGATTCAAGTAGTGATCCAAAAAAATAAAGCCATAACATATTGAATACTATATGCCAGGGATTTCTTAAGCTGTGTAAGAACATAGAAGTTATTAAACGCCATGGTTCCATTAATACTTTGCTTGAATTGAGCAGGAAGAATTCAGTAAAACCAGGAATTATCATCTGTAGAAGATATGCAACTATATTGATAATCATCAATATCATTACAGCACTTGTTATACTTATTCCTCTATGCCTTCTGGTGTATGGGTTCATATATGTAGTAGTAAGCTTTAATCTTTTAAATTGTTTGCTTTTAAGTTTGTGCCAGAGCAGATTTGTAGTCCAAATGCTATTTATTATTTTTCATCTTGAAGAATATAGCATTTGAATTGAATATTAATTCGCTTCTTCCCACCCACCTCCCCTATATTAGGCACAAACTTCTTATTTTTGTTTTAAACTGTTTTTGACAAACTTTTATAAAATAAGAGTTCTTCTTTGTGTTAAAATGATAGACAAGAAAAAATTTGACCAAATGAGAAAAGAACTAGAAGTATTTGATAAGAATAGAGAGACTACTATCGATCAATCTAGGAAGATTATCAAGGAATCAAAGCTAGTAATTTATGCAGTACATAAAGGGAATCTTGATGATGCAGGCAAACATGTAACAAAAATAAAAGAAATGATGAAAAAGCTTCCTGAGAAAAGTTTTGATACAGGAATGGCAAATGTTGCAAGGCAAGAATTTGTTGAGGCTTTAGTATTTTATCATTATGTTAAGGATAATAAGATAATTTCTAGAGATGAACTTAATGTGGATACATATGCATATCTGCTTGGTTTGTGTGATTTGACTGGCGAACTTATGAGAAAAGCTGTTAATCTTGTTATAAAAGATAAGATCAGTGAGGCTGAGAAAATAAGAGATATTGTAGATGAACTTTATCATGAATTCTTGAATTTTAACTTAAGGAACGGTGAATTAAGGAAAAAATCTGATCAGATAAAGTGGAATCTTGAAAAACTTGAGAACATGATGTATGATCTGAAGATCAAAAGAAGATAATGGGAAACTTCTGGAAAATTGTAAATGCTGTAATTGATGATTCTGATATCTTACTCTTGGTTTTAGATGCAAGACTTGTTGATCAAACAAGACATGAAGAATTAGAGAACAAAATTGAGAAAAAAGGAAAAATAATCTTGTATGTAATAAATAAGTCTGATCTTGTTGAGAGAAAAAAAGTTGAAGAGATTAAGAAAGAGTTTACCAATTGTGTCTTTATGTCTGCAAAGAAGCATCAAGGAACAAATGTCTTACGAAACGAAATTATGCGTCTTGCAAAAGGTAAACAAGTAACTGTGGGTGTTCTTGGTTATCCAAACGTAGGTAAGTCATCTGTGATAAATGCAGCCTCTGGTGGTGGAGGGAAGGCAAAAACAGGACATAAACCAGGGTATACAAGAGGTGTACAGAAAGTAAAGATCTCTGCGAAGATGATGATGCTTGATACTCCAGGAGTTATACCTTTCATGGAACAAGATGAAGTTAAACATGTATTAATCGGTAGTAAAGATCCTCAAAAAGCTAAAGATCCAGAAGATGCTGCAGTTGTTCTTTTTGAGGATAATGAAAATAAAATTGAAAAGTGGTATGGGGTAGCTTTTGTTGATGATGGAGATACTACTCTTGAAGCTGTAGCAAAAAGCTTAAACTTTTTTAAGAAAGGCGGTAGTGCTGATACAAGAAGGGCCGCAGTCAAAATCCTTTATGATTGGCAGAAAGGAAAGATTATTTAAATAATATTTTAAGGTGAGATTTATATGCCAAGGAAGAATAAAACAAAAGGTGTTTATAAAAATATTCTAATCTCATTTATCCTTCAATTAGCAGGTGTTTTTCTGAATGTGCTTAATATATTGATATTTTTTCCTGCTTCATTCTACTTTGCATACAAAGCTCTAAAAATAGGCTGGAAATTGAAAAATCCTCATAAGCTTATCGGCATTATAATAAGTTCTTTGCTCATATCTGGTGCTATTATAGCTGAGATAATAGGTATTGTCATGTTCATTCTTTTCACATTTGGGATAATTCAGGTTTAATATGCAAATCTGAGTTCAAATTGAGCTTTAGAAAGCTTTATTAATCAATAAACATAGTCTTCTATTATGGCACAAGATATAATTATGCTTGTAGGATCAGTAGTATTCTTTGTATTATTTGCATTTCTTATATTTATATTTGTAGCTGCAGTTCTATCCATATTCAGAAAGGAACGTTTCAAAGAATTTAAACCTTTTATCAGCATACTAATTCCATGCTATAATGAAGAGAAGAATATTGGAAAATGTCTTGATAATATCTTTAAGCTGAATTATCCGAAACAGAAGGTTGAGATTATAGTTGTAGATGATGGTTCAACAGATAATACAGCTGATATATTGAAAGAATACAAAAAAAAATATAGCAATATATCTGTGATAATGGGTGAACATAATGGGAAGTCAGAGAGCTTGAACCTAGGTGTGAAGCATGCGAAACATGATCTAATCATTAGCCTAGATGCTGATACTTTTGTTCATCCTGATTCAATAAAGAAGCTTGTCAGACCTTTTTATGATAAGAATGTTGGTGCAACAAACGGATCATGCATACCGCATAACTCTAATTCATTGGTTGGTATATTCCAGAATGTCGAATACCATTATAATAATTTGATCAGGAAAAGTTTTTCTACATTATTCCGAAACGGGATATGGTTTTTTGGAGCTTTTGCTTGTTATAGAAAAAGCGTATTAAAAAAAATAGGTTATTTTAAGAAAGATACTATGACAGAAGATATGGATATAGCATTAGAAATATATTCAGCAGGATATAGGATCGTGAACGTACATGATGCCTTAGGTTATACAATTGTTCCGCATACTTTTTCATTGTTGTATAAACAAAGGATGCGTTGGTGGGCTGGTGTACTGCAAGCGTTGAGTAAGAATAGAGTTTTGTTCACAAAGAAATCAAATCCTTCTATTCTTTTCTTGTTCATTAATCAATACTGGTGGAGTGCTTACGCTTTGATATCATTTCCTATTATCATGTATCAAGTATACTATTGGTTGCCTGCTACAGGTATTGAGACTGCTGCATATCTGTTTAGATGGTTTACATTAATTGGGCCATTTTATGTAATCTATAAGATTCCTGTATGGGGGATCTCGCTGTATAATATCTTCGGTGTATCTTCAGGTATAATCAGTGTTTTTTTGATTACATGGGCTATTTATTTATTTAAAGATAGATTGAATCTGAAGAATATACTTGCGATATTCCTTTATTTTCCATATACTATAGTATTAAATGGCATTATAGTAGCTAGTTTGATAAAACTGGTATTTATGAAAAAAAGCTATTTTATAGCTTGATATTGTAAAATTATGAAAAACATTTAAAAAGGGAACATGTACTATCCCACATAATTTGGTAATAATGAGGTAGTGTGTAATAATGGTATTAGAAACATTTCAGGAATTATTCAGAGCTTTTGTCGATTTCACGGTTAAACAAGCAGCATATGGAAGGATCATACTTGATTATCTTCATATAATCTTTAATAACTTATTTTATGTCTTGTTATTCTTTGCAGCAGGTATATCTCTATTATATTTGATACTTACAGTATATGCTTTACTGATCAAACAGAAAACTAAACACTATAAGTTTGATAGAAAAAAAGCTCCTTTTGTAACTATACAAATACCAACAAGAAATGAAGTAATAGCTCTAAGATGTGCAAGAAAATGTCTTGATTTTGATTATCCTAAAGATAGATATGAAATTCTTATAGGTGATGATAGCAATGATAAAGCTGTATCTAATGAGATAGATAAATTTGCAGCAGAGCATCCACAAGTAAAAGTCGCTAGAAGAGAGAAGAATATCGGTTTTAAACCAGGCAATCTAAATAATATGTTGAAGTATACAAAGGGTGATTTGATCGTTGTATTTGATTCTGATTTTGCTCCCGAGAATGATTTCCTAAAGAAAATAGTTGCACCTTTTTTGCATGATAAAGAGATTGCTGCTGTCCAGGCAAGATGGAAATTCACAAACACTGATCAAAATCTTGTAACAACTCTTGCATCAACAATTGTTTTTACATTCCAATATATATTCTTGCCAGTTATGAAAAAATATGATACAGGTTTTTTATGCGGTTCAGCAGAATGCGTAAAAAAATCGTATTTAGTTAAGTTTGGTGGTTGGACTTCAGGAGCACTTACAGAAGATATTGAGTATTCATTAAGAATACATAAGCATGGTAAGAAAATAATATATCTTCCTGAAGTCGAATGCTTGAATGAGGCTCCATCTACACTAAAAGATCTTTACAAACAGCAGATGAGATGGGCTTATGGCGTTATATCAGCATATAAGCTCCATGCAAAGGATTTAATAAGAGTAAAATCAAATTCAGTCTGGAATAAAATCTTATCTTTTCTTGGTGGTTTTGGATATATGATCCCTACTTTCATATTATTTTTAACTATTTTTGGAGTACTTAGTTTCGTAACTGATACTCCTGGACCTATAAATATAATGAAATTTACTCTAGAGACAACAAGAAATATACTTCTTACATTTGGATTACTTATTGCGAGTTCTGTTGCTTTATACAGGGCAAAAAGGTTGAGACTCGTCTTTAAGATGATTGCCTCTTCTTTTAGTGTAGGGCTCGTAGTTACTTGGTTTGTTAATGTTGGGATATTTAAAGCAATCTTCAATAAACCTATGCAATGGTTCTTACTAAATAAACCCAAGGATTATATGTCTGATTAAATTTAATATACACATATATTAGCAAACATAATACTTGTATATATAAAATCTTAAATTTTGTTTTAGTAGTATTTTTAATAAAATGGAGCTTAATAAATTAAAAGGAAAAGCATTTCTTGCGCCAATGGCTGGAGTTAATGATATCGCTTATAGGGTTCTCTGTCATAAGTATGGTTCTGCTCTTAATTTTACAGAAATGATAAATGTTAATGCTGTAGAACGTGGGAATAAAGCAACTCTTAGGATGGCTCAGACATCGGTTGATGAGTCGCCTGTTGCTTTACAATTATTTGGTACAAGAATAGATGCAATTAAGAAAAGCATTAAATTGCTTGAAAATGAGTTTGATTATATCTCACCTGATATGTTTGATTTTAACTTTGGATGTCCAGTAAGAAAAGTAATGAATCAAGGTGCAGGATGCGCCTTATTAAAGAGACCAGCTAAGATGGGTGAGATAATCTCTACTATGCGTGATTCTACAGATTTACCAGTATCTGGTAAGATCAGGCTTGGTATCACTCCTAAGTCAGCTAATTACCTTAAAACAGCGAAGATAATAGAAAAGAATGGTGCAGATATGTTGAGTGTGCATGCACGTTATCAGAGTCAAGGTTACACTGGTAAAGCAGATTGGGATAAGATAAAGGAAATAAAAGAAAGTGTTGATATTCCCGTAGTTGGAAATGGTGATATATTTAAGGCAGAGGATGCTAAGAGGATGATTGATGAGACTGGTTGTGATTTTGTGATGGTTGGAAGAGGATGTCTTGGTAATCCTTTCATATTTAAGCAAATAAATGCTTTTTTAGATAATGGGGAAAAAATTGAACAAAAGGATAAATTTGAGCTTTTTAGTGAATATCTTGAGATTGCTAATAAATATGATATCAAAATGGCAATTATCAAGGAACATGCAATGTATTTTACAAAAGGTTTGCCTGGTTCAGCTAAACTTCGGGATAAAATACGAATAACAAAAGATATTTCTGCTATTTCCGAAATATTTAAACATCATCAATTAAAAGATTGATGAGCTTAAATTTTACGATTTCAGGCATATTTTAGCGAAAATTATCGTAAGATTTAAAAACCATATTCACAGGATTAATTAACATGAAATGCGATATATGTGGTAAAGAGAAAGATTGGCTTGAAGTAATAGGTAAAGATTTCGTATGCCATGCATGTATTCAGAAGCATAATAAATTACTTGGAGCAATTCTTCGAACACATATGGATTCTTTCAATAGAGTAATTAAAAAGAAAAAGGTTGCTGATTTTGAAGAATTAAAGAAGCTGACAAAAGAAGATATAAAAGATGTAGTTGATGTGAGTCATGCTCTAAATCTTAAATATTAACAGTAATTTTTAATAAAAATATAATCTCTTAATTATGGTTAGATAATAAATATAACCAGATAGAATTAATTATCATATATGGATTTACTTGAATCGTCTATTAATGCATCTAGATCTGAATTCCATTCTTGAGATATTAAATCAATATCACTACAATAAGGGCATTGTTCCTTGAATCCTTCTTTAATTTGGAATATATGGCTGCATTTTTGACATTTGAATCTATGTTTTTTAGAATCCTCCTCATTATTCTCACTTTTTCTCTCTTCTCTACTTTCTTTTTTAGGGTTTTTAATGTTTCTAACACATTCTGTACACATAAGATTTTTTGCATCTTGAAAATATCTCATCATTTCAGGTGGATATTTTCCTCCACAATGCTTGCAAGTCAAGACTCTTTCTACCATATATGTATATTAAATACGCTTAAATATATAATTTTCGTTTCATCAACATATAATCGAAATATTTATATTGTGTCTTTATGATTTTAGAAATAGTATATTTAAATCTGTGAAAGATAATATGAAAGATAAAAAAGCTCATTTTAAAGGATATAGGGGAGTTCAAATATTAATCTTCTTTTTCATATCTTTCATCACATTTTATGCTTTGTTATTCTTATATGGCGTTATATCTAACTTAAATGAATCAAAACAAGATTTTGTTATTTATGATATTGCAGTTGTCGAGGATGAGATAAGATTTATATTACATAATTCTATGGATAGGACTGCATATGATTTAGAAATAAATATTGCTCAATGTAAGAATAGTACACTTTCTGATAATATCAGTTTTCTTAAATCACATGATGCGAAAGTGATTGTTATGCATTGTGAGAATAAATTATTGGAAAGAACATTTGAGTCGCAAATGACAGTTAAATATAATCTTAAATCAAAAGAGGCTATACTTTCTCATATTTTTAATACTATAATTTATTCTAATGTTATTATGAAAAATGAAATTGTTAAAATAAAAGGTGATTCTTGTCAAGGATATGTACAACAAGCAATTGCAATTGATGGTGATAATCTTTTCTGTGATCTGAATGGCAGGATGTGGTCGACTACAATATCTGGATTTAAGTCCCCTAAGATGTACTCTTGGCAGACTACAGGAGCTATTAGTAATGAGAATTGCTTAGGGTTAGGAGAAAATTATCCTGCATGTGATGTTTGTGATAATTTGGAATATGCTGGTTTTGATGATTGGAAACTTCCTAGTTGTGAAGTAGGATATTTGGGTGAAGGATGTTTATGGAATGATTTTTGGCTTGATGCATGTAATAGGGAAATGGGTTGTCCTATAGATTATTGGGACTCAAATAAACATGATGCCTATTGGAGCAGTACATCGATGAAAGGTATGAATGGTTTTGCTTATTATTTTGATGTTAAAACTGGTGAAATATCAAATGCAAATAAGGATTCTGGAGAAAAAGCAGTACGTTGTATAAGATAGAATAAAAAATTAAAGAAAGATAGTTAAATTATAAAATTAAATAATAAAAATAAAATATTCTTACATGTCATCGACAGTAAGAAGGTTTATTCTTGTTGCTGTTGCTTTAACCTTGAGTTCCATTCCTACCATATACTTTACTTCTGCTTTTTCAGAAACTTGTATCATGGTTGAATCAATACTTCCATCAAGGATTATAGCATAGATTCCTGAACCTAAGCTTTTTATTGTGCTGTTTAATTCAGTTATTGGAACTTTTCCCAATATTTCTTTTTTATCATTTAGGATGTACGCTCCATTTGTACCAACCAAATCTTCAAGTAGTCTTTTGAACTCATTTTTCTCTTGAGAAGTAATAGATTCTTTCTTTTTCTCAGGAGGAGAATATGGTTGAGATCTATTTGTTGGTGCTCTTGATTGATATCTGCTAGGTGCCGGAGCTGATGATTGTGGTCTTTTATTGTGTGTCTCCTGTTGCTTATTTGTTGCTCTTTTGAAAGATGATTCTTGTATCTTATCTGACTTTGGCTTTGAATCAATCTCTAGCTTAATCTGTTCAGCAGCAATCTTTGTTCTTAAACACTTATGGATCTCTTTCTTAGTTATTTCTTCAACTTCTTTTCCATCAGGAGCTTTTGTTATGAAATCTACCTCAGCGACACTTATTAATGCCTTGATGATAAGATCTCCTCCTCTGTCTCCATCAGTAAAAACTGTACAAGTCTTCTTTTTGCTTAATTCAATGATTGTATCTGAGACTACAGAACTACCATTTGTAGCAATAACATTCTTGAATCCATGTTTAAGAAGATTGATTACATCTGCTCTTCCTTCGACAATAATTAACTCATCATTTTCTTCTATTGAAGGTCCTGCTGGTAACCTATCTTGTCCATATTCTGTTATTTCCATTACTCTTACAGAATTTGCTACTTCTTCAGAAAGTTCTTGTGAATCAGGGCTGGATGTAGACATCATATTCTTAAGTAATTCTTTAGCTCTAGTGATAACGAAATCACGTTTGCTTACTCTGATGTCTTCAATACTTTCTACCCTTATTTTAGCATTACATGGGCCAATTCTTTGAATAATCTCCAGTGAAGCTGCAATAATGGATGTTTCTGATTTATCTAAGGATGAAGGGATAATAATTGTACCGGAAGTCTTACCTCCTTTAGTGTTCATATCAACTTCTATCCTGCCTATTCTACCTGATCTTTGAAGTTCTCTTAACTCAAGATCTGCTCCTAAAAGACCTTCTGTTTGGCCAAAAATTGCACCTATTACATCTGGTCTGTCAACAACACCATCAATTTCTATTTTTGCGTGAACTATATATTTAGCTGAAACTTGACTTATCTTTGCCATTTTTCTTTCCCCCTACGACAGTTTAGAACTAGAAACACTTACCATATACTTAAGTTAATTCGTCTACTAATCTATTGCTATTCTGTTGCTTTGTGACGTTGTCTCTCTTTTTTCTAATAAACAAGCTATTTAAAGCTTTATTTTAATGAATAACTTAGTAAATGATTTTGAATGTTAAATTCTAGTTCTTTAAATCTTATTTATCAATAATTGTGAATTATTAATGATTATGAAAAATGTTGCCTGAAATACTAACTCCCAAGCTCATTGCTTGCCACCACAATGATTAGTTGTGATGCTTATGACTTGCGCCTTAAGTTTTAGCGACTGCTCCCATGAGTACTCTCGCACCAGGCTGTTATACACAAGAGTGTCTTCATGCGGTCGTGTTTAAATCTTTTGCAAGTTTTAAACACTCGGCACATAGCAAAGTGCTATGATTCAATGCCAAAACTATAAAGTTTCAGCTCATCAAAGGACCCATTTGTGTATATGCTATTTGGGAAAGGAGTTAAACTTTAAATAAGTTTTGGTTTTGGGGTATTTTTAACCATCTTAGAGTGGTAAAAAGTATATATTTTTTAAATGAAATAGGATTTTTAATCATTATGCATTATTTTATTACAGATCAGGAATTTGTAGAAAAAGAAAAAAAAGGCATATCTGAAGGTAATTTTGGAGATACTTTGTTATTCTTCCCTAGAAGGAAAGTTTCAATGTTTAAGACTAATAGGAATAATGCTTCATTATCATGGTTTATAAATAGATCTCTTCGTGAAGAGGCTGTTTCTCTTGATATGCCTACTTGCGAGAGTCTTGAAGGTATAGCTTCTGGACTCAGAAGTGCTATTATTAAGACAAAAGGTGGAAAATATATCAGGCTTAAGGGTGTGAGGCCTAAGCTTCATCTGAAATATGGCACTAGTAGATGGGGTTGTTGTGCACTTGAGGAGGCTGTACTTGAACAAGTAAATCATGCAACAGAAGGATGTATTGATGGGTATAAAGAGGATTTTAGGTATCCTATAAAGCCATTCATGATAGAAATTTTTCCATTTACTTCTGAGCTATTATTTTTTGATGGGATGAGACTTAGGGAGTCAAAGAGATTTTTTGTAGAAAATCGAAATAATTTTTTTGATAGAGTAAGAGATTATCATTATATGCGTCCTAATGATATTACTATTTCTGCACTTGAAATAAAAGCTGATACTAGATTTGATGAAGTCATATATCATCTTACAAAAAATGATTTAAGAGGTGAAAAAAAACTTGCAAGAGATAGAATACTTGTTAATCTTTCTTATCTTGCTGGTATTGCAAAAGGTTGTCTTAGTGCAAGTGGGTCTACATGGGCTTCTGACAAAGTATATACAAATAATCATATTGGTAATTTTTTGATATATGAAATGAATGGGCTAATTTACGTCGGTGTGACTGATCTAGGTGATTTAAGAAATGTAGGACAGTTTGATTCTGAAAAAGAGTTTGTGGATTTTTTAAATCATGAATTTGAAAGCTATAAAGATGATTTTAATGATAGGGTGACATCAAGTACAACGATGAAGACGCCTTATAGGCATTTTCCTCAAAAACTAAGACGAGAATGTTTAAAATCTTTTAGAAGAGGATATTTATACCTGGTTGATAAGATGGCACCAGAATATCTTCCTAAAGGAGCATATACTCGTGAAGTAATGACTTTTAAAGGAATTGATAATCCAGTTATATATGCAGATGAATTCAGATATGAGTCTATGAGGTTGAGTTGAAAATGCATGAACTTATTGCTCTCTCAGATAAACCTAAAAAAGTATTAGAAGGAGTAATTGCAAGATATATTGGTGATTCTAATATGAGTAGGCTTAAAGAGCTTATTGGCAGGAACTATGAATATCATTCTCTTTTTAGGGCTGCTGAACCAATTCCTGTTGCTATGAGGGATGAATGCAGATTTACACTTAATTTAAATTCAAATTATTCGAATTTTATTTTTGTGCCTGCAGATTTTAATGGTTTTCCTTCTCAAAATGCGTATCTTGTTATGGGTAGAAGATAAATACTTGAAGTTTTTTATGATCTTTTTACTTATTCTTTTGTTAAACGTTATTGATGAAATAATCATATTTAAAAACTCGAGTGACAATCTTCTCTTATATGCCTAAAATAACAAGAGAGAAATTTAAGACATACAATAATGTATTTGATCAATTTACTCTTAGAAATCTATTTAAATTATCTTCAGAAGGCTTTTTTGAGGATCTTAAGAGTACAATCGCTCTTGGAAAAGAAGCAAATATATTTACTGCAGAGAAAAAAGATGGAGAATTAGTTATTGTAAAAATATATAGGCTTGAAAATTGTAATTTTAACAAAATGTTTGATTATATCAAGCAAGATCCTAGGTATCAGACACTTAGCAATAAGAAAAGAGAAATAGTATTCTCCTGGACGCAAAGAGAGTTTCGGAATTTGATGAAAGCAAGAGAAGTGATAAGGGTTCCAAGCCCATATAAGGTGAAGGATAATATCATTGTTATGGAGATGATTGGTGATAATGAACCTACAAATGAATTAAAAAATTCAATTCCCAATAATCCTAAAAAATTTTTTGATGAGTTGATTGATGATATAACTAAACTCTATAAAGCAGGACTTGTGCATGGTGACCTTTCACAATTTAATATCTTAAATTTTAATGAAAAACCTGTTATGATTGATTTTTCTCAGGCTACTACAGTAAGAAATCCTAGTTCAGAAGAACTTCTTGAGAGGGATATTAAGAATATTGTATCTTTTTTTAATTCAAAATGCGGACTTACTGAGGATTGCATTGAAATACTGGAAAAAATTCGTAAACAATAAAAACAAAATAGGAGTTACACTGAATATGGCAGAATTCATAAATCAAATTAAGATACCGCAAGATAGAATTGCGGTACTAATAGGAAAGGAAGGGGAAGTCAAAGCAGAGATTGAAAAAGCGACAAGTACCAGCCTTAACATAGATTCTAAAGAGGGAGAAGTTAACATTGCTGGAGAGGATCCCTTAACATTGTTCACATGCGCTGAGATTGTCAAAGCAATAGGAAGAGGCTTTAATCCTGAGATAGCGCTTAGTCTGAAAAAAATAGATTACATCCTTGAGATTATCAGTATTGGAGAGTATGCAAAGACGCAAAACGATATGATTAGGCTTCGAGGAAGAGTAATAGGTAAGGAAGGAAAAGCACGTCGTGTTATTGAGGATCTTTTAGAGGTTAGCATATGCGTATATGGCAAGACTATTTCTGTGATTGGACGAGGTGATTCTGTATCTTTAGCAAGAAGAGCATTAGAATCGCTCTTGAGCGGAAGCCCTCATTCAAATGTATATCAATGGTTAGAAAAACAAAGAAACCTGCATAAACAAAGAGAAATGCAGGAGAAATTCGGGTTATAATAATGAGATATTTTGCTTATATTTTTGTCAAGAATACAAAAACATTAAAAAATTAGAAAAGCTAATCTTAAACGTTTTTGTCAAGAATACAAAAACATTTAAATAATTCCACTGGCGAAATATCTGTGAATAGTTAAGATGGATGAACAGACAACATTAGCTTCAAAGGCATCAGCGTCGAAAAAAGCAGCAAAAGAGCCTAGAGCTCATGAACTTGCAAAAAAGCAGCGAGATATCGGTGTTGCTGAATTTTTTTCTCGTAATAGGCATCTTCTTGGTTTTGACAATAAACGTAAAGCGCTTATGACAACAATCAAGGAAGGCGTGGATAATGCATTAGATGCATGTGAAGAAACAAGTGAACTTCCTGAGATAATTATAGAAGTAATAGATATGCAAAATGATAGGTTCAGGGTGATTATTGAGGATAATGGCCCGGGAATTGTCAGGAAGCAAATACCAAAGATATTTGCAAAATTACTTTATGGTTCAAAATTCCATACGATGAAGCAAAGCAGAGGTCAGCAAGGAATAGGTATCTCTGCATCAGTCATGTATGGGCAGCTTACTACTGGTAAAGCTGCAAGAATTACTTCTAAGATAGGAAAAAGCCAGCCTGCACATTATTATGAGCTTAAGATAGATACAAGAAAGAATGCACCTCATATACAGAAAGATGATATTGTTGAATGGGATAAGACTCATGGTACAAGGGTTGAGATAGATCTTGAAGCGAGTTATATGGGTGGAAGCCAGAGCATCGATGAGTATCTTAAGGAGACTGCTATAACAAATCCTCATTGTACAATAATATATACAAATCCTAAGGCAGAACAGATTATTTTTCCAAGGGCAACAGATAAAATGCCTGATAAGCCAAAGGAGATAAAACCACATCCTTATGGTGTAGAACTTGGTGTAATGATGAGCATGCTTAAGCAAACTGAAGCAAGGACTCTTCAAAGCTTCCTGACATCAGAGTTCTGCAGAATCGGTTCTGGTACTGCAAAGACCATCTGCTTAAACTCATCTGTACCACCTAATACAAAGCCAAAAAATATGGTGAGGGAGCTTGTTGAGCAGCTGATGGATGGTATAAGCAAGACTAAACTTATTGCTCCTCCTACTGATTGTATCCAGCCAATCACTGCAGAACTTCTTGAGAAGGGACTTAGAAAGGAGATAAATGCTGAATATTATTGTGCAACAACCAGACCACCAGCAGTGTACAGGGGAAATCCTTTTGTCATTGAAGCAGCTATTGCTTATGGTGGGGCATTGCCAGGAGATGGAACTGCAAGAGTACTCAGATTTGCAAATAGGGTCCCTTTGCTTTTTCAGACTGGTGCATGTGCAGTTACAAAGTCGATCATCCAGACTGCATGGAGAAATTATGGCATAAGCCAAAGCAGAGGTGCTGTTCCTGTTGGTCCTTTAGTCATTGCAATACATATTGCTTCTGTTTGGGTTCCTTTTACGTCAGAAAGCAAGGAAGCTATTGCTCATTATCCTGAAATAATAAAAGAGATAAAACTTGCAATCCAGGAATGCGGAAGGAAACTGTCAAGTTATGTACATAAGAAAAAGCGTGTCGGAGATGAATTGAAGAAAAGAGGAATAATTGAGAAATACATCCCTCATGTAAGCGAAGCATTGATTGAGCTTCTTGAGTTGAGCGATAAAGAGAAATCTGTCCTTAATCAAAATCTTGAGATAGTTCTTGAGAAGAAAAGAGGGCAAGTAGAGGATATGAGCTTTGATGCAAGCAAGAACGAGGATTATGACGAGGATCTTGCTAAGATTGGTGCTAATGGTGATGTAGAAGAAGGGCTTGATGAAGATAATGATAAAAAGAATGAAGAATCAGGAGATGATCCTGAAGGGAATCCTGAAGATAATCCTAAAGATAATCCTAAAGAAAAGAAAGAGGAGACAAAATGAGTGAAGTGCTGAAGTCAATCAAGAAGATAGCAGAAGGGATCTATAAGAAGATTAAGAAGACAGAACAGCCTATACTTTCTTCTCCACTAAGAAGTCTTGCTAATGTTAATTATGATATTAAAGAAGGTTATTTTCAGCTTAATGGTAAATTCAAGGAAAGGACCCTAACGGTCTCAAGCGTTAAAACATTTGCACAGACGCTTCGGATGATGTCATTATCAAAGAATCTTATCGGTACAAATGATATTGCAACAAAAAGAGAAGCGTATTATGTTAGCAAGAACTGGGGAGATGCTAGATTCAAGGAACAATCTGAGTCAGATACAGTTATGGATGATGTAGAAGCAATGCTTATGGTTAACCGGGAGCAGATTGGTTTTATACCTGAGGAGAAAGGCGGAGACATCGCTGGAAAGCTTGTTGTTGTAGATAAAGATTCTGATTCTGGGAAAGAGGTAAAGATAGACTGTACAAAGATGGGTTCTGGTGCTTATAGCATTCCTTCGTCAGTTGAATCTTTGAAGTTTGAGACAAATGCTAAATTCATACTTGCAATTGAAACAGCCGGTATGTTCCAAAGGCTGGTCAAACATAATTTCTGGAAGAAACAGAACTGTATCTTGATCTCAATGGGAGGAGTTCCTACAAGAGCATGTAGAAGATTCATACGTCGTCTTAGTGATGCAAAAAAATTACCTGTTTATGTATTCACGGATGGAGATCCATATGGATATGCAAATATCTATAGGACACTTAAGGTCGGTTCTGGAAATGCAGCACATATTAACAAATATTTTTGCGTTCCTAAAGCTAAATTCATAGGTGTTACACCACAAGATATCATAGAATATAAATTGCCTACACATCCTCTGAAAGATGTTGATATCAAAAGGCTTAAGGATGCAATCAAGAACGATCCTTTCATTAAAGCACATAAACCGTGGAAGAAAGCTTTAGAACTTCAGGCTAAGATGAAGACAAGGGCAGAGCAGCAGGCGCTTGCAGCTTGGGGACTTAATTATGTAATCACAAAGTATCTTCCTGATAAACTGAAGAATGATAAGACTTGGCTTCCTTAAGATATCTTTTCTGTATGTTTTAGTATTTTTTTAGCAATTTTCAAATGATGTTCACAAACTTTGACAATATATTCTGCTTTTATCTCAGCTTTTCTTATTTCATCCAATGTTTTTTCCATGGAGTCAGAGTATTTATTAATCTCTTCCACCCGTCTTTTAACATTACTTTTGAACTCATTGAGATCATCTTGATCAATATCTGAACCTTCTGCTGCAAAATGCTTTAATTCTCTTTCTAATCCTTCTACTTCATGCAATAGTCTTGCATATTTGTTAAGAGCATCAAAACAATTCGTTTCGCCTTCAGAGAATTGACCAAAACCTTTTCTAAAGTCATCCATGTCATCAGAGATCTTTTGGAATAAATCATTAACTTCCTGCTTTGCTTTCTCTATATTTTCTGTCATAATCAGGAATTGATATTTATGCTTTATAAAAACTTTTATGAAATAAATAGTTTGGTTGTTTATTTTGGTTGTTTATTTAAGTTGTTTATTTAAGTTGTTCATTTAAGTTGTTTATTTAAGTTGTTCATTTTATTAATTTATTTTAGTTATTGTCTTATCTTATTTTGAACTTAAGTTGTACCTTTTACCACAACAGAGCTTTAAATAGCTCACATTATTCTTAATATCCATGATTGCTAACCTTACAGATCAAGATAGAGCAAGGATGAGCAGGATGAGTGCTGAAGATCAAGAGACATATATGCAGAATCAGGCATATTTTGGCCTGACAGCGCAAATCATGCATCAATCTTCTGACAATCAAATCAATGATATGATAAGGATAATGGAGAATTCAAAAAAATTAGGCCCTCAAAATAGAAAATTTCAGAAGGCTATGGAAAAAAATATTCAAAAGTTAAGAGAAGCACAAATGACTGAGTGGTCAGATATTCCCGATATACAATATATTGGGCCAGAGACTGATCTGATGAAGAGAATGAAGAGCTATATTGCAGAACTTGATACTGAAAAATATCAGATTGGGCAAAGATATGAAGAGGATGCAAGATTTTATGGTTTTATAGACCATCTGCATTCAGTTGTATCTCATAATTCGAGAGGTGGCAATTATAAAGGTGTTAAGATTAAGGGAGACTTGGGATTTAAGCAAAATGCTGCATGCTCAATAGAGTTTGCTTTGCAAAAAGCTCTTTATTATGGCAATATGATCTGCAATTATATTGATATCATAAAATTTACTCCTTCATTAAGGAAAAAATCAGATGCTTGGATTACAACAAGAAATAAAACTGTCTATGTGAAGAATAAACCTGCGAAATATCATGTACTGGGTTTTTCTTCTATGCTTGTGCACGAAGCAATGCATTCGAAATTATATTGGGATACTTTGAAGAGTACAGGTAGTGAGTACTTAGCAGGGAATGCCTCTTCAGGTGAGGATGCAGAAAGAAAGTGTTGTTATGCTGCTTTGGAATATAATGTAACGCTTAATCCCAATATTGATGTACAAGAAGAAAAAAGAGGGATAGAAGAAGCTCTAAAAACAAGATGGTGGGAGAAGTAAACAGTAAATTATAGGAGTTCTTTTAATTCTTTTATTGATCTGATCTTATCGTCTGGTTGGCCAGTCTCTTCATTTGCCAATTCATTTGAGAATTTTCCTTCTGTTATCCAGATTGTTCTGCAGCCTAACCTGTTTCCTATCTTTATGCCCATCACTGTCCTGTCATCGACTATAGCGACTTCTTCTGGTTTGAGATTGAGTGATTTTATGCAATCTGCATAATCTTCTGCGAATTTATCTGGTTTCACTATTATATTTTCGAAGTATTCTTCTAGATCAAGGCTTTTGATCAGATTTTTTCTTTCTTCTACATTAGGTTTTGCTTTTGAGATAAGTATTAATTTGTATTTTGAACTGAGGTAATCAAGAATTTCTTTAGTAAACGGGAATATAACATCTCTATTATATAGTGTGCCATTCCAGTCGAAGATTATTGCTTTTATCATATCAATCTTATTTCTTATGATTTGTTCATTTTGCTATTATTATGACGCCTATCACTGTAAGAGCAATACCTATCCATTTGTAGTGTGCAAGGCTTTCATTGAGTATCAGGATCGAGAAAAGTATCACTAATACATAAGTCCCTATTATCGTTGCAGGTGAGACTACAGATAATCTTCCATATTTCAATGCTAGAATAAAGGCTACTGTAGTGATACCATAGCATACCAATCCTGCAATGAGCTTCCAATTAAGCAATGATGCAAGCTTCCATCCTAGTTCTCCTGAAGCCATCTTCAAGAAAAGTTGTCCTAATGCTCCTGCAAATGCACAGAGTGCAATCAACAAGTAGATCTTTAGCCTTTCCATTTTTAACTATAGTATAATTTTCCCTCTTTCTTTTGTTTTTTGTCCATTTGACTGTCAGGTTTATTCGCTCTTGGTCGATGATTCTCTTCATCACGTCTGAAAGTCATGTTAAGATCTTCCAAGAATATGTTCATGCCTTCGACCATCTCTAATGGACCTGTAATCTTACCTAATTCTGCTGGAATTCCATCAAATACGATAAGTTCGTCGCTTAGATAGTCTATAAATAAAAGATCGTGATCGACGACAATTGCAGATGCACGTTTGATACGCATCATCTCTTTAATTACTTTAGATATCTTAAGACGTTGTTCTACATCAAGGTATGCAGATGGTTCGTCTAATAGATATACATCAGCATCTTTTGCAAGAGCTTCAGCAATCGCGACACGTTGCAGCTGTCCACCTGAGAGCTCTGATGTCTTTTTGTCAAGCAATGGTTCGATATTGAGATCTGATATCAAAACGCTCTTGTATTTTGCAAATGCGTCTTTAAGTATTATTCTTACAATCTCTTCATTCTCTTCTATATACTGAGGTTTGTATGATATTTTTACTTTTTCATCAATCTCTCCTTCATCAGTCTTTATGACGTTTGCTAGTATCTTGACAAAAGTTGTTTTACCGATCCCATTCTCTCCTAACACACCGACAACTTTCTCTTCTTGTAGAGTTCCTTCTTTTGCTTCAAGATTGAAATTTCCAAGTTTTTTCTTAATGCTTGTCCATGATATCAATGGAGATGTTGTTTTGAGCTTTTCTGCACTTCTTTCTTCAAATTTTATAGGATAATTTCTAAATCTAACATTCTCTTCTTTAAGAAATCCAGTCAAGTAAACATTGATCCCTGATTTTGTTGTCTTAGGCAATCCAACTATACCATAAACTTCTTCTTTTCCATACATCATATGGATCAGATCAGTCATATAATCTAGAATTATAAGGTCGTGTTCGACAACCATAACAGCAGTATCTTTGTTTGCTAAGTCTTTTATGAACTTGCTGACTTTCATACGTTGTTTTATGTCTAAATATGATGTTGGCTCGTCAAATATGTATAGATTGGCTTTTTTGAGCACTGTAGCTGCAATCGCAACACGTTGAAGTTCGCCGCCTGAAATTTTCTTGATATCTGTATCAAGCACTTTTGTTAGATCGAGTTTTTCTGCAATTGTTTCAAGCTGATCTTTTTGATCAGCTTTCTTAAGAAGGTCTCTGACAGTGCCTTTGTGAACTTTCGGTATCGATTCTACCATCTGCGGTTTATAGCTTAATCTAACCTCTTTTGATTTCAGTTTCTCAAAGAAGATCTGTGCTTCTGTGCCTTTGTAATGCTCTATCAATTCATCATATGTTGCTTCTTTTCCAATCTCTCCAAGATTTGGTTTGAGAATTCCTGCCAATATCTTGATTGCAGTTGATTTTCCTATGCCATTGACACCTAAAATACCAACCACTTTTCCGAAGATAGGTATTGGGAGATTATAGAGCTTGAATTGATTCTCACCATATCTGTGGATTGCTTTTTCTTCTAGTTCCTCTGGTAAATTTATGATGTGTATTGCTTCAGGAGCCCTTTTTGTGCAAATTCCACATCCGATGCATAGATTTTCAGCTATCATAAGCTTCTGTCCTTCAAAATAGATGCATTCTGTTCCAGTTCTATTCACAGGGCAAAGGCTTTGGATATGCTTTTTTAATTCCATATCCTTCAGTTTTGTGTTATCAACTACAGCTATTCGTGTCATAGTTCATGCTCTTGGATATTAAATTATAAAGTTTTTGTAAATAATTGTTCATAACTTAACTTTTCTGAAGAGAAATATCACTAGGAAAAAGAATACTATAAGTGTGATTCCCATTATGAGTATTGTATTATTTGATCCTAGTTTGTCTGCTGAGATTCCTAGCAATGGAGCCAGTGCGCCATACATGATATATTTAGTGAAGCTTTGCAGAGACATGACTGTAGCCCTTCTATGGCTTGAAGTATGATGGTTTATCTCCTTATCTACAAGTATATCCCTAATACCACATGTAAAAGACATTATGCCAACTAAGATAAGCGATAGCCATGGAAAAGGCAGATACATCAGAGAAAAGCATATTCCTGAGATGATCAACAGCGAGTGGATCAATTTTTTTGGCTTGACTTTTGGTATTATCTTCTCTGCATAAAGCAGTCCAAGTCCGAATGGTAGAAAATATGCAAACATCCCTATGCCTACGAAAAGATCCGATATGCTATATGATGCGAAATACGGTTGTAGTATAAACCATGCAAGATGGCTTATTGTCCCAAATATACTAAAGTATATGATAAGATTCTTTATAGCTGGATGTGACCATGTAAATTTTATAGCTTCTTTCATATGTTTCATATATTCAGTGTCCCTAAGCTTTGTTGATCTTTTCGGTTCTGTAAAGAAGAATGCTATCAGTGCTCCTGATATGAATGATGCGGCTGTTATGAAAAATAATAATCTGTATCCTGTATATGGAGCTATTGCTGTTCCTACAAGGCTTGCGACTGATAGGACTGCTATCTCAATAAATCCTGCTCTTCCAAGCACTTTTGGATATTGTTTTAAGCTTTTGAGCTGTTTTAATGTATCATACAAAAATGCTGAATTCGCTCCAAAATAGAACGCAAATGAAAAGCTCATCGCTATGCTTGCTAGAAGAAATACTTCAAATGTAGTGCCTATTCCATATATGATGAATCCTATCCCTGTAAATATTAAAGATATGACTAGTGATATTTTTCTTCCATAAAAGTCTGCAAATGCACCTGCTGGTATTTGAAGAAGCAATGTGCCTGCTATGAAAATTATCTCAAGCATCATTACTGCTGTCATCGATAGTTCATTTTGCAACATGAACAAGACATATATTGCTCCAGTCAGTTCTATGCTTGCGACTAATCTAAACAAGTAGTATTTCCATATCCTTGACCTGTATTCATTTTGCATGTGTTGATTGCTCGCTGGTGTTTTATAAATGTGTGTGTTTAATTCAATAATGCTTATAAATGGACTGCTTTGACCTATATTAGGTGATTGGATGATAAAGACAGCAGCTATAGCTTCAGGCAGTAATGGAAATTGTTATTTCTTTGAGAATGAAAACGATGCAGTACTCGTTGATGCAGGAGTGAGCTGTAAGCAGATCCTGACAAGAATGGGCAATCTTGGGCTTTCTATGGATAAAGTAAGAGGGATTTTTGTGACACATGAGCATGTGGATCATGTTCGTGGTATAGATGTGTTGTCACGCAAGCATGAGATCCCTGTTTATATGACCAGAGATACTTATGATGCGCTTAGGTTTGAAGTCAAGGATGAGCTGCTTAATTTCATAAATACAAGAAAGAATGTTAAAATAAGCGGAATTGAAGTATTTCCTTTTGCTAAAAGACATGACGCAGCTGAACCATGTAGTTTTATGTTGTCTTCTGAGGGAAAAAATGTTTCAATCATGACAGATATAGGCGTGAAGTGTGATAATGTCGTGAAATATCTGCAACATTCTGATGTTGCGTTCTTAGAATCTAATTATGATGAGGATATGCTCAAAAATGGCCATTATCCTTATTTTTTGAAAAAAAGGGTTGCAGGTGATGATGGACATCTTTCTAATTATCAGGCTAGTTTACTTGTTTTGGAACATGCTTTACCTCGCTTGAAAAATGTGTTCTTATCACATCTATCTGGAAATAATAATACACCTGAACTTGCTCATAAGACTTTTAAGACTTTTTTGAAGCAAAGGAAAGATTTGAAAATTAATACTTTGATGACATCTAGGCAGAATGAGAGCAAGTTGTTGAGTCTAGATTGAGAATTTCTGAGTAATTTTTATAAAGAATCTAATATTAATAGGGATTATGGCGAAATGTGACATCTGCAAAGAGAAAGTTGGTGAGACCTTCTTGAATAAAGCTCTTGGTACTTATGTAAAGAATGAGAAAGGCAAGAAGCATCTTGTCTGTTCTGAATGCCAAAGACATCTTAAAGACAAAACGACGATCTTAAAAAAGCTTAAATAAAGCTTTCATTGTTTTTCTGCTTAATCATGCCCCTGTAGCATACACAAACGAAGTTTGGTCGCTACAGGTGCTTCGCTTTGCTACGCCCCTGTAGCATAGTAGCTAAGGGACTGCACCCTATAGATACCGGCATTTAAGCTGGGTACAAGACCCAGCGAAATACGGCTGTATAAGGTTAGTTCCTCTATAAATTGCGTGTGATTCGTATATATCTCGAGAAATCACAAGGTCGTGAGTGCAACTCTCACCAGGGGCTTTATACTTATAGAAATTCTTTGAATTTATACAAATATATGATTCTTGTGATTTAATAATTAACCATACAAATCTTTTTATACTAATATTCATTCTCAAATCCTATGGCAGAATCAGACGCACCACCTGCAAATTTAGAGGCGCAGGTGTCAACAGAAAATACTCAAAGCAAAATACTTAATGGTATAAAGCCTTTTGCTGGCGGTCTTGGAGCACTGGCTTTAACATATATTATTAATTTTGAAGGATTAGTAAAACGTATGACCAATATTGCTCTTGAAGAAGGATTGCATTTTGGCTATCATTGTTCAGGAGCAGCGGGATTATATGCGGGTTTTTGCAGAGATAAGTTAACAAAAGCATATTCTATCGGTGTTCTTGTAGCATCAATGAGTCCAGACTTAATGGCATATGTGGCAGAACCAGATGCAAAAAAACTTGGCACAGCAGTAGGACTTAAGGCACTTTGGTATGGTTCAGGTTATATTGGAGGAGCATTAATTGATACTGTTCTTCCAGGAATAAAACATAATTGTGTCAATGAAACATCTGTAAAATAAGTTCTATGTGATCTTGTGTCATTGAGGGCTTTCTTTCATTCTTTCTTTATTCTAACTCTTTTATTGTAGAGTTTTTGTTGTAGATTTTGGCTCATATAAATCTATTTAAAGCATCATCTTAATTGTTAGATAAGTCATGGGGGAAAGCCTTTTAGAGCAACAATTGCGGATATTTGATTCTATTAAAGATATTTCTGTAATACCTGAGCTGAGGCATAAACCAAGCTCAAAATATGTTATGAGTTCTGTTGAAGACGTATTATTTCCGATAATAGCAGGCAATGATGTCATAATTGTGGCTGGAAGCTATTTTGGTGATGAAGGAAAAGGCAAGATAACAGATGCGATCGCTAATCATTCGGATATTTACTTGGTTGTACGCGATAATTCTGGCAATAATGCAGGACATACTGTTTATCATGACGGTCTGAAGTATGTTTTCCATCTCATTCCTTCTGGAATACTTATTCCTGGGAAGATCTGTGCGATAGGTCCTGAAACTGTACTTGATCCTATTGATCTTATGGAAGATGAGATAAGTCAATTGGTGAATACAGATGTTGAATATATGAATAAGTTATTTGTAGGAAATGCTCATATCGTAGGACCTCATCATAAAGTAATGGATTTTGCACTTAGTCCAAATAATTCTTCAACTCTTAAAGGGATGTCATATGTACATGCATCAAAAGTCAGGAAGAAAGGACTAAGACTAGATCATATATTTAATTCTAAATCAACACAGGCAAATGCTTTAGAGAAAGATCTTGAAGTGTATCATGCAATGCTTAATCATAGGGGCTTGGATGAAGATAAGATATATGAAGATATGGAAGAATTTGCAAAGAAAAGACACATACCAGAAAATGTCTTTGAATTCTTGAAAGCAAAAGATAAAATTGGATTTATGATTGATCTTTATGAAAAAGAAGTCAAGAATAATGATGCATTTCCTCGAAGAGCAGATGTCACTAAGATGATGCAGGATGCTATCGCTGAAAGGAGGAAAGTTCTTCTTGAATCACCTCAATCATTCTGGCTTTCAAATGCAACAGAGAAACATTGGGGTTCAAGCACATCTGCACATACACATGCAACAGGTGTTCTTGCAAGTTCAGGCATCAATACCAGCAGGGTAAAATATGCTGTTGTCAATGTTGCAAAGACTCCTGCAGATTCAAGAGTGGGGATTGGAGCTAATCCTTCTTCTTTTGTACCGCAAGATTATTTCTCAAAGAAAGGCATAAGGATGCTTGATGATCTTGGTGATGCTTGTGTTGATTTTGATAAGATACAGAAAATGTTTTACGACGCTATACAGCCTAATGGTATCTTGAAACCTACAGCTTATGTTGATGATACTGGAACTTATTCAATATCAGAAGCAATGGCAATAGCATGCTCAAGACATTTCGGAGAAAAAGGTGCAACTACAGGAAAGCCAAGAGTTACCGGTGTGTATGATTGTTTGGCTGGAAAAGAAGTGAATACTTGGCAAGGACCTTATCTTTCTATATCAGCTCTTGATAGAGGAGACTCTCTTGATAATATAGGAATGACTGTTGGTTATGTATATTTTAATCCTTCTGGAGAATCTGTAGATAGTAATGGCAAAGTGTATAAGAATAATGATATAATAAGGCTGGATGATGAGTATCCTTGCGATAATGTACTTAAACATTGCCATCCGATAATTAAGGTTATGCCTGGGTGGAAAGAAGAGGCAGTAGGTGCTCAGCATGGTGATTGTGATTCTATTTCAAAAGAACTGAGTGATTTTGTATGTTGTGTGCATGATTTTACTGATTTTACTCCAGTTGGTTTTGGAAATGGACAAGACACTAAGAATATGGTTTATATCAAAGAGAAAGAAAGCTTACTTGAGAAAGCTTATAATTTTTTGTTTAAATGAAATTTAATATATATAGAAGTTTATCTTAATTTCTGACTTGTTTTTCTATATCTTTGTAATCTAATCTTATATCTGGTTTTGGTATATGTATACATTTTATGCTTGTATCGACATATGTTTTGATATTGAATTTTTCTCTTGCAGAGTAACATGTGGGTACATCTTCTGAAGATTTTGGAAAAAATATTATCTTTACTTTTTCCCAATAATCTCTGTTGAATAATGTGCAACCAAAGCCAATAGCACCAAGTTCCATGATTTTGTCATCTGGTACATCTATTATAGGGATAGTCTTTAATTCTTCTGGTGAACTTGTCATGCCATAGATAATTGGATATATTTCCATCTCTCCATTGTGAGGATTCTTGATTATTCCCAGGTAAAGGCCGCCTATGCACTCTTTCTTATGATTTACAAGTCTTGATAGTGCGTCTGGTGGGATGATTACATCAGAATCAAGGAAGAATAAATAATCATAATCATTCTTTAGGAAAAAATCAATTATTTTATTCCTGTTAGATACTATGCTCTTAACTTTTGTCTCATGTTGCTCTGTATTTCTTACAACTTTGAATCCTTGTTCTAAGAATTTCTTATGATATTCTTCATCATTGCTGAAATCACAGATTAAGACTTCAAAGTTAGGATAATCAAATGATTTTATTGATGCAATAAGCTCATCTGCACAATAATCATAGAATTTGCTTAAAGGGATGCCGATTAAGACTTTTGGTTCTGTCATGATTTTTGTATTAAGCTAATTCTTATAAAATTTTGCTTAATATAAACTTAATTTGCGTCATTGAGCATCTTTAGTAGAGCCATCCTCACATATAATCCATTTTGCGCTTGTTCAAAGTAGATTGCTCTTGGATCTTCATCAACTGCTGTATCTATTTCATCAACTCTTGGAAGCGGGTGCATTAAGATTGTATTTTCTTTCATTAATTTCATTTCTTTAGGACCAATTTTGAATTTTCCTTTTGCTTTTTCGTATTCTTCTTCGTCATCAAAGTATTCTTTTTGAATTCTTGTCATGTAAACAACATCTGAGTTCTTCATTGCTTCATTCATGTCTGCAGTTTCTATGTATTCTACATCATGTTCGTCAAGATGTTTTTTTATTCCGTATTTTACTCTTGAATTGTCTGGAGCGACAAAGTAGAATTTGTTTCCTGGGAACTTTGATGCTAGGTAAACTAATGAGTTTACTGTTCTTCCTCTTGCAAGATCTCCAACTAAAGCTATTGTTAGGTTTTTTGTCCTTTTTAGTTTGTTGTAGATTGTGAATAGATCTAGAAGTGCTTGTGTTGGATGTTGACCTGTACCAGAACCTGCATTTACTATTGGAACTTCTGATGCAGTTGATGCTATTTCTGATGAATCATTATCTTTATGTCTCATTACTATAAAATCAGCGTATGCATTTACTGTTCTTATTGTATCTTGTAGTGTTTCTCCTTTTGCTGCTGATGAGAATTCTTGTGCATTTTCAGTCATTTCTGTGATTGCACCTAATAAGTTAGCAGCAGTCTCAAATGATAATCTTGTTCTTGTTGAAGGTTGATAGAATAATAAGACAACAACTTTTCCTTTTAGTTCGTTGCTGACATTGTGTTTGTTTTCTTTCATGTATTCTGCTAGCTCAAAGACTTTGTTTATGTATTCTTCATCAAATTGCTGGCTTTCTAATATGTGCTTATACGGACTTATTTTTTTTAGATCCATTTATTTTCACCCCAAATTGTCAATAAAGATATCTGCTTAGAAATGGTATTAATGTCAATTAAATTATGTTTAAGCATTAAAAAAATATGATATTAAAATATGTTTATAAGTTTGATTGTACTTAAATGCCTACTTTGCATAATCTTTTTAAATAAGGTGCAAATCAGTGTTTATCATGGAAATTAAAGAAATTAAGGAAAAGACAGGACTTAATAATATTGATGAATTAGAACATCTGTTTGAGATTAGCTTAATATCAGATGAGACTCTTTTACTTCGTCAAATCAGGAGAAAAATTGTATCTCATCTTGAGAAAATAGTTGATTTGTTGTCTAGTTATCTGCACCCTGATTCTTCATTGATACAGATAAATGATGCACATGCTCTTGATGATAGAGATAGGAAAGCAATCATGAGGATTATCAAAGACTTTTCTTTATTATTGAAAGATGATGTTTTACTTGAAGTTGAATCAGAAGATGATGCTGAAAAAGAATTTTGTGCTAAGGCTTTAGATTCTTACAAAGCAAGTATATCTAAAATAAAAGAAATAGTAGTTAAAATAAAATCAGCATATCTTTCTGATGATATTATAAAAGATGATGTTGGATATGTTGGATGAATATTAGTAGTTAGAATGATTAATTGATGATAAGAATTAATAGGTGATGCAACAATGAATTCAATTTTAATTGGTCCACCAGCGAGTGGAAAAGGAACAGCAGCTTCAAGAGTATCTGAGAAGTTAGGATTACCACATATATCAACTGGTGATATATTTCGTGCAAACATAAAAGGGCAGACTGAACTTGGTAAACAAGTTTTAGAATATACTTCTACTGGAAAATTAGTTCCAGATGAACTTACTATAAAGATTGTTGATGATAGATTAAATCAAGATGATGCTAAAAAAGGATTTATGCTTGATGGATTTCCAAGGACAATGCCTCAGGCAGAAGCTTTAGATGGGATTACACAAATAGATAAAGTGATTTTCATTAATGCACCTGATGAATTATGCATGAACAGGATGTCTGGAAGGTATGTATGCAAGAGTACAGGCAAAATATACAATATAAATAATTATCCAAAACCACAGAAGATGGATTTAGATGATGATGGTAATTTTGTTGCAGCATACGATGATGAGACAGGAGAGAAACTGATACAAAGAGAAGATGATACTCCTGAGATTGTTGCAAAAAGACTTGCAGATTATCATACTCAAACTGAACCTATACTTGATTTCTACCGTAAAAAAGGTGTAGTCATTGAGATTGATGGTGCTTTAGAAGCTGAAGCAGTTCAACAAAAGATAATCGAAGAGTTATCTGAAGAGTAGACTAAAGGGCAGTAATTGTTATAAATCTTTTTTTCTTACTTATTTTCATGAATCTAGTTGAAAGAGCATTTATTTTATTGTATCCAAAGAAGGATTTGAGTAAATATAAGTTTACTCTAAAGTATTCTGGAAGGTTTTCAAAGTATAATGGGCATGTGAAGTATGGTCTTGGTGGCTATGATTTCCATATCAGCAAAGAATGGAGACATGTCAGCGATGAGATTCAGATAGGGCTTTTGCAACATCTTATGCAGAAAGTGTTCAAGACAAAAGTAAAAACAGTGCATCAAGATCTTTATGATGGATTTATCAAGAATGTACATATAGCAATACCTAAGGATAAGGTTGATTCTGATTTAAAAGAGTGTTTTGATAGGGTGAATGAGAAGTATTTTTTAGGTGTTGTAGAGATGCCAAATCTAGTATTTGGTAAGAAAACATTTCGGAAACTTGGTAGTTATGAATATTCTACAGATACAATAACGATAAGCAAAGTTTTTGAAGGTATTGATGATGAAAATATAAGGCTATTAGATTATATTATGTTTCATGAAATGCTACATAAGGTGCATAAGTTTAAAACAGTGAATGGAAGGAGTATGCATCATACTGGGAAGTTTAAGTTTGCAGAAAAACAGTTTGAAGGGCATAAGACTATTGAAAAAGAAGTGTCGAAGTTTCTTAGGAAGAAAAAGTTGAAGAGTTATTTTGGGTTTTAGTTCATAGCTTTTTCAACTACATAATCTAGAATCTCTTTATAGCCTTGTCTTACTTTGTCTATGAAATTCTTGTCGTATTTTATTATATCATCTTGTACTTTTGCCATTAGATGTGGTCGTCCTATATTCCATTCATGCCAGATTTTTTCAGAGTTATATTTTTGGGCAACTATCCCTACATAACTGAATCCTTCTTGTTGTCTTGCAGCTCTTCCATCAACAAAGAAAACTTCTCTTTTTGTGGTCAGATATTCTATCTCTTTTTTATCTGGATGAATTTCATCAAGGTATCCACATACAAAACTATCAACTCCATTTGGTTTTTTTCTTGTTATGATTGCTAGTGATCCTGTTGGTTTATCCTCTTTTGACATCAAATGGTATAGATGTATGTTATCGCCTTTGTTGATGAAACAATCATATAATTTCCCTTCCTTGCTCATGACACAGCTTTTGAGAGTAGAAGTGTCTTCTACTGTCTGTGTTGTCCATAGTTTTGGTTTGGCTGAGTATGCTTTTTCTGTCAATTCTCTTATTGATCTCCAGAATCCGCAGTCACTGCTCCTGAAAGTAAAGTCTCCAAATATATTCTTTAATTCCAGCAATTCTGCCATCTGTGCATTCTGCCTGACTATCTTGTCAAGCTTAGAATCATCTTCTCCAACGATAGTGTCCCCAATCTTATAAGCCATTGGCCATTTATGTTCACTTGGTTTCCATTGTGCGTCTGTTTCTAAAACTTGTGGGTCAATGATTCCTTGGCTTAGGACTGTATTTGCCAATAATGCAATGCACGCTCCTGTCTTGATAGCCTTTGTTATGTTCATTTTACATAAAGTGTGCCTGTTTCATCCTTAAGTTGCTTTCTGACAATATACTTAATCAGATCAATATAAGACCTTCTTACATCTTCGATGAAATCTGGGTTTTCTTCTAACGTCATCTCTTCTGCTAGTGCGTCGACATAAGGATGTATTCCTGGAAGCATTGTTGCCTTAATCCGTCCATCTATGACCATCCTATTTTTTGCTCCATTAACAACTATTGCTGCATCTTTATCATCACTAAGAAAGGAGCTTCCTTTCATATCATAGGGTGGTTTATCATCATCCAAATAAGCAGCTATAAATTGGTCAAAACCATTCTTATCTTTTCTAGTGACTAATAATAAGAGGCCTTCAATCTCATCTTTGGCTTTTGGTTTAATTCTGTATAATCTTAAATCATCTCCTTTAGATATTTCTGACACTTCTGACTTTGTGCTGTCATCAAACTTGGTAGAGTATTGAAGCTCTGTTTCTAGATTGTATCTTCTATCTGCAGATAAAACTATGCCACGCCAACGTGCAAAATCTGATGATCTGAACTTCAGGTCTCCAAACAGTAATTTTGCATTAATGATATATGATGCATTTCGTGTATCTTCTTCAATACTATCTATCTCAGATATATCAAATCCCATCTTTTTATGCAATCCATATGTTGACATATCCTCTGGCTGCCATTCTTTTGCATCCATAAGTAAGGGATGCGTTGGGTGATTTGTGCTTGCACTATAGCTAGATGAAGATGCAAGAAGAATTCCTGAAGCGATTCCTGTTAATATTGTGCTTAGTTTCCTCATATTAACTCAATAGATGTAGTTATTATTGGCTTTTTAATCTTTTGCATTGTCTGGGTTCAGATTCTGGCTTCTTGTTATAATCTCTATTATTTCAAAATGCTTATTAATGGAGGGCCTTTTTTGATTAATATGGAATTAGAACCGTTTCCTAATAAGGATTCTTTAGAATTCAAGGATAAATTTGTTGAGCGATATAGTGCTCTTACTGATTTTGAGGAGTGGAAGAAGTATTCTTTAGCTTTTCCAAGAAAAGCTGTGCGTGTGAATACATTGAAGATAACTGCTGCTGAACTCAAAAAAAGGCTTAGTCCTGATTGGGAACTAAAGCAAGTACCTTGGAATAAGGATGGTTTTTGGATAAAGAATGTCAAAACAGGAAGAAGGGATATTGGTAATTTGACTGAACACGCTCTAGGGTATATCTATGTACAAGAAGCTTCATCTATGATTCCACCTGTCGCACTTGATCCAAAGCCAGGAGATAGAGTGCTTGATATGTGCGCTTCACCTGGAAGCAAGACTACACAAATAGCAGTCATGATGAATAATGAAGGGCTTTTGTTTGCAAATGATATTGAAGGGCAACGTTTGGCACCACTTGGAATAAATCTTCAGAGAATGGGTATCACAAATACAATAATAACGCTTATGAGGGGACAATGGTATGAAAAATGTGGGATTTTATTTGATAAAATACTTGTAGACGCTCCCTGTTCTGGTACAGGAACAATATGTAAGTCTCCAGGAACACTGAGGATGTGGAATCCAAAGATGGTACAAAGACTTGCAGCAACACAGAAGAAATTAATCAGTACTGCTTTTAACATACTTAAGCCAGGTGGAGTTATGGTTTATTCTACATGTTCAAATGAGCCAGAAGAAGATGAAGGTGTTGTGAGCTGGCTACTTGAAAATTTCTCCGATGCTGAGATGATGGATATTGATATACCAATAAACAGTTCTGAGCCTGTAAAAGAGTTTGAGGGCAATAAGTATCATCCTGATGTAAACAAATGCTTAAGGATATGGCCACAGGATAATCATACAGAAGGTTTTTTTGTATCTAAAATAAGGAAGAAAGGATAGAAAAAGTTATTGATAATAATGATTTTGATTTAGGGAAGTAAAAAGTCTGCTTGCACGGCGCTATTATGCTCAGAGAATAGTAAATACTCTTCTCTGGCATCGCCTCATAAGGCAAAGCTGACTTTTTATAAACTTAAAGGGAGTTGATTGGAATAGTTGATTTGAAAACAATTGATAATTATAAAGAAAAGATTGAGAAAGAGATTATATTATTCTTTAAATCAAAGAAAAAAGAAGCAAAAGGCTTTTCTGATGATATTTATGATGTCATATGTGATATTGAAGAGTTCATCTTAAGAGGTGGAAAACGACTTAGGCCACTTTTGATGACAATTGCATATACTGGTTGTGGTGGTAAAAATATTAATGAAGCAGTCAAAGCGGCAGTTGCAACTGAAATCATCCATGCTTTTCTCCTTATACATGATGATATAATAGATAATGATGATTTGAGACGAGGAAATTCTACTATGCATATATCACTTGCTAAGAAATATGGTAAGGGATACGGGTCTTCTTTGGCTATCATTGCAGGTGATATTGGATTTTGTTTAGCACTTGAAGCACTTCAAAATACTTCTTTTGATGAGAAACGAAAAATGAGAGTGCTTGAAGTATTGGTACCAATGGTGAAAAAGACATGCTACGGCGAATATCTTGATGTTCTTGCTGAAATTAATGATGTTGATGAGGATTATATAAGGAAGATACATCAGAACAAGACTGCTTATTATACAATGGCTGGTCCAATGAAGATGGGCGCTTTACTTGCTGGTGCATCTAAACAAAAATTGAATGATCTTAACAAAATTGGTATTAAACTGGGTCTTGCATTTCAGCTTAGGGATGATATACTTGGTGTGTTTGGTGATGAAAAACTGCTTGGAAAGCCTGTTGCTTCAGATCTTATCGAAGGAAAGAAGACTTTACTTATTGTGAAAGCGAATAGTTCTTATATCAATAATAAGATTGGAAATAAATTAAGTATAAAAGAAATTGATAAAATAAGGGATATTATTGTTAAATCAGGATCGCTTGAATATTCACAAGAACTTATCGAAAGCCTTCTTGAGGCTGCAAAAAAGGATATTAATAAAATAACACTACGAAAAAAAGAAAAAGAACTTTTATTATATTTGGTGAATTACCTTGGAAAAAGAAGATCTTGAAATACTTAAAGAAGTAATAGAAGATGAGAAAGAGATCAAGAAGATTTCTGGACCAATAAAAATAATTCTTGGAATATTCCTTGTTCTGATAATCTTACTTTGGATGATACCTTATTATTATATTAAGGCAGATCCAAGACCAAACTATATCCCTGAGATTGATGAAGTATTTAACGGTGTTGATATTAATGTCAGTGAGAAGACTGTGAATTCACCTGATGAATTTTTGTTGTATATTGACTCTAGAAATCCAGAAGTAAAAGCAGTAGCAGATAAGATTTCTTCAATGGCATGTGATTATTCTGAGGAGTATATTATTTGTCAGTCTAAAGCAATATTTCTATTTGTAAGAGATAATTTTGATTATGTACGTGATCCTTCTTTTTTTGAATATGTAAAAGGACCTATTGAGAGCCTTAATAATCAAGGAGGAGATTGTGATGATGCTTCTATACTTCTTGCTTCACTTCTTGGAAGCATTGGTGTAAAAACAAGACTCGTATTTGTTCCAGGACATGTATACATTGAGGCTTATCTTCCTGAAGCTTCTTCTAAATATAAAGAATATAGAGGTGAAGATTGGGTTTCACTTGACGGCACATGTAAGACTTGTGAATTTGGAGAACTTTCTTTTTCTACAGCAAAAGCACAGAAGACATATGTTGGATAATTTTGATTAAGATTAATGATTATTTATGGGTTTTTATTAGATTTTTATTATTTAATTTTTATTATTGGATTTTTATTTAATATTTATTAGGTTGGGTTTAATACAGTATGTAATCTGAAAGTAGTACTAAATATTAATAAAGTATTTCTGGAGAAATAGCAATATATTGGTAATATAAGCTATTTATAGCTCATAGGGGGAGTTTAATAGCTAAATTATAGTTAAATAGAGGGTGTTTAAATATATGTTAGATGTAATGTTTATCATTATTGTAATAAGCATAGTTGCATTACTAACTGCCGCTCATTTATTTTATGAGATTATGAAAAAACCTGCAGGAAGTAAGAAAATGCAGGAAATATCCTCTGCAATACGTGATGGTGCAATAACTTTTCTAAAAAGAGAATATAAAATACTTTCAATTGTCATAATTCTTCTTACTGTACTTATAGTATTTACACTTGATGATAAGAATACATATCTTTTGAATGAAGGACTTGCAATTGCAATAGCATTTGTTTTTGGTTCGATGTGTTCTGTTCTTGCAGGAGTTATAGGTATGCGAACAGCAACAAATTCAAATGTCAGGACAACTGAAGCTGCAAAAAAAAGTATGCATAATGCTCTTGATGTCGCTTTTTCATCAGGTACAATAATGGGACTTAGTGTTGTTTCATTAGGATTACTCGGTCTTACAGTGTTGTCAGTTGTGTTTAACATGGTATTTGGATTTGAGTGGGTATTTATTGTTAAAGTAATATCTGGATTTGGTCTTGGTGCTTCAACTATTGCATTATTTGCAAGAGTTGGCGGTGGAATTTATACAAAAGCTGCTGATGTTGGTGCGGATCTTGTCGGTAAAGTAGAGAAAGGAATTCCTGAAGATGATCCAAGAAATCCTGCAGTAATTGCTGATAATGTAGGTGATAATGTTGGTGATGTTGCTGGCATGGGAGCTGATTTATTTGAAAGTTATGTTGGAAGTATAATTGCTGCTATGACAATAGGTATAATCGGATTTGGACTTACTGGTGTTCTTCTTCCTCTTGCGATTGCTGCATCAGGGATAGTAGCTTCAGTTGCTGCAGCATATTTTGTAAAAACAAGAAAGAAAATTGCACATCCTGAACATATACTTAAGAATGGACTTGTCATCAGTGCTGTAATTGTCATACTTTTATCTTTCTTTACTACAGTAACTTTAATTGATTCTTTCTCAGAAGCATTTAGTATATTTATTGCAATAATTGCTGGTCTTCTTGCAGGTACAGGTATTGGAGCAATTACAGGTTATTTCACATCAGCAGATCATAAGCCAACTCAATCGTTATCAGAAAGCGCTCAGAGAGGTGCAGGACCAGTAGTTATCAATGGTTTAGCTTTAGGTTATATAAGTACATTAATACCAATTATTCTTATCTGTTTAGCTATATTTATATCATATCATTTTTCTGGACTTTATGGTATTGCTCTAGCAGCAGTAGGAATGTTATCTACATTAGGATATAGTTTATCTACAGATGCTTATGGTCCTGTTGCTGATAATGCTGGTGGTATAGCTGAGATGAGTAAATTACCAAATAAAGTACGCAAGATAACAGATGAACTTGATGAAGCAGGAAATACAACTGCTGCTATCGGTAAAGGATTTGCTATAGGAAGCGCTGCTTTGACAACTTTAGCATTATTCTCAGCTTATATGGTTGCTGCAGGAATTACTGAAATAAATATTGCAAAACCAGAAGTAATTATTGGATTATTCTTAGGAGGAGTACTTACTTTTGTGTTCTCAGCTCTTACAATGAGTGCTGTTGGCAAAGCTGCATGCATAATTGTTGATAATGTAAGAGAACAATTCAAGAAGAAAAAAGGACTTATGAGCGGTAAGGCAAAGCCTGATTATGTGGCATGTGTTGATATTGCTACTAAATCTTCTCTTGTAGGGATGATACTACCTGGTGTTATTGCAATTGCGTCTCCAATATTGGTTGGGGTATTACTTGGTGCAGAAGCACTTGGTGGACTACTTGCAGGAGCATTACTCACCGGTATCTTATTTGCAATCTCTATGGCTAACTCAGGTGGAGCATGGGATAATGCTAAGAAGTATATTGAATCAGGACATTATGGTGGAAAAGGCAGTGAAGCGCATAAGGCTTCAGTTGTTGGCGATACAGTGGGTGATCCTTTCAAAGATACATCTGGACCAAGTCTAAATATCTTGATTAAATTGATGAGTATAGTAAGTTTAGTGTTTGTTGTTCTGTTTATTTAATTCTTTTTTTAATTATTCATTCAAATAGTGTTGAATATATTGTATATTGAATAAACTTATTTATAACAATGTATTATTATTAATAAAATGGTTTTTGAACATTTATCTGGAAAGGAAGTATCGATATGTTTGTTATGTGATTTGGAAGATGAGCATGGCTGTGTGGGAGATAATCCTGTAAGAGAGCCAATAGCTGAGGGAACATTAAAAGAGATTACAGATGAGTATTTTGTCTTTAGTGATCATAAACCTGTTTTACGAAGATATTTCTCACAACAAGGCAGATCAAGATCATTTAATGAGCGATATAACATTCATTCTGAAGGAAAAGTGTACACTTTATCTGCTGTTAGAACTGATTAGAAAATATAAATTAATTAATAAATTTTAGTTTTCTTATTTATTCTTTCTTAGCTTGAAGCTGATTGCTTTGCTAGATTCTACTTGTGGTTGATTGAATGGATCTACGCCGTTAAGAACACAATTATAAACTGTGACATAATGCCAAAATGCTAGATATTCACCGACACTTTCTGGTGTGATCTTTTTGATGTGAATAGTTATGTTTGGTATTTTGTTGTTCTTTGCATCTTCTTTAGTGCCAAGATATTCATATTGCAGAGCTTGGCTGTAATAATTATTGTCAATATCAGAGAGTTTTCCGTCTCTTAAGTCAACATCTTTTAATTCTTTTAATACTTCAACTCTATCATATTTATTCTTGAATTCATCGACGACTATGAAACATCCAATCATATTCTTTTTCCCTCCAAAAAACCTTTGATTTGTATGATGTTGGCTTTCAGGAGCGTACGTTGCAAGCAGTGTTTGTCCTTTTCTGTTCTTTCCGACAGATTCATGGATTAACTGTGTAATTATATTTATTGATCCAATTAATCTTGAGGAATATATGGGCATGAATATTTCATTGTATTTCTTCTTGTCTAATTCATAAAATACTGATGCAAGTTTGAGAGCAAGATTATTTTTTGCTTTTGGATTATAACTTTTATAGGCTTTTGAGGCACCTTTCCATATGCCTCGTACATCTAATCCTGCAATTGCTGCTGGGAGTAGTCCTGAAGGTGTAAAACCTGAATAGCGACCACCAATTGGTGGATGTTCGATATAATCATAATTTCTCTTTTCTTGAATCTGCTTTATTGCTGATTTCTTGTTTTCGGTTATTATTATTACTGATGGAAAATCTATAAAGTAAAGTAATGATTCTATTACGCCAACAGTGTTTCCTGATTTTGAGACTGCAATTATAATTGTGTCTTTTTTGTTGCATTTCTTTTTTATGTCAGATAATTCATCTGGTTCCATTGTCGATACAATGAATATATTTTTATTTGTCCTTAAGGCAGTGAAGAAATAATGGAATGATGTTATACTGCCACCATTTCCAATGACAATTATGTTCTTTTTTGACTTATATTTTTTTGCAAGCTTATCTATACTTTTGAAGTCAGGTGTATATTGAGCAAATAGAGGAAGATCTGTATTAAGTTTAGGTTGTGTCTTTTTTATGTTTGAAAATTTAATATCTAATTTTATCATGATATCTATTCAAAAAATTAGGATATATAAAACTTGTCCTTAAGAAGCATAATATTTACTGGAGAATTCAAATATCTATGATTTTTCCTGCTTTTCCGACGTTGATTACTCTTGTTTTTCCAATCTTTTCTTCGATTCCTTCAGCTTCATGGACATGACTGCAAAGAAGTATATCTGGTTTTAAGTCTTTGATTGCTTTAGTGACGCCTGTGCTTCCTGGAAAGATATCTGTGAATTTCTCCATCATGCTGTCAGATGGATGAACATGGCTTACCATTATTTTCTTTTTTAGATAATCTACTTTATCATTGCCTTTTTTCATAAGATCAAAAATTTCATCTTCAGGAAGTTGATGAACACCAATATTTGCTCCTCCACAACCAAATATCCCTATATCTTTATATTTGACAGAATAACCATGTATATTCTTTACACCATATACTTCAGCAAGAAAATCTGCTGTGGCAACGGTCTCATGATTTCCAGGAATTAGAAGAACTTTCTTATGTGCTTTTACAAAAGGACCTATTATGTTCTTAGTTGACTGATCAGCATAAGTTAAATCACCACAAAGAATCACTAAATCAACATTCTCTTTTTTTGCTTTTTCAGCAAGTTTCTCAGATAGACGAGAATCTCCATGTATATCGCCAGCAGCAAGAATCTTCATTTTAAGAATTATCTCTCCTTGATTGATTCTTTCTTTTCAGTCAAGTTGATTAATGTAGAAGGTTTTCCTTGTTTTTCTCCTTCATAAATTATGAAATCAGTTTTTGCTTTTATGTTAACATTAAGATCTTCAACAGATGTCATGAAGTTGCTACCTACTTGGTTTGCTGATGTACTCACTATAGGTTTTCCTAGCAGTTCACATGCTTTATGGAACCAATGATCAGGAATTCTTACTCCTATTGTATCCATGCCTGCATTGACTTCAGGAGCAATAGCTTTTTTATTCTTTAATTTTAATATTAATGTGTATGGGCCTGGTAATTTCTTAAGCCATTTTATTACACTTTCATCTACTTCACAGTTTTCTCTTATCCATGTTTTTGATGGAACTATAATACTGAATGGTCTTTCGTATCTGTCTTTCATTTCTCTTACTTTTTTGACAGCGTCAGAGTTTGTTGCATCACAGCTTAATCCATAGATAGTATCTGTCGGATGGATAAAGATACCACCTTCTACTATCTTGTTTAAGATTGCGTCTGTTCTCAGTTCAAATTCAGCTTTACTGTAGTTTAACATGGTATCAGCAAATGTGGATTTATTTATAAAACTTATTATAGACTATATTGAGGTAATAATAAGTATTATTGAGAATATTTTGGGCTTTTTTAACGTTGCTATATAGTTTATATAAAACTAGAAATAAAAAAAATAAAAGACCACCCCGGGAGAGGTGGCAGAGGTGTGTGGTATGAGAAATAGCGCTAATATTTAGGGGTCCATTGATCTGAAAATTGATAATCAAATGAATTTGTCCTTCTTGTTAATTCTGCCATTTGTTTGTAAAATAAGTCCTTTATCGTTTTAGTGTCTGTTGCGTAAATCTTGATCACCTCTTTTGTTTTTTTTGGTTGATCTGGGTTAGGTAGTGAGTATAATTGCAGGAATTTCTCCTGCTTTTAATTTAAATAATAACCTTGGTTTTCATTAGCCAAGATTATGTGTTATGTAATATAGATTGTTCAATTTGTTTAAATACCCTACTGATGAATGTCCAGTGACTATGGGTGCTGGGCTAAGATATTTAAATGGACTTAATATCCTGGTTATTATGTATAAGCTTAAGCAAAAACCTGATGATTTCCTTGTTGAGGAGGTAATAGATTATCCTCTGGCAGAATCAGGTAAATATCATGTATATAAGCTCTGGAAGAAGGGCTATAGTACGATAGACGCAGTTAGATTAATTTCTGCTAAGCTAAATGTTAGGGAGATTGGTTACGCTGGTCTAAAGGATAAGAATGCTATTACAGTACAGTTTGTTTCTATTTTAGGTGGCAGGGAGTTGGATGAAGAATATGATTTTGATAATATTAAATTAAACTTAGTTGGTTTTCGTAGTGAGAGATTATTTCCAGGATGTCTAAAGGGTAATAAATTTAAGATTGTAATTAGAAATATTGATGAGAACCTTGCTGGGGATATTAAAAAAATTGAAAGGATGGTTAATTATTTTGGTGAGCAAAGATTTTCTAATAAGAATGTTGATATTGGCAGAAGTATAATTAAGGGTGATTATGCAGTAGCTGTAGAATTGATTAATGAGATTAATCAGTTGGATCTTAGCAAGCAAGACGCTCTTGGGACTCTGAATAGATATGATAAATCTTTGTTGAGACTTTATTTACATGCTTACCAAAGTTTTTTGTGGAACAAATGTGTTGATCTTTATTTGGATGATGATAGTAATGATAAGAATTTTAATATGCCTATGATTGGATTTGGTATAGATAGTAATGAGTACATTGACAAGGTTTTGGGAGATGAAAATGTTGGTATAAGGGATTTTATTTTGCGTAAATTACAAGGAATGGGTCTTGAAGGTGGAGATAGAGCTGTTTTTGTTAATGTTGAAGATTTGAATGTAAGTGATTTAGAAGATGATGAGCTTAATTCTGGCATGAAGAAGTGTACTGTATCTTTTACCTTGCCGAAAGGAAGCTACGCCACTGAGTACATAAAACAGATAATGTGATTATTCTTGCAAATGGTATTTCTTGCTGTTGTTATTATATAAGAGCAAAATAAGTTTAAAAAGAACATTCTTGTTTCATATGTTAATACATGAAAAAGAGCAAAAATTCGAAAAAAGAAGATATTAAAGAAGAGCTTGATGAGATTAGAGAAAAAGAAGAAAAGTTGCTTAGACAGATAAGTAAGGATATTAACAAGGATAAGATACAACAACAGAAAACTTTCAAAGAAGTTGAGCATTTCTCTTTTAATGATTTCTCACAGATACTTATAGGCTGTTGTGTATTTGGACTTCCAACATTTATCAATACTAGTTTTTGGGATTATATTCCTCACATGAAGACTAATCTTCTTTTTTATATACATGCTTTTTTCATACTTGCTGTGGTATTGGCACTCAATTATGAATTCAGAGATTCAATATCTGCTGATCCTTGGTTTCTTAGAAAACTGGTGATGAGATTTTTCTTTACATATTTTTCAGTCTTTATGATTATAGTATTATTGCTTATTTTAGTAAACAAAATGACTTATAGTTTGACTAATATTGAAATACTTAGAAATTATTTAGCTGCGCAATCAGTAGGTATGTTTGGTGCAGTTACATTTTCATTCCTTAAGAAGTGAATTGAAAGTAGAAAATGAAGAAAAAACCTAGTAAACAGAAAAAAGGAAATAAGAAGAGTAAGAATACTGGTAAGATTAAAAGTCAAGAAAATAAAAGTAGTCATATATCACATCATCTCAGTACAGGTGAGATTTATTTTTCGAAGTATAACATAGACTTCCTTGTATTCTTCAAAGTACAGGATTTTTTATTATCTTTGTTTGGCAGCATACTTGGTCTTGCTGTTTGGTTGCTTAGTCCTACTCTTTTAGGTCTTTCTTTACTGGTAGATCTTAATTTATTATATATTATTCTTCTTATTGGAGGAGGTGGATGGTTCTTATTTACTGGAGCTATTGCTTATTTTGCAGGTAATTCAAAGTTTGAATCAGCTCGGATTGCAGGAAGAAGAGGGTTATTTACTTTTTCAATTATGATGATAGTTACGATATTTGCTTTAGCAATTACTGGAAAGATAATATGGGATCAACAGTTCTATCATTTTATGAAGTTTTTTGTAGTTGGTATGATGGCTGCAGCAGTTTTTGCAGTGCCTCTTGACTATGGTGTGGCTTTTGTTAAAGGACTTAAGAAGAGTAAAAGATATGATTCTATTTGAGTTGTTATTTTGAGTTATCTTTGTTTAATTGATATTATTGTTTAAATTCTAATAATTAATCTTATATCTTAGAATTGCTGCGAATTTACCCATGTCTTTCAATTGTTTTCCTTCTCTTGTCTCAGTAGATATGATTTCAACTGTGGTACTATATTCTTTAGCAAGTTCTTCAAATTCTTCAATCTTATCGTCCTCAACAGATTCGCTAAGAAGAAGTGTCTCTACTGCTCCTTTTTCGAGTGAGTCTTTGACATGTTTTTCTCCATATGAGACCATATCTTGATCCTTATTTAGAAGTTCGAAAAATTTAGCCATTATTCTTTTCTCATCGACAAGCGCTTCATTTGCTAACAGGTCTTCGCTTTTGTCTACAAGCTCTTGAAGACCGAAATTGTCAGTATATGAGATATCTTTTACGCCTATGATTTTCTTTTTCAGCTCGTTTGTAATATAGTCATGCTTATCGATGAGTTCATATTTTGAAGGTCCTGGTCCACCCATAATTATTCCTTTCAAATCTTTGACTTCAAAGAAGTTATCTTTTATCGTAGCTGCAATCTTCTTGTAGAAATCTTTTGCTGCGTCTTCTCTGAGCCTCATATACCTTGCTGATGACTGTCCACCTGCTCTTGTTTTTCCAGGGACATTTGATGTTTCATGCGCTAATGGTATTATTGTCTTGCCTTTTAGAAAAGCAACACTACATTCTCTTCTATCCATTACAACTAGGCCATATACTTCTTTGATTTCCATCATGTCATATAATGGCTCAACGACAAAAAGCTTGTCGCACCTGTATAAGCGTTGATTCATCGCAACTGGTGGTTCAATACTCCATACTTTGACATCACTTTGACCTTCACGTTCAGCAACATTGCCTGAAAATGCGGCAAGGCCGTGTGGTGGTGTCTGTTTGAAGAGTTTAAGATGTTGAATCATACGTTCTAATGCGTCTTCTACATTCTTTCTTGTAGAAGTGGATTTGATGTTTGAGGCAGTTCCTTGCTCTTGAGATAGATGTGAAACTATCTTATTTAAGTCATATCCTGCAGGAACATAGACACTAACCAGTTCTGTATGCCTGCCTCTATGCTTTTTTAATTCTTTTACAAATTTCGTTAGTTCAAACTTCTCTTTTGAGCCAATTGCCATAATTATTTGTATTTGAAAATGGTTTATAAAGGTTTGGGAATGGTTTTTGCTTCTTCAACGAAAAGCTTTATAAATAGTTCGGAATTCATAAATCATGATTTGTGGGGCTGTAGTGTAGCTTGGTCTATCATTTGACGTTTGGGACGTTAAGACCCCAGTTCGAATGCATCCAATTATATTGGGTTGCCGAATGTCTGGGCAGCCCCATATTACATCACAACGATTAACATTAAAAAATATCACAATGAGTTAAAAATGGTAAAAGAAAAAATTTTGAAATCAGGGAATAAATTCGGGACCAGATATGGTAGAAGAAATAGAGACAGGTTCGCTAAGATTGAACACGAACAGAGAAAATTACATAAATGTCCTTCATGCCATGATGATAAGGTTAAGAGAGTTTCAGTTGGTATTTGGTCATGTAAAAAATGTGGTTTTACATTCACTAGTAAAGCTTATACAGTAGACAAAGTATTAATTAAAGAAGGAACAAAATCAGCTTCAGCTTGATAGCTGGACTAATATAAAAAATGGCAAGATACAAATGTTTTGTATGTGATAAAGAAGTAGACACTGAGTTCACTAGAAAGAGGGTTAGATGTCCTTATTGCGGAAGTAAGATCCTTTTTAAGCCTAGAGATAAGATTACTAATATTGTTGCTCGTTAATTAGAGTGTTATAATGTATAAGACCATAATTGAGCTGGATGATAGTGATCTAATGCAGGTGTTGAGTGCAGAGAGTGCCTGGGATAAAGATCGGTCATCAGTGAGAATCGATAAGAACAGAATCATAATCTCTGCTAAAGATATAATTGCTTTTAAAGCAACTATCAATGGTATAATAAAGATAATAGAAGCTTATGAAAAAGCTTCCTCAGTGACAAAATAAAAATACAAACCGTTGTAAACAATTGGTATTTTTAATGTATAAGATACCTATTTCGGCGGAATGCAGATGAGGTAAACCCCACTTATTATGACGAGGGGTATCTTAAACAAATGACACCCGATAAAGAGACTGAACAGAAAATTTCCCAATTACAACTTCTTGAGCAAGGGATGCAGAATTTTAATCTTCAAAAACAACAACTTCAATCTAAACTTATGGAAGTAGATTCAGCTTTAGAAGAAATCAATTCTACAGATACCTGTTATAAGATTATTGGCAATATTATGGTTCAGTCAAAAAAGGATGTTTTGAAAAAAGAGCTTGAAGAAGAGAAGAGTAATAGTGATATCAGAATTAAGGCAGTGGAAAAACAAGAAACAGCAATGCGTGAAAAAGCTAAGGTAATACAAGAAGAAGTAATGAAAGAGATGAAGCAACAGGAGAAAAAATGACTGAGCTTAATTTAGAGAATATTATTGAATTTATTAATGAACTTAACGATGATTCTACAGTACCTAAGAATGTTAAAACAAAATTGGGAGAAGTAATGAGTATCTTAAAAGAAGATCTTGATAAGTCCATTAAAGTTGATAAGGTAATGCATATTTTTGATGAACTTAACGATGATTCTAATATTGATTCATTTACAAGAACACAACTTTGGAATGTAGTCTCTATGCTAGAATCACTTTAATTCTAATTTATCTATAATCTTTTTTTCTTGACTATCTGGTTTTTTGTAAGGTTAGAATTCGGGACTATAATAAGATCTCCTGATTTTGTCTCGAGTTTTGTATCTAGAAGTGTAATCTCTTTAACTTTTCCTTTCATATCATTAATTAAAATTATATCACCTTCTTTAATCATTGACTTTTGATGTAATATGATTCCAGATATTATGTTTGGTATGAAATCTTTTACACTTAAAACTACGAAAATACCTATCAAGATTATGATTACAGCTGATAATGTGTTGAGTACTCCTGTTGCTATCTCTAGGTGGCTGAGTGCCATTATTATAGATATGAAATAGATGAAATAAAGAACAAAGTTGCTGATAATGCCTTCTAGAGGTATTTTAACTCCAACGTCTTTGATTATTTTATTTAGTCCTATTTCCTTTAATCCTTTCTCAACGAGTCTAGTTGCTACTTTGCCTAATATAAAACCGATAAGAAGTATGATTACAGCTACTAAAATCTTATTTACAAATCCTGATAAAAGGTTTTGTAAAAAATCAATTATATTGATAAAATATTCTTTCATGATTTTGTAGTATTTAGGTGTTTTATAAAAGTTGCTATTGGTGCTCAATTGACACGTCATATTATTGATTTTGGTTGATTCTTTATTGATATCTTATTGATGTTTTATTAATACATTATTGATATTTATTATTCTAATACTGGTTTTATTTTCTTACTTATTTCTATCGAAGAGTATATAAATCATTTAATAAGATAATCTTTATGGTTAATTTATTGTCACAAATGAGTCTTGTAGTGCTTCTTTTTATCATTACATATACTTTGATAGTTTTATTCTATCATAAAAAGACATATTTCATTTGGAGTGCTATACTCTTGATTATGGTATTTAGAGTAATTTCTCCTTTTGATGGTTTGATGTCAATAAATTGGAATGTTATAGGTATCTATATCGGGATGCTTTTCATATCAGAGATGTTCATATATTCAAAAGCACCTGAGGTACTTTCGGAAAAGATTGTAAACAATACCACTAAATTATGGGTAGCTATGCTTGGGATATGTTTCTTGTCAGGTTTCATAAGCATTGTTGTTGAAAATGTGGCTGTAGTCCTTATTGTGGCTCCGATTGCTATGCATATTGCACATAAACTTAAATTTAATCCAGGTCCATTAATTGTAGGGATTGCAATATCATCTAATCTTCAAGGTGTAGCAACAATGATTGGTGATCCTCCAAGTCTTCTTTTAGCAAGTCATGCTGGTTTAACATTCAATGATTTTTTCTTTTTTATGGGTAAGCCTTCACTTTTTTTTGCAGTTCAAATAGCAGCAATTGCTTCATTAGTTGTACTTTACTTCATTTTCAGGAAATTTAAGAGTTATATTGGTAAAATGGAGATTGGGAACATAAAATCATATACACCAATAGTCACATTAATAGTAATGATTGCTCTTCTTGTCATTACTTCAGTCAATCATATTGGAAAGGGTAATATCATTATGAACTTTTTCTATGAATATAATGTAGGGATCATCTGTTTCTTATCAGGAGTTTTCATATGGATATGGTATCTTTTCCAAGAGAAAGAAGACTTTTTTCCAATGGTCAAGAGACTTGATTGGGATACAGCTGGTTTTCTTATAGGGATTTTTGTCATGGTAGAAGCTCTTGTGAGTGTTGGATTCATGGATTGGTTTGCTTCATTCATTGCTTCACTTACAGGAACAAATGTCTTCATTGCATTTAATCTTATAGTGTGGAGTTCTGTTATTTTTTCAGGATTTATTGATAATGTTCCTTTTATTGCTGCAATGCTTCCAGTAGTAGGCAATGTGGCAGAATTCATGGGTGTTTCTCCATATTTATTCTATTTTGGACTTGTCATTGGGGCTAGTGTTGGAGGAAATATAACTCCTGTTGGTGCCTCAGCTAACATAGTTGCAATGGGTCTTCTGAAGAAGAAAGGGCATAGACACAGTTTTTTAGAATTTGTTAAGATTGGACTTCCTTTTACTGTTGTAAGTGTGATTGCATCAACTGCTTTTGTATGGTTTTTGTTTAGATAAATGGTCTTTTTGTTATTTTTTATGATGCATCTTAACATGCTTAATTTTTGCTTCATAGAATATCTTTCCTTTAGGCTTAAATCCGCATTTTTTATAGAAAGGTAGAGCGTAATGTTGAGCATGCATCATTATTTCTTTTGCTTTTCTTCTTTTTGAGTATGATATCATATATTTAAGCAAAGCTTTACCTACACTCTTTCCTCTGTATCTTTTGAGAACTGCTATTCTTTCTAGTTTAGCTTTAGACTTATTGTCTTTTTTGTTCTTGTCTTTATTCTTTCTTAGAAATCTTATTCTTGCACAGCCTGCAGGAATATCTTTGTAAAATGCGATAATGTGCTTTGCTGAAGTTTCATGTTCATCGTATTCTATATCTTTTGATACTTTCTGTTCTTTTATGAAGACTGTCTCTCTTATTTTATGTACAATGTTTAATTCTTTCTTGTTCTTGACTAATCTTACTTTTATGTCTTTCATGGTCTTATTTAATATAATAGCCATATAATTATTGAAAATCTTATTTCATGTGAAGCTCGACTACATCTTCATCTTTTAGTTCATGCCTGAGATTAGTAATTTTCTGACTGTCAAATTTTACTGAACTTCCCCATATTCTTGCAAATTTGAATTTTATCATAAAATCTCGATGCAGTTTTTCACACAAATTCCTTAATGTGCAAGGACTCTTTACAATTAAAGGTTCTTTATAATCTGCTTTCTTACCGATCTCTTTGAGATATAGCCTTATAAAACTGAGTCTGCTAAATATTAATTCTTTTAAGTCATCAATATGCTCTTTTTTTTGAGCTGATATCTTTAGGTCTACATTTATTTCTTTACAGAAATCACTTATTTGATTTTCTGTTACTAAATCTATTTTATTAAGTACTGTTACTGCTGGAATATATTCTTTGTTTGCTTCTACAGCGTCAATTAATTGATCTGCATTTATATCTTCACGTAGGACGACACTTGCATTGACATAACCCATAGCCTTAAGCATGTCGCAAACTGTTTCTTTATCTATTTTAGTTATCTTAACAGTTGAACCTACGTCAATACCTCCTTTGATTGTTTTTTTGATTCTTACATCAGGTTTAGTCTGATTCATCCTTACGCCTACTTCTTTTACTTCTTTGAGTATCTTTTTGTGTTGTTCAGGAAATAATACATCAAGCACTACTAAAATTAAATTTGCACTTCTGATAGTCTGTAGAACTTCTTTTCCTCTACCACTTCCATTTGCTGCACCCTCAACAATCCCTGGAACGTCTAATATCTGAATTTTTGCACCTTTATAATCCATTGTGCCAGGTATACAAGTAAGTGTAGTGAACGCATAATGTGCAATTTGTGATTCTGCATTTGTTAGGGCATTTAATAAAGTGGATTTTCCTACTGATGGAAATCCTAAAAGTACAACAGTAGCATCTCCTGATTTTCTTACTGAGAATCCTTCACCTTTTTTTTGTCCTTTTCCTTTATTTGCTGATTTTTCTTTAAGTTTTGCAAGTTGGGCTTTCATAAGTCCAATTGCATGTTGAGTTTTCTTATTGTATTTAGTTTTAGAGATCTGATTCTCAAGATCTGTTATTTTACTACTTTCAATCTCTCTTTTGCTCTGTTTCTTTTCAGTTGGTTGAGCAGTCTTTTTGTCAACTTTCGCCATGGTCTTCAAATAATAATTATTGACTTAAAAATGTTTTTGACATTTAGATTAGAATTAATGACTTCTAAATTAACAGTATAATGTAGTTTATTGTATTGATTGTTTAACCTCTAGGAGGACCTTGTGGTGCTCCTTGTGGAGGTCCTTGCGGTGGACCTCCTGGTCCTGGTCCTTTTTCGCCTTCTTCATCAAAGAATGGAGTATGTAATGTATCATCTAGCCAGAATTTATTCAGTTCTGCTTCAGGTAACCATTTTGGTAAATTAAGATAAGTCTTGATAGCTTGCTTAAACTGATATAATTCATGATATAATTGTTTTCTATGTGCTAAAATATCTTTATAATATACACGTTGCCAAAATGTTTCTTTAATTCCTTTAAGTATGCCTTTTCCAAATGCTTCTTCAGCATCAAATATTAACTTAGGATATATCTTAAACTCTACTTCGCCTTTATTCATTTTGTATTTTTTACCATTCTTGACCATTTCTGCTTTTTCCATACCTACACAGTGCCAATCTATATCAAGATCATATCTTAAGAATTTGTTGAATCTTTTTCTAAATCTCCACCAAATCCATATTTCTTGTGCGCCATTTTGGTACCATCTATGTAAATATAGTCTTTCTGGCCATTTTGCATCGGAAGAAGGACCCCAAGCATGTTCAATAAGCCATTCGTGGCACATGATATAGAGATATTTCATATTGAAATAATCTTTATGTTTAATCCTGGTCTCATCTATTAGAATCTTCTTGTAAGTACCGCTACTATACTTATTGACTATCTCTGGCTTTGACATATTAACTCTTTAAAGATCATTAGTATTTATTGTTTTTGGTTAAAAATTATTTTTAATGTGAACATTATGAATGAAAACATTGATCTTGGTTCTGATATATTCTTTATCTTTTTCTCATGTATTGCTTTAAATATGGCTTTTGTATCTTTTGATGAGTCTACTAGACTATAATTTATACCAAAATTATTGAAATAATGGTTATCAGATGTTGCAATCAAGGGTTTATTGTATTTTTTAGCAATTTTTATTGCTTTTTTGTTCAGATTTAGAATTTTAGTAAAGAACCAGCTTATCTCAATTGCATCAAATAGGCCTATATTTTTTTCTAATTTATTTCCCATACTATGACCTACGATGAAATAAGGATGTGGAGCAATTACAAAGATATTTTTATCCTTTTTTTTTAGTTGTCTGAGATCTTCGAATGTTTTTATTGATTTAAGATGTTCTTTCTTAATGTTATATACTAAAACGTCACATTTTTCAATAAGCATTTCTGAGCCAGGTATTAAAAGGATATTCTTACTTTTTGCATAATTGATTATCTCTTTTTTCCAAAAAAATGCATGATGAAATGTGAATGCAAGTACATCAAACTTAAGTTCTGCTGCTTTGTCAATTAGTTCTTTTGCAGAATAGGAAAGATCATCTTTTTTATCTTCTTTTGAGTGCAGATGTAGGTCAGTTTTAAGCATAATGCTATATAGGGATGGCTCTCTTATAAATCTTTTCAAGTAAATTCTTTTTCGCTAAAATTACGAGTCTCTTTATGTATGTTTGAATTAAAACATAAGATATATAAAATGAGTCTGTTTTTTTAATTATAAAATGATAGTTGGGGTTGTTGGTAAAGCTAATGTCGGTAAATCTACTTTTTTTAAGGCTGCGACACTTGCAGAAGTTGAGATAGCTAACTATCCTTTCGCGACAATAAAGCCTAATTCTGGAGTAGGTTATGTAAAAATAAAGGATGTTGCACAAGAATTTGGGAAAGTATCTAATCCTCGTGAAGGATACGTCGTAAAAGGTTTTAGATTCGTACCTGTTGAGATGATAGATGTTGCAGGACTTGTTCCAGGAGCACATGAAGGCAAAGGTATGGGTAATCAGTTTCTTGATGATTTAAGACAAGCACATGTATTAATACATGTAATAGACTGTGCAGGAACTACAAATGAGAAAGGAGAACCTATTGATCCTGGAAGTTATGATCCTGCAAATGATGTTAAATTTCTTAGCGAAGAACTTGATTTCTGGTATGCAGAAATAATAAAGAAAGGATGGGATAAATTTGCACGACAGGTTCAACAGACACATGGGGAACTTCATAAAGCTATTGGAAAACAATTATCAGGACTGATGGTTACAGAAGAAATGGTTGAAGATACACTAAAGAAACTTGCACTTCCAGCTAATATTCTTGATTGGAGTGAGGAACAAGTGTTTAAACTTGCTACAGAGCTCAGGAAGATTACAAAACCAATGATAGTTGCATGTAATAAAATGGATATTCCTATAGCAAAAGAGAATTATGAGAGATTAAAGAAAGAATTCCCAGATATTATGTTTGTAGCATGCTCTGCAGAATCAGAGCTTGCACTTAAAGAGGCTGCAAAGCATGAGCTTATTGAATATGAACCTGGTGATATTGATTATGAGGTGAAAGGTGAGCTTTCAGATAAACAGAAGAATGCACTTGGTTTTATCAAAGACCATATACTTAAAAATTTCTCATCTACAGGAGTACAACATGTACTTGATGCTGCAGTATTTGAATTGTTGAAATATAAGGCAATATTTCCTGGTGGAGTAGGCAAGCTTGAAGATAGTGACGGTAATGTACTCCCTGATTGTTTCCTCATGAAGGAAAATGCTACTGCTATTGATTTTGCTTATAGACTTCATACTGATTTTGGTGATAATTTCATTAAGGCAATAAATGTAAGAACAAAATTGCCAATGGGAAAAGATCATAAGCTTGAGAACCTTGATATAGTTGAAATCATGGCAAAATGATTTCAACAGACTTTCAGAAAGTGAAAGTATAGTTGAAATTATGGCAAAATAGAATTATTACTATTATCATCATCATCATTAATTTTAAGGTAAAAAATGACAAAATACATAGACAAACTTGCAAAATTGGTAAAAGATAATGGAATAGATACAAATTTTTATAATCGATATCATGTCTATAGAGGACTCAGAGATCCAATAACTAATGCAGGTGTTTTAGTAGGGCTTACTAAGATTTCTTCTGTTGTAGGAAGCGTTGTTAAGGATGAAGAGAGGACCGCTGTAAAAGGCGAATTAAAATATAGGGGAATTGATATAAATGATATTGTTGGTAAATTCAACTCTAAGAATAAGTTTGGTCTTGAGAGGACTGCATTTTTGCTCTTATTTGGAAGAATGCCCAGTGAAAAAGAAGAACAAGAATTCTTAGAATATTTAAGGAAAAAAAAGAAAGTACCAAAAGAGTTTGTACAAAACATCTTTTTGAAAAAAGTAAGTCCAAGCATAATGAATAAGCTTGCACGTTCTGTACTTGTGCTTTACAGCAATGAGAAAGACCCTGATGATCTTTCTATAGAAGGAAATATCTGGAAGAGTTTGTGGCTTATTGTGAACTTTCCTGCTTTTGTTGCATATACATATGTTGCCTTTGCACATCAAAAAAAGAATGAGTCTTTATTTTTGCATCATATGAATCCTGATCTTAGTGTTGCAGAACAATTCTTGAGTCTCATTAGAGAGAATTCAAAATATACTAAACTTGAGGCTGAGATACTTGATGTATGCCTTATGTTGCATGCAGAACACGGTGGAGGAAACAATTCTTCTTTTACAGTGCACGTAACAACATCTTCAGGAACTGATATCTATTCTTCAATTGCTGCAGCAATCGGTTCATTGAAAGGACCTCTTCATGGAGGGGCTAATATTGCTGTTGTACATATGATGGAAGATATAAAGAAAAATATCCCAAGAAATAAATGGGCCGATAAGAAAGCAGTGCTAGATTATCTTAAAAAGATTCTGAAAAAAGAAGCAGGTGATGGTTCTGGTCTTATTTATGGTATGGGTCATGCAGTTTATACATTGTCAGACCCAAGAGCTGTTATTCTCGAGAAATATGCGTCAAAACTGGCAAAAGAGAAAAAATTAGAGGATGAATTTAATCTTCATCTTATGATTAAGGAATTAGCACCTATTGCATTTAAGATGGTCACTGGCAAAGATAAGATAATATCTCCTAATGTTGATTTTTATTCAGGATTTGTGTACAAAGCACTTGATCTGCCTGAAGAAGTATTCACTCCTTTATTTGCTATGGGAAGGATTACAGGATGGTGTGCACATAGAATTGAAGAACTCATCAATGGCAAAAGGATAATAAGACCGGCGTATAAATATGTTAAGGATTGATAAATAAGAATTATTTCTGTATTAATTGTTCTTTTAGTATTAGTTGTTTTAATTTAATTTTCTCATGTATGAATAGAATTCTTTGAATCCAGCTTTCTTATAGAGGGCTACAGCGCCTTTATTTTCAGGATAGACACATAAGTGCACTTCTTTTATCTTCTTTTCTTTAAGCCATGAGAGTAGTGCTTTAATTATCTTATTTCCAAGTCCTTGTTTTCTATATTCTGGCAAGACAAACATCATACCTAAGTAGCCCTTCTTATCATATTTGTCCCAAGGATCTGATTTAATTATTCTGCTGAGGCCAGATGCGATTATTTTTGATTGATTCTTTGTTGATTTATCTTTTATAGATATATCTTCAATTACATATACTGTGGCATTCTTGCTTTTGATTGCTGAACTCAATTCTTTTTTAGTATAATACAGAATTCCTTTTCGTGTATGTTTGTTTATCTTGCTCTCAAATTTGATAAGCAGTCTTTGTAGATTGATAAGTTGATTAATATCAGAAATCTTTGCTTTTCTTATAATTGGCTTCATTTCCTTCTGACTTTCTTAGTGAACTTATTGAATGTCTCTATGACATCAATCATATATTTGCCTTCTTCAAGCTTGAAGACAAGTGGGTCACCTTTGAATAGATGAACTAGATCGAGTTCATATTGTCCTGGTTTTTTTATCCTTATTGACTCAATATCAAGAATCACTGGGTCATCTTTCCCTACTTTATCACCAACAAGCTCTCTGACATCTTTTTCTATCTGTGTCTTTTCTTTAGGAGAAAGTTGAACCTCTTCAGCTGCTTTTTTGAGCTGCTCAAGTTTTGATTTCTTAATATAGAAAAACAGTTTCCCTCCGCATTTGCACCCACTGAGGATCTCTTTTGCTCCATCTTGGTACAAAGCGCTGCATCGAACACATTGGTGTGGCATCTTCTATTTCCTTCAGAATTCTTATTATTTATATTATTTACCTATCTAATTGCACTTATCATCTCTTTTTTCTTTTGGATGATTTTGATTTCTCTTGAGTAAGAAGTTCTATTTTCTTAGGGTCTTTTTTGATCTGTTTTACAATAGAGGCTGGACCGACAATAGTAAGGCCTTGCCTATCGCCTAGAAGTGTATTAATTATGTTATATTTAAGATTTGAGAATACACCTGATTCTTTCTGATCTTTTGGGTATATGACTGCAAGCTCAATTCCTTTGAAGTATTTGTCTATCTCCTCCATAGTGGTTTTAATGAGCTCAGCTTCTTCTTCTTTTCTTAATCTTCCTTGCATCAATACTATCTTATTCTCTTTAGCAATGGTAAGTATCTTTCTGATTCTTCCAAGTGAGCTTAGATGCTCAATCTCACTGTATGGTAATATTCTTAGTGTGACCATTTAAGATACCTCTTTTTTTTATTTACGAAACTTCAAAAAGCTTTTCATAAAATTTATCAATCTTCTTTCCGTATTTAGCTGATATGCCAACGACATCATACTGAGGGAAAGCTGCTTCAATCTTTTTTATTTTTGCTTTTTTGAGATCAATTTTGTTTCCTACTATTAATACAGGTATTTTTCTTGCCTGTAGATTACCAATAATAGTTATATTAACTTGTGAATAAGGATCAAGAGTTGCATCTAGGACTACTATTACAATATCCACATCATCGAGCCATTTAATAGAATCAATTACTCCTTTTGTTGCTTCTTTAGCTCTTTTTTTAGCATCTGCTTCTTTCATGCCTGCTTTAAGAAATTCTTCATAATCTATTTTTGTAGCAATACCTGGTGTGTCGATAAGGTTGAATGTTAGTTCTTTTCCTTTTGATTTAATCTTGATTTGTTCTTTGATTTGAATCTCTCTTGTCTCGTGTGCCATATTTGAGACAGTTCCCATGTCTTCTCCAATCCAATCTTTGCAGATTCTGTTAGCTAATGTTGTTTTTCCACCGTTTGGAGGACCATAAAGTCCAATCTTCATATCTTTCTTCTTGATAAATTTAGCCAAGAATTTGTTGAAAATGTTTTTTATCTTACCAATCATCAATCATCCACTCATCAATCATCCACTTATCAATAGTTATACATTCTTCCTTGCAGAAGATAATTTAAATACTTTTCGGTGGTGTTTTGAGCATATTTTGAGAACGATTAGTTACTCTACTAGTTACTCTACATTTATCTTGAAAAGATTTAAATAATACAGGTGTTATTGTAATGATATGAATGATGAGATAAAGAATAACATTATTTCTGTCTTAACTTCGTTAAGGGATATGTTATCTTCTGATAGGATGATTTCAGCAGAATTAAAAAGCTTGAATGATAGTATTATGGAAAATGTCTCTTTGTTTCGTGATCAGGATAGCATAAGTGTTTCCATACTTGTCTATTCCTTATATAAGATATATTCTAAGAATTCAAGTCTTGAGAAGAAGACACTACATAAACTTGTAAAGTCTGCTCTTGATGGCATTAATAATGAAGCTACTTTTAGGACGAAGATAAGGTCTGTATTTGATCATCTTAAGAAATTTGATAAGAATCTTGATACAAATATACTTCAAATAATAAAGCACGTTCAGGTTAAAAATGGTCTAAAGATGTATGGTCTAGGAATTTCAATTGGCCAAGCATCTGAGACAATTGGTGTCTCTAAATGGGAAATCATGGATTACTTAGGCAGTTATGATATAGTGGATAAGGATAGTAATAACAGAATAGATCCTAAGACAAGACTGCATTTTACACAGGGGCTATTCAAATGAAAGCAATCGTTTTTGATTCAGGACCACTAATTAGTTTTGCATTAAATGGATTACTCGATATTATCCCTTTTCTTAAGAAAAAATATAAGGGAAACTTCTATATTTGTAGTGCTGTAGAAAAGGAACTTATAGATACGCCTTCGAAGACTAAGAAGTTCGCTTTTGAATCCTTAAGGATCAGGCAATTGATCCAGGATAAGAGTCTTGATATATTTGATACAAAAGTATATTCTCAGGAGACTAGCATCAACACTATCTTAGCTAACTCTATTTTTTCTATAAAGGGTAAACCTCTGACAATCCTTAATGCAGGAGAGATTGACGCTTTAGTTTTAGCAAAGAATATCAATGCTGATGCTGTTGTCGTGGATGAAAGGACAACTAGGCTTCTTCTTGAGAATCCTTATAGGCTTCATAAAATGCTTGAAAAGAAGTTTAGATCAACTGTTTCTATAGATAAAGAGAAACTTAAAGAGTTTGAGAGGCATTTTTCGACATTTAAGATAATTAGGTCAGTAGAATTAGCACTTGTTGGTGTTGATCTTGGTTTTTTCAGTAATTATCTCTATTTTGATTCCAGAAGATCAGTTGTTAGTGCTTTATTATGGGCACTTAAGCTTAATGGGTGTGCAATCTCTGAAAGAGAAATACAGATTCTTTCTAAACTTTACAAGTGAATTCTTTAGTTTTAAGGTTCTTTTCTCCTCGGGAAATACGTAACATTTAAATACTTGCTCTGCTCCGAAGAAGTAGTTTGGGTGGATGACACTCACGATTAATCAGAAATGCAAAGCATTTCTGGTGTATATAATATAGAAATTATATACAATCAAAAAAAAGTGTTAAAGGAGGCATAAAAAAATGGCTGAAAAAGTATGCAAGGTAGGCGTTAAGAAAAAATCAGGCTATCTTTATTTTGTTGATAAAAAAGGAAATGTCGCATGTGCAAAAATGTCACGTGGTGGCGGAAAAAAAGGAAAGCAGAAAATAGAAGTAGTTGAGAAAGTAGGTGTTAAGAAAGAATCTGGATACTTATATTTTATCGACAAAAAAGGTGACGTTTCAAGAGCTAAAATGTCTAGAGGCGGAGCTAAGAGAAAGAAAAAGAAAGCAGCTAAGAAAAAACCTGCTAAGAAAAAGAAAGCAGCTAAGAAAAAGCCAGCTAAGAAAAAAGCAGCTAAGAAAAAGCCTGCTAAGAAAAAGCCAGCTAAGAAAAAAGCAGCTAAGAAAAAGAGAAGGTAAATTTCTTTCTTTCTTTATTTTTTTTATTTCTTATTTTTTATTGAGTGTTTGTTGTATATTCTTAAGATTATGAGTTCTAGGATGAATTCTATAAATCAATTATAGGTAATTGGTAATTAATTCTATGATTTATTCTTTTTTTATTATTATTTTTTCTTTTATTACTTGTTTTATAGAAAAAAAGGTGGGAACGGCGGAATTTGAATCCACGACACCTACGTATCCAAAAATACGTTTCTTCAGCGTAGTGCTCTCCCGGACTGAGCTACGTTCCCATCAATAAGCTGATGATTTGAGATTTATTTATATAGTTTTCTTATTAAAAATCTTATCTTGCGAAATTTACAGTTGTATGATGTATTTGTATGATATATACTATGATATTATCTATTCTACTTTCTCTTCATCAACTTCTATATCATCAGAGGATTCACTTGGTTTTTTATAACCGCTTAAGTCTGCTTCTTCCATCTCGTCTTCAGTTACTTCTTCTTCAGGTTCAGGAGCACTCATTTCTTCATTTACGGCCTCTGCTTCTACTGCTTCATCTTCTGTAAGGATATGTTCACCGTGATCTTCTGAACTCATATTTATGACTTCAAGAGTTCCAAATTTGCCTGTTGATAATTGTTTTTCATTCTGGTATTCAGATGCATAACCATTTGTTATCTTGACCATATCACCTACATTAATCTGATCAGCCTGTTCATTCCATAAGGTGAGGCTTATTACTCCAGAATCATCTTGGATTTTAGCATTACACACTTTTCCTTGTTTACCGAACTTCTCAAATGTTCTTTCCTGTCCTTTCTCGATAACTTTTGCTTGGACTTCAATATTTCCTTGTTTTGCCTGGATTTGTGCAATTTTCATCTCATATCACCTTTTTAGATAGTTATTATCTTTTTTATAAGTGTTTCCAAACTTTATCCTCTAATGTTTCTTTGTTTTAAGTTGAATTTTGATCATTTATTGTTGAAGCTAACTTTTTCAAATCTATCTCCTAGATTAGTAAGATGTTTTTTTCTTATTATTCCAAATGCTTTCTTAATATCTTTCTTCTCCCAACCAGCTTCTACTAGCTGTTTTTTAATCATATCATCTGTGAATTCTTTTTTTCTTGTGCTTATTACATAATTTTCTATCTGTTTTAAATTATTATTCTCTTCTTGGTCATCATCGTTTTCTTCTTTTGTCGTAAGCAAGCTCATTGCACTTATCCCTAAGATTACGCTTACTAGGATTAGTCCAAATATCCACCAGAATTTTTTAAGATATGTGAATATTATATTCTCATTGTTAGGCATTTCTACATCAACACTGCTACAGCAAGTATATACTCCTGCAATCTTCTGTTCAGAAGTAGACATCTGTTTTTTGATGAATCCACAGTATTCTGTCTTGAATTCTTTCTCACATAGCAATAATCCTGATTTTGAGTATTTTGAATCCCATGTCTGAAAGACTTCTCCTGTTCTATCATCGACTAATGGATTGAATTTATGTGAATCTTTGAGGTCAGCTAATACCTGATAATTCTCAAATCTGAATACCATATGTTCAATACTCATCCCATCACAATAATGTTGTGCTTGCTGGACATTAAATATATCTCCTTGTTTTCTTATCTTGTAGAAATGTGTTTGATCTGTCTCATCATTTACACCTATACATATCTTGGCATTAGATCCTATATCTTGGAACATCTCTTCTCTAAGAATCTCTTGGAGAGCTACTTGTACATCTTCGGGCTTGTCGATGATTGTGTGTCCTGTGATTATGTTTGATTCTTTGTTTATTGGTGTTATCAAAACTAGAGCTAAGAAAACGATTGCTGTTACTATCATCTCTAATCTTAATTTTTTTCTCATTTTTTGATCGGTATGTATTCTATGCTCTTTTTCTCTTCATTGAATCTGACAGCGAATTCCTGTCCTTTCTTGAATTTTAGAAGTTTGATTATCTCTCTTGGTACAACTATCGTATATGCCTCTTTTTTCTGTTTCTTATTTATTAAATGCTGGAGTTTTACCATGTGTTTTCTATTATTTTATCTATTTAAGGGGGTTATATAACTGTTATGTCTTTATACTATTATAGTATTATGTATAGTTATATAACTTAATGTTTATAAATGTTTTGTAGAAATAGGTTATTTTTAGAATAAGTTAGTGATGAGATTAATAAGACTAATGACTAGGATAAATGTAGGTAGAATAAATATAGGATATTGACAGTTAAGTTAGTTACTCCTTCAATTGTCCAGCTTCTTCAAATTTAATCTTAGAACTTAATAAATTGTTCAATGTCTCAAGGAGATCTTCTTTTTTGATTACAATCTGTTTAGTGCTTTCCCTATCACGAATTGTTAAGGTTCCTTTCTCTATATAATCAAAATCTACAGTTACACAATAAGGGATACCTCTTTCATCAGCTCTAGCATATCTTCTTCCGACACTTCCTGATTTATCGTATGTGCAGACAAACTCTTTTTGCAATGATTTGAATACTTCTCTTCCTTGTTCATTTAGTTTGTTTATCAATGGGAAAATACCAACTTTGATTGGAGCAATTTTAGGTGATAAATGAAGAACAATATTTCCCCTTTCTTTATCATCTTCATAAGCATCAAATAAGAATACTAAAAATGCTCTGTCTACACCTTGTGAAGGTTCAGCAACAACATGAGGAACAATTTTTTCTTTATTTTCTTCATCATAAAGGCTTAGATCTTTACCAGAATGCTTCATATGCTGTTGCAAGTCATAATCTGTCCTGTTTGCCATACCTTGAAGCTCTTTCCAACCAAATGGAAATTTATATTCTAGATCCCATGTATCAAGGGCATAATGTGATTTTTCAGTCTGTACATGCTGTCTTATCCTGAATCTCTCACCTTTTGCACCCATTGAAGTAAACCAGCTATGTTCTGTAGCTAGCCAATAAGCGTGCCACTGTGTCTTTATGATGTTGTTTTTGAGTGCATCTTTCATAGACATCTCTTTTCCTTCTGTCTTCTCTTTTTTCTCTTGCATCTCTGCAGAGTAAACAAGGATCTTATAATCCATAACTTCATCGATATAAGGACAATTATTTGTATCTTTAGGATGGATGAAATATTCTATCTCCATCTGTTCAAATTCTCTGCATCTGAACAAGAAATTTCTTGGTGATATCTCATTTCTGAATGCTTTTCCCATCTGTGCTATACCAAATGGAAGCTTAAGTCTTGCATTTTCAGCAACCTGTTTGAAATCAACAAACATAAGCTGTGCTGTCTCAGGTCTAAGATAAGCAATGCTCTCTTTATCTGCCTTAGGACCTACATTTGTCTTGAACATGAGATTAAACTCTTCAACTGGTTTGAATGGATTCTTACATTTCTCACACACAAGCTTATTATCCTGTGCAATCTTGTTTAGTTCATCAGCTTTCATACCATCAGCTGCAATATCAAGATTATCCTCTATGAATGTATCTGCACGGATCTTTTCTCCACATTTAGTGCATTCAAACATAAGATCTTCAAAATTTGCTACATGACCAGAAGCTTCCCATACTTTTGGGTGTGTTATGATTGTTCCATCAATACCTACAATATCTTCTCTGTCTTGTACATGGAATTTCCACCATGCATCTTTCAGATTCTTTTTTAGTTCTGAACCTAGTGGTCCGTAATCAAAGAGGCCTTTAACTCCTCCATAAATCTCAGAATTAAGATAGATAAAACCTTTACTCTTGCAAAATATAGCCATGTCTTCAGTATCCATGACTTTTTTCTCTTCTTTTGCCTGTTTTTTCTCTTCTTTGTGTTTTTCAGCCATAAGCTTTTGGATATCTTGAGCATTTTATAAAGTTTACTTAGATGGCCTTAACTATGACTCTTACTTAGCATTTTGAATGATTCTCTTTATTCCACTTTATTCCACTTTATTATAATAACAAAGTTTTAAATAAATAAGTTTCAATTATTCTAATATGGCAAAAATACCAGGTTATGTTTTTATGATAATAGGAGGACTTCTATCACTTATTTCTTTTAGTGTTAATAAGAGCCAGAATTCAAATAGTCTTACAATCTTCATTTATGTAGGATATTTATTCATGGCATACGGTGTTGCTAGAGTACTTATTAATTTCATACTTAAGAATGAAAAGTCAAGAGATAAGAAAATAAAAGCAAATGAACTGCCTGAAGATTTGAAAATTATGGATAAAACTTCCAAAATGCTTACAGGAAAGAAAGACTTGTATGGCTATATTGGATATTGTCCTAAATGCGGTACTCCTATGAGGAGGATTAATGTTTTTTGTCATAGATGTGGGCTTAAACAAAAGATTGCTTGATAGATTTTTAATTTTCTTAATTTAGCATAATTCTTCACTATTTAGTGATTAACTTGCAAAACTTTATAAAGCAAATTAGAGTCTTATCTTTTTATGAGACTGGCAAATTTTGATGTTTCAATGTTAAAGCTTGTTGATCCTTTTAGTTTTCAAAAAGGAGAGAGACCTGTTGAATATACTGTATACAGGAAAGATTTCAAGTCTTTTTCTGAGTTTTTATTAGGCATGAGAGAGGCTTATACTGACCTTCAAACAAAACAGCAGGATATAGGTTTTTTTGATGCTGAAGATGACATCTTGATGATGGAATTAGAAGAAGCATTATTTGACAATCACATGGTAGAGGTTGAGGGTGGTTACACTATAAAGCCTTCTCCTATGAATGATAATGATTTTATAGAGATGCTTAAGTCTTATATGGATGATATTCCTGTATTGGAAATCAAACCAGACCCAAAAATTATCAAAATTTTATATTTCCGATGGTATTGGCAGATATGTAATGGAAGAAGGAGCAATTGAATCTTTTGTTAGAGGCATTGCACAGACTGTTACAGAAGCACAGGATGAATTAAGGGATTTTTGGCTATTTAATTCAGGATGTAGTTTTAGTTTTCAAGATATGATGTCATTCAATCCTGATATCTCTAGACATATGGATTATCTTGATAATGTAGATAAAGTATTTCCTTTTGCAGAGGTAAGAGTCTTTAATTACAAAGGTGATCCATTGCCGTCTATAGTACCGCATAAAGCATATCCAGTGATGGTTGATGCACAGAGAAATATAGAACAAAATGAGGCTATGGTTAGTAAACTTTCAGCGTATACTCCTTTTATGATAAAGGAACTGCTATACAATAGAATGGCTTCGCCTGCATTTGATCATCTTGATGATTCTTTATCTTCTATGGTTGCAATGATGATGTATCTTAGTGAGACAAAAGTATTAAGGCCACAACAGCTTGAAAAGTAAATTATCATTATTTTATTATTATCTTATCATTATTATATCATTATCATAGAGCATTATCATTAAATATTCTTATTATTGGATATTTTTCAATTCTTTCACAGAAAATTATAAAAACCACCCATAACTTGTTCTTGGTATGGGGTTATTCAAAAGTATTCTAAGGGATGATGAAAGCGTTTTCATGGATGATGTAGCTCTGGACTATGATTATGTTCCAAAGCTTATGCCATACAGAGAAAATGAACAGTTTAAGATAGCTTCTTGCATCAAACCTTTATTTGCAGAGAGAAATGGCAAGAATGTGTTTGTATATGGAAAACCAGGAATAGGAAAAACACTTGCTATCAGGCATGTTATCCAGGAACTTGAAGAAGAGACTGATGATATCATACCTATATATGTCAATTGTTGGCAGAAAAATACTACATACAAAGTACTTCTTGAGATATGCGATCTATTAGGATATAAATTTACACAGAATAAAAAGACAGAAGAATTGTTTAAAGTTGTTCGTGATATAGTGAATAAGAAATCTGCTGTCTTTGTTTTTGATGAGGTTGATAAATCTGAAGAACTTGATGTGCTATATACTCTTATTGAGCAGATCTATAGAAAGACTATAATTCTCATAACTAATTTTAAGTCATGGATGGATAATCTTGATTTGAGGGTTAAATCAAGGCTTACTCCTGAACTTATAGAGTTTAAACCTTATAATTCAAATGAAACAAAGGGTATTTTAGAAAATAGAATGAAATATGCATTCCAAAAAGGTGTCTGGGCTAATGATGCTTTTGATCTTGTTGTCAAGAAAGCGACTGAGCTTCAAGATATTAGATCTGGACTTTATATCATGAGAGAAGCAGGAAATGCATCTGAAGAAAGAGCTTCTAAGAATATAGAAATAGTAGATGTTGAATTTGCTATAAAGAAACTCAACGATTTCAGCATAAAGAAATCTACTGACCTTGATGAAGAGTCTCAGAGGATACTTGAGATTGCACGTGGTAACACAGGAAGTAAAATTGGTGATTTATTCAAAGTGTATGAAAAACAAGGTGGGCAGATGACTTATAAGACGTTTCAAAGAAAGATTGAGAAGCTTTCCAAGAGTAAATTCATAGTTACAGAGAAAATTGCTGGTGGAAAAGAAGGCAAGACGACAATAATACACACTGATAAGGTAGAAAAGACCTTGAGTGATTTCTAATTCTATCTTGAGTAATAAGATAAAATGATAAAAATAAAATGATAAAAGCAATAATATTTGATTTTGATGGTGTAATCCATGATACTTATGAGCTAAATTATAAGCTTAATAATTTAATATTAGACGGTATCTCAAGAAGTGCCCATAAAAGTATGTTTGATGGTAATGTGTATAGTTCTCCAAAAGTTACTTCGGATCTTGTCTTGAAATTCTCAGAAATGCAACATTCTGAGTTTAAGGATTTAATTATTGACAAACATATCAAGGAACAACTATTGATATTAGCAGATTCTTTTGACCTTTTCATAGTCTCATCAAATATTGAAAAGACTTTGAATTACTATCTTCAGAAAAATAGTCTAGATAATATCTTTAAAGAGGTTTTAGCAACTGAGTCAAGCAGATCTAAAGAAAAAAAGCTTAACATGATTCTAGAAAAACATAATCTAAATGTTGATGAATGCGTTTTTGTAACAGATACATTAGGTGATATCTTAGAGGCAAATAAAGTACATATGAAATCCATTGCTGTTGATTTTGGTTTTCATGAGAAGGAAAGATTAAAGAAAGGAAATCCTTTCACTATTATTTCTGATTTTAATGAAATCCTGCCTATTGTAGAAAAGCTTTAAAAATAGGTTAAATTTCTTCATCACTATGCGCTGGTAGCTCAGCATGGACACGAAGAATCAATTATTAAAGATTCTTGGGCTTGTCCCATTAACGTGATGCAAATAGAGCGAATGCCTCCTATTTTTACGAGTGGAAAGCATTAGGTCGGGGGTTCAAATCCTCTCCAGCGCGCTACAGTTTCGGCTGTAGGCTGCGGTATTAAGGACAGCATAAAGCTGTCCGAATTTCGTTGTCTATGGTTGGTTTTCTTTTTTTAATATGTTTCTGGGAAATGTTTATTAATTTGCTAATTCTAGGTGATGTTATGTTGCAGCTGATACATATTTCTGAGGGACTTCGAATGTTTAAGAGATCTATTTACGTCAAGAAACATGGGGTCAAGAAATACAAAGGGAGTGATATTGAAATATGCAAACAGATACTTGAAGATTGTTATGACCCTGTTAGGAAATATTTCAAAGTGAGTGCAGGACATTTTCAGACATTCTATTGCAGAGATTTTGGATGGATAGTTCAGTCTTTGTTGAATTTGGGTTATAAGGAAAAAGTCGGGAATACACTTTCATATGCCCTGAAACAGTTTGCGAGGCATGGGAAGGTATGTACAAGCATAAACAATAAAGGAAAGCCTTTTGATTTTCCTAATTATGCAGTCGACAGTCTTGCTTATCTTCTTTATTCTCTTTCTTGTTTGGGTGATATGAAACTTGTTTCCGAATACAAGGATTTTTTACAGATGGAAGTGGATAAATTCTTTAGTTTTGTCGTTGATAAGAAAACAGGACTTGTGAGATCTGATTATTTCTTTTCATCTATGAAAGATCATTCCAAAAGGAGATCATCTTGTTATGATAATTGTATGCTTTATCTTGTGCAACAGGCATGTGATAAATTGGGATTTGTTAATCCTCTTGAGAAATATAATTATAATGAATTGATTATTGATAATTTTTGGGAAGGGGAATATTTCTTAGATGATATGTCTAAAAAGAAGTATCTTGCTGGAGATGCAAATGTATTTGCCTTCTGGACTGGTGTTATAGATGATAATAAAAAGCTGAAGAAGGTTGTTGCAACTATAAGGAAGAAAGGTTTGGACGCGCCTTTTCCTTTGAGATATACATCAAAAGATGTAAAAGGTGTTAAACTTAGATTATTTGATCTATTTGCAAGCGGATATGAAGCTTCAAGTGTGTGGTGTCATATGGGTCCTTTGTATATTGATATTGTCGGTAAGGTCGATAAAAAGCTGCAAAAGAAGTATCTTTTTAGATACAAACAGATAATTTTAAAATATCAGAATTTTTTGGAATTATTTGAAGGTAATGGCGAGCCATTTAGCTCATTCTTTTATTATGCTGATGAAAGGATGAGTTGGTGTGCGAATTACCTTGCGCTTTGTAAAACTAAATGAGGTATAAAAATGGAAAATCTACTTTTTACAACACCTGATTGTTCGAATTGTTCTGCAGCAAAAGATTTTCTTGATCTTAGTGGTGTGGATTTTGGGATAATTGACGCTTCAACAAAAGAAGGAATGGAACTTGTCAAGAAATATGGTGTTGGAAAGGTTCCTGCATTGATAGTTGTTGATGATGACGGTGAAATTCAGGACTCTGCTAGAGGATTTGAAGAGATTGAGACAATGATTAGCCATAGATGATTATCACCCCATCAGGCAAAGCTGACTTTTTACTCTGATGATTAGTAAAGTATATAAATAAATATATCCTTAACAAAGAATATGGCAGGCGAGAAATTGATTACATCATTTATTGGATTCTTAAACACTATACTTAATTCTAATAAATATATTTCAGCGACATTAATACTTATACTTTTCTTTTTTCTTGCAAAGCTTGTAGTGAAAGTAATTGAAAAGATTTTTATGAGGCTTGCAGCTAAGACAAAAACAAAAGTTGATGATGATATTGTTTTAGCACTTCGAAACCCTGCTTCATTATTGATATTATTGGTAGGTTTCAAATTATTCTTTGTGGAGCTTTGGAGTGTTTATGGTTTTCAGAGATATGTTGATTTTACTCTTGATTCTGTAATCATAATGGTGACTATCTTTACAGGCGTTAAGATATTGAATATCATGATTGAAGGATGGGGTCTAATCTGGGCACAAAGGACTAAATCTTCTTTAGACGACCAGTTACTTAGGCTTTTGCATCAAGTTGTTACAGGTATTGCATATGTTTTTGGAGTGTTGTGGATTCTCTCAATATGGGGTATAGAAATAGGTCCTCTTCTTGCTGGACTTGGTATTGGTGGTCTTGCTATTGCGTTTGCACTTCAACCAACTCTTGCAAACATATTTGGTGGAGTTTCTTTGATACTTGATAAGACTATTAAGGTAGGTGACGTTGTAAAACTTTCTTCAGGAGAATCAGGTGCTGTATATGATATTGGAATAAGAAGTACACGAATCAAGACTTGGACAAATCAAATACTTGTGATTCCTAATTCAAAATTAGTTGATTCAATGGTAATTAATTATAACCAGCCTGATAGAACTATCAGGATAGATTTATTGTTTGGTGTTGCTTATGGATCAAATATAGATAAAGTAGTAAAAATAGCTATGGATACACTTAAAGGAGAGAAGTTTGTCCTTAAAGATCCAGCTGCTAAATGCTGGTTTATGAATATGGCAGATTCAGCTTTAGAGTTTAAGATGATGTTTTATGTTGATGATCTCAGCAATAAATGGACAACTCATCAAAGTGTAATCAAGAAATTGTATAATGCATTGAATAAGAATAAGATCAATATCCCTTTCCCTCAAAGAGAGATTTGGGTACATAATGTTAAGAAAAAATAGATTTTCTATTGAAATTTAGTTGTTTTTTATTCTTATTATTTTATTTTTGGTTTTATTCTTTACATATTTAATTAATTACTTTCGAGTAGTAAAGAACGAAACATTTATAAATCCATTTTGAACTGTTTCTTACAATGGCATACGCAGCTCTTGACTTAAAACATAAGGATGTAGACCTTAATGTATTCTTAGTGCCAAAAAGCGCACTTGCAAGGAATTATACTATACTTTCACCTTCAGCAGAAGGTGAGGATCTTGTATATAGGCTTGAGCATGGTAAATTTACTATTCATACATATGATCAGATGCGTGATATACCAAAAGATCAGATTCAAGAACAGATGCTTGAAGAGATACAAACTCATCATTTAATACAAGTTGGTAAAAAAAGAACATGTCAAATTGGTCTTGGAATGGCTGCTGTTTATCTTGCTACTGTTGGAATGCTTCCTGATATGATCCCTCTTTTAGATGAGATTTTAGTGGGTGTTGGAGGATACGTTGCATACAAAGGGGGTAGTAAAGCAGATAAAAAGAAAAAAACATTTGTTAAATATAAAGAAATACTTCCACAGAAAATTGAAGATGTAGAAATAACAATTAATCCTGTTCTTACTGCTATGTTTAATAAAATTGAAGGTTATGAAAGATCAAATGGTGATGTTTCTATTGGTCCTAGCGCTTGGGCAGATCTTTTGGGTGATAAAAAACCTGAGAGTCTAATAAGTGTTGCATTTGCCCTTGATGATTATTTTGGTCTAGATGATATGCTTGTTGTTAAAGCAGGTGAAGGAAAGAAAAGCATCTTACCCTGGGCAAAGACAAAAGATTTTTTTGAACTTAAGAGTGACGCTATGGGAAGATTTGGAATCACCGAAGGAGCTATTGATGTTTATCTCGCATATTATAGTGCAATGCTTCAGAAATATGGAAAAGAAACTTTTGAGTCTAATGTCAAAAACTTAGCAGCTTTAAGACCTAAAAGCAGAGATTTAGTCGACGTCAGAAAGGACTGATTCTGCAGCTTTTTGTTCTAACATTCTTATTAAAGGCATTTCATTTATTGGTTCTCTGCTTGAATCTTCTAAATATGCAGTAAAGTAATCCACTTCATGCAGAGGTGCTGTTATTACAAGATGGATAGTTGTTGAGTATTTATAGTGCTCGAATTCTATCTTATTGTCTCTTAGATATTTGACTGCATGAAAATAATATTGCATAGGTATTGTGTAGTCTGTTATGACTATCTTTGGTGTTAACATAGTTTGCAGTAAAACCATCTCTAGTTGATCTTCCATCTCTTCTTTGTGTGCTATCATATATGTCCAGAATCCTTCTTCATCTCTTCTTGTATAAGGCATGCCTAGTTTGTCTAATTCTTTCTGAAGAAATAAGTCATCTACACTGTTTATTGGGAACTCTGCCCTTCTTAGTTTATGCATGATTCATGGATTAAATCTTAATATTAAATATATTAGTGTAAAAGAAAATATAGTTTGAATAATTTATTCTGTCTTATTTTTATCAAATATTATTATAATATTATATTTGTCTTATTTTGGAAGGGGTTATTTTGATTTGTAGATATTTGCATGACCTGGTACAATCCAGTCAGCTTCTTTAAGAACTAGTTTTCTGCTTTTTTTCAATTCCTCTTTATCTAGGGCATACATATCTTCTTCTGGATAATCTTTTTTCCAGAATACATCGCCACAGACAGCAATTATGCCTTTCTTTGTTTTGACTAATAGAGTTAGGCTATCATAGCTGTGTCCAGGTGTATTTATTATTCTTATGTCTTCTGTGAAATGCTCGTTCCAGTCATGGACAGTCTGTTTGTTCCATAGACCGTAATATTCTAAAGTCAATGCATTTGGAAACATACCAATATTTCTGTAATGGTCGATGTGAGAATGAGTTATGAATACAATGTCGATGTCATCTATAGTGAGGTTGTTTTCTTTAAGTTTGTTTATCAGTATTTGTTGATCCTCTAATATTCCTGGATCACATATGATATTCTTATTGTTGTCTTTGATTAATGTGATTGTTGGACATGTTTTGCCTTCAGGATCATCTGCTGAGGTGAAACCTTCTATGAGTACTTTTACTTCTGCCATAGTTGTTGTATTCTAAGGTGATTAATAAAACTTTTTCAGATAGTTTTAGATTTATCTATTCTGGACTAAAATTATTTAAATGTCCTATCTTGGAATATGTTAAAATGGATATATCTAACAAAAAACTACCACTTTATGGAATAATTGTTTTTTTAATTTGTTATTTGTTTTTTTATTTAGCGAAACAGAATTATGAGTTTGTTACATACATATTAGTAGTATTCATAGCAATAGGGATTGTCATGTGGACAGATAAATTATTTGATTATACAACTATTGCTATATGGGGATTTTCTATATGGGTGCTACTCCATATGCTTGGGGGAAGTGTTGATATAGGTAAGGTAAGATTGTATGACCTAATATTGATACCTCTTGTCGGTGAGCCATATAACATATTGAGATTTGATCAATTTATTCATTTCTTCTGTTATGTAGTAATAGCGATGCTGCTGTACTCTATAGCTAAGAAACATCTGAAGAGTGAAAGCGGTATGACTTCTTTTATTGTCATGATGGCTGCTCTTGGTATTGGTGGACTTAACGAGATAATAGAATTCGGTACAGTCGTTATTTTCAATACTACTGGTGTTGGTGGATACTATAACACCGCTCTTGATCTGGTATTTAATCTTATCGGAGCTATTGTTGGAGTCATGCTTGCTGTGAGATTTAGTGGTGGGAGAGGCAAAAAAGTCTCGAAGAAGAAAGCCAAAAAGAAGAGATAGTGTTAGTAAAATAAAGGAACATAAAATCTTAAAGAAATATAAAGTAAAAAAATAAAAAATTAAGAAAAAAAGGCATAATTGCCTTATTTATTCTTTTTTCTCTTTTATTGCTGCTTGAGCTGCTGCAAGTCTTGCTATTGGAACCCTAAAAGGTGAACAGCTTACTTCATCAAGTCCAATCCTATGGCAGAACTCTACTGATGCTGGCTCTCCGCCGTGTTCTCCACAAATACCAAGCTTAAGAGATTTTTTTTCTAATCTACCTCTT
>CAZOOV010000011.1:0-23915 GCA_964581515.1 uncultured Methanosarcinales archaeon | reverse complement strand
TATGGATTTTTGGATTAACACTTCTTGCTTTTTCAATGCATAGTTCCATTAACTTACCAACGCCTGTTTGATCGATGCTTTGGAATGGATCTCTTGCGTATATTGCCTTATCGACATATTCACCAAGGAAACTTCCTGCGTCATCTCTTGAGAATCCGCATGTCATCTGTGTCAGATCGTTTGTTCCAAAGCTTAAGAAATCGCAATCTGGAGCGAATTCATCTGCTGTAAGAGCAGCTCTTGGAACTTCTATCATTGATCCAATCTTGTAGTCAACTTTACCCTCAGCTTCAAGCTCTTTAGCAACTTTCAAGATAATCTCTTTTATCATCTTGTACTCTGCAACATTTCCTGCAAGAGGAACTTCTATCCAAGGTTTTGAGCCTTCTACATTCATAGCAGCTTTGAAGACTGCTTTTGCCTGCATCTTGCTTATCTCTGGATATTTTACACCGAGTCTGCATCCTCTGAATCCAAGCATTGGATTAAATTCGTGCAATGAGTCGATTATATTCTTAAGCTCTTCAGGTGTTACGTTAATCTGACCTGCAACTGTTTTGATGTCCTCTTCTTCCTTAGGCAAGAATTCATGTAGTGGTGGATCAAGAAGCCTGATTATAACTGGCTTTCCATCCATTGCTTTGAAAAGACCTTCAAAGTCTTGTTGCTGCATTGGTTCTAGCTTATCTAAAGCTTTTTGCCTTCCTTCAATCTCTTTTGCTACAATCATTTCTCTTACAGCTAGGATTCTGTCTTCGTCAAAGAACATATGTTCTGTTCTACAAAGTCCAATTCCTTCTGCTCCGAATTTGATAGCAACTTCTGCATCATGTGGAGTATCTGAATTTGTTTTAACAAGTAATTTTCTATACTTGTCAGCCCATTCCATGATTTTTCCAAAATCTCCTGATAATTCAGGATCAATTGTCTTTGATTCTCCTTCAATTACTTCACCAGTTGTACCTTCAAGTGTGATGTAATCACCTTCTTTGAATGTCTTTCCAGCTATAGTCATTGTTTTTGCTTCTTCATCAATTGTTATATCATGGCATCCTGCAATACAACATTTACCCATACCACGAGCTACAACTGCTGCATGTGATGTCATTCCACCTCTTGATGTAAGAATACCTTGAGCTGCGTTCATACCGATTAGGTCTTCTGGTGATGTCTCAACTCTTGTCAAGATTACTTTTTCACCATTTTCGTTCATCTCATGAGCAACATGAGCATCAAATACTATTTTTCCTACTGCTGCTCCTGGTGAAGCTGGAAGTCCTTTTGTTAGAACTGTTGCTGATTTCTTAGCTTCAGGATCAAGTTGTTTGTGTAATAGCTGATCAAGTGCTGCTGGTTCAATCTTAAGAAGTGCTTCTTCTTCTGTAAGAAGTCCTTCTTCAACGAAATCTACTGCAAACTTAACAGCTGCTGAAGCTGTTCTTTTACCGTTTCTTGTCTGAAGGATGTATAATTTTCCTTCTTCAATTGTAAATTCCATGTCCTGAACATCTTTGTAATGCTTTTCTAGATTATTTTTTATGTCTACAAGTTCTTTGTAAACTTCTGCATTCTGCTGTTCAAGGGTAGCTATAGGTTTTGGTGTTCTTACACCTGCAACAACGTCTTCACCTTGAGCATTCATTAAATACTCGCCGTAGAATATATTATCACCATTAGCTGGGTTTCTTGAGAAACATACACCAGTTCCTGATGTGTCTCCTTTGTTTCCAAAAACCATCACTTGTACATTAACAGCTGTACCGTTGATTTCTGGAGGGATATGATTTAGCTTTCTGTATAAGTTAGCTCTATCATTATTCCATGAACTGAATACTGCTTCAATACCCATCTTAAGTTGAGCATAAGGGTCTTGAGGGAATTCTTTTCCTAGTTTTTCTTTTACAACTGCTTTGTAAAGTTCAACTACTTTTTTTAGGTCTTCTGCACTAAGATCTGTGTCTTCCTTGACTCCTTTTTCTTCTTTTACTTGGTCAAGTTTTGCTTCGAAGTCTTTTCCTTCCATTCCCATAACTACATTTCCAAACATCTGCATGAATCTTCTGTATGCGTCCCATGCAAATCTTTCGTTACCTGTTTTTTCAGTTATTCCTGCAACTGATTTGTCATTTAAACCAAGGTTAAGGACTGTATCCATCATACCTGGCATGGACATTGCTGCTCCTGAACGAACTGAGACTAGAAGTGGATCATTATCATCTCCTAATTTTTTGCCCATCTTTTCTTCAAGCTGTTTTAGATGTTCTGTATATTCTGTCTCGATATCTTCTGAGATCTTTCCTCCATCTTCATAATATCTTGAACATGCTTTAATAGAAACTACAAATCCTGGTGGTACCGGGACTCCCATATTTGTCATCTCAGCAAGGTTTGCTCCTTTTCCGCCAAGAACATATTTCATGTCTGCCTTTCCTTCTTCAAAGTCGTAGACATATTTTTCGTCTGCCATATTTAATTCCTCCATTTGTTATATTGGATTTCTGGATATTTGGTAAGAATTAGACTTTTGATCTATAATAGACCTTTTTTTTATCTTATCTTATCTAATATCCTGATAATCGGGATTATTGCTTCAAATTCAGTTAGAATACAGCAATTATATGCTGTATTTATGCGTCCCTATCACATAGCTTGCGAAAGCCGGCTTATTTATATAGGTTATGGTCTATTATTATGTAATCTTGTAGGGATTATATGGTATAAATAAGATATTAGGAAAACAAATATAAATCCAGACTCTTTGGATAAGAGAATGGGGAGTGGCAGTATAAGATTCAATAGATTTTTAGTTTGTATCTTATTGTTATCATCATTATTATTATGTATTCCTTTAGTTCTAGCTGATTATCCAACCCTTAATTCTTATGTTACAGATGAAGCAGGTGTGCTTAGTGTAAGTGAGGAAGGACAACTTGCTGAACTCATAAAACAGATTGAGATTAATACAACTGCAGAGATTGCTGTACTTGTAGTTAATGATTTAGATGGTGATGATATTGAATTATACGCTCTTAAGACATTTGAAAAGAATGGAATTGGAAAAAAGGATGTTGACAATGGACTTTTGATTGTTGTTTCAGTGTCTGATAAGAAATTTAGGATTGAGACTGGATATGGGCTTGAAGGTGTGCTTAGCGCTGGACTACTTGGAAGGATGTCACGAGAGGTGCTTGTACCAAATTTTAAGTCAGGAAATTATTATCAAGGATTGAATGATCTTATTGTTGCAATATATGGGTATCTTGCTGGAGATACATATATTATTTCTCAATATCAAACTAAATATAGACAAGAATCGAGTTCTTCATCAGGAGATTATATATGGTTTATCATATTTGTAATATTCATAATAATAAACATGATTAATGCACGTAAATCCAGTAAAAGAAGAGGTGTTGCTTTTTGGCCAGTCTTCATAGGTGGTTTTGGAGGAGGATTCTCTGGAAGAGGCGGCATGGGTGGAAGTTTTGGAGGTTTTGGAGGAGGTTTCTCAGGAGGAGGAGGCTTTTCAGGAGGTTGGTAAAATGATTAAATTAACAAATCTATTAGGTGATAATTTTGTATCATTATATGAAAAAGAGCATATAATGTTTTTAGTAGTCCATAGAAGTGATTTTGAAGTATTGGAACTCATAAGAGATAATACTAAGAATATGCAAGTGCTTGTTTTTACAATTGATGAGATTCATGAAGGCAAAGATGTTTTTCCTCTTGAATTCTTGAACATGAAAAATGAGTTTGTTCTAGTGCAAGGAGATGATTTACTTGATGATCTTGAACTTCATAAAGTGGACGTTCGAAAACAATTGGAATATGAATTAAGAAGTAAACTGATCAATTTGCGGACTGAGTTTGTTTTCTTGAAAAATAAAAAGGAACTTTATGGACTTGTGCAAAATATTGTTCCTGTTCTGAAGCCAATTTGTTATGGTCTGCTTTTTTTGAAAGATGAAGAGCCTAAAGGAGATATTTTTGGACAGTTAGGAAAACTTTATGATCCTAAAATAAAGATACTTAAGAAACTTGCTGGAATTGAGAAGAAACCAAAAGAAGAAGAGATGCATAATTTAGTTAAGGATACAAAGGATTTTTTGGTTGCTTATGCACAGATTGTTGATAAATTTAAGATTAAAGGTTAAATTTAGAGGGTGATTTTCATGAAAAATGTAAATAAGAAAAGAAATAAATGGTTGATACCAGGAATAATAATAGCAGTTGTTGTTATCTTGATTCTTTGGTATGTTGGAACATATAATAGTTTTATAGGTATGGAAAATAATATAGAAGGAAACTGGGCAGAGATTGAGAATCAGTATAAAAGAAGAGCTGATCTGATACCTAATTTGATTGAAACTGTTCAAGGTGCAGCAGATTTTGAATCAGGAACACAAACAGAAATTGCAGAACTTAGAACAGCTGCTGTTGCTGCAAAACAGAAGTGGAATGATGCATCAACAACACAAGAACAGATTGCTGCTGCTAAAGAAGTTGATGGCGTTGCATCAAGGTTTTCAGGACTTAACATCAATGTTGAGAATTATCCTCAACTGAAAGCAACTGCAAATTTCCAAAGTCTTCAAGACGAACTTGCAAACACTGAGAATAAGGTTGCAGTCTCAAGGATGAGATATAATGATGCTGTCAAGGTCTTTAATACAAAGATTAGACAGATACCAGCTAATATTGTTGCAGGGGCAATGGGACTTGAGAAACAGATCTATTTTGAGGTTGAAGAGTCAGATATGGAACTTCCTGAAGTAGAGTTTGAATAAGTATTTGTTTTTTTCTTTTATTTTTTTTCTTTTTCTTGATTTTTATTTTACATATTTTTAGATATATACTGGGCACGGCGCAATTACGAGTCCACTACGTGAACTCGTGCGCCTCATTTGGCGCCAGTATATATCTTAGAGCAGTTTAATAAAAAGCCAGCCTGCACGGCGAAACCATAAAAATCATTATTATAAATTATTATTATGATTTTTATCGCCTCAATAGGCAAAGCAGGCTTTTTACATCTTTTCTCCAAAATATATATAAACAATCTCCCTTTTTCTTTTTTCATGGCTGAAAGTAATATAGATTATAAGAAAATAGGATTTAAGTGCGGGATTGAGATACATCAACAGCTTGAAACACATAATCTTTTCTGTAATTGTCCAAGTATTGTTCATGATAAGGATCCTTCTAGAGTAGCTGAAAGGAGACTTAAAGCTGTTGTTGGTGAGACTGGAGAAATAGATGTTGCAGCTGCACATGAACAGGATAAGGCTAAGTCTATGGTATATGAAGGTGGAGAGAGAAGCTATTGTCTTGTGGAACTTGATGAAGAGCCACCGCATAATGTCAATCAAGAGGCTGTTGAAATTGCTCTCCAGGTAGCTAAGATGCTTAATATGGAAATTGTAGATGAGATACAAGTCATGAGAAAGACTGTTGTCGATGGAAGCAATGTTTCAGGTTTCCAAAGGACTGCGCTTGTTGGTATGAACGGTTATCTTGAGACTTCAAAAGGAAATGTTCCAATACCTCTTTTATGTATTGAGGAAGAAGCTGCGAAAAAGGTCAGAAATGAGAGCAAAGATGGTTTGACTTATAGATTAGATAGATTAGGAGTGTGTCTTCTTGAGGTTTCTACAGATGCTTCTATAAAAGATCCTGAGCATGCAAAAGAATGTGCTGAGAAATTAGGCATGATTCTTCGTAGTACTGGAATGGTTAAACGTGGAATTGGTACTATCAGACAGGATGTCAATGTATCTATCAAAGGTGGTGTCAGAGTTGAGGTTAAGGGTTTTCAGGATCTTAAGAGCATTCCAAAAGTAATTGATCATGAGATTAATAGGCAACAGAAGATAATTGCCGGTGGGAAGAAGCCAAAGAATGAAGTAAGAAAAGCAGAAGCTGATTTTACAACAAGTTTTCTTCGTCCGATGCCAGGAGGAGCAAGAATGTACCCTGAGACAGATGTGCTCCCTATTACAATATCAAAAGAACTTTATGATTCTATTGAAATTCCTGAATTGCTTTCTGATAAGAAAGAAGGGCTTGCAAAGAAGTATGGTCTTGATCAAGGGATACTTAAAGAGATTATCAATAAAGGAATTGATTTTGAGGCTATTATTGGTAAATATAAGAAAGTTGAGCCAAAGTTTGTCGCTACTGTACTTGTTCAGATGCCAAAAGAGATAAAAAGAAAAGAGAATGTTGAAGTAAAGGTTGGAATGGTAGAAGAAGCACTTGGTTATCTTAATGATTCAAAGATCCCGAAAGACGCTGTGCAGGAAATACTATTGAAGCTTGGTAAAGGTGAGAAAATAAATCTTGCTGATTATAAAGGTATAGATGATAGCAAGCTTGAAGCAGAGATAAAAAAGATAATAGATTCTAAGCCTGGGTTGAATATTGGTGGATATATGGGGCTTGTGATGAAACAGTTCGGCGGAAAGGTCGACGGAAAGAAAGCGAGCCAAATATTGGGAAAATTATTGAAATAAGTGTTTCTTAGTATATATTAAGACTATTTTTGTTTCTTTAACAAAATTTTATAAATTCTGATACTGGATTATCATAAAAAGAGGTGTTTTTAGAATAGTTTTGTCAAAGACGCAGACACAAATCCAGAATAAGAAAAAAAGTAATGTTGATAGAGAGAAAAGTAATGCAGTGTTAGTGCATATTCTTGGTATCTTTATTGGTACTATATCTCCTTTGATATTTCTTAAAGATAAGACTTCTGGATTTGATTATGAGAATGCGAGGCATGTGCTGAATTTTAAGATTAGTATGGTTATTTATTGGACATTTTTTTGGCTTTTAGGTCTTGGGATAGCTGTTCCTTTACTTTACATCAATCCATCTTTTTTGATATTGTATGGTTTATTATGTTTAGCAATTATGATGGCTATTGGTATCTTTGAATTGATTGTGGGTATTGTCGGTGGTGTAAAAGCAAGTGGTGGAGCAGTCTATAAATATCCTTTAGAGATGTCTTTCAAATACAGATGGAATCCTTTCATGCTTGTTCCTGCGTCATTTCGAAAAGTAAAAGCATTATTGTTTCCTATCAAAGCAGGTTATTGGTTCAAGCTTGGTTTTGTATCATTATTTTCAATTTACGGTTATACTTCAAGAGGTGGTAATGGTAATAATATCAGGATTCCATCTGGTGGAGATTCTTCAGGTACATCAACTAATGAAGTTTCTAAGATAACTGGAGAAGCAGTATCAAATCTTGCAGGAAAAGGTTTTATTGCTGGAATTGTAGGTTTTGTTGTTCTTTTGCTTGCCCTTATTGCATTAGTATTCAATTATATTACCAGTGCACTTACATTTGTTTATGTCGATGCACTTGTAAATAAGGGATTTAAGATTAAATCCAGCTGGAAGAAAAATAATTATAATGCAGTATCATTGTTTTGGTTCAGGATTGTAGTTGGTCTGATTCATCTTTGTGCTCTTGTTATAATCATCAGTCTGCCTATCTTGAAAATACTTAGGACTGGTGGATTTGAGACTTATTTTACTGATGCTAGTTTCTTTCCGATATTCTTAGATTTTTTGCCTTATTTTGTGTTGCTTGTTATATGGGGAACTATATTTACTGTTTTCATGACATTTGCTATTGATTTTTCTATTATACATACTTACAAGAACTCTGTTGGTATGAGTGCTGCTGTCAAAGATATGTTTAGAGCTGTGAAAAATGAGAAGATGCAGGCTTATATCTATTGGTATTCTAAATATTTATTTAGTATGGTTGTAGGTTTGATAATGGCAATTGCTAGTATTGTATTGATATTGATACCTATTATAATATATTTCATATTATTGTTTGCTATTCTTGCTGCAGGTGGGGGAGCTCTTTTTACAGCGTATATTATATTTGGTGTGTTGTTGCTTTTGTTTATAATATACATAATATCTGTAATCACACTTCCAGTGACTACATTCTTGTCTTATTTTTCATTATTATCTTATGAGAAAATGTTTGATACGAAATTGGTTAATATTTAGAATTCTGTTGATTATTGATCTGGGTTTGTTATATTTATCCCTTGATAACGCCTACTGGTTTTAGTTCTGCTGTTTTTTTGGAGATGTTTGCTCCATCTGCGCTTTCTATGACAAGATCAACGTCTTTGTAGGCTTTTGGTGCTTCCTCTGCAAGTGATTGAGGAGTTGGTGCTCTGCTCTGGATGTTGTTCTCAGCAAGCTGTTTTTTTATATCAGTCCCATTGAATTGTTTTAATGCAGCATTTCTTGACATTGCCCTTCCTGCACCATGTGCAGAACTGCCAAAGCTTTTTGCTAGTGCATCTTCTGTGCCTTTCAAGAGCCATGAAGATGTTCCCATGCTTCCAGCAATAAGTACAGGCTGGTCAGGATAACTTCTTGTCGCTCCTTTTCTATGTACAAAAAGCTCTTTTTCTTTTCCATCTATTGTGAATTTTTCAAGCTTGACTACATTATGACAGATACCATAAATAGTATGCATGTCCATGCTCTTCCAGTCATTACCTAATACTTCTTCAAATGCTTCTCTTATCCATTGTGTCATTACAAGACGATTAGAGAATGAATAGTTGACTGCACATTTCATTGCTGCATAATAATCCAGTCCTTCAGGACTGGTTGCAGGAGCACATGCAAGCTGTTTATCTGGGATCTTTATGTTGTATTTCTCAACTGCTTTTTCCTGGATTTTAAGATAATCAGTAGCAATCTGATGACCTAAACCACGACTGCCAGAATGTATCATAATACATATTTGGTCTTTTTTTGTAATTCCGCATTTTTTTGCAAATTCCGGATCAACTATATCGCTTACTTTCTGAATCTCAAGGAAATGATTTCCTGCACCAAGAGTACCTAACTGTTTTAGACCACGTTTCTTTGCTAATTGTGAAACTTTATTTGGGTCTGCTCCTTCCATGCTGCCGTTTTCTTCCATATTTTTTCTGTCTTCTTCACATCCAAAACCGTTTTCAACACACCATTTAGTGCCATTTTTGAGGACTTTGTCAAGAATCTCATAGTCTAGTTGGACACCATTTTTCATTCCAACACCAACTGGTATTTTTTCATATATTTTATCCATTATCTGATTGATTTTATCTTTTATATCATCATATGTTAGATTAGTTCTTATTAGATTTATTCCGCAGTTTATATCAAAACCACATAATCCAGATGAAATGATACCTTCTTTTGCATCAAATGCTGCAACACTTCCCATAGGAAGACCATAACCCCAATGCGCATCTGGCATTGCACATACTGGTTCAATTATACCTGGCAGCATTGCTACATTAGTGAGTTGTTGCACTGCCTCATCTTCAATATAATTGAGCATATCTTTAGAAGCTACTATCTTGCCATCTACATTCATGCCTTTTCTGACAGACTTTGGGAGTTTCCATTCAAAGTCGTTTATCTTCTCTAATTTCTCTTTATACATGGTTATTTTGATAAAGTGCTATTTTATTTAAATAATTTCTTGTTGGTTTCTGGATGGGTATTGTGTTTGTGTTTTAGAAATGATAAATATATAAGGAAATAAATAAAAAATTAAGAAAGAAAATAAAGTTAAAAAAAGAAAGAAAAAAATAATAAAATGTTCAGCATTTATCTGAAACTGTTAGCCTACTAACAAAGCCTGAACATAGTACATCTGCTACTTCATACCATTTAGATTTAGTTCTACATCCGCTATAATTTATTTCTCCTTCATAACCATCATCATTATACCACCATGACCAAATACTTTTACATCTCCATTCTGCTGATTTGTATTTTGAAACAACTACATTTACAGATGCTTTTTGACTCCATTCAGATGATTCCCATTTACCATTGACTTTGTGCCATGCAACACTCCAAATGTTAATCTGTGTTAATTTATCTGAATCTATATCTAAACTTACATTAATCCAATTATTTCTTGTTTCAGACATGTCTTTCCAAATATATGGGTTATCATGTGGTATTGTGCATGCACCACCATTTTGATCTCCACATACTTCTTTAGAAGTGCCGTCATTGTATTTATATACCATATATATTTCAAATCCCCATTCTTCAACAGGGTTTGGAGAAGAAAGTCTAATAGCACAATCTTCATTTCCAGTACATGTTTTTTGATATGTTTGTATAGCTGGGGATCCAATCTTACTTGAAGAAGCTGATGTTGCTTTTCCTAGTAAGTCTTTTGTTTCTTTTTCTTCCATCATTGGACCTTCTGATTCTTTCATATCTTCTTCTACATATTCTTTGAAATCTTTTTTCATATCTTCTTTAGTTTCAAAATCAGCCATATACGCCATTTTTTTATCAGCTAAGCTGCATGATCCTGAATGCCCTTTATATGCACTTGAACTGCCTTTTGATATAGCTACAATTGCAACAATAGCTATTATTGCGATAATCGCTAGAATTAGTAATGATTTATTACATTTGCATTTATTTTCTTTAACCATTAAATACACCTCAAATATTTTTATTTATTATATTTATGTTAGATAATTAAATTATTGTTTAATAATTTAGTTTTAAATTTAATTATATTTAAACTTTCTGTTAATCTTGGCTATTGTGAAACCCTCTCGCTTTGCTCGATTATTGCCAGTAAATCCTACCAAAACCAAGAAATATATCGGTCGGTTTTGTAACTAGCTAGTCTTACGGGGTAAATCAGTGGGATTTACATGTTCAGGCAATAATATGGACTTCACAATAACCTCTAAAAACCAAATATTTAAATATCTGTTAATTATTTTTTGAAGGTATGGTAAAAAAAGAAAAAGAAAACAATGAAGATTTAATGGGGGATAAACTTTTATTTGAAGATGATTCCGAAGATTTAGATGAAAATAAGAAAAAATCAGATGATTCTGATTCAGAACCAAAGAGAAAAACTGAAATGAAAAAATCAAATAAAAAGCAAAATCGCTCACATAATAATAGAAGTAGAGTTTTTGAACAACATGATAGTGGAATTTCAATCAATTATAAGAATCTTAGTGGATTCTTTTTTGAAAGACTTATTTATATTATAATTATTATTGTACTTTTAGTTTTATTATTAAAAGGAGGAAGTTGTGAATTTAGAAATCCTATTAATTTTAATTTTACAGGTTCTGATGATATTGATTCTAATGATTCAATGATTAATATGACTGCTGAGGGAAATGATGATAATATTACTGTAACTTCAAATGAAACAGTTAGTCCAAGTGATGCAGGAACTGTCTTTTTTGCAATTAAAGATGGTAAATGTGTTGAAGTAGCTGTTGATTATGATGGAACTTCTTATTCTTCAGCTTTAAGATGTGTTGAAGCACTTGGTGATGGTGCAGGTACTGGTAGTTCAGGAAGTGGTGATTGTGACGGTGAAGTTGAAGTCAAGATTGATGATATCAATGTCAATAGTGATACTGAGAAAAGAATTGACAGTGTTGATGTTGAGATTGTTAACAATAATGATGAAGATTTCAGTAAGTTCTATATCCGACTTTATTATATAGACCCTGATGATAGTGTGCATGTAAATATGCTTAAATCTTCAGATAATGATGGCAAATATGCAATTACAACAAGATTATTTCAGAAATGCGGTGGAAGTGATACTCTTAATCTAGATAATGAAATGGTAACTCATTTTGTTCCTACAAGAGATGAAGCAATTACATTCAAGGTTGAGCTTTATGAGTATGATGATAAGGATGAGAAAATAGATTCAGCCTTAAAAGTCCTACCTAGAGATTAAGTAATGAATGTTTCTTTAGAATTTCTTATTAATATTATTTAATTATTATTTTGACTTATTACTAAGCTTATTAAGTTAAGATTAAAATTATTCTTTTGATTCAAATATCCATGCTTACAATTGCAATGTATCCTTTTTCTGTCTTTTTAAGGTCAAACAGATAGTTTGTGATTGCTTTTACTATAGTTCCTTGTTTTTCATTAGATACTTGCTCTCCATATAATTCTGCTGAAAGCTTTTTTTCAGAAATGTCAGTTATATTGAATTTAGAGAAAAACATCTGTTCTATATCTACTTCTGCAATAATATTCTGAAGCCAATTGAATAGGAGATCCTTTGGATTATCTCCTTTTATCTCTCTTGTTATCTTATTTTTAGGTTTTACCTTATCTATACTGCAAATAATTGTACTGAGAGCTTCAGCTGCATTCTCAAAAACTTCTTTGAGGTCTTTGCCATATGCTTCAAAAGCTACATCTGAAGTCAGATCCTTAAGGTATTTGTATTTCATAGTGAGACTAATTGCATACTTTCTTATAAATATTTACTAAAGATATGTTATTAAAGAATAAATTTTGATTCTGTTTAATAGAAAATTATGAACATGTGAATTATAAATCTGTTCAATAGAACTTAATCTTGGGTTTCTTCTTTTTGCCGTCTTCATCTTCTTCGTCATCATATTCTTTGAAGAATGAATTAAGGCTGTCTTTTTCTTCTTCTCTGCCATAATCATCATCATCTTCATCTTCTCCTTCAGTGGAAATTACTGTTGATGATGTTTCAGAACTGCTTGATGCAACTGGTGCTTGTGTATCTCCAAAAAAGTTTGCCAATGGATTTGCAGGTTCTGCTTGTTCTTCTACAACCATGTTTGGTGTAGACTCAATCTCATTTTCTTCTTCCTTCTCTTCATTAGGTGCAAACATATTTACATAGCCATCATTATCTTTTTTTGGTTCATCAGTTTTTGAATCATTGAACAAATTAAGCATGCCATTTTCCTCTTTTGATTCTTCAATCTCACTGATTTCATTAGAAAATACTTCTTTACCTTGCATGCCTGCAGCAGACATAAGGAGCTTTATTGCATGCATTATCTCTTCTTTAGAATCCTCTTTTGTATTGACTTCTATCTTCATGTTCTTATTTTGGGTTTTGGAGACATATAAACTTTTCTGTGTTATCGGCTCCATATTGGTTGTATTGGGGAAAAGTTTTATAAACTAATTGTGCAATAATGCTTATTGTTATAGTTGAGCGATATTGCACAAAATTAACTCTGGAAAATGCGGAAATCAAAAAAAGATCTTGTTGTGAACCTTCTTAAGAAGAATACAGATGGGCTTACTATAATTGAAATTGCTTCCATGCTTAAGATTTCAAGAAATACAGTAGCTGTTGCTTTGGCTGAGCTTAAAGGTGCAGGACAGATTAGAATAAGGCCTGTCGGAATGGCAAAGCTCCATTATTGGGAAGGTGAGAAAAAGTGACTAAGATAATGGAAGCTAATTTTGGACACAAGAAAGGGACAATAAAACATGAAGGCTTGATAGTTGCGACAGTATTCTTGCTTATCTTGTCAGTGATTTTTGTTTCTTATAATGATGGGGTTGGCAGACTGACTGGATTAGCAGTACGAGATTCTGGAAGGACATCTAGTATTGTTGAGGATAGGGAGGATAGGCTTTCTCAAGGATTGAAATCAAGGCTTTCTGATGTTGAAGATTTCATCAATGTTATTGTGGTGTTTGAGGATTATGAAAAAGGACTTAGGCAGTTTGCAGAAGATTATGATATTGAAATTAAAGAGCTTGAGCTCATAGATGCTATTGCTGTGAATGTTACGAAATCAGATGTCTATGCAATTACAAAAGAAAATTATGTCAAGAAAGCGTATGAAGATAGAATCTTTTATCCGACTAGAGTTAACAGTTCACTCAGTCTTGGAGCACCTAAAACATGGTCACGTACAATTGATAATCAAGGAATCAATGGTAATGGTACTATTGTTGCTATCATTGATACTGGAATTGATTATACTCACTTTGAATATGGATGCACACAGATCGGTGAAGGGTGTTTAATATCTGGTGGGACAAATGTTGTATATGACTTTGTCATGGCTGATGTTACAAGACAAGATATTGAAGATGAATTTTCAGATGGAGACAGAGAACCTTCAGTAAATATATATGCTAATAGCAGTTCTACTGTTTACATAAGATTACCCATTAATTCAAATGTAAGTGCAGCAAGTTTTGACATCAATAGATGGGAATACAGTACTGCTGATAATATGACTATCAGTATAGGTAATTCTAGTATATTTAATGCATCCATTAGTGCAGGAACTATAACTATACCAGTATCAAATTTCTCAGATGTTCTTAATGATTATATTGAGACTTGTATGCAGTCAGCAGGTATGTGTGAGATTCCTTTAGTATTTTATAGTTCATCAGATAGTGAACTATTCTTGGATGATCTTATAGTTGAATATTCATATACGACAAATGAGCCTGTTGGTGATCCTATGGATATAGATGGTCATGGTACTCATGTTGCAGGAATTGTACATGCTGTTGCACCAAACGCAGAACTGTATGCTTATCAAGTGTTTACTTCAGGTGGTGTTTATGAATCAGATGTCATAAAAGGCATAACGATAGCTATCAGGGATAAAGTAGACGTAATATCTATGAGTCTTGGTGGAGGCAGATATTATGGACATTGTGATGAGGATCCTATTGTCCAAGCAGGACAAGCAGCACTTAATGAGAAGATATCAGTTGTTGTTGCTACTGGAAATGATGGATATTCAAACTCGATCGCAAGTCCTTCATGCGGTTCAGGATTTATTTCAGTAGGTGCTATTAATTCTAATAAAGAAATTGCATCATTTAGCAATGGAGGCAGTCTTCTTGATGTTGTTTCATATGGTGTTGGTATAAATTCTACTGTTCCTTTAGGAATCGCTTCTTCAGGATATGATGCATGGGATGGCACTTCGATGGCAACACCTTTTGTTTCTGGTCTAGTTGCACTCTATAGGCAGGCATATAATTTGACATATAATGAGACTGCCCTTGCTGAGCATGTATCATATATCATTGGTGATACTTCAGATGATCTGGGAGTTTATGGCAAAGATGATGTTTTTGGTTATGGCATACCTAACATAACAAGAATGATTGATTCTTTAGGATATAAGACAGCTATTTCACCAGAAGAACAAGTCATAATCTTTGATGCAGTAGAACCAGGAATACATTCTAAGAAACTTATCTTGACTCAACAAGGCATTGAACAAGAATTTGATATCTTAGTTAATTGGACTAGCCTTACCAACGGTAATGATGAAATTATGATGATGATAGATGATGAGATAGATGAGTTTAATGAATCAATAACAGATAGATTAGTTTTGAGTATTGAAGCAAATGTGATTGATGATATTTCTGCAGGAAGATATAATGGTGAAATCAAGATTAATGTTTTGCAAAATGATAGGGAAATAGTTATACCTGTTCAACTAGAGGTTCCTTTGAATGTAACATCTGGTAATTTATTCTTTCAGGGAAATATTTCTGAGGGTGAGACTGTAAAATATCCTCTAAATGTATCAGATTCAATAACTGCAATTACAGTGAACATTACATGGGTGTTTGAAACAAGTGATATTGATATATCACTATATAGTCCTGGCGGAGACGCGCTTATTATTACTTCTAGGGATTTGAAATCTGAGATGGATGATGATATCAGAAAATCTAGTGATTATGAAAGAAATGTAATATTTGGAAAAAGAAGATGAAGGTAGGATTACAATCAATAAAAACTGTAGCTTTAATCTTACTATTAGCATCTATGACTCTACTGATGACTGGTTGTATGGAAACAGGAACATATGAAGAAGGATATGCTAGTAAGTATATGAGTGGATGGTCATCAGGTATATGGACTTTGTACATAGATAATTTGGATGATGATGATGGTGATATTGAAAGGGCTGAAGCGTTTAATCTTACTGTTAGGTATATGACACTTAATGCTACTCCTGATAATATTACTTTTGGTAACATTACTCCTGGGTATAGTGGAAATATCACTTTGAATATAACAAATATCGGGGATTGGACTCAAGAGGATGTAACTATCAATGCTTCTGCAGGAAGTTGTAGTAATTATTTTGGAGATTCAGATTCAGAATTGTTATGCATAAATTCTTTAGGGATTAGTACTTTGCCTTTATGGGAATATGCTCATTTGGATGATGTTTTGGATTCTTATAGTGGAGGAATTGATTTAAGAAATAAATCTTCAGGTTCATTGTATGTCTATGCTAAGAATCTCTTTGATCCTTTCTTCAATCTTACTGTATATATAGTGCCAACAGAAGCCCCTGGTAAAACTTATTCAATCGATAATTTCACTTCTACTATCACTCTTGATGAAAGCCTATATAATCTTCATCTTCCGGGAGGTGAAGGTTACAATATCTTTATTAATTCTGATTCTCCAAATACAACAGTCTTGGTATATTATTTTGCATATCAGCAATTAGCAACCACTTCTATAGATTCTTTGGGTGATATGAGTGCAGGAGAGACAGAAGAATTGACTCTGCAGCTTGATGTGCCAGAAGAGAATCTTTCTTATTTTACTTCTTCAGAAGGCAATATCATTCTTTCTAGCACTAATGGTGGATATTTAGGAATTCCTTTTAATTTCACATTAAACATGCCTTACTTATATTCTTCGCTTTCATACATAAATAATATCGTATTATCTCCTGGAGAAAGTACAACTGCTGGCTTCATGATTGAAAATCTTGGAAGCTTGAATGTTACTCAATGGAATGTTACATGTGCAGGTGATTCATGTGATCTCTTAGATATTGAAATTCATAATGGAAGTGATATTATCTATGTTAATGGTTCTGTACAATATGCAATCAATATTTCCATTCCTTCAAGTCAAGCATTAGGACTTTATGAGGGCGCAATTACTATCACTGCACCGGATGCTCATCCTTCTAGTGGCAGAGAATATGTTTTTAATGTTTATGTGCTTGATGAACAATTAATATCTTCTTTTATGTATGTTTATCCTCCTAGCTCTTCTGATTTACAAGTAAAGTCTTATAATCTAGGAGAGGAGGTTTATGTAGATGCTTATTTTAAATCTACTAATATCACATATATCAAAACACCTGATTTAATTCTTAATGTTACGGATCCAAAAGATGCAGAGTCAACTGTTGAATTATCACAGTCTTTGCTTGGATATTATTCTTATGATTCATTGACTAATCTAGATTATATAGGCGCATATTCATTGAATCTTGATTGGAATGGAAATATCAGTTATTGTGATTACAAAGGTTGCTGGTTCTATGATTCGATGCAAACATGCAATGAACTTAGTTCTTGCATATGGGATAATAATACTGCAAGTTGTATAATACTTGACTGTTGGGATTATGTTACACAATCTACTTGTGAGATGAACGTTGAATGTGCATGGGACTCTGACTGGGAAGAATGTGACTTTGATGGTTGTTGGGCATATGATACAAAGACAACATGCGAACAAGATATTAATTGTAGCTGGGATGACGATTATGGGGATTGTAATGAGAATAGCTGTTGGGATTATAACACACAAACAGAATGTGGACTTCATGCAGATTGTATGTGGAATTATGGATATTGTGATGATTGGAATTGTGCAATATATGATAGTAGTGAAAGTTCATGTGAGGCTGATTATCGATGTTCATGGGATAGTTTATTTGATTGGTGTGATGATCTGAACTGTTTTGGATATTCTTCGCAAAGCAGCTGTGGAAATCAGTCAAATTGTTTATGGATTGATATTGATGATGTAAGCATTTCAGATTCATTCACAATTAATGTATTTGATGAATATACAGTAGACTTTTATCTACCTCTTGCTATTCAAGATATGCTTGCAGATGAAGGACAATTATATGACTCAATAGACGGAATAAGATGGTTTTTTGATATCTATAACATAAGGGATGAGAATATATGGGCGAGTGTACCTTTCTCAGCATTTTATTTCTATCTTAATGATACAAATATCTCTGCAGATGAATATAATGGGCTTAATCTTTCAGGAGTAAGTCCTGGAAATTATGTTCTTAGATTAGATATTAATGATAGTGGGAATTTTGGAACTAATTCAATGAATGTTACGGTGTGGGATAAATTTAATGTTTCTTCGAATTTATCAAGTGATAATATTACTGTTGGTGATATATTTAATTATACATTGTCTATAGCTAATCCTATGACAACATCATTTGCAAATATAACTATCTGGCTTGCTTCTACTTGTTCAAGCTATCTGGATATGGTTGGAGATAATGATATCAGCATAAAAGATTTTAGTATTGATTCAGGAACCATGGTCTTGAATTGGAGCTTGAAAGTTACTGATTCTTCTTTTGGTGCTTCTTGTTCATTACAGGCAATTATTGAAGATCCTAATGGAGCATTCCCTGGACAGACAGTAAGCTCTTCTTTTGATATCAATCAAGAGGATTATAGATTTGATTATCTTACAGATATGTCTGATCAATATATCAGTTTAGAAGAAAAGTTTGGTGTAAAAGTATTCGTGACAAATAACGGCAAGAATGATGTAAGCAATGTTACTGCAATAATGTACTCGACAAATGGACTTGATGTAATCGATGGAAATAGTTATTCTTTACTATCAGTTAATACATCTCAGACAGAGGCTTTAGAGTGGGGATTTAAGGCATCTGAGATAGGAAGTCAGAATATACAAATCTCTTTTATCGATAACATTAATCCAAATATCTCAACTACAATTGATATTCCTATAAATGTAAGCGATATGCCTCTTGATATAGATAGTAGTATATCTTCTACAGATATAAGGGAACTTGATACTTTTGATGTTTATTTGAATGTAACTAATCTGCAAAATGTTACATTATCAGATGTTAATCTTTCTTTTAGTTATGATGAAAATTCTCTTAATCTTACAGATGGTGTGCTTAACAAATATATTTACATATTACCTGGTGAGACTGAAACTTTATCACTCACATACCAGGCTTTAACTTATGGTAATACTCAAGTATCATTTAGCATAGAGAATGATGTAGTATCTACTAATGGTGTGATAAATGTTAGTGTAAGGAGTCTGCTTTTCTGTCCGACAGATATACTGATATGTCAAGATGGAAGTTATGTTCTAAGAGACCCTACAAATAATTGCAGTTTCTCAACTTGTCCAGAATTACAAGGTTTAACTATACATTCATTTGGAGAAGATTCGGATAAGGATTCTATTCTAGGGAATTATTTTGGAGAATATGAGAAATCAGCAAGAGATTTTGAACAGGGTGGATCTAAAGATATTGATAGTAAAGAAAGAGAAGAAGTGGACTCATTACAGAAACTTGGTGATGAAGAAGATGTTAAGAGAAGGGAGAGAAGAAAGGCGGCATCGATTGCATCTAATAATGATGGTAATAATGATAATAATAAGCCTGTTGCTTTAGACTTATCAACAACTGGTTCTGTGGTGTCTGAAGTTGTTGTTGATAATGAGGATAAATCTCTTAGAGAAGTAGGTGAGAAACAAGAACTGTTGCAACAAAATGAGATGTTAAGTGATGAAGAGTTAGAAGTCGATGAGGTAGATGACTCAAATAAATATGATATTAATAATCTTAAGAAAAAAGGATTTTCTTCAATTATCTCATTTTTGATTCCTATGACCTTACTTGGTCTTCTTGTTTCATTTGTAGTACATCAAAAATATGTATTTAATAAAAAAGAAGATGATCTTGAGAGTAAAGAGAAATTAGATGAATATGTACTTCAATCTTTAGAGAAAGGATATGATGAAGAAGTTGTAAGATCCTCTTTGATATCTCATGGTTGGGCGGAGAAGGACGTTGATGAATCGATTGCTAGGATGGAAAAACATTTAGAAGCTATAAGTTTTTGATAATTTGTTAAATTCTTAATTATTTAGGATAATTTATTCTTTATTTTTTAATTGCTTTTAATTATTTAATTATTTTTAAGAATCTCATTAGGGTCTAATTCTCTAACTTCTCCTTCTTTTAGATTATCTATATTAATATTGCCTATACTTAATCTTTTTAGCATATAAATCTTGTATTTGAGCTTTTCCATCATCTTCCTGATGATCCTGTTTCTTCCTTCATGCAGTGTTATTGTGAATTCATTATTCTCTTTATATGTTACTTTTGTAATCGCTGTCTTTTTGCCTTCGATATTTATTCCTTTTTCGAGCCTAGTTTTATCAAATCCTTTTAATTTAGGTTCGCATCTTACCATGTAAGTCTTGTTGGTACTATATCTTGGATGCATTATCTTATTTGCATATTCTCCATCATTTGTAAGGATTATAAGACCTTCACTCATAGCGTCTAGTCTTCCAACAGGAAAAATACGTTCTTTAATCTCTCTAACTGATGGTAAATCGTAGATTGTATTCCTTTTATCAGGATCGTCCATGGTAACGAGAACCCCTTTAGGTTTGTTGAGAATAAAGTATCTCTTTTTTTCTGATTTGATTGTCTTATTGTCTATTTTTATTGTATCTTTCTGTGCATCTGCTTTATCCCCTATACTAACTGCTTTATTATTTACCGATACTTTGCCTTGTTTGATAAGATCTTCAGCCTTTCTTCTAGAGCAGTAGCCTGAAGCTGAGATTATCTTCTGTATCCTTTCTTCCATGCATTAGAGTTATTGTTGTACTAATATAAATCTTTCCGTGATATCTGATTAGATATTGTTTTATCTATTATATTTTATTTACTTTGTTATGCTTAAGAAATTCTATGTATCATGATATGTACTGAGAAATTGTTTTATTTCATCATCTGGTTGTGCTTGGTATTGTACTGTTTTAAAACTGATTAAGCTTTTTTTGATGTCAAATATCTCTTTTCCTTTTAAGGTATCAAGTCTTAAAACATATAATGCTACGTCTGATGCTAAATTTGTGATTTTTTTTGCACATCTGTTTACATAAGGATGGTCAAGTAGCCATGGAACTGCGATAGGTGATAAATTATGGTAGTACCATCTTATTGCTTTGCTTGAGATATTATTTGTACAAGATGCTTTCTTGCTTTTTTTGATTAAATATCCTGCTAATGTGTATGTTTTTCTCATTAAATCATCAAGTGAGAGTTCTCTTAATCTTTTTGTGAAATTCTGTTCATCCATCTGGAGCATATCTTCTAAATTTTGTCTTGAACCAAGTACCATTGCCCAAAGGACATCAGCATAGAATTTTTCTCCATCTTTTGATGTATATTCTACTCCTGGAATATTTGTGTAATTACTGGGCATTTTTTCTCAAAACTAAAAGAAGTAAAAGTACTATTTATCTCTTCCTTTGAAAATTACCGACGAGGACGTAATGATTACGGATATAACTTAAGTTATAGAAAAATTTGAAAAGTCTAAAATGTCTAAATTATTAGAATATTCTTTGGTAATTCATGAATATTTGATTAATACATTCTTCTTCTGTGATATTCTTGATCTTTGCAATGATTTTGATTGTTTCATTGACATATGCAGATTCATTTCTATTAAAAGAACCATCTTCATTTTTGTAAGGAGAAAGATATGGTGCGTCTGTTTCTGTCAAGATATTTCTCATTGGAGCTTTATTTACTATTCCTTGGAAATGCTGCGCTCTTTCAATATTTGTAGGTATAGAAAAGTTATAGCCGTTTTCTATTGCTATTTTAATTAGACTTTTTCTTCCTGAGAAACAATGGAGTATAACATTGTCTGGATTTAATGTTCCTTTATCTTTATATTCTTGAAGAAGTTCAATACATTGTCTTTCTGCTTTTCTTGAGTGAATAATTATTGGTTTGTCAAGTTCTATACTAAGTTCAATTAATCTCTTGAATACTATTGTCTGTTTTTCTACGTTTTTTCCATTGAATAAGTCAATTCCACACTCGCCTATCGCTACAAATTCATCTTTATGTTCTTTCATGAATTTTATATCTTCATTGACTGTTGTTTTTTTAGCTTCTGGGTTATGTTCATAGTATCCTTCTCTGTCAAGAGCGTCTTCAGGATAACGTCCAAGAGCAGCTTCTACAATATCATATCTTTTTGCAAGAGAAAGTGCTATTTCACAAGTATTTCTATCTATTCCGCTGGTGATTATCTTTACAACACCTGCTTTTTTTGCATTCTCTATCACCTTGTCAAGATTATCTTTGTAAAGATGATGATCTAAGTGGCAGTGTATGTCTATTAACATATTATCTTATGGCAAGAGCTGGAGTTTTAAATAGTTTACTGAGTTTATCACTTCAGCGTCAATGAAGTAATTAGTAATGTTTATAAATGATTTTGTTATGGATTCATGTAAAGAGAGGTGTTATTTGTATGTCTTTGAAAAGATCAGAATTATTTGTAAAACTATCTAATTTATCCTCTAAAAGATCACAATCTGCTATGGAATTTCTGATGACTTATGGTTGGGCACTTTTAGTTGTAATACTGGCTTTGGGTGGTCTTGTTTATTATGGGTTAACAGATCCTAGTAGTTCTTTACCAGAAGAGGCGACTCTTAGTTCTGGATTATATGTGCAAAGTGCTGTTGTTGGCGATAATGCAATCCAACTTATTGTATCTAATCAATTGTCTGAGCCTATGAAGGATGTTCAATTGGATGCAGAAGCATGTTCAGGCGGAGGTTCTGATGTGCTTCCATCCATAAGAGCTGGAGGTACAGCTACTATAATAATCCCTTGCGAGGAGGCAGTACCTGATACAAGATTTATCTCTGATTTAGAAGGAACTTTTACGAAATCGACATATGAAGATGACTTGACACATGTAATAAAAGGTAAGATTTCTATTCAAGCGACTGATACTGATTTTTCAACGTTTATGGTCACTGGACCTGATGCTGATTCTGATGGTCTGCCTGATGCTACTGAAGATGCAAATGGCAATGGGGTAGTTGATATGAATGAAACTGATCCTAATAATCCTGATTCTGATGGTGATGGAGTTACTGATGGTGTTGAAGATACGAATAAGAATGGTCAGGTGGATTTTGGTGAGACTGACCCTAATAATGCAGATTCTGATGGTGATGGAATCCCTGATGGTGTTGAGGATGCTAATGGCAATGGAATAGTCGATGAAGGTGAGACTGACCCGACAAGCACTGATTCTGATGGTGATGGCATACCTGATAATGTTGAAGATGCCAATGGCAATGGCATAGTTGACGAAGGTGAGACTGATCCAACTGACTCTGATAGTGATGATGATGGCATCAGTGATGGTGTAGAAGATACTAATCAAGATGGTATTGTTGATGCTGGCGAGACTGACCCTAATTATTCTGATTCTGATGGTGATGGTATAATCGATGGTTATGAAGATAGTAATGGTAATGGTTTTGTTGATGCTGGTGAGACTGACCCTAATGATACTGATAGTGATGATGATGGTATCCTTGATGGTATTGAAGATACAAATACTGATGGTGTTGTTGATGCTGGTGAAACCGATCCTAGTAATATTGATTCTGATGGTGATGGTATCCCTGACGGTGTTGAAGATGCTAATCAGAATGGCATAGTAGATCCTGGTGAGACCGATCCTAGTAATAGTGATAGTGATGGGGACGGCGTTCCTGATGGTGTTGAAGATGCTAATCAGAATGGCATAGTTGATCCTGGTGAATCAGATCCTTTAAATTCTACTAGTCTTATAGATTCTGATGGTGATGGGATTGGAGATCAAGTAGAGGATAGTAATGGCAATGGTATTGTTGATGCTGGTGAGACAGACCCTAATAATCCTGATAGTGATGGTGATGGCATCAGTGATGGTGTTGAAGATTCTAATCATGACGGTGTTGTCGATGTTGGTGAGACTGATCCTACTTACTCTGATAGTGATGGTGATGGCATCAGTGATGGTGTTGAAGATTCTAATCATGACGGTGTTGTCGATGTTGGTGAGACTGATCCTACTTACTCTGATAGTGATGGTGATGGCATCAGTGATGGTGTTGAAGATTCTAATCATGACGG
>CAZOOV010000010.1:0-114246 GCA_964581515.1 uncultured Methanosarcinales archaeon | reverse complement strand
ATTGGGACAGAAGCGTTCCTTGATGAAGTAAGACAAGAACTTGTATTAGATGTAGATGTATCAACAGCTGAAATTCTAGATCCAAAAGTTATCGATTACATAAAAGATAAATTCAGACAGAAGGCAGAAGCGGTAATAACTTCAAAAGTGCCAAATGTAGAAGAGAGTGTTAAATCATATTTAATAAGTATACTTCTTAATGATATTATTGGACTTGGTAAAATTGAATATCTGATGCACGACGAAAATCTTGAAGAGGTGATTGTCAACTCCGCAGAAGAGCCTATAAGAGTATATCACAAAAAGCATGGCTGGCTCTTGACAAACATCATAATACCGACAGAAGACCAGATACAAAACTATTCCAATATAATCGCTAGACGTGTAGGGAAACAGATAACTACATTGACCCCGCTTCTGGACGCACACTTGGTGACTGGAGACCGTGCGAACGCTGTGTTATATCCTGTTGCAAGCAAAGGAAATACAATTACAATCAGGAAATTCGCACGTGATCCTTGGACTATGATAGATATGATTAAAGTAGGAACAATAAACCAAGAAATCATGTCCTTAATATGGATTGCTATGGAGTTTGAGATGAATATATTAGTTTCTGGAGGTACAGGTTCAGGAAAAACATCACTTCTTGGAACAATTCTACCATTCATTCCTCCAAACCAGCGTATCCTTACAATCGAAGATACAAGAGAATTACAGCTCCCTACTTCACTCTATTGGTGTCCTCTTACAACAAGGCCAAAGAACACTGAAGGAAAAGGTGAAGTAACAATGCTTGATCTTATGGTAAATACATTAAGGATGAGGCCCGACCGTATTATCCTAGGAGAGATGAGAAGACAGACTGAAGCAGAAGTTATGTTTGAAGCGATGCATACAGGTCACGCAGTATATGCTACAGTTCACGCAGATACTGTCGCAGAAACAATAACAAGACTTACAAATCCACCAATCTCAACACCAGCAAACCTTCTAAGTGCAGTAAATCTTAATATAGTCCAATTTAGGGACAGAAGAAGAGGAATAAGAAGGACCTACCAATTAGGTGAATTCATAGTAACAGAAACTGATAAAGGATCTGAAGCAAAAGCAAATATAATATATAGATGGAAACCATCTATTGATAAAATAGTTCCTCATAGTGAAAGTTCACATTTCTTTGAAGAATTATCTCGTCACACAGGATTTAGTCTTCCCGAGATTAATGAAAGCCTTTTAGAAAGACAAAAGATACTAGATTGGATGATAGATAAGAACATTAAAGGAGTTGATAAAGTAGGAACAATAATGAATCAATATTATCTTAATAAAGAAGAACTCCTAAGATATGTAAACCAAAGTATTGAACCAACCAAGATATATAATCTACCCAACCCATTCAAAGAAGAAAAAAATGATTAAAATACCTTTTGCATTTATTCCACCTAATGTTCTTGAGAGGATTCACAGGCCTTTTCTTGCAATAGGATATATGATGGAAACAACAATGTTTCCTACATTAAATCTCAAACTACAACAGGCACGTATGGGTATATCTGCAAAGAAATATCTGACATTCTGTTTTATCAATGATGTAATAATTGCAATATTAGTTGGAACTTTACTTGGCTTTTTTTCTACAAAATCAGAAAGCTTATCTATATCTCCAATAGGTATAGGTATTTTTGTCGGTATATTCATGATGATATTCATGTTGTTCCAGCAAAGAGCAGCACCTGAGATGTTTATCAAAAAAAGGATTGATAATATAGAGAGAAATATTCTTCCTGCGTTACAAAATATATTAATCCAGTTAAGAGCAGGAATCCCACTATTTGATGTTCTTGTAAATACTGCTGCAGGAGATTATGGAGAAGTATCAAAAGAATTTATGGAAGTTGTAAAAAAGATAAATGGAGGAATTCCTCAAGTAGAAGCACTTGAACGTGTCTCACTTGAAAATCCATCAGGAATATTCAGAAGTACAATCTGGCAGATGGTCAATGGTATGAAAACTGGAACAAATTTAAGTGATATATTAAGAGAGATAATGGCAGCATTAGCTGAAGAACAAATTCTACAAGTAGAAGAATATGGTGCAGTACTATCCCCATTAACAATGTTCTATATGATTATGACTGTCATTTTGCCTGCTATTGGAGTGAATTTCCTGATTGTAATAGCAGCTTTCATGAATCTTGAGATGGTTGTGACAAAAATCGTATTTTGGAGTGTATATGGCTTGATATTGATGACACAATTCATGTTCATGAGTATAATAAAATCAAAACGCCCTAGTTTATTGAGGTAAAAACAAAAATGTATGCATTTTTTTCAAACTTTTATCCAAAAAAACTGAGAGAACTGTTATTCAATCAATTTGAGTACTTCTCTATAAAAGTAAGAAAAGAATTCATTGTAGGAAGCCTCTTCTTTTTTAGTGTAGGTATAAGCATTAGTATTGCGTTTCAATTTGCAAAAACAATATTTAAAAATTTCCCAGATATATTAGCACTTATTTTCTTATTCATAATCTCATTTGTTATAATTCAAGGATTTATATATACAGTCATAAATATAATTGCAACAAATAGAGGAAAATTCATTGAAAATGTACTTCCCGATGCACTTCAATTGATTTCAGCAAATCTTAGAGCAGGAATGACAATTGACAGGGCTATGATTGCTGCAAACAGACCTGAATTTGGATACTTTAATTATCATTTCAATATTGTAGGCAGAGAGATATCAACAGGTACTGAAGTAAGCGACGCTTTAATGAATATGACTAAAAGAGTAAAATCAGAGAAATTCAAGAAAACTATGGAACTTATTGTTACAGGTATGAGATCAGGTGGAGAACTATCTAAACTTTTAAGTGAAGTAGCAGAAAATTTAGTCCATCAAAAGACCGTTGAAGATAAAGTAAAAGCAAGTGTTATGACATATCTTATTTTTATTGGTGCAGCAGTAGGTTTTGCAGCACCACTTCTATATGGTCTATCAACTGTTATTGTCTCAGTCCTTGTAAATACATTCTCATCTGTTGATATTCCAGCCTCATCAGCACAAAATATGCCATTTGCAATAGATATGTCAGAAGAGCTAGCGATATTATTACCCGAATTCGTAAAGATGTATACTAGAGTAAGCCTTTTAACATTAGCAGTCATGGCTTCATTTCTTCTTGGACTCATCAATAAAGGCGAAGCAAAACATGGAATCAGCTATATTCCTTTAATAGGTGGTTTTGGCCTTCTGCTTTATTGGGCAGTGTCAACTGGTGCATCTGCATTATTCAGTTCTATAATGTAGAAACATTTAAATAGAAAGAAATCAAATGTTAGAACATGCCTTCACCATTTGATAGACTGAATAATATAAAGAATAGATCTAATTCTACACGTTCAACACATGTAGCTCCAAATCTAAACAATAATCAAAGAAATTCTCAACCAGTTATGAATAATTACAAAAAAGTAGGGGAATCCACCTTAAGACGAGGTTATGATCCAAGTAGAATACCAACAGGAATAAGAGGATTTGATCAAATGATTCAAGGGGGCTTCAAAAAAGGTAGTGTTAACTTATTATCTGGTGGTCCTGGTACAGGAAAGACTGTTTTCGCTATTGAATTCGTTATCAACGGAATAATGTTATTCAATGAACCAGGTATATATATCTCATTTGATGAAAGAAAAGAAAGTGTATTTGAAAATGTCAAATCTATGGGTTGGGACCTTAAGAGATTAGAAGAAGAAGAGAAATTCCAATTCGTTGAGTATACACCAGAACAGCTTATGAAGATCCTTAATGAAGGAGGAGGATTATTAGACAATCTAATGAGTAAATCAAAAGCAAAAAGATTAGTGATAGATTCAATATCTACATTTCTTCTGCTTAGTTCAAGCGAGTTTGGAAAACGAGAACAATTGACTGGTTTTTTCAAATTACTAAAGAAATGGGGTGTTACAACAATTCTTACTAATGAATATACACCAGTAACAGGAAATGAGATTAGTAAAGAAACATTATCTACACTGTTTGAAACAGATTCAATCACACAGATGTATTATACGCATCCAGATATAGGTAGTGAAAGAAAAAGATTCATTGAGATATATAAAATGAGAGGCACAAAACATCTGACAAAAGCAGTGCTATATCAAATTGATGAGAAAGGCATAGATATAATAGATTCTCTTAACTAAGATGGATAATACAACAAAAATTTTCATAATGGTATCAATTGCTTGGATATTTTCTGAAGTACTAAAGATAATTATTGATTCAATAAGAAATAAAAACTTTAATATCAAAAAATGTTTTAGATATGGTGGCATGCCTTCATCACACTCTGCTTTTGTAACATCATTAGCATTTTCAATATTTCTAATAGAAGGTTTCACCACTGCTTTTCTATTAAGTCTTGCAATATGGATACTTATCTTACGTGATCTTATGGTTATAAGAGGTGCTATTAGAAGCAATTCAGACAGTATAAGAAAAATCAGCAAGGGAAAATACAATACAAGAAGTTTAACCCATACTTTACTACAAATAAGTGTAGGTATATTCTTAGGATTAATTATTCCATTAGTTGTATTATTCTTTCTTTAATTGTATTAATTCTTTAAACTATTAATTTATTAAACTATTCTTTATTAGAATTAAACCATAAATTATAATAGGATAATTATAACAAAAAAATTATAATAAAAAATTATTATTATAACTCATAAAAGATATTATATAGAATAAAAAGAAAATAATCAATAGTTTAACATACACATTCATCTTCTTGCCATTATTCAATATCATAGTTGGTATACCAAGAATAAATGCAAGAAATGCAGGATAGATTATATTAGACCAATTTGTAAATCCTAAAAATATAGCAATAGCTGTATATATCAGATAATAATTATTTCCTTTGTAAAGAGTATTTCTTTTCATAATAAATAAAAAATATCCTAAAACAAAGATTACTACTACTTTAACCATAAAAACATTAATCATAAAAGCAAAAGTCAAAAGAAGTGCCAGAAATACGACCTTTTGAAGTAGTATAAGATATTTCTTACCAGGTCTTACTTCTTCAGGAGAAATTAAAGAAAGTATTTTTCCAACAAAAAGACCAGAATAAACTATCACTCCAACTATAATATATTGTAGAATCAAAGCTATATCCATTTTATAATTCATCCATCTCTTTTTTATAATTCCTTACAACTATCTTATCTAAAACTTCACTACTATCTAAAATTTCAATTTTATTTAAAGCTTCAATGAAAATTATTAAGATTACTGAGGTCCCATTTTCTTCTTTCCACCCATATAAGGTTGAAGAACTTCTGGAATATCAACTGTACCGTCTTCATTCTGATAATTCTCCAAGATTCCAACCATAGCACGTGATGTAGCTATTACAGTATTATTAAGTGTATGTGCAAAATATTTTTCTTTTCCATCTGTTACTTTTATATTAAGTCTTCTTGCCTGAGCAGCCTCCATGTTTGTCATGGATGTAACTTCAAAATAATCATCTTTTCTAGGAGACCAAACTTCTAGATCACATGATTTTGCTTTTAAATCAGCAAGATCACCTGAACAACATTCTCTTTCCCTGAAAGGAATTCCCAGCTTCTTGAAGATTGTCTTACTGTGACCTAGCATCTCATCATAATATTTATATGAATCTTCAGGTTCACAAATAACAATCATTTCTTGCTTACTGAATTGATGAGTTCTGTATAATCCCTTCTCATCAATACCATGACTGCCTATTTCTTTTCTAAAACATGCTGAGAATCCTGTAATTTTCATAGGTAATTTATCTTTTGGGATTGTCGCTCCTATAAACATACCTATAAGAGGATGTTCACTTGTTGCAATAAGATAAAGATCTTCATCTTCAATTTTATATGCCATAGCATCAACTTCATCATGTGAGTATACACCGTTAAGAATCTTTTCGCGAATCATCAATGGTGGTTCTATATATTGATAACCTTGACTTACCATGTAATCTCTTGCAAAATTAATAAGTGCCATATTAAGCAAAGCAAGATCTCCTTTCAGATAGAAAAAACCATTTCCAGAAGTCTCTGCTGAAGTATCAAAATCTGCAATTCCTAGATTTTCAACTATTTCAACATGGCTTTTTATTTCAAAATCGAATTTTTTTGGTTCTCCTATAACTTCTTTTACAACGTTATCCTCATCATTCTTGCCTATAGGGACTGATTCATGAATCATATTAGGGATATCCATTTGTATCTTAGAAATTTCATCCTTTAGAGAATCAAGCTTTTCTTCAATCTTCTTTATCTTTTCAGGGATTTCTTTAGCTTCTTTCATCTGTTCTGAAGCGTCCTTACCTTCCTTTTTGAGCATATTTATCTCTTTTGAGATCTTATTTCTACTAGCACGAAGCAGTTCAACTTCTTTTTGCAATCCAAATGCTTCCTTATCTTTCTCAATGAGATTATCTACTAGCTTAATCTTATGATCTTGATACTTTTTCTTTAAATTCTCTTTTACCTGGTCAGGATTTTCCCTGATAAACTTTAAATCTAACATACTTAATCACCTTATACAGTTGAAAAGTTCAGATGGATATATAAAGGTTTTGCAGTGAATTAATACTTTATTTATTAAACTACTTACTAAACAGATCCTTGACCCATTGTACAAAAGATCTCATATCAAGCCTAAGTCTCTGAAAAAAATTCAACTCTTCTAAATTTATAATAATATTGTCTTCCATAAAGAATTTATCTCCCTTATCATCAGAAAAAGTAATATAATATGATATATTATTATAACCTGGGTCAAGTGAAGAACCTCTAACCCTAACAATCATTTCCTTTTCACTTTGAATATCTTCAAGTAATATCTTCTCAGAGAAATAAGGATGAACTATCTCAAGTACAACATTTCTAGGAATTGAATTAGATGCTTTTTTAAGAATAAATTTTATATTGAACTCATCATCATATTTTACAAATTCAGGATATTCTAGATTATCTAAAGTTAAATTTGTAATATCATGTACATTAGCATTAACAATTTGATATTTAGCAAAATCTGCATGTTTAAGAGTCATAACCATAAGTTCAACTCCTGATCTTTCAAAAGAATTAGTAAATTTTCTTCTAATTTCTTCACCCTGATCAATACTAAAACCAGTTCTACAATTATCATTCATACAAAGTACAACATTATCAAGTTTCTCACCCGAATTTACAATAACACATAATATATCTCCTGAATCACCAACATAAATGTCTCTTGCTAAATTTGCAGTACATGAGAAATTAACCATATCATTATCTTCTACTTCTTGGTTTACATTAAGAATATGCGAAAAATCGGATATAGAGTACATCTGTGCATCTTCATTGACCTGAAATGTTGTCCCAGCTTCTGTACCAAATGAAGAATATACATTAATAGGAATAGTATAGATATAACTTTTATCCATATTAGAATATGTCTTCACAGTCCAATATATTTTCTTTTGTTCATAAGGTCTCAATATTACTGATTGAGGATTCTCATCAATAATCTCAACACTTTGTATATTCCCAAGATAGACTAAAGGAGTAGTATAACTGTTCTTTATGTTTGTAAGTGTTACTTCAACAAGGTTATATGATCCAATTCCTGTTTCAGTTGCAAAAACCCCAACATCAAGCCCTAAACCTTCATCAATAAAACCACTACTCTGATTATTGAATGTCTCAACTGCAATTGGAAAGACAGTTATCTTTGATCCTGACTCTTTCCACCTATAATTTGTACTATCTTCATTTGCATCAACAGAATAGCTCAAGATAATATGAGTAGGATCGACATATCCATATTGTTGATATGTCACATCGTATGGTACCCATCCAACTCCCTCAAAATATACTTCAGCCCACCCATGCGGACCCCAAGCATTTTCAATATATTGAGCAGATGTGTAAGAGATACCAGATACAAACCTAGCAGGAATACCAACAGACCTAAGCATAGCAATAAAAAGATTAGTCAACTCATCACAAACACCTTTCTGTTCTTCTAATACCCAAGAAGCAGCAAGTGAAGCTTCGACTGATTTTGTCGACAAACTATAATGTATATTTCTACTCACCCATTGTGCTATCTTACTTACTACCATATATGTATCATCTTCATCACCAGCTATCTCTCTTGCTTTAGATATTACAGTTGTATGATTTGAATCAATTGTATCTGTAGGAAGAAGATAAATTTCAACATCCTTTGGATAAGAGCTTCTAGGAAAAGAAATTTTTTGGCTAATCTCTTTAATTTCTTGACGTTTTACAACCTTGCTTATAACCCCATAACTAATTTCATCACTACGAAGATCATCAAACAAAAAATAAACCCTTTCATCAGATTCATCCTCTACAGCATATGTTGGAAAAACTTCCTTATATCTTATATCCTGATTATCTGTATCTTTTGGGAAATAATTAAGATTAACCTCTATAAAATCAACATTATCAGGATTCTTAATATTTATCTTTCCTGATATGTTCATATCCACAATAACTTGATCACTAACGACATTCCATTCAGAAGCATTTACATTAGGCATATAAATCGTAAAAATAGCTAAGAATACTACTAGAACAATTGTAAAAGAATATGGATATAATGGCTTTGATGAATTCATCATGATGAAAGCGTCTTCTTAAGAAGGCCTGTAAGCTCTTTTTTAGATCTTGTAAGTTTAATTAGTCCAGCAAGCCTTTTGTATCCAAGGACATCACCAGTCCAATCTGAAAAAGCATTCTTCTTTGAAGTCACATGTTTTGCATATGTCTTATCAGTTGCTTTCATAAGAAGATTGTAAAGTTCTTTAAGGTCCTTTGCTTTTTTTCCTCTTGATAAAATAAATTCTTTTCCTTTTGAAGCTTTCTTCAGAACTATCCTTTGCTTAGTCTGTTTTTTTTGCTTGACCTGTTTTTTTTGCTTCTTCTGTTTTGTCTGTTTAATTGTAATTGTCTTCACTGATTGTTTCTTAACTGTTCCCTTAATTCCCTTAGTTTTCTTAATTTTAGACTTATTCAGATTATTTTTTATTTTAGGATTAGAATTACCATATTTTATAGAAAGAGACACTCTTCTCACTTTCATGTCTGGAGTAAGATCCATTAGATAATTATCAAGCTCTCCATTTTTCTTAACAGGTTCTGATTTAAACAAGTTAAAAAGATTCTCTGAATCAAGAGAAGTAAGAAATTTCTGTGAAAATGTTTTACTTGCTGGAACATCTTCAATATGTGGCATAAATTGTGTGAAAGCCTCTGATCTCATTTGAAGTTGATCTTGCACATCTTTAATGTCATGTTCAACCATATTCTTTATGAAACTTCTTGCCTCTTTAAGATGATCCTCAAAAGGTTCTTCATGCTCCACTTTTTCTTTTTCGACATCAGTCTTTGGAACCTTTGCATCAATATTATGCTTTAATGAATGTGTATCAGAAGTTGGATTAAGAAAATGTTTTGCTTTTCCTTGTGTCATCTCAGTTAAAGAGAACTTCAGATTCCATAATTCATGTTCCATGAGTTCAAGACGCTTTTCCATATCTTTCATCATAGATACTACTGATTTTAGAGAAATCTCATCTTTAGACGACTTTCTAAGCATTTGCATTTACATCCATCACCACACTAGTACAATTAATAATTGAATAAATAATTGTTATGAGTTCAAGCTATTAACTCATCAACTATACCAGTATACCAATAATCTATACTGGAGATTTATATAGTTTTCGTTAGAAAACTATGAACTTCGTTCAGTGGTTTTCGTTAGAAAATCATAAACATCATTTAGTGCTTTTCACTACAATATATGCCCACAACACAGTAATAACAGACAAAAGGTTTATAAAATAATATTCAACTACATTATGTATGGGAAGTAGAGAAATAGTTCAAGAATTAAAAGATTTAGATATTGATTATTTTGTTGAGAAAAATATCTTATATCATGTTATCAACACTGTTTTCTTTGGTGGTCTTGATAGATTAATGGAAAAAGCTGTTGAACCATTAGCAAAAGATATAATTGAATCAAGAAGAGGCAGAAGCACTAACAATATTGAGTCTTATCTTCAGAATTATCAAGTAAGTCCGACATTTGGTCAAAGGTTTGCTGATGTTGACTTCAAAGCATTGCATGTAATAACTGAGAAACCTAATTTCAGCTATGTAGTAGCATTCGAATTCGAAGGAAAAGAGCATGTGTTAAAATTAAAAGTTGAGTCAAGATCAAAAGAAGAAAGAAATGATTCAAAATTAAGATTTGATATAGAATACATCTTAGATGATGAATCAATCGGCAGTACAGTTTCACAACAAGTGAATAAAGGTGTAAAATTATATAACGCTCTTGATCTTGCATTATTCAAGCCAAAAGCAGACAAATTTGTTGAAGATCATAAGAGTGAAATTACAGAAGTTCTGATGAGATATATTAGGAATGATCCAATGACTGCTGCATTTGATGTAGAAAGAAAAACAAATATTGAAGTAGGACCTAGTAATGATTATCTTAATCCTATCGAGATTTTCAGAGCGCCACAGATAAAAGCGTCATATCAAGCAAAACTTCCATCAGGTGCATTGATTGAAGTAGGCCTAAAAGGTGATATATTCTATCTTGGTCAAGATAAATTTGGCCTGTTCGGATACAGAGACGAATCAAGACCTACATTTTCTTTATTTGGTGGACTAAGCCAAGAAAGCAATGATTTTGGCACTAAAATGATAGCATACTTCGAAAACGGAGAATTTCATGTCAATCCTGTATACAAACCTACTGATATTGAAGCAGCAGTCACATATGAAAAATCAGGTCTTGGAACTCAAAGAGAAGCAAATGATGAAAAACTTGTTCTTAAAGATAAGATTGATGAACTTAGCAACAGGATTGCTGTAGAATTCTCTACAAGACCTAGCATAGAAGATGGCACCCTTACAATGAAAATAGCACTTGCTCCATATAAAGAAGCATATGGTAAAGCAATGGAAGGAGACACATATTCTAATAGAAGAATAAGAGAGCAAATAGAAGCTCTTGATCAAATCTTCCAAGTTTCAGAAGGGATGACAATACCTACACCTTCTTCTGGTTACGCATCAAGAAGACGTGTTAGAGTCAGACCAAGAAGTGACTTTAGACTATAAAAATTCTACTTGTAAAAGTTTCAGATTACAAAAATATCAAATTATAAAGTAATAATTTATTCTAATCAATTCTACAATTCTAATCAAACACACTCATCACTCAGAAAGATTCTTCATCAATTCATCTGCATGTTCAGGATCAAACTCCTTAACACAGTCAAAATATTTCTTTGCAAGCCCTATACTCTCATTACATTTAGAAGAACAAGGAAAATGACTCAATATGACATAATCATCTCCTCTCCTAGTAAGATTAGTATAAGGACTACTAACAACTTCATGTTGCAGATCAACATTCTCTTCACTAAAATTTACACAGAAAAAATCAACGCAGCATTCTGGATAGCCTAAAAGCAATCCCAATTCTTTATGATTCTGTGTATCTTCAAACACCTTTGCAAGCTCAGCCTTATCTTTATTAAAAGACATATATACAAAATGCATTCCATTAGGATCTGAAACAGATGTCTTAACACCTTTATTAGAATATTGTCCTTTGTCTGAAATCACTATCTTAAAATCAGACTTGACAATAAAAATATCTTTATCTTTGCAAAATCTATCTACAGCAATGAACTCATTATCATAATAGCCATGCCTAACAACATCTTTCAGACCTTTCAAAAGAAGTAACATCTCTTGTGATTTTGCGTTAGAACCAAAAACTTTCTTCAGATTACTGATTTGCATTATAGACCAGCCTGATAATTTTGTATAAAAAAAGTAGCGGAGAGAGGATTTGAACCTCTGACCTCAGGGTATCTCTGCCTGATAGGAATACCTATCGTGCGAGAAGGGCTTATGAGCCCTACGAGCACTCCTGGCTGCTCCACTCCGCTATGTATTACGAAAGATGGTTAATTTATAAAAGTTACTGAGAAATTCAATATAATGGAATACAATGCTTTAATTGATACTAAACGTAAATTATTGAAATATTATAAGAATATTATACAAATATTATTCAAATATTATAACAAATATTATACCTTAAAATCATTTGATTTATCAGGAATAATATTAGCTAGATAAAGCGCTCCTGCAGTCATCACAGCCGCACCTATAAATGTAGTAAGGCCAGCAGCCCCTGCTGTAACCGCATCTGGCAAAGGAAGTATATCAAGAATGTGTTTTGTAAAACCATAATGGTCACTACCTGATTCTGGATGCAAAGAACTTTTACTAAGATAATGAAAAGTTGAAGAACAAAGTGCCATTCCTGCATATGCAGAAACAACTGAATACAATTGTTTTCCTTTATCATCAATATTATTTATTGCTCGCTTAATCCAATAGAATCCAAGTGTCATAGTAGCAATCTCAGGAGCAGCACTCACAACAGCACCTGAAAGATGCCCACCTATAGTATCATAATATTCAAGCATAGCAAATCCACCAGTACCAGATTTAGGTGGAAAACTCTGTGCATCAAAATATCCAAGAGTAATAGCTTCTAAGGGTCTTGAATACCAAAGATTATTATTCAGAACAATGCCTTCAGACCAAATTCTTGGCAATACATGTGCCAAGCCTGCATGTAAACCTTCATGTAAAGGTACTTCAAATGCTGGAACTGCAACTAAAGGTATGTATTTCTTAGCATCCCTAATATTTCTAGCCTTTCTAGAGTTCCAAGCCCCCTTTACTTTCTCGAGTAAACCCATATAAGACCTAGTTGTAAATGTCTTTAAAAACCTTGCCTTCAACAGATATAACTAAGAAATTATAAGACAAATATAAGATATATATAAGAAAAAAAACGTCGCGGACGGGACTTTCAAAAAAGATATGCTTTTTTAAGCATAAAGCACAGCTTTATATTTGAACCCGCACGCCCATGTGGGCACAAGATGTTCACAAAATCAGTATTGGTAGGTTCATAAGAACTATCCAGCTCTTAGCAATCTTGCGCAATACCAGGTTATGCGACCGCGACATCTTGAGATAATAGGATTTCTATGATTATTTATAAAATTAACCCTGCATAATAACTAAAAAACTACAAGAGAAACAAGATTAAAGAAATACAAAAAAACAACAAAAACTACAAGAAAAATAAGATTAAAAGAATACATAAAAAATAAAGAGAAAATAAAGGGGAAAAAAGAATAAAAAAAGAAAAGGATATTATATCCTTATTCAATCACATATTTATCAAGTGCTGCAAGTTTATTCTGCGCTAAAATATCATCTTGTTTGTCATATAAATCCACAAGCTGATCAACATTTGCAAACGCATTCTCCTTGATATCAAGTATGATTCCTTGTCTAATCTCTCTACTCATTCCATTAGGAAGCAAACTCTTAACATCGCCCATGAATTCAATGCAATCTTCATAGTTCCTTGTAAATAATGTTCCATTATAGTTTGTTCCAATTCCTGCATACTTTGTCTTCATATCAAGCTCAGAAGGCTTAAATGTACCTTTCCAATCCTTCTTAAGTGCACCTGGAACATCTCTAAGGACTTCTACTAATGCATCATAAGCTCTTGGACCAATTACTTTTGTAGCCTCTACTCTATCTTTAAGGAATTCTTTTGCTTTTGCTGCATCATATTCACCATCAGTTGTCACATATGTTTCCATAGCAGCTAAAGTATTCTCAAGATAGTCTCTCTTTTGATCATACCATGCTTGTAAAGCGTCAACTCCACTTCTGACTCCTTTCATTGCTTGCCTTCCCAAAAGCTTGCCTACAGCAGCTCCTGTTCTCAAGGTAGCTCCTGCTACAGTTGCTGCAGCATCAATAGCATCATGTGCCTTTCCTACTCTTGAATCAAGGTCATCTCCTGCATCATTCAAAAGTCCTTCAGCTCCTTCACGTATTTTCTTAAGATTATCCTTCCATGTCATTTTTCAGTACCTCCACCCCTCATTATAGGGTGTTATTTATGGTTTTATAAGCATTTATAGTCATTAAAACAAGATTATAATGATTCTAATAACTACTTCTAAACACCTCTTATTATATCAAATTTAACCTAAATTACCACTAAATTTACCCAAACTTAACCTTTTAACTTACCAGCCTTTAACTTACCCAATAATAGCTAATTCACTTGCTACTAATAAATTTATCTTAAAATCATGCCCCTAAATATTACCTTCGAGCAAAATCCCCTATACTATACATCTGATGTATATTATCTGCACCAGCTCTTATAACTCCACTTCCAAGATCATCAACCTCTACAGGTATTACTTTAGTATCTGATCCTGCAGCCTGTCCTATCTCAATTATATTTGCTTCACTGCTAGCGTCCCCATCTACCAAGAATATTGTAAGCATTATTGGCAATTTTTTAAATCTCTCAGCATAGTTTATACATCTCTCCATCATATTACTAACATTTGGATGATATGGTTCTCCATCTGTAACTAAATATGCTATTGAAGGCTCTCCAGTTTTTTCAAGCTTTCCAAGCAACCATTCAAGTGCAAGATCAGTTCTTGTATATCCATCAGCTGCAACACTTCTGAAAAGATCAGAACTAGTAACATCTTTTACAGCATCACTATATACACCCATATACATATTATTACTAGGATTAAGTCTTCTCATAAGTGCACTGTTTGCAAGCAAAGTTTTCTTTGCTATATTTATCCTATTATTATGAGTCATACTACCACTAATATCAAGTATTTGTGCAGTATCAAGTTGAATTTTACCATGTGCAGTTTTTGGTTGTTTTTTTCCAACGACCAAATATGGGAAAGTTGGTCTTCGATATCCCATAGCAGCAGAATATTGGATAGACTGAGTCCAATCAACGTCTGCAATATCAGATATATCTCCAAGCTCTTCAAAATGACTGAGGATATCTCCATATTCTTTAAGGACTTTAGTTATAAAACCTGTCTTCCCATCTTCTTTCTCAATACCATCTATAATCTGATCAAGATAAAGATCTTCAAGCCTTTGTACTATCTGTTGTTCATCAAATTGAAGATTTCCTGAAGCATCAACCTTAACATAAGATGATTTCTCTATAGACTTTTGTAAATGCTCTTGAACAATTCTGTTTACGTCAGTCTTATGGATTATCTGTGCTTTTTGTTTCTCCGCTCTTTCTTCAATAGCTCTTTGTTTCGCTTCAAATTCTAGTCTAGCTCTTTCTCTTTCTTCCTGCTCTTTTGCAGTAGCTTCCTTATATTCTTGTTGAGTCAGTTGGAATTTTTTCTCGCTTTCAGATAATGCAGCTTGTTGTTTCTTAAGTTCAATCTCTTTTTTCTTTGCTTCCCATGCATCTCTTTTTGCATTACAATATTTTTCTAAATCATCATGTGCTTTTGTAGCATAAGCAGAGATCATTTCCTGTGTTTTTTTATCATACCAAGACTTTCGAAATACTTTACCAAGGCTAAGACCAACTTTTTTAAATTTTGATAACTTAAGATAATTATGTACCTTGTCCTTAAAATCTGGGTCAGTACTATAACTTTTTGTAAAAAGACTGATATATTTATCCAAAGGAAGAAGAGTAGGTAATCTTAATGGAGGAAGTTGTTCACCTGCATTTGATTGAGAAGATGTTTGTCCCATCGTTGTTGCATTCGCAGCAGGAGTGCTTCTATCAGCGCCAGAGCTATTAACAACATCATCAATGCTTCCATTTTGATTGTTTTGCTCGTCACTCATTTTTCATATATCCTAAACAACTTTTATTTTTTCTCCCAAGGAAATTTAAATACCTCATAAGTCAACGCTTTGTATATAGGTTTGATTATAGGCTTATTTGTAAAATCATGCCACCATTTCTTATATCCAGAAGATGGAACTGGTTCTCCTTCGAGAAATGCTGCAGTATCGTCATCCATTACAATCTCTAAACCAGAATCTTGAAGTTGATCTCCGGTATCGTCTCCGGGCTCACCTGCATCCCCTGATTTTTTCTTAGGTACATAACTACCTTTTGCTCTTGTCTTCTTTTTTGACTGATCGCCAACAATTGTCTGATTGATATCAAGAAGTGTCTGTATTCCTTCATCCCCGCCAAGATCATCCAGGTTACTTTGAACACTACTTCTAAGCTCATCAAGCTTTGCCTGTGCAGCGTTATAGACTCTCTGTTTTTCTTGATATGTTCCCTGCACTTGTTGAAGTTCAGTCTCAGTCTCATCAGCCTTATGTCCATAAGTGCTTTCAATTTGAGCAAGTCTTTGTTTTTGTGCATCTGCATACATGCTTCTGCGCATATTTGTCTGTGCTTCAACTTTTCGAAGACCTGCTTGTCTTTGAAAATCCATATTCTTAGAAATCTGTCCGCCAAGCTTATTCACTATACCTTGATCTTTCACTATTTGACTGATTGCACCTCGTGCACTAGTCCCATTCTTCCAAGCTTGTAATAAGACATCCCCTATCAAATCCTCTACTTCATCAGTCCTCAAAGGAGGTGTCCTATATAATTTACAATTCGCTAAGCGGAATTCTTGGATATTCATCTTGTAGATTTCACCTCAAGTATAATTTTATCCAAGATTATTTCTCCTGCTCTGCTTTCATAAATCTCATCCTGCTCTCAAGGAAATACTCCATCACTCCCACAAGCTGTTTTGCATCAACATTATGTATGTTATCTTGCTCTTGGAAAAGATAATCCATGAAAGGGAACTCCAAAAGTGCCTGGTTTGCATTATCATCAGTAGGATGATTATATGCATACTCTATTTTCTCATATACTTGTTCTGCATTTCTTGCATCCTTTCTATATAATGCAATTTCTTCATTGAATGCATCTTCAATTCCACCGATGCTTCTTTCTGCAGTACCGATATGACGCCTTACATCACACCAGAACTTATTCTCTTCTTCTTTTAAGTATTCAGGGAATTTCTCTTCTACCCAACTATTGACGTGTTCTTTTGCTTCCTGATCCTTCTGTCTAGCATTTACTTGTATCCTACTGCAGAATGCATGCTGCATTCCTTCAACTACATATTTTTGATCAGGAAATGCTGGTGTTTCAGACCAGAATAGATTATCCATCTCCCACTGTGCACGACCGCTTCTATGTGCACCTTTTTTTGACCTGACACTATCTGAGATAAGATTCTTTCCAGGTCCTTCATACTCAAGACCGAACTTGATATACAGGCTATCCATAGCCTTCTCTATAGGAAGAGGCACAATTACATCTTCTACAGTACCACCATTCTCAAGATGGACATCGCCAATATCAACTTCATAAAGATCCACTCTCTTTCCGTGTACAGCTCTCCTTGTTACTTCGTGAGCAATATCAACATCTGTAGGATATCTTATAGCGTGCCAATCAAATCTGTCATTAAATGGATTCTCAATTTCTTCAGTCTGATTTGCAGTACATATGATAAGCTGATTTGAAGGTGCTGGCTGTCTGCATCCTTCTGGTTGTATCTCTTCCTCTTCAGACGCCTGCAAGAAACAGTCACGTGAAGGTCCCCTTAACTTCTCTACTTCATCTGCAATGAGTATCCCATTATTTGTAGCTCCAAACTTACCTAAGATAAGCCTGTCTGGATCAAAAGGATTATTGATTTTCCCACCATGAGATAATTCGCCCATGATCTTTTCTAAAGTCTGTCTGACAAGATCATCTGTTTCTCCATCCTTACCACCGTTAAGCATATGAATCTGTGCTGCAGCAAGAGCGCCTAGATAAAGTGTTCCTTTATCAGCTGAAAGTTCAGGAATGCTGTATCCTTCAAGATTCATCTTTCTGACTTCTATATTACCGTTAAGTCTCTCTACACCATAACCCATTCCAACTTTAACAACATCAACCATGACATCTTCTGAATTAGGCATGTTAAATATCCCTGTATCCTCATACTTAGGGACTTGACTATCAGCTTCTTCAAAACTCATACCTTGATCAGTAAGCTCTTTAATCTTTTTATCTCTTTGAAAACCATCATATTTCTTCATGCATTTAGGACATGGTTTGATTACTTCTGCAAAATCCACATCAAACAGACTATAAGGATTACAGTTTGAATCACATCCTTTTACTTTAAACAAAGGTCCCATTAAAGATGAGATAGATAATGCTACATCTTTAGCAAGAAGTGTCTTTCCAGATCCTGCTTGACCATATAAACCAAAATCAGTACCCATGATAAGCTGTCGGATAACTTTTTCAGCTTTATCAGGCTGCAGTATTACTTTTGGAAAGAAATCTATCATGGTCTTTTTCCATACAAGCTCTTCCTTGGAGGAAGGAAGATCCTGACCTAAGCTGGATACTTGAAGATTATCATATGCATCTTTCACACTGATTGAGAAATTTTTCCTGTTCCCATGTCCTTGGACATTTTCTTCTGTACTTATGACAAGTCTTCCATTTTCTTCATCATAACCTAAAAGCCTGAAAGGAACATCCTTAGGGATGGTAGCTTGATCGATATTATATCCATCAGGATCAAACATAGCACCATTATAATCCTCTCTGAATTTTGCCCAGTGTCCTCTTTGCTTGTCAGCAACTGCGTCAGCTACAAGACCAAAACTTACTGGGACTCTTCCTCGTGGAACTTTAAGCGTAAAATCTCTTGCATAAGATCTCCAACCATGGCCATCTGCACATAAACCATCAAGATTAGTTCCACCTTCTATGCTTTTCTTAAGCTCAACTTCAAGTAGATTATTTTCTCTATTGACTTTCCTGATAGTACCCTTCATACCTTGATATTCTTCTCTTCTGACTTCGATTTTCATACCAGGTCTTGCATATTCCATGATCGTTCTTTCATCAACAACTTCTTTTCCTACTTCAAGCATTTCTGTTGGTTCAAGAGCATCAAGCCAAGTACCGCACATGTCGTCTGTAATCTGACTTAGTGCCTGATCACGAAGAGCAACAAGACGTTTCCTTGTTATAAGTGCTAATGTGTCTGAGATTGTTTTAGGTTTTATCCCTAAATCCTCCATATCTGCTCCGGTATGTACCTTTGCAACATATTCTTCAAGCTTCATTTTGATTTCCTCCACGATTATGATCGTTCTAATAGTTGAAATTTGACTCCTGCATTCTCACAAAAGTCACGATGGTTTTGATACAACCATACATTAACATTATTGTTCTGTTGGTTGCCAAACATGATATTTGATTGTAATTCTCTTAACATATCTTCTCTTCCAGCATCATCTGCAACCTCATATGAATTGATAAATCTACATGTGTCATGATAAGTCCTGATTGTTTTGTTCCAAGATACCTTTGGAAGAAGATCATGTACAATAGGGTCGTCACTGCTTGGACATACCATGAACTCTATCAGTTCAGGATCAAGCCTGCTTACATACCCTCTTCTCTTATCCACATTAGGTACTTCATTAAAATAATCATTTGCTTTGCTAAGATTTCCTCTTAGTGTCTCAAAATCTTGATATCCTGACATGCTTCTCTCCTCTTTTGCAGCCTTGCTATACATCTCTTCAAGATCATTTATCCTTGCTTCAAGGATTGGCTGGCTCGGATCAAATAACCCATAGCTCAATAGCTTTGTAAGTGTATGCTGATGCTCGTCTCCCTTAAGAACATCAAGATCTCTTGGCTCTTTTCCTAAAGGAAATGGATTCTCACCAAAATAAACCATCACATTTACCTTTTTGTGAGGGATGTAAAAATAGAATTGTGAATCATTACCATCTCTGATTACGCATGAATCAGTAAATACATCAAAACCATGTCCAGAAGGCTTTTCATATCTTGATATAGCACCGAGATCTTGTCGAAGATCAATAGCAAGTGATGTAAGTTCTTGTATTCTTTTCTGGCTAAGAACTGCTTTAGCACCATCCCTTTTCGCCTGAAGGAGCATCTCATCAAAATCCATAAATTTTCGTACAGTTTCATCAGGTGTATCAAGCTCAACAGCCATCCTATATCTTCCTTTGCTGAATCTTTCAGGAAATACTGCAATCTCATCAAGATCAACTCCATCACGATAACATTTCACTTTTCCAAGTAATGCCTCATGGATTGCAAAATCCCTTATTATTTGATTTCCTTCAGTATATATCTTCTGAAGAAGTGGATTAAGATATGATCTTGTAGAAGTATAATGATCTGCATGAAATTGTTTTAGTGATAAGAAGACTAGACCATCAAGCATATTGATACAATCAAATGCACCTGAAAAATCAACTGCAAGAGGTATCTCTATATTTCCAAGATCCATTTTAGCCATAGCTGCTGCAAAATGCCTTGGTTGATCACCATCAAGCTTATAGAGTCTAGGAGGAATTACAGTCAATGCTTTATTCTCTGTATAAGACGAGAAATGGAGAAAATCATCCTCAAGCCTGCTTGTATTTAATTCTCCTTTATTCTTTTTCGCCAATTCCTTAAGGCGTTGCAGTCTTTTCAAATACGAAAATTGATCAACTCTCATCTTTTAACCTGTTAGCATATATGAATTATTGAATTATCATATGGAAATTATCTTCTAACTATCCTCCATTAGCATTTGTCTGCCTTGCATCTTTTGTAAGATCTTCAAGCCATTTTGTTTTTCTTTCTTCCCAATGCTTAAATCTCGCATTAGGGTCAGTTACTAACTGTACTGTTGACTGATTTGCAATATCATGTCTAGTTGAACAGTATTTATCGAAAGTCTGAACAATACTACCATAGGTAACGCCTGAAAGATGTTGATTAACAAGTTCTACAGACTCCTCATCTGAACAATACCATTTATCTTCCGGCCATTCCATATCTCCAACAACCTGTCCAAGTACATTTGTTACTTCTCGTGTTGAAAGTTGTGTATCAAGTATCATTTCACCGATTCTATCCCATTCAGGATTAGTTACTGGAATAACACCATCATATTTTCCTGCAATAAGCATCTTTGAAAGTGCTGCCCATTCAGAAGGGTTTTCAAAATTCCTTACTTTTGCAGTCTTATCAAATATCCTTGACTGAGTAGCTGGATCAATATTATCGATATAATTAGCATCCATAATGAACATTACTCTTCCATCTTTCTTACTAATCATTGTACCATCAAACATCTTCATATATACAGAAGTTGTCTGCATCTGCTCAACAGTCATATTTGGATCTTGTCTTGAATGAAGTACCATATCTGCATCAGCTATATAAGCGATTACAACACCAGGGAAATTTCTTATTTTATTCCCCCATTCTTGAAGTGCATTTGCAGTCTGATTCTGAAAGTGTGAAGCATAATCTGTAACGCTATGTGTTGCAATCCAGATTGGTTTTCCACCGTCTCTAAATTGATTTGCAAGTGATCTCATATAAGCGTGAGATATGAAAGTCTTACCGCATCCAGGCTCACCATATGAAAAAATAACAAAAGGAGGTCTTCCCCTAACATTTTTTCTTGTATCATGATTATAACCATAAAGGATTTTTCCTGCATTCCAGACTAATGAACCAAGCTTAGGATCACCGTCTTTATACTTTCCTTCTGCACCAATACAATCATCTTTTGTTACATTCATAAGCTTATCATCAATAACTACAACATCATACTTTCTCTTGAATTCACCAGCTTTCATTGAGAAGTTTCCTTGTCTTAATGTAATATCAGCCAGATTATAATTGCTTGCGATATCTTGCATGGGTTTAACATCCCAATTAAACTGATTAATCCATGAAGTGAAGATATTTTGCATAATCTCTTTCATAGTATCGTCTGTGATATCTTCATTCTTTGCTTTTTTCTCACCAACAACAGTGCTAAGTCTTTCACCTGCAAAAGAAGCAAGTTTTGATGCAAGTTCATCTTTTTCCTGACTATTATCAAAATCACCAAATCTGTATCTGCTCTCAGCCTTAGACTGCTCCATATCAAGAAGTGCAAGCCCTACTTGTCCTGCAAAATTAAGTGCATATCTGTTTGAGAAGAATACTGCATCACTCAAATCACGTGCTGTGCCTTCAAGGTCTTCTCTTGCTTTTAGATAATCAGCATCTTCTGGCTGTCCATCTCCTGAACCGCCTTTACCAAGCTTTGATTCACCTACCTTTTCACCACGGCCTATAGCCCTCAATCTATCTAGTTCTGCTCTTACACCAGTAAGATCAGTACCATTCCCTTGATGTTTATCTGCATATGCACTTAATGCATTAGCTTGCGAACTAAGCATACTCTCAAGAGTATCAACACCCATATTCTCACGAAGCTCTTTACTGACTTGCCTAAAAACACTGACAGCCTGACTAAATGCATCAAGATATTTTATCTGTTCAAAAGAATTGCATGTACCCTCTGAAAATTCTTTTATAACAACATCATAAATATTATCGATATGTTTTCTTACTTTATCTCTTGAAAGACCGCCTTGACCACTCTGTCCACCTTGTGCTTTAAGCATGTCTTCAGAATAATACATCTGCTTGTTAACATCAGTCATGGCAAATATTTGCCCAACTTTCTTCATATCTTCCTTAACAAGTTCTCCCACATCAATTACATTTGGATCAACATTTACATCAGTCATAATAATCACATCTCCAATACTTTTAGTTTTGTACCTAATAATGAATCTGAAACTGTATTTGAATACTTAGCAGGACAAACAACGATTTCATCCCTCCAGTTTGCACGATATACTTTCTGTCTTGAATATGCATCCTTGCCTCTACCTTTAACAACAACATTAGGTGCATAAGAATACTGTAAACTTGCACGAAGAATTCCAACATTTTCATCTTCCTTAAGCAACTCTTGTGTAATTGGAAGACGATCAGCGTCATATCCTAAAGTCCGGTATTTATTATCAAAAGGACCGACCATCACTCTTGTTACATGTACAGGATGAAGTCCTTCAAAATCTTCATCTATCTCTCTGATAATATGCCATGCATCATTATTTTTTGCATAATCTCTTAATCTTGCATTAAGTGCAGGGCTCACACCTACACAACTCTCATCTTCCCATACTTCCCTTGCATCAAAATCTTGCCACATATCTGCAATATATATCTCAAACATATTCGATGCCACAGAATATGAACAATTTACGACAGTCCATAGGCTCTCAGCCCCAAGCTGCATCCGCTTAGTCACAACAGGAGCTTTTGTTATATTATCCCTTCTCCAACCAAGAAGATTTTCATCCTTCAGACGTTCAAGATAATTCTTGACCCATGACTCTCTTTGTTTCTCATGAACTTTTTGATTCACTTCATCGATAGGAACAGAATCAGTAGTAAGGATTTGAGCAATATCATCTATACAGCTTGCATATGAGGGTTGTCTCTGTGCAGCTTCAGCTGCTCTTTTTCTTAATCTGTGAAGATTGTAAAAATTCACTGCAGAAGGAAGTCCTGAATGGGTGCTGATATTTACTTTATCAAAATATCCTCTATTATCAAGAGGATTTTCTGAATCTAAGATCCAAGCAAATCTTCGATATTCTGTTGCAATATCTCCAACAAGCTTGCCGATAGTCTTGAAAAGCCCATGATGAAAAGGAATTTTCTCCCAAACCCATTCTTCCTGTTCTCCAAATTCCTTTAGGTCATCAGGATAATCAGTAACATTTCTAGAAGAAATATCTGCTTGGAGGGATTTTAGAGCATTATTTAATTGAAGCAGATATCTTTCTTTTTCTTCTCCGTTTGCATCAGATGAGTTTTTCGGTCCAGCCATGGCTAATCACGTAAAAAATTGAATTAAAAAAGTAAAAAAAGGGTTTACTTTGGTATGTAAAGCCCTGGTGTACTGCTTGTTGGTGCTCCTGCGCCAGACTCACTAACAGACTTAATTCTAGTCTCAAGTTCAGCCCATTGTAGGTTAACCTCAGCAATTTTTCCTGCTCTTTGTCTTGTAAGCTTCTCATACTCCATTGCTTTTTGAACATCATAAATAGGTGTTCTTAAGAATTCTGAAGCTTGTTCAAGTCCTTCAAGTACAAGAGATGTATTAAGTTCCATCAATTGCTGTGAAGCTCCTGCAATTTCTTGTAGTGCCTGCTTCATCTCAATGATTTGCTTAGCTGAAGTTGTAATCTGACCTTGTTGTCTGAATACTTCAAGCATCATATCTCTTGCGTGATTATATTTACTTTCAAGTGCAGCAAAACTGTCAACAAGTGCTTTAGCATGTTCATAGTTTACTCTGCTTGCAGCAATTGCACATTTAGCAGTTTGTACTCCATCTGCAGCATCAAGGATTTCTCTTTTGATATCTGAAGCAACACCATCAGCCTCAAGCTGACCATCAAGCAATTGGTATTTGAATTGCAATGCTTCATCCATTTCTACAGAAAGTCTTTTGACTTCATCAATGTCTTTCTTCTCTCTAGCTTCATTGATCTTCATTTCATAACCTTCAAGAACCTTATCAGCTTCTCCAAGTTCATTCATTATGGATTCAACTGCATTAACTGCTGCTGCATAATCAGCACCAGTATAATTGTTTTGACATAAGTTCTCAATAAGTTGTTCATGAAGATATTTCATATGATCAACAACGCCACCCTGAAGTTTCTTTGATTTCGCTACACCCTCAGAAGCTTTCTGAGCTGTCTCTGTAACGATTTCAGCCATAGCATCAATGACAAGTTCAATACCTCTGTTATGTCTAGCATATCCTCTGTTTCTTATTTTTGCAGCAATATTTGCATATTTATCTGCTTTAGCTTCATATCCTTTCTTTTCTGCTTCGATAGGATCAACAGAAGTCATCTTATCTTCAAAATGTTGTTGTCTTGCATCATACCATTTAATCTTTAATGCTTCCATAAATTTGAATACTTTATCTTTTCCTACTACATCTTTAAATTGAACATTGAATTTTCCATATCTTCTTCCTAAAGCTATAAGCCTATTTTGAAGACCTGATAATTCAACATAAGCGCTTCCAACATCAGCTGTATCTTGAAATGATTCTGCTGGTGCTTCTCCAAGTCTTGTTTCAAGACCAGATTTTGTAGAAGTAGGTGCTTTAGTAGCAGTCCTGTCAAATGTTTCAGCTGTTGTTTCAGCTGGTTTAGCTTTTTTATACCTTTTTTTCATTGCCTCAAAAGCAACTGATGGATCTGAATTACTCATTTTTCTAATCACCCTCACGTGTTTTAACGTAAATTCAACCCCTTTTTTTACTCTTTCCAGTTCAAGTTATTTATTGCTTTATAAATGTTTTGGTATGTTACTACTTTAATGTGACAAAAATATTACATATTTATATTTTACCTTTAAAAATAAGAAAATAAAGAATAAGAAGATAAAAAATAAGAAAATAAAGATCAAAAATAATTAAACAAGAACCAAGAATAATAAAACAAGATCTAATTCTTTAGAAGATAGACACCATATGGCTTTACTACACCATCAAAACGCTTACCAGAAATTACATCATCCATTGCCAAGTACCTTGATAACAATACTTTTTCCTTGCTTACATTAATTACAACAATGCAATCAACTCTATCAAGAATAAGAAGTCTTTTATCAGAAAGTATACATTCTTCTTTTCTAAAAGGATTTAAAGATTTACTTTCAGTCCTAACTTTCAACAATTTAAGATAACCATCAAGAACTTTCCTTCTTCTGGATTTCTTATCAGATAATTCTTTAGTCAATTTTCCAAAATCCAGCTTTTCACGATTGATCCTTCTGTTAATACCTGACTTCTTTGCACCTTTTACATCATTTCTCGACCCAATAAGACTATGTATGTATATCCCAGGAATCCCTTTACTGAGTACAATGATTGCTTGAGAAGCAATAAATCTTTGCACATCAAATTGATTTGTTTTTCCAGGATAATTAATAGCATCATAATAATTAATGTTGAGTTCATAAGGGATCTTGCTGCCATCACCCAGAGATTTATAAGAAATAAGTCCATTATGTTTCTTGACCTCATTGACAAGATCATCAAATTCAATATCTGTCAATACTTCTTTAGCACTAAGCACACCAATCCCATCATGAGAAGCAAGAAAATTAAAGAATAATGAATCCTTAGGAAGTCTTTCAAGCTTGCCATACAATTGTTCTAGATAACAAGCGTCAGATCTGATGAACGCATCAAGTACAAGTGGAGGAAAAGAGAATTGATAAACCATATGTGCTTCATCACTTTTACCAAAATAAGAGATGTTATCCTGATAAGGCACATTTGTCTCTGTTATGATTACGCTATAGGGAGCGACATACTCTGCAATATCCCTCATAAGTTTAACAGCTTCATGCGTCTGCTTCAGATGCATGCATGATGTCCCAAGTTCTTTCCATAAGAAGCCAATGGCATCAAGCCTTATTATCTCAATGCCTTGAGAAAAATAAAACAACAATACATCCATCATATCAAGAAAAAGATTTGGACTTTTGAAATTAAGATCAACTTGGTCTGCACTAAAAGTAGTCCAAACATATTTATTGCCTTCTGAAGTTTTAAATTTTGTAAGTAAGGGATGAGTTCTTGGACGAAATACAGAGCTAGTATCAATCTCTTTATCAAAAGCAATAAAATAATCTTTATATCTTCTGTCTCCTTTTAGGAATGCCTGAAACCATGCAGATTTTTGCGACATATGATTGATTACAAGATCAGCCATCAACCTGTAGTCTTTACCAAGACGTTGCATATCTTCCCAATCACCAAATTCAGGATTCACCTGCTTATAATCTATTATAGAAAAACCATCATCACTGCTGTAAGGAAAGAAAGGAAGTATATGCACACTGCTTACTTTATCTTTAATATGTTTCTTTAGGAATTTATGCAAAGTTTTCAGAGGTTTCTCTCCTTTCTGCTTTATAGAGTCAGCATAAGTAATTATTATAGAATCTTTCTCGCTAAGATTAGATTTTGTACCATATTTTTCTTTTTTAGCAGATATGACTGCATTTGCAGCATAACCATCCATCATTCTTTGAAGTTCAGGAAGCATGCGCTTATGCTCAGAAGGATAAAGATACTTCAGTCTCTTAGCTATCTCTTTAATCAACCTCTTTTTACTCATAATGCTACTTAGAATTCAATTATATTTAATGGTTTCGAAAAAGAACAAATACAAAAGTAAATTATGCAACATCTCTTAAAAGTTTATCAAGATGAACTCTTCCCATGCCTATCTGATTCAAAAAATCAGTCTGTCCAACAGCCTCAGCAGTTAGCTTAAGAGGAGCATAACCCCTTCTAGAATCAAAACTATTCCCAGAACCAAAATAATCTTTGAAAAGTGTATTAACAGCTTGCTTATCCATCGCAACGCCATGTTCAAAATCGCCTGGAAGTGCCATACCTCTTGAAACCACCGAAGGACCAACAACACTTACAAGATAAGCCTGATGATCATCAGTTACAACAACATTAGTTGGCGAAAGATTAAGACGAGAGAATCCCAGATCATGTATTGCTTGCACAGCCTCCCTTATAGGTTTCTGGTCAGCATTTCTATATCTTGTAAAATCAGGAAGCATCATTTGAACATCTGAATTAATCTGATAATTTGAGGACGCACACCTTTTTCCGGGAATGTACTCCATCATAGGTTTTCCTTCGATAAATTCTCTAACTATTGCTTTTCGTGTTGGTGAATCTTCAACAAAATCACAATAAGAAGGTAAAGCTTCCATACCAGATAGTTCAGTCATGATATAACTCTCAAGAAACATAGTAACTTCTCTAGTCTTAGGATGAAAATATTCAGTTCCACCATCAATAGCAAATTTTCTTACATGTCTATCAGAAACCTTCAGTGTAACATATCCATTCTCTCCTATTGCTTTGAATACGCCACCATAAAAAGAAGGCAATTTATCTATTAGATTCAAATCTAGCTTATCAGCTAATTCTTCTGCTGCACCAATCAAAAATTTATCTGCATTTTCTGGTTTGACTGTTTTAAACATAAAATGTAGGAACAGTAATTGATTTATAAATGTTTTTACCACAACTTAGTTACGAATAAAAGAGTAGATAATATAAAAAAGATAATATAATAAAAGATAATATAATAAAAGACAATATAATAAAAAAACATTAAGCAAGAATAAAAAAATCAAACATAAAACCATTTAGGCTCTTTCTTAAACCTTTTTCTATAAGACTCAAAAGTGATCATAGGTGCCCTTTGTTTATCCTGTATATTCTTCTGAATAAGATTATAATTGATATTACCATTAGAATCCATTTCTCTTTCTATAATTCTATATTTTGTTTTTGGTTCTCTTACTAATATCAATTTACCTAAAGTATTTGCCCTTTTAGCAAATACACCAAGTATTCCAAATGACATATTACTAAGACTTGCAAGACTTTGATTTCTATGTACTCTTGTCTTCAAATCAACTTGGCATATTTTTCTAAGTCCAAATTTTTTCTGTATATCTATAAGCATAGCTGTCTCAACACCATAACCAGTAAAAAAAGGTATTCTTTCAAGAACACTTCTTCTACCTGCATACTCTCCTGATAAAGGCTGGATAAATCCGCTTAACCTTGGAAAATACATGTTAAATAATGGTCTGACTGTAAGTTCAGTAGTTCTACCGCCACCAAGTGGAGCAAGCTGCTGCCCAAATTTAATAGGTCTTTTATAGAATGCTTTTGCATATCCTATTTCTTTATGTGTAAGCAAAGGTCCAATAAGCCCATAAACAAATCTTGGATGAATATTCTTTATATCTGCATCTACCCAACAGATGATATCACCTTTTGCAATATACAAAGATTTCCAAAGATTCTCACCTTTACCTTTTATTTCTCCTGCTTTCTTAAAGATATCCTTTGAATAATAAAATGTAGCTCCTGCTTCTTCTGCCATCTCTTTTGTCTTATCAGTGCTTCCAGAATCAATAACTAAAATTTCATCAATAAGCCCATATTGATCCAATAATGGTTCTTTTATTGTCCTAACAACCTTCTTAATTGTCTTTTCTTCATTAAGGGTAGGAATCACAACAGAAATCATAATTTTCTGCTCTCTTTTCAATTTTACAAGCCGTTTGATATCCCTAAAACTATCGCATTTAAACTTATTTTTATGAAACCACTCCTCTACATCCATTCTATTAAAATCCATTCTCATCTCTATTAATAAATGTTTTGCATAAAAAAATCAGAAATAAATCATTTTCTTATACTCTCTAGAAAGGTTTTTAAATATCGTATTCACATAAATAATACATGAAAATCAATTATTATGACATGCACCATCATATGAAACAATCAGGTGTAAGAACAGTAATTGAAGATATATTCTTTTCTCTTGAAAGATTCAAAAAAATAAATCCTCATCTCATATATTCTAGTAAAAAAGGCAAATTTGAACAAAATAAGAATATTAAATTAATTGACATACCTGAGATAGATTATGATGAATACTATGCTCCAAGCAAAGAAGCATTGATGAAAAAAGCACGAGCTTTGAAAGATAGAATAAAAAAAAGATTAGATTTGACACATCCGTGTATATTACATTGTCATAATGTTAATCTTATGAAAAATTCTTATCTTGGAGCTGCATTAGGACTCTTAGCAGAAGATCTAAAAGATAAGAAATTTGCACTGATTCTTCAACAACATGATTTTGCTGAAGAAAACAGACCTGCTCAGCTTAAACTTTTGCTAAATTGCAGTGGAAAAAAAGACAGATTATTTGGTAGTAAAATTGCTTATCCAATAAACAGTAATATTTGGTATCTTGCAATAAACTCAAGAGATATGAAACTTATTCAAAAAATAGGGATTCCAAAAGATAGAATCTCTCTATATCCCAATTCAATAGACACAAAATTCTTCTCTTCAAAAACAAAGAATACAAAAATATTAATCAGCAGATTATACGACTATGCAAAAACTCATGATTATAACTTTAAACCAGACAAAAAAATTTTATTATCTCCTCTAAAAGTAATTAAGAGAAAAAACATAATAGAAACAGTACTCATTTTAAATATATTAAATCATGTAAAAGATGAATGGCAATTACTAATTACTTTAGAAGGTAGTTCACCAATAGACAAAGAATATGGAAATAAGATTAAAGCATATATCAAAAAACATAAACTTCCTGTAACTATTGGTTTTGGATATGAATTAATATCACCAGAAGAAAAAAGAAATCATTACCAAAATAATATGGTAGACCTATTCTCTATAAGTGATGCAATCATAACAACATCAATACAAGAAGGTTTTGGTTTTACTTATCTTGAAGGATGGGTTGCAAAAAAGAAAGTAATCGGAAGAAGATTGCCATATATATTCCCTGATTTTGAAGCAAATGGTGTGAAATTAAACCATTTCTACTCAAAGATATTAATAAACAGAAAAGATTTCACAAAATATAGTGTAAATGATAAAATTAAACTACTTGAGAAGATAGATTACGAAAAATTATCTAAACAACCAGAAATAAAGAAGATGATTAACTTTCTTAATAAGAATCAAGATATGATAATAAAACATAACAAAAATAAGATAATTAAAAATTATTCTAGAAGGGCGTATGGGAAAAAATTAATGGAAATAATTAATAGATCACTCTCAACAAAAAAAGAGGATTGGAAAGAACCAAAGCTCGATAACCTACCACTGATAAACTATTTTAAACGAAATAACCACATAAATAATAAATAAAAACTAAGAAATAAATAATGACAGGCATATAAAAGGACCAATAAATAAAATTAATGAATCATTCACAACAAACCATGATAAAAGCAATCATTTTTGATATATACGGCACATTACTTAAGCAGGATGTAGGTGATCTTGCTGATTCTATTGTAAGGAAAAATAAACTTATCTCATCATTCTCAAAGATAAAAAAAAGATATTCTCTTGACGCAAGTCCTGAAGAGATATATGAAGCTTTCATAAATTCTATTAACACTGTACACAAAATAAAAGAATCTAAAGGAATAAAATACCCTGAAGTAAAGATAGAGAACATATGGAACATGATTCTAAAAAAAATAGGATACAAAAGAAAATATGATAAAGATTTTTTATTCAAGATTGCAGGAGAACACCAAAATATCTTTGCAGACAGAAAACTCTACGTTAATACATCATTTACATTATCTAGATTAAAAGAATTAGGCATCAAGATTGGAATAGTGTCAAATGCTCAGTTTTATACAGAGATTGATATGGAAGATCTTCTTAAAAAAGATTTAAAAATCAAGAATATGTACAATATCTTTGACAAAAAATTAAGTTTTTATTCATATATAGAAGGATGTTCAAAACCAAATCAAAAATCATTCATAAAACTAAAAGAAGAATTAAGAAAATATAATATTAAACCTAATGAAGCTTTATTTGTAGGAAATGATATGTTAAATGATATAGATACAGCAAAAAAAGCAGGTCTTCTCACATGCCTTACAATAAATAAAGAGACAAAACTAAGAAAAGATAAGAAACTCAAAACAAGACCAGATTATAAAATAACAGATTTAAATCAAATCAAAGATATAGTAAAAAAACAGCATATTAAGATTTTCAAAAAGATAAATAAAGATAAGAAATATTCTCTAAAAGAATTCAAAAAAATAATCCTACCGACAATAAAAAGCATAATATCAAAACATAATTCAAATAATAATCCTAATCAAAAGACTAATTACAAAAATAAACATACAACAATAATAGGAATCCAAGGAGGACAAGGTACTGGAAAAAGCACATTAGCCAGATATATTGATTATTATTTAGAAATGATGGGATATAAAGTAGAAAGTTTCTCAATAGATGATTTCTATAAGACATACAAAGAAAGAAAGAAATTACAAGATAAGTTCAAAGACAATCCTTATTATCAAATTTCTCGAGGACTACCAGGAACTCACCGTGTCAATCTTCTCACAAAGACATTACAAAGAATAAAGAAAAATAAACCATTTAATATTCCTCAATTTGATAAATCAAAATATAAAGGGGTTGGAGATGTTTTAAAAAAAACAATACAAGTTAAAACATGTCCTGATTTCATATTATTTGAAGGATATTGTGTAGGACTACCAAATACAGACTTAAAAGAGATAAGAAACATATGCAAAAATAATAAAATCAATATCAAATCATTTGATTCCACATTAAAACATACAAAAGTAATGATCAAATATATCAAATCTTATCAAAAAATATGGAAATATATAGACCACATGATTATACTTCAAGAAGATTCTTCCAAATTACAGATAAAATGGAGATTAGAACAGGAAAAAGAATTAAAGAAGAAAAAAGGACAAGGAATGACTAAAGCACAAATCATCACTTTTGTCAATAGATTCTTACCAATTTCTTATCTATGTTACAAAAAAATAAAAGAAGATATAAGAATACTTATCAACAATAAACATGAATTCTACAAAATTAAGATTAATTAATTCAGAGATTAAAAAACTAAGAAATTAATTAAAGAATTAAGAAATTAAATTACTTAATAAGATATAACTTAGAAATAACTTAGAAATAACTTAGAAATAACTTAGAAGTAACTTAAAAGTAAATCAATTAGATTTTAATCAGTAAACTATTTATAGCATTAGACTAAAATCTTATAATATGACTAAGAAACGCACTACAGGCACTAAAATTCTATATGAGAGAAATAATATACCTCGTTTTAGATATGGTATTATTCATAGTCAATTAGGTCATCCAGATGGTGTTTCCATAGTTATGAGACAGATTGAAGAAGTAATGAGAAACCGAATGGGAGTTCTAAAAAAAAATATATTCTATCTTACTGGAAGAAGTAAGATAAAAAATAAGAATGTCCAGATTGAACCTACATTATGGATAAAAGATCCTGTCAATATGATTATGCTCAAAAATTTCAATAAAGGATATGGCGGAGAAAACAGTGAAATTATTGAGATTGCGATAACAAATGCAAAAAGATTAATTGAAAAATTCATAAGAAAGAATAAAATAGATATAATTATTGCACATAATACATCCCATCCTGTAAATTTCATACTATCTGTCGCATTAAGCAGATATTACAAAGATGCAATTAAAAATAAGAAAAAGACACCAAAATATATTCTATGGTGGCATGATTCACATCTTGAAAGATTACATTTCAAAAATCCTTCTTACGACGTAAGCCAATATCTTCTGCAAGGGGTACCAGGAAAATATGTAGAGTATGCTATATTCATAAACAGCCTTCAATTTCATATGGCTCAGAAATATTATAAAAAACTTCACAGAGAACATGATGAATATAATGAACTAGCACATAACAATCATGCAGTAATTTACAATACAACTGATATCTTCATTGACTCATATAAAGATATTGAATCTGACGCTCATTGCAGTAATATTGAAAAATTCTTAGATGAATTCAAAGTAAGACAGCTTCTCAAAAAAAATAACATCACATTATCAAAAGTATTGTTCTGTCTTCAACATACAAGAGTAATCCCAAGAAAAAGAATTGATTTCGCGCTAAAATATGCATTTGCATTATTAAAAAGAAAGATGGAGACTGGTATACATACAAAAGCATTATATTTTCTAGTATCAGGCAATAATCCTGACGGTACAAAAGCTAAACTTAAAAAATTATATAGACAATTAATGAAAGAATATAATCATCCTAAATTTTTCCTTGTCTTTGCAGAAGAAAATAAGAAAACAAATATTAAATTTGAAGAATATCCGATTATTATTGCTAAACTTAGAGGATTTGCAACATACTTTAGCGAAGTAGAAGGATTTGGAAACAATTTACTAGAAGTTCTATCATCAGGACTCATACCGATTGTATATAAATATCCTGTATTCAAGAGCGATATAGAAAAACACAATTTCAAATTAGTTGGATTAAATAAATATGAGATTAATGACAAAAATATTGACAAAGCACTCGATATAATCAGAAATGACAGGAAAAGAAAGACATGGGTAAACAAGAACCTTGACATTCTAAAGAAGAAATTCCCTCACAAAGTCATGGCATTTAAGCTAAAAAGAGCAATTATGAAAAAAAGACTGCATCCTTAGGCTATTTTCCAATATTTTAATGCAATATCCACTATTATACTGAGATTCAATATAAAAAACCACAACATTTAAAAACCAACTACAATTTCTCAAATTCATGGCAAAAAAAAGAAAATTTTGTGCATATAGAAGGCTAGAAAGGCCATATACAAGAAAATCCAAGTTCAGAAAGAAATCTTTCGTTAGAGCTTCTCCAGTATCAAAAGTAGTTAGGTTTGACATGGGGAACAAAGTAAAGACTGATTGGGAATATTCTGTTTGCTTAGTTTCAAGAGGTAATCTAAACATTCGTGATAACGCTCTTGAATCAGCTAGAATGGTTGTAAATAAGGACTTTGAGAACGGAATAGGTGTTGAGAACTATCACTTCAGGATCAAAGCTTATCCTCATCATATGCTTAGAGAGAACCCACTTGCCTCAGGTGCAGGTGCAGATCGTATGAGTACTGGTATGAAGATGTCATTTGGTAAAGTAGTAGGCATTGCTGCTCGTATCAAAAAAGGCAAAGAAATCTTTGAAGTTAAAACATCAAAAGAACATCTTGATAAAGCAAGAATTGGCATGATGAAAGCAAGACACAGATTACCTAGTTCTTTCATAGTTCAGGTCAAAAAACTTGAATAAAACCTGAATAAAACTTAAATAATTAAATTTATTATTCTTCTTTTTCAACTTTCTCAACATTTTCAAGAATAAGCTTCTTCAAATCATCTACTTTATACACGCCTTTTACTTCAAATCCATCGATTAATTTTGTATCTATTATATCTGATTTGCTAAAATACACTAATATCTTCTTATCCATCTTCTTAAGATCCTGATATAATTTTAATTGTTCTCCTAAGTCATATGGCTCAGTAAAATCAAATACATATACTATAAGTTCAGCTAAATGCTTTAGAGTAAGATCAGCCATCTTTTCAATCTTATTCATCTTCTCAAATCTGTTAAGAGTACCTGGGGTATCAATGACTTGTATTTTATCATCTCCATCTTTAACATAACCGATCATAAGACCTTTTGTAGTAAACGCATATGCTTTTACTTCAGTCTTCGAACCTGTAAGTTTACCAAGTAAAGTTGACTTTCCCACATTAGGAAACCCAGCTATTGCAATTGTAGGTAGTGACGTCTTAACATTTGGCATCTCTTTAATCTGCATCCTGGATAAATCAAGATATTTCAATTCTTTATCTATCTGTTTCATGATAGAAGAAAGCCTAGCAAGAAACACATTCCTAACAGACATTATATCCTCAACAGTCTTCTTATTTGCCAAACTCTTATTTTGTACCCTAAAGATATCATTTATCTTTGTTCTTGCCCATTTAACTGCACCAAGAGACTTTTTATACTTGTCTACGTCAATAAAACATCCAAACAGCTGCTTGTAAAATGATTCAAGTTCATTATACTTAGGAAATTTCTCAAGAAATCTATTTAAATCATTGATAAGTGCATCTTTAACTACACTAAGCCTTATATGCTCAAGAAATTTGTATTTTTCAGCTCTAACAAGAGATTTATCTCTAATTTTAGTATCATTTACCCTGGTCTTACCTCTCTTAAAAGCCTTGTTGACATACCATTCTCCATTCTCAATCTTACCTAGTTCAATATGCATAACAACCATGAGGCATGAATGATTTAAAAAGAATTCTAAAAAGAGTAAGTAGAAAGTCAGCTTTGCCTATTGAGGCGATAATTATCCTAAGTTAGGAGAATTATGATTTCGCCGTGCAAGCAGACTTTCTACATATTAAAAATATTATATATATATTGTCTTATCTTATTATAAATATATAAAATCTCAGAAATCACCCAATAAACATTATTCTTATTCCTGCATAAACAGCAAATAATCCAATCAAAGTAATTGCTTGCCACCTAACTATATCTTTTTTATGTAGTAGGAAGATAAAAGCCATTACAGATGCAAAGAACCAAAAAGGTATATCATAGAAAATTACTCTCCATCCTAAGAAATAATTTGATATCATAGCACCAATACCGATACAAAACAATGGATTTGTTATATTGCTTCCGACAAGTATTCCTAAAGACATACCAGAAGACTTTCTAGATATCGCAACAATAGATGCAGCAAGTTCTGGCATACATGTACCAACACCAATGATAAGAGCGCCAATCATAGACTGGCTAATCATCAATTGTTCAGCAAGATTCTGTGCAGAACCGACAACAATATTTGAGAACATCAAGAGTGCAAATATCCCCAGTGGAAGAATGAGAAAATGAGCAATAACTTTTCTTTTTGTATGATTATTATGTATTTTCTCTGCAAAATGCTCAACTTTCGCCAACGACCATAAATACCAAAGATATAATGCTACAAATATGAATCCTTCAAGTCTTGAAATCTTATGATCAAGAGAGAACAAAAATAATAATATGATAGAACCAAGCATTACAAGATAATCCTTCTTAAGAAATTCTTTATTTGCATGTATCTTCATAAAAAGCCCAACTAAACCAAGTACAACTGTAATCTGTACCATATTAGAACCAACATTAGTAGCGACAGCAATATCTGATACATCTATTCCTTTCAATATGTTGATGCTTGCAACGATATGAGTTCCAAGTTCAGGAAGACTTGTACCTATAGAAAGTATTGTAAGTCCAACAAAAGTCTCAGAGATTCCAAAATAGCCTGCTATAATCTGCGATGCCTTAATTACAAGTTCAGCACTTGCCCACACAACAAATATCCCAAAAACAAGTAATATCAATTCTGTTATCATCACTCTTCACTAAATCTACACCTATATAAATATTTACATGTATCATTTGAATTAATAACAATAATAATTATTCTAAATCACTATATCTATTATATATATAGAATAAAAGACAGACAAATTTATAACATCTTAAACAATCCTATATAATATGTCAATGTTAACAGAACTAATAAAATATGAAGCAAATCCTATCTGTGATACAGAATCATATCTTGAAAGAGAACATATAATGGGTTCTACAGCTAATATTGCAGTTGGCATGATACTTGGCTTATATACCACATTCAAACACTTCGCAAGAGGCGCTGTATACGGGACATTAATAGGGACAGCAGTAGGATTAGTAACAAAATTAGATACAGTTCAATGTGCAGGATATGGTGCTCTCGCTGGATTTATTGCTGACGAAGTCCAGGCATTAGCAAGAGTCAAAATATATTCAATGAGACATCCTGAAGAAATGAAAAAAAGAGATCAAGAAATGGATCTAAATTGCATAGTAGGCACCTTAAATCAAGTATATGACCCTAAGACAGATAAAAAACCAATAACACCCACTAAACCTGTTCAACCTTATTCTCAATAAAGATTATCACATACAATCACCTCAATGCATATTCTAATATTGCCTTTGCATGTATATTTGTTGTATCATATACCTTAATTCCTGAACAATCCTCCTGTCTTATCAATTGTGGAATCTCAGTACATCCCAAAATGATTCCTTGAGCACCTCTTCTCTGAAGCCTACTAATCACATCAAGATAACCTTTTCTGGTCTCATCTAAAAATTTCCCTTTGACAAGTTCCCCCCAAATCTTATCATCAATATATTGCCTATCCTCTTCATCAGGCATCAATAACTCAATACCCTCACCACTAAAAGTCTTCTGAAAAAGACCATACTCCATTGTTGGCTTAGTTCCAATAAAACCCACTTTATTTTTACCATCTTTCTTAACAGCATCAGCAGTGGCGTCCATTATAGTCAACAACTTTAAAGAATAATGATTTTTGATTAAATCATATGCATTATGAGGAGTATTCGAGGCAATAGCTGCAAAATCAACTTTTAAAACAGATAATCGTCGCATAGATTCTTTTAGCAGACTAGCAACCTCGTCCCACCTATGAGCTATTTGTAATTCCTCAAATTCTTTCAAATCAAGATAATCAACTGTCATCATCAAAGGTCCTGCTTTACCTCTCACTTTAGCATGCTCTTCAACTATTATTCTTTCATATTCTCTTGTTGATTCTGCACTAAGTCCACCAATTAATCCTATATATTTCATTGTAAGATATAGAAAACACAGAAAATTATATAGTATTTTACCCTAACATGTAAGGCATTACTTTCCAAATTCTTTATTCATGACCTTTATCTCAGCCTTACGCAAATGCTCAGCTACAGTTGCTTTACTCAATTTCAACCTCTTAGCCAATTCTTGTATTGATATTTTCTTTGGCCAATTATAATATCCAAGATTAATTGCAATCTTCAAAATCTTTTCCTGAGAAAGAGATAAATTAAAACCATCAAATGTTGACTTTTTTATGTGAAGCAATCTAAAAGAGCCTAACTTCTTGACATCATCAAGAGCATGTCTCAATGCAGTTTTCTTTGGAGCAGCAATAGACCAAATTTCCCAGCCAGCCACCAAAGGCACTTTATTATCGACAAAACATTTATTCTGAAGTATTGTATGTACAATGGATTTTATCCCGCTCGTATCTGTAAATATCTGAAACAACAGTTTATTATTAGTCTCTTCAAGTAACTCTACCTTTTTGATAAGTTTATTATTCCTAAAATAACTCTTTACACTAGACTTCTCGCCTTTTACTAGATTAACTTCAGTAATATCTTGTACAAGATCAGAAGTAAGGCTAACTGTATTATGAGTTATGAACTCGCTTTTAAACTTCTTAAGTCCCTGAGTCCAGCATCCTTTATGTTTTAATTTGAATTTTGCTTCAAACATGATTAATCACCATTACTCTAATCACCATCATTTAACATGACATACAATAAAAAAGTATTGCATAATGCTAAAACACCTGCAAAAATCATAGTTCCAACAAGTCCAAAAAATATCAGATTTAAAGCAACAAGACCTGCACTAATTGCATTTGCACTTGCCCATATAGTATTTACTGCAGAACCCATCGTAGCCCTTATCTTAGTTGGGATAGAATGTTGCATTGCACTTGCAAATATTACAGAATATGCTATATCCATGGTATAAAATACCATAAGAATCAATATAGATAATAAGATTGATCTTGAGAAAGCATAAATAAAAATAGTTATTGTCATTATTAAAAAAAGTGAGATTAGTGATTTCTTAAAACTATATTTATGAACCATTTTCTCTCCTAAAAATGGAGCAAGCAACATAAGTACACCAATGCCTGATAATATCCCTGATATTATATTCTCAGGTATACTCAACAATTCAAGTAAAACAACAGGAACAAGAATAAAAAATACATTTAAAGATATTGTTCCAAAAAACATTGAAACAGCAAGTCCTTTTATCTGTCTGTTCTTTTTATGTATGAAAAAATTAATTGAATCAAGCATCTTTTTATAGGTTTTTATTATAAAATGATCAGGAGTCTTTTTAGGCTTGAATCTCTTCTCAACCATAAATTTGATTACAACAATTCCTGTAAATAAATCAATGATTGCCACAAAAAGCCACACTAATCTAAAATTTATTGCTATAAGTATAAATCCAACAAGTCCTCCAATTATATAACCTATTTTATCAAAAAACATCAGCCTTGCATACATTGATGAAAGTTTTTTCTTCTGTCTTCCATAATTCAATTCATCTATCAACCATGCAGTATTTGACCCTGACTGAAAACTCCAACCAATATCACCAAGTATAAAAAATACTGATAAGATCCAAAAATCAGTGAATGTATACATACCAAAGAAAGATAATGACATTAAAAAAAATGATATAATTATTGCCTTCTTTCTTGAGAAATGATCAGCAAATGCCCCTGTAGGAAATTCAAAAAGAATCATTGCAAGTCTTGCTGCTGCAAACATCGCAGTCGTAGCTATAGCGCTATGACCCAAATACATAAAATATATCAGAGCAATAGAGAAGATCATATATCTCCTAAAACCATGGGATACTTCCATGCCATAGAGCAATGACTTCATATTCCTCTCAAAAAATCTGTTTACCATATTGCTTCAATATTACCTAATTATTTATTACAGTTTGGGTTCAATAACCTTCAGTTTTATCATTAATCTAGTTAATATAAAAGATATAAAACACCTGTTCATATTGCTTCTATAATACAAATCTCTCTTGACATAGTCCCATGCACATAATAAGAGAACTTCTTGATAAGCTGGATATTTTTCAGCTTCAACTTCTTAAATAAGCTTTCAACTTTCATCCAATCAGGAAAGACAACAACAGCTCTCTCTGTTAAAATTCTATCAAGTTTCACAAGCACGTCAGAATAAAACTTCTTATCAACTGCTTTTGTATTTTTGCCATAAGGAAGATCTGTAACGACATACTTCATCTTACTTGAAGTCTTGAAAAAATCTTTCTTTGCAAGCTTATAATTTTTCTTATCAAACATAAAATCCTTGAAATTCATCTCAGATATCTCTAAAAGGTCTTCTTTTATGTCATATCCTTCAACTTTTAACCCGCACAGTAATGCTTCAATCAAAAATCCAGAAGTACCAGTCATAGGATCGATTATCTTACCTTTCCTACATCCCACCAGATTAACAATGCATCTTGCAAGATTCGGTCTCAAAGATATCGGTCTTGGACCTTTTCTTTTGTGAGGCAATCTTGCCTGAAAATCATCAGTATTCTCCCACAATTTCAGACAACAATGAATATAATCTCCTGTTTTTACAAAACAGATCTTCACCTTCGGTTTTAACAGATCAACTTTTGGTTTTTCTAAACATTCCCATATCTCATCATTAATTTTGCTTTTCAGATTATCATCATCAAATCCTTCATAGAATACTTTATACTTACCATTGACAACCTTATTGAAGTCATACAATTTCACACCTTTAAGAACTCCATCAAAACTGCATGTAAATAAAACTTTCAACGCCTGTCTTGTATATGCAAGCTTATCAAGGGCTTTAATATCTTTCTGACTTATCTTATCAAGAAATAGGTATTTCTCACAGATTGTGCCATGATTGAATCCTAAAAGTGATCTTGCTTCCCATAAAGGAAGTTCATCATGCTCTTTTGAAAGTGTCAGTATATACATATTAAAAAAAAAAGAAAGAATTATTTATCAAATGTTTGCTATCTTTCTGCAATTCACTTGTTTAATCTTTTATAGCCAAGCCATATCAACACAACAAGTGAGATTCCAAGTATTATCATACGAAGCATATTACTTGAATATTCCCAGTATCTCATTGTTCCGTATAATATAACTAATATTCCACCTGACATGAGTCCTGCAGATACACTCACCATTTGAAGAGCAACACTTAGCACAATGACTAATAATCCAATAATAGCAGTCACAATAAAAACTACTTTATTATATCCTTCCTGTGCGCCGTCATATTCTTCTTCACAATAATAGTTCAAATCGCAAAATCCATTCTCTGCATCAGCACCTTTGCTTTCTGAAATACAGCTCAAAATCATCTCATCTTCATTTTGTTCGACTTTCTTACATGACATCCTATCTTCAGGAATTATTCTTGCTTCTTCAAACTCATTCCATCTGCCGCCTACTTCTTCACATTCTGCAGAATTGAGATTCTGTTTGATATCATATCTATCATGTTCACAATAATCTTCCCACTCTGGGTTCGGATAGAATGCATCAATTCCTATTCCAATAAAAAAAGCAAAAAGTATTGCGATCGCTATAGCGAGTATTACTCTTTTGACCCTATCACCACCTTGACTCTTATTTTGTCTTTTATTTTGTTTTTTATTTGCCATTTTATACATCATAAGATAAGAAACTTATATAATTTATCCAAGAATCACTCTAGAGTATTGAAAAATTCTAGCATACACTAGGAAAAGTATATAAATTCTTAATATTGAAAATAATATATGAGTGCAATGAATAGGGGAAGACCAGTATTCTCAGAAATAAGACAAAATATCATCGAGATATTATTCTATTTAGGAAAAGGTTATGGTTACCAAGTCTCAAAGATATATCAAAAGATTTTTCCAGCGTGTACAAGAGAGGTTATTTATTATCATCTAAAGAAAGGAGTAGATTTAGGAGAGATCATAATCAAAGAAGTCAAAAAAGAACATGGAGATTATTCTTGGGGGCAAGACGTCACAAAGACATATTATTCAATTGGACCAAATGCAAAACCAAAAGGCAGTGATAGAGTAAAAAACGAGATAGAAAAAGTACTTCAACAAAAAACTTAAGTGATAGAAAACTTAGTATATGCTTCTGCAATAAATCCTGATGAATCTGTACAACTAAAAGTTACATGATAATCTCCAGAATCAAGGCCATAAAGACTTCTTTTGAATTGATATGTACCATATGTATTCATCTGATAAACTTCTCCATTTCCTAAACTATACCCACAGTTCACATTATTATCATAGATATTTCTGTTCACAACAACACCAAGTGCTATATTTGAAGGGTCAAGTACTTGATCATAATCTGGAAAATAAGATACAACTGCAAGATCAGTATTATATGTATAGCTAAGGAAAAAACTCTTATCATTTATATTTCTTATTTGAGGCTGCTCTGTAATGCACGTTAGATAAACTGAATAATCAGCAGGGACAAAATCTTGCGTACATGCTATAGAACCATATTGATTATAAGGAGAACTTTGATTAAGGTCAATACAATTAAGATCAACCATAAGATCATAATTATATCCATTGAATCCATATTTACATGAATAATAATCAGGAAGCAAGAATGTTATATTATGTATCCAGTTAGGTATTGACATGTTGACTATAGTATTGTTAAAAAGATTACCTTCAGTAAGTATTATACTGGTACCATTTGTCATATAATTTACAGACTCATTTCTCAAATCATTTGTTATGCTAAAAACATAATCTCTTACTTCAGGAGGATTATCCATGCACCTTATATAAGGATTAAAGATATTTGTTGTCGTTTTGCATTCATAGCTTCCACCAGCAACAGAAGAAAGCCTCATACGTGAAGTTTCACAATCAAATTCATAGGGCATAAGAGAATAACCTTGATCTGTATCAGAATATCTGCACTCTGCAGGTTCATCAAGATAAATCCGAAGCTCATATGTATCATTGCTAAGTTCACTATTGTTTGTAGGTATACTATATAATAAATTAGGAAGCAAAAGATCTTCATATGAACCATTTATCGTAAATTTCAGATATACAGGATCTGCCATTTCATTTCCTGATTGATCAGAACATCTTACAAAAGTATAATATACATTATCTTCTATCTCAGATATTGAAAGATTGAGTACACCAATCACATAATCTTTTGATTCTAAGAATAAATGTAATTTATCAAGTATCTCAACAAACTCATCATCAAAATAATTACTTAATGTATCATTATTCTCAACAATCATATTGAATAACTCTGATAATGTCGTTATGTTCAGGTTTTCATACAATTTCTCTGGTATGCTTATATCTTCAGGAAGGCGAAATGATACATTATGCATAGTAGAGAAAACTGGTTCTCCAAACCATATTGCCGGAGTCTCTGTAAATTTAAGATCAGGAAGATATGTTATTTTACATTTGCTTGGAGAAGATGTTTCAATCTCAAAATCAAGGATTTCATGTGCATATAATGTCTCATCAATTTCAAAACCCCTAAGATTATTTCCTGCAATGTTTATTGTGCTCTCATGAAAAGAATAATTTGTTATCAGATCAATATCTATATCTACTGCTCCTCCTCCAGACATTCTCTTGCAGATTGGATAACCATCTTCTTCACTATAAACACAATCTTGACCAAGACTACTACATCTATATTCAGAACAATAATTGTCATTATTGCAGGTATCACATTCTTGGTTATTAAGTGGAGCTTGCCAAAGACCACAAAAAGCATAATCAAGCACTTTAATTCTCCCATGTGAAAGATCATCGAGATAATTAAGTCCTGCTGAGATTAAAGCAGGTAAAAGATCAATAGTTTCTTGCTCATGTACAAAAGCCAACTCTTCTTGATTTCTGTTTGTAGTCAAAAAAAGATTTTCAAAGAATAATAGATTAGGACTATATTTAGGATCAGTCTCAAAAAAACCAGAAGTGGACAATGTTCCTTTGTAATTATCATTAATTCCGCAATCACCTAGTTTTGAGCAATAAGAACTTGCATGTTGTACCCATTCATCTCCGCAAGTATATCCAAAACATTCCTGATAATCAGTCCCTATATTACATACTTCTTGCCCATTGCCTTCCCAATATCTGAATCCAGGAGAAACTTTAGGCAAGCATTTTCTATTATCATTAGAAAAAGTTACATAATATGAATCCTCACCCATCCATTGACAATCTCTCAAGAAATCATTCTCACAGCAATCTTGAGTCATACAAGAAGTACAATCTTTCCACCTGTTCTCTTTACATATTGCCTTTGATAATCCATCATCGATAAATTCAACACAGACTTCCTCATTAAAGTCCTTACAAGGCTCTTCAAAAGTGATACCATTGTGACATGAACGCTTTATTCCTCTGGATCCTATTCCTTGTTCATCATTACACCATGATTCACCATCATTTCTACCTAAACAACTATCAAGCATAGGAACATCAGATGCAGTAACACTACCAACAAAATAATCTGAACAAGTGCATTGGTTAGAATGCTCATAACTTCCTCTTCTCAATTTACAATTATATTCATCAACATTTTTGAAACATTGTTGACCTACATGACAACAACCATATACAAGATCTTGAACAAAATTTCGTCCTATGTATGAAACCTTATCTTCAAGTTCCAATGCAAAATCAAATTCAAACCCAGTATCATCTTTAATCTCATATATTACATAAGGATAGGGCTTTGCCTTTTGTATTTCAAAAAGCATATTATTATCATTCATCCATTCATCCTTATCAAAATAACCATCTGTTGTCTCATGATTTAATATGTCCATAACAAGTTTATGTACGAGACCTAAATTATGCTCTTTTGTTGTAAAAAATTCATTCACATTAATTTCATAATCCTCCTTAGCCATATTGATAGTATAATATAATGCAAAATTAATCTGAGAATCACCAATTACAACATCAAGACTCTTATTATATGTATCAATGCTGTATCCTCTCTTTACAAAATAATCAAAATCTATACAACTATCAAGATTCTCAATAAGTACTCTCTCCAGTTCAAGCTCCATATCTTCTAAAGTAAGTATCCTATTTACACAATATTTTGCTCCATCAACATTTATACAAAGCTCTCTATACTCTTCACCCATATAAGTCCTTGAATGTAAAGAAACATCAGTATCATTAAGCGTACCGCCATTTCTGCCAAGCTGATTCAGAAGTAATGTAGATTCATTCAGTATACAATATTCAACATAATTCTTAAGAGATTCCTCATCAAATTGCAATTCAAGGTTTCTCCTATGAAAAAGAGAAGTATCAGGGTTAAGTATTTTTGTCGAGAAATAAAATATTAAAAAAAGTAAAACAAGAAGAATCCCTAGTATAAAAAATACTGAAATCTGCCCTTTCTGAGCATAGTTCCACCTCTTTTTTTGCATATGCTTTATGCTGCTTATTTGATTTTATAAAGTTTGTGTAACTGCCAGTGACAAAAGAACCGGAAACCATGCCCCCTATTTTTAAACATTTTGCTTTTAATATGTATATTACAACACAACTATACCAACCGATATAATAAAAAACGATATATTTAAATATAACAATAGCATTCTCGTTGATGTAGTAATCAGGAATAAAAAGAGGTTCATGGGGGTTTCAAAGATGAATAATATGCTAAAAAATAAAAAAATTTTCAATGTCTTCTTCAGAGAAAAACCAGCTATGATGTTGGTAGGTCTTAAAACAGGTAAAATTGATGTTTATGCTTCATCACTTGCAAAACAGATTGACTGTACATATTCACATGTTGTTAAAATTCTTCAAGAGATGCAGGATGCTAACCTTATAACATTTGAAAAACAAGGAAGACTTAAGCTTTTAACTCTTACAAAAAAAGGAAGCGATGTTGCAGATTATATCCAAAAAATAAGGGATGCATTATAATCCCACAATTATTCTTTATTATCTTCCATCATATTTATTATCTCTAATTATTTATTTCTAATGATAATTCACCTGAAATTTTATAAACTCCTCTATAAAACAACAATAATATGGCTACAAGCTTATCTGTTCTAGACTTTATTTTGATTATAATATACTTTATCATTCTGTTAGCAATAGGATATTTCTCATCAAGAAAAGAAAGCAAAGAAGACTTCCTAATTGCAAAAAGAAATCTTAATTCCTGGCAGACAATGGCGACAATAAACGCCAGCAAGACAGGAAGCGTACTTATGATCTTTATCGCTTTGACTTATTTATGGGGTATTGCAGCAATATGGTATTTCATAGGGATGGTTCTTGGTATACTTATATTCCTACCTTTTGGACTTAAACTAAAAGAGAAATCAAAAGGGAAGTATTATACTTTTGCTGATTATTTCAAATATAATTATGGAAAGAATATTGCTTATCTAGTCTCATTATTAACAATATTTTTGATGTTTGGTTTTGCTGTAATAAATCTTATTGCAGGTACAAAAATCTTCTTATTTTTTACAACGTGGCCTTTTTGGTTATGTGCAATTATAATGGTCTCAATAGTCATCACATATTTACTCCTTGGAGGATTTAGGGCAGTTGTAAAAACAGACATTATCCAATATATTGCAATGGTTATAATACTTGCAATGCTAGCATTTACATTATTCAATGGATCTTTAATACCAGCTTCAGAATGGAATCTGTTCAAAGCAGATATAGGAACAATGATTGGCTTTTTCTTGCTCGGTACAATATTTCCTTTTGCAATGCCTGACATGTGGCAAAGAGTTTATTCAGCAAAAAACAAAAAATCACTAAGAAATGGTATTTTACTCTCAGCTATAATATATTTCATATTTGCCTTACTGCTTTCTTTAATCTCATTGACTGTTAAAGCTAAATTTCCAAGTATTGATCCAGACCTTGCATTAATCTATGGATTCAATAATCTCCTCCCAGTAGGACTTATCGGACTTTCTGTAGTATTGATATTTTCAGCAATAATGAGTTCTCTTGATACATACATATTTACCGCATCTTCATCAATAATCCAAGATTTTTATAAAAGAAGTAAAGAAAAGACAATAAAAGATATGAGAACAGTCATGGTAATTCTTGCATTACTTGCAATTGTTCTGGCAATAACACTAAAAGGCCTAATAATAAGCTCTTATCTGTTCCTTCCGTTCATCCTTTTATTAGGGGTCTGCGTACTTGCAACATGGATTAATAGAAAAATAAAACCATTAACATTGATGATTGGTTTTCTTATAGGTGTTCTAGCCACCATAACCTTATTATTATATGACCTCTTTATCTTAGGAGAGATCAAGCCTGAACTTGCAATAGCAGCCATATTATCCACAATAATAGGATTACTGATTGGCGGACTTATTTCATACATCAAGAAAAAGATAGATATGTAAAAAGTCAGCTTTGCCTATTGTATATAAAGCATTTAGCTTTATATGCCCAGAAATGTTTTCATTTCTCGTGAGGCGATAATTATCTTTTCTTAAGATAATTATGATAACGCCGTGCAAGCAGACTTTTTACTTACGAAATTAGAATCAGAAAAAATTAAAATTAAAAAAATAAAGATAAAAAATAAAATAAGAACCTTACTCTAAGAACATCTTTGCTTGTTCTGGATTAAATTTCCAATCTTCAGCAAGCCTTTCAGTTTTCTTATAGTATTTTACAAGCCTTTTAATCTTGCTCTCTGTGATCTGCATACCACGTTTAGCAACCTTATCTTGTTTATTCTCTTCAAGATGTGATCTTATAAGTACTGTCTTCTTGATAAGTGCCATAAGGTCTTCTGGTAATTCCTTTTGTAGATCTTTTTCTTTTAAGACTTGTGTAATTGACTTTCCAAGGAAAACCTTTGCATCTGGTATACCAAATGAATCTCTTAAAATGATTCCAATCTTTGATGGTGTGTTTCCTTCCTTAGCAAGTTTTGCTACTAAAAGTTCTATTTCTTTCGGTTTTTTATCTGTCCAGAAAGGTTTTTTTGCTTCCATTGGTTTTTTTGAACCAGAAACACCTTTCTTTCTACTATGCATTTTTGCCATTTTTATGTCTCCATTAAATGTATTGCCTTGGTCTCATTCCTGGCTTTTTGGTAAAGCTTTGCTTTACATCATCAAAAAGCCAGACTTACTGCACCAGCAGTAATGACCGCAATACATTAATTCATTTTTTATCGAAGTAACTGTGAGAAATAATCATGATGATCGATGATTGATCACAATCTCTCTCCAGCATACGCGAGCTTTCACCAACGTATCTCTCGATTATATTGCTTAAAAACCGGATTTCCTTTATAAATGTTACCTATCATCAAATCAATATCTATCTATAATCCCCCACTAGACATACCAACCAAAACAATATAAACAACCCCAATTCTCCTATTTTCATGAATGATATCTTATTCCCTCATGATGAAATAAGGGACATACAGCATGATCTTATAGCACAAATAAGCGATGCTCTTGAAACTGGAAAATCACTTATTGCACATGCACCTACTGGTCTTGGAAAGACAGCTGCAGCACTTGCTCCAGCACTAACTTATGCTATCAAACATAAAAAGACAGTCTTTTTTTTGACATCAAGACATACACAACATAAGATTGCTATTGATACTCTAAAACAGATAAAGAAAAAGCACGAAGCAGACTTCTCAGTATGTGATATAATAGGAAAAAAACATATGTGTTTACAGCCAGGAGTCCAAACTCTTTACTCAGGTGAATTCTCTGAATACTGTAAAAATTTAAGAGAAGAAGAAAAATGTGATTTTTATAATAATACATACTCTAAAAGTAAAAAATCTGAATTAAGTGTTCGAGGCAAAAAAGTCTTGAACGATTTAAGTGTTAGGGGTACTAGTGATACGCACGAAGTAATTGAAGCATGTAGAACAGAAAATGAAGAACTATGCCCTTATGAAATTTCTCAAAAACTAGCAGCAAAAGCATCTGTAATAATAGCTGATTATTTCTATATTTTTGATCCATTTATACAATCGGCATTCTTCAAAAGAATAAATCTGGAATTAGAAGACTGCATAATCATAGTCGACGAAGCACATAATCTTCCAGAAAGGATACGAAATCTGATGAGCGAAAGATTAAGCATACAAAGGCTTGATAGGGCGATAAAAGAAGCTAAGAAATACAAATACGATGAGACAACACATATACTAAAAGAGATAAAAGATAAGATATTCAAGATTTCTCTGGATCTCAGCACAAATGAGCCAGAAAAGCTTATTGCAAAAGATCTTTTCATCAAGAAAGTAAATGAGATAGATGATTATGATAAGATTGTTGAAGATCTCACATTCATAGGAGATGAAATCAGAAAAGACCAGAAAAGATCATACATAGCAAGTATTGCAGAACTCATGACTCAATGGAAAGGATTCATGGACAAAGACTCTTTCTTAAGCAAAACAGCAGAAGAATGGGAAAAAGCGTTTATCTGTTATACCAAGAAAGGGTTCAATGAAGAAGATACTGCTGTATGCAGTAGATGCCTAGACCCAAGCGTACTCACATCTGATGTAATGAACAGTGTCCATTCTGTAATCATGATGTCTGGCACGCTTAATCCAACATCGATGTATAGGGATCTTCTTGGTTTCAAACAGAGTAATGTGATTGAAAAAGAATATGAATCTCCATTCCCTGAAAAGAACAGGCTTTGTATGATAATACCTGAAACATCTACAAAATATACTGCAAGAAGCGAAGAACAGTTCAAACGTATTGCAGAGATAGCATCAGATGCTGGCAATAGCATAAAAGGAAATCTTGCAATATTTTTCCCAAGCTATTTTCTGCTTGAGCAGATAGGCAAATACATGAAAACACTTTATGAAAAAACTCTTTTCATGGAAAATCCTAAGATGAGCAGTGAAGAAAAACATTCCATGATAGAGCGTTTTAAAGGATACAAAGAATCAGGAGCAGGACTACTTGCAGTCGCATCTGGAAGTTATGGTGAAGGTATTGACCTTCCAGGAGATTTTCTAAAAGGAGTAATCATTGTTGGTCTTCCACTGCAAAAACCAGATCTTGAAACAAAAGAACTCATCAATTATTATGATGCAAAATTCAACAAAGGTTGGGATTATGGTTATCTTTTCCCAGCGTTCAATAAGACTCTGCAAAACGCCGGAAGATGTATCAGAAGTAAAGATGACAAAGGTGTCATAATCTTCCTTGATGAACGCTATGGTTGGAGCAACTATTACAGATGCTTTCCAAAAGACATGAAATTAAAAGTTACAAAAGAATACAAAGCAGAATTAGTTGAATTCTTCTGGTAAACATATGATTAGTAGACATATTACGATAGATTAACGGATAATCTGGAAATTCTCTCAAAAAGATTTATATAGAACTATTCAATAAGACACAATAATGGCAATATTCGCATCAGCAGGATATCCTGGCTTAGGAAATATGGGAGGTATAATCTTCTCATCTATATACCTAATAGTTTGAGCATTGATTTCAATCCCGCTTCTTGGTCTTTTCCTTTGGCTATCTTCTAAAATATTCAAACTCGCAGATAAAAGATATAAAACAGCAATCAAAGCAACTTTATTTCTTGTCCTTGGAGAATTTATCATATCTATGATAAGTCTGGGCATAACTTACGGACTCAGCAGTTCATATCGATATGGAGCTGGGGCAAGTACTATGATGATAGCTATGGTCATAATACCTTACGCTCTAAAATTCATCGGCTGGGTATGCATCAGCATGTTACTCATGGTTTTCCTCATAAAGAAGTTCTACATCATAACATGGGGAAAAGCTTGGTTAGTCTGGTTAGTATTCTTTGGCATGAGAGTTGCATTAGCGATAATAAGTTGGATAGTGATGATGGTAGTAGCATTTGCTTTCATGGCAGCTATGTTCTAAACTTCTTTATTTCTCTAAATTATTTCATAATCTTATTTGACTTATCCTATTAAATAAATGCCTTAATTTCTCAAAAGTTTTATAAAAAACACACTTAAAAAACACTTAAAACACTTTGGAGGTGGTTAAATGGCAGATCCAATGATAGCAGGCTTACTTGCAATGTTTGGAGCTTTTATTGCTGTATTCTTCGTAATTGGTATTGCAATATATGTATATAGTGCACTAGCATTAATGAGTATAGCAAAAAGACTAAACGATCCGCATCCTTGGCTTGCGTGGATACCATACGCTAACTTTGCCTTAGTTCTCAGTTTAGGTGGTTTTCACTGGGCATGGGTTTTCTTATTGATAGGAGCATTTATACCATTTGTAGGTATACTTGTCAGTATTGCTGTAGCAGTCCTTGCAATAATATCCATGTGGAGAATATGTGAAAAAAGAAACTTCCCAGGATGGACAGTATTGTTAACACTGATTCCAGGTCTTGGAGGAATTTGGGGACTAGTCCTTATTGGCATATTAGCTTGGAAAAAAGACTAAATATATTTTTTTTCTTTTTTTTTATTTTTTGATTTCTGCTTTATTTCTCAAAAGTTTTATATAATTCACTTCTAAAAATACATAAAACGCTTTGAGGTGATAATATGGCTAAAGGCCTTTCAATAACAGCACTTGTTTTCGGAATACTAGCATTCTTGATAGGATGGGTTCCTATAATAGGTTGGCTCATATGGATAGCAGCAATTGTAATAGGAATAGTTGCAATAGTAAAATCAAAAGAACCAGGCTCAGGAAGAGGCATGGCAATAACAGGATTAGTGCTTCCTTTAGTAGGATTAGTGATAGGAATAATATTCATAGTTCCAATAATGTCATTAGCATTCTTTGGAGTACTAAATCCAGCAAGAATGATTCCAGATAAATGCGAACTTGCACCCGGACTAACATGTATGGACTTCACAGCAGAGGATGGTGAAATAACTATTCTCATAAATAATGGATTAGGAATGGAAATGGTTGACGTAACTCTTTATGTTGATGATTGTGAGAACGATGCTTCAGCAACAATAGATACATTTAAAGAAGGATCAACAGAAAAACTCACTATCCCTTGCGAAGGCATGATATCTGATGAGAGATTCAAGAGCGACCTAAGCATAGATTATAATACTATAATCGAAGGCAATCCAATAATGCACAGCAAGATGGGTTATCTTGTTGTAGAAGTCAAATAATTCCTTTATTTTTTCTTTTTTTTAATTTATCTTTTTCTATTAGACATAATTTCTAAACAAACAAGAAGAACAATCCACATACCATCAAACAGCTTGCCATCCCTTTGTGCATTATCCTTTCTTCATGCATCAGCCGTCCTCCAAAGAACACTGTAAACACTCCTGAAAGCCTTTTCAAAGGAATTATTAGGCTTATAGGAACACCAGGCATTGCAACAACATAAAGATAAAGCATATCAGCAAAGAACAATAATAACGATATAAGGATAAAATAATGATAATGATGTTTAAGTGGTTGTGTAATTGTTTTGTGATGCTTTTTAAAAAATATAAAGCAGAATACAAATATAGTCAAGAACACATAATTATAGAACATATATGTCTGAAAATTAAGACTAAACATGATGTATTTATCCATTATTGCACATATGCTCATCAGCACAAGTGCTAACAAAAGAAGTAAAAAACGCTTACTCTTCAAAAGCAAGAATGGCTCAAAAGGTCGCTTTATACTCCTCAATTCCAAAATATAAGATCCACCTATAACTACAAATACACCAAAATACTGCAATAATGAAAGCTTCTCATTAAGTATGAAAAAACTCAAGAAAAGCAGAAAAACAGGACTGATATTTCTCATAGGAGCTACAAGTGAAACATCCATCTTACGAAGAGCATGTGTTACAAAATACCATGCAAATGCTAATATCAATGATTTAACAGCAATCAAAAGCATAGTTTGCCATGATAAGATAAAATTAATAGATCCAACAAAAGCCACTGAAAGCAAAAGAAGAAAAAAACTAATCCAAAACATTGAAGGTAAAGCATGCTCCTCTTTAAGACAATGCTTCATAAATATATCCCTCACACTAAGAAGGAACGCCGATATGAGTATGAGTACAATCCATAGCATGTAGGTTAAACCTCAGTTTCCATTATTGGAACGATTCTTCTCATACTGGAAGTCTCTGTTTAAAACGTTTATGCAAAATGAAGTAATACAGCACCGCAAATATATAGAATGCTGCTCCTGCATATGCTAATGTAAGCATGTGAGACCATCCTAATGCTGCAATCTTGAAGAGTCCTCTCAGAGGAGTATACATCAATATAGCCTGGATACCTAGAGAGAATACTACTGCTGCCCATAGCCATTTATTAGAGAAGAACTTGACATTATAATCTCCTCTTATAAGGAACACAAGTATAATCTCATACAACACAACAAAATTAAATATTATAGTCTGGGCTACAACAAGCTCAGCTCCTTCTGATCTTCCACCATTCAAATAAAATATTACTAATGCAATAATGCTTCCGACAAAGCCTAAAGCTCCGATTAGTATAGCCTTTGATTTAGGTAATATTCCTTCAGCATGATGCTTTGGCTTTCTCATCATTATATCCTTGCCATATGGATCGACGCTGTAAGCTAAAGCAGGAGCTCCATCCGTTATAAGATTGATCCACAATAATAAAATAGCAGTAAGTGGCAGATTAGCGCCGAATACGACTGCCAAGAATATTATCAATACTTCTCCAATGTTGCCTGATAGCAACAGCATTATGGATTTCTGAATATTATCATATATGCCTCTTCCTTCTTCAATGGCATTTACAATATTTGTAAAACTGTCATCAAGCAATATGAAATCACTTGCTTCTTTAGCAACCTCAGTACCGCTGCCTACAGCAACACCGATATCTGCCTTCTTAAGTGCAGGAGCATCATTGACCCCATCACCAGTCATAGCAACTGTATATTTTAGTTCCTGAAGTGCATTGACAATCCTCTGCTTATGTTCAGGTATGACCCTTGCAAATATATTAGTATTATCCTTCAAGGCCTCTCTCAACTCTTCATCGCTGAGTTTCTCAACCTCATCACCAGCAAGCACCTTGCCTTCGATGCCTATCTCTTTTCCGATAGCTACAGCAGTAGCCTTATAATCGCCTGTGATCATTATTACACGTATGCCTGCCTTCTTTGTAACCTTTATAGATTCAATAACATCATGCCTTGGAGGATCGATCATTGCCTGCATACCTGTAAACACAAGCTCTTCCTCAGTGAATTGCTTAGGATCAGTTATCTCCTTATATGCAAAAGCAAGGACTCTCATCTCATCAGAAGCATATGCTTCATTCTGCTTCAATATTTTCTGACGCAACTCCTTTGTCAGCCTCTCTCTTTTACCATTTACAAGCACAGTCTCACATTGTTTCAATATTTGATCAGGAGCACCTTTTGTATAAGTGACCAACTTTCCATTTTCTTCAACAAGCACACTCATCATTTTTCTTGTTGAATCAAAAGGAATTTCATCCTTTCTTTTCAGTTTAATATCTACCCCTGCTTTCTTAGCACTGACAATAAGTGCTGCTTCAGTAGGATCACCAGTTATCTTCCATTGTTCCTTCTCTTCAAAAAGTGAAGCATTGTTACATACCATACCCACCTTATAGAGCCTATCATCAAGCTTATTTGATACTTTTCCTTCTGGCTTATAACCAAGCCCTTCAATATCAGCCTCTTCTCCAAGAGTCCATGCTTTCTTTACAGTCATCTCATTTTTTGTCAATGTTCCAGTCTTATCTGTGCATATCACATCACAGCTTCCAAGAGTCTCAACAGAAGAGAGATTCTTTACAAGAGCCTTCTTCTTCAGGAGTCTTTTGACACCTATGCTCAAAGCTATTGTTACTACTGCAGGCAACCCTTCAGGTATTGCTGCAACTGCAAGACTTATTGCAACAAATATTATCTCTATTACAGCATGCTTTGATAGTCCTGAATTCAAGCTTGCCTTGAGAAATGATGCAAAGAATACGATTGCACATATTACAATTATTACATAACCAAGCTTCTTTCCGAAAGAATCAAGCCTTTTTTGGAGTGGAGTCTGGGTATCTTCCGTCTGTTTTAGAAGATCAGTAATCTTTCCTATCTCAGTCTTCATGCCTGTCCTTACAACAACAGCTTTTCCTGTCCCTTCAACGATTGTAGTTGAAGAATAAAGCATGCTTTTCCTGTCACCAAGCGGAGTCTCTTTTGTCAAAGCGTCAGGATTTTTCATCTCAGGGACACTTTCACCTGTAAGCGCTGCTTCTTCCACTTTCATCCTATTAGCTTCTATTATCCTTGCATCTGCAGGCACCTTATCACCTGCTTCAAGATGTATTATATCTCCAGGAACAAGAAACTTAGAATCAACCTTGATCATCTTTCCATCCCTATAGACATTTGCAGTTATTTGCGTCATCTTCTTAAGCGCTTCAAGTGATTTCTCTGCATTAAGTTCCTGAAAAAATCCAATCAATGCATTTGCAAGAAGTATAAGAAGGATTATCACAGAATCAACATATTCTCCTATAAGAAGTGAGAAAACTACTGCAAAAAGAAGTATATATATTATGAAACTCTTAAATTGTGCAATGAATATCTTAAATGGATGAATCTCAGATTTTGTCTCAATCTGATTATAGCCTTCTTCCTTAAGCCTTTTATCTACTTCAGATTGTGAAAGTCCATTTGCATCAGCACCAAGTCCCTTCAGTATTGAATCAACACTTTGTCTGTAATACTCCATTTTCAAGTCTTTATTTTGACATGAATTTAATCATGTCAATCATCCTGCATGAATAGCCCCATTCATTGTCATACCAAGACAATACCTTTACAAAATTACCATCCATGACTTTTGTTGATTGTGCATCAAAGATGCTTGAATGATCATTATCTATGACATCTCCACTTACAATCAGATCTTCTGTATACTGAAGAATACCTTTTAGCTCGCCTTCAGCTGCTTCTTTTATTGCAGCGTTTATCTCTTCAGCTGTAACATCCTTTTCCATTTCCACAACAAGATCAGTTGCACTTCCATCCTGAACTGGAACTCTTATCGCAATTCCATCAAGTTTTCCTTTAAGCTCTGGAAGCACCAGTCCAACAGCTTTTGCAGCTCCTGTTGTTGTAGGTATTATATTAGTAGCAGCATTTCTTGCTCTTCTCAAATCAGAATGAGGTGCATCAAGGATCTTTTGATCATTTGTATAACCATGTACTGTTGTCATAAATCCTCTCTTTATGCCAAATTTCTCGTTCAATACCTTTGATATTGGAGCAAGACAGTTTGTAGTACAGGATGCATTGCTGATCATTGTATCTTCAGCAGTGATCTCATCATCATTGACACCCATAACAATTGTCTTTATTGGATTTTCCTTATCCTTTCCAGGAGCTGAAAGTATTACTTTTTTAGCACCCGCATCAAGATGTAGCTGAACTTTCTCTCTTGTCCTGAAAAAACCAGTGCTTTCAATGACAACATCAACACCAAGGTCTGCCCAAGGAAGATCTGCTGGATTCTTCTCAGCAAATACTTTAACTTCTTTGCCATCCACAATAATAGCTCCTTCTTTTTCCTCTACAGTACCTGGAAAATTACCATGTACTGAATCATATTTTAGAAGATGCGCTAGTGTCTTAGCATCTGTAAGATCATTGACTGCGACAAATTCAATATTCTCATCTTTAAATCCAGCTTTGAAAACCATCCTTCCTATCCTGCCGAATCCGTTAATTGCAACTTTTACCATGAAATCACCCTCCAGTGTTATATAGTTGTTAATTATTATTATTATTATTTAGTAATGTTAGTGTAAATTAACCCCTTATTTGAGATCAAATTGCCTGCTTTTTTAAAGTTTATGCAAGAGTACTATCACAGTGATAATATTTATAAAGAAGATACTGTTTTTTAGACACAGTAATGAGCCCGTAGCTTAGTCTGGTGGAGCGCTGGTCTTATATGGCCCCGTTTCGTACACGAAACCATGGAGCTTTCCTAGGAAAGCCAGTGGTCGCGAGTTCAAAACAGTGTTGGTTAATACAATACTGGGAAAGTCTCGCCGGGCTCATTTCTTTTCTTTTATGATAATTTATTAACAATCTCAGAAGTAAAGCTTAAGTGAGACTAGAGAAATCTTTGATTTCACGTAGTCTCGCCGGGCTCATTTCTTCTTTTTTATATCTCAATCTAGCTCATTTCTTTCTTTTAATTAAGAAACTAAAATTAAGATATAATCAAATCAATAACTACTTTTATTATCATCACTATAGCTATTCCAACCATAGCTTTTCTGATGAAATTATCTCCATGTTTGACTGCAAGATGTGAACCTATCCAAGAACCAATGAAACTTGAGACAAACATTATTGACAATAATAAAAATGAAGCAGTTGAACCCATCACTAAGATTGTAGTAGCAATCAATGTTTCTGGAATTGCTGCAACAATATCTGTACTTCTCGCTTGCAGATATGTCTTATGAAAAAAATAAACTAAGACTAATACAGCAAATGTTGCTCCAGCCATAGCAAGTGCTCCACTCCATACACCTACAACAAGCATCATAAATAAACCAATCCAACTGATTAAATTTTTATTAGACTTAGCTTTTGGTTGAGTTCTCTTAAGCAAAAAGAATATTCCAATTCCCACTCCAACAAGGATTACATATTTTAATATCTCTTCAGGAAGCCTGACTACTGCACTTGCTCCAAAAAAAGAACCGATTGCTAAAGGAATTGCAATTATTACAGCAAGCTTCCAATCAATGCTTTTTGCCTTGTGATAACCTCTTAATGCCCCTGATACAACACCAACATCTGACATCCTATTAAGAGCAAGAACATTTACTGGTGGAAGACCAAAAGCGAGCATTGTAGGGATTGCAAAAACACCCGAACCCCCAGATATAGCTGATACAATCCCCATTATCAAACCAAGCACTGCAATCATTATAGATTCCATAAACTATTTATTCCATCTTTTCTTTATAAGTTTTTACACAAACAAAATGTAATTACTTATAAGTGATAAATAACCAAAAGATTTATAAACCGATTTTCAAAGAGAAACACTATGCCAGACCTATATGACAGAGTAAAGGCAGATCCATTTGTCATCGAAGAAATTGAAAATCTTAGATCTGAGAAAACCGCTAGAGGAAACACTTTCAGACTTAATCCAGTTCATATGGTAAGGGTCCCAGATAGGGAAGTTCTAAGGACTAAATTTGAGGATAAATATGGCATACCTGACATAGATCAATTCTTTATTCCGATAATAACAGATATCGCAACATACAGGCAAATCAGAGGAATGAGAGAACCATCTTCTGGTGAAGAGCTCCATATGGCATTGAACAATGAATACGGGCAACTCTATTGTCTGAGAGAACATGTCAAGAGAGCAAATGGGCATTTCATTTCTTATATTTCTGCATATATGGATTTAGATGAAGCAATTGAACATGAAGCAGTGCACGCAGCAATGTTCAAACAAAATCCCCACTACAGTAAATATACTTTATTCCCACGAAAACTAAGACCAAAACCTACTGAGGTAGAAGCATGGAATGAGGCTGTCGCATATGTAGCAACAGAAGAAGAAAGTATTAATGTAGATCGTATAATAGAAGGGTATGTTATATCGCCAAAAAAAGGTGAAGGAATTCTAAGTAAACTCTGGAAACATAATAAAGAAATGATACAAGATATATGGAAGCATAAAAAAGAGTTAGTCCAAGAATTGCCACAAAATTTAGCAACATTTGCAAAGAATATCCCTAAAATCAACCCCTATAATATGCCATACAAAATAGCACATGCTGCACTTATAACATATTATCTAACAGAATACAATATGAGAGACAGAGAAGCTGAAGAAGAAGTATGGAAAGAAAGTTTTGATCTTGCAGCAAGATTAAAAGAACAATTAGGAGCAAAAGACTTTGTCATCCAAGCATGTAAGAAAACAAAAGAAGAGATGAGGCAATTGCTAAGATGAAACTCAGAAAAATCAAGGAAGCTACACAGCTGATATCTGAACAAGAACTCGCAAAAGTAGTCAAAACTGTAGAAGATCGTCTCATCCATGCAGCAGAAGACAAAGAAAGCATTTATCATGTTACTGAAACCAAAGAGAAAGATGGAAAATGGATAAAATATCATTATGGAAATTATCCATGGATCATGCAGGATATGATAGTGACAAACACTGCAATGGCTGTTGTCAATCAGCTAGGACTACCTGAATATAAACCTAAAGGAAAATATCATTTCCATGGAGGTACAAGAAACTCACTTTTCAATTCCACAAATATGAGAAGAAGACAGCCATTATCTACACCTATTGATGTAGAGAAACTAGCTAGCAAAGTAATTCCAGCTTTAACAGCAAAAATAAAAAAAGATAAGCCTCATGATAATGTAAAGATTGCAACACAAGAAGGATCATATCGTGGATTCAGCATCGACGAAGTGATATGGCATGAAGTCGTTTTCCCGATGGAATCAGTAATCCACGAATATATAAGACAAGCTCACATTCAATTTGAAGATAGCGAATATTTCCCGAAAGAGATGCCTGTAATAGATAATGAATTCCAATTTGGTCCAGATACATTTGTAGGAAGAGCAGATATGCTTACTAAACCCTGGATAGGGATTGAAGAACAGATGACAAGAAAACCAAGAGAGAAGAAATATGATTACAGCAGAGAAGAGCTTGTGCTCACAGATAAAGGAAAAGAGATAATGGCAGGATTGTCAGAAGAAGTTATAGAGAAAGTTAATGCAGAATTAAAAAAAGCTCTTGAAGGACAAACTTCCAAATATCATAAAGATTATGGCAGCACTCATTATTTTAATTGGAAAGAGATTGTAAGAGAATACACTCCTCATGAATTTGGAAGAACAATTGAATCGTGGATCAATGGATTATATTTCAAATCAGAAGGCATATATCATACACCACAAAGCAGAGTTCTCGTCACACCATATGATGATATGCACAAGATTGACTGGATTCCTGAAGAGACCGTCCTTGAACTCGCTCAGGAGATATGGAAAACTGGCATATCATATGTAGAAAGGATGAAAGGTTATGCAGGCATTGAGATATTTATGGGTTGCTCTGGTTGTACCCCTTTTATTACACATACTGGTAAACTTTCTCCTAAAGCAACTATAAATTTCGGAACAGCTGCAGGATTCATAGATGATGTGATGATACAACATGTAGAGCAGAGCTTTGATTTTCCAAGATGTGATTTCTATGGGCAAGAGAAAGAGAAAGGAGTTCCTTATATGGATAGGGATTCCATTAACTGGAGAACCTAAAGAACAAGAACTAATAATTCAAAATTTTGCCAAATATAAATTCAGAATTTAAGCGCATTCTTAGGACAAGCATCAATACATCGTCCACATTTGATACAATCTGGTTTATGCGTTATCTCATTAACTTTCAATTGCATAGGACATACTTTTGAACAGATTCCACAATCAATGCATTTTTTCTTATTAAACTTCAACTGATATTTTTTACCACCGAACCACATCTGTATTGTTCCCATAGGACAAAAACTACACCATGCCCTAGGAGATATAAAAAGTCCAAAAAGTATTGATATAGTTGTTGTAACAAGACACATTGTAACAAATACCATACCTATTTTATCTACAATACCTTGTGTCTGGATTATTCTATGTATCATAAAACCAATCATTGCAATAAAAACCGGTATTCTGACCCATAAGCTTCGAAAAAATTTAGGTATCTTCTTCTTATAACTTATTTTTCCAAGCCAGAAATCATGAAAACTTCCTCTTGGACATAGATTACCACAAAACCATCTTCCTTTGAAAGGACTGATTGATAATAATGCAGCAAATACAAACACTAGAAAATAACCCAACTTAGGATACCAAACTCCACCGATAGAGATTATTATTACAAGTATTCCAAGATAAGGTGTTATTTTTAACATGAAGTAAGAAATCTACAATATATTTATAAAATTTATTTATTGAAATTAAATATAATATTAATGCATATGATTCTTTTCTACTCTTTTACTGCCTAATTCAGAATCACCATAACTTCTTCTTGCTGCATTATCATATTTATATATCATACCAAGAACTATTGGATGACCAGTCTCATATGCACCCATGGTATTTATCCTTTGAGGATGCGCAGTAACTTTCCCAGAATATCCTGAATCTACCCAGCCTGCATTAAGTCTATGTGATTCAAGAAAAAACAAAGTAGGATCAGGAACAAGTAAACCCGACCTTTGCTTATAAGGCATTTGATGAAGAAGACTAATGCCCATATCATCAGGAACATGAAGTTCAGGTTCAAGCTCAAGTATATAAACATCACCTGGACTTAAAGTAAACGTACCCTCTCCTCTAACATTAAAAAGTTCTTCTTCTTCATATTGCTTTCTAGTATCAATCATTCCAACTCCAGTCTTGTATCTCAATAACCTAGAACCAACATTAAGTAGAATATAATTATGTTCAAGCTTTATCACATCATCACTAAGCGCATCACACAAACCCCTGGCCTCATTAACATCTCCAACAACATGACCATCAGCAGGCAATTCATTATTGACAACATAAAAGAATAATTGTGCAAACCTTTCATGTCCATAAAGTTTTACAGGATTAGGATTTAGATTTCTTACAGGAAGAAAAACATTTCCTTCTTTATCTTTTTCAATATGCTGATTTACTAATGACAAACCATTTCTTCCACGACTACTTCTAAGATCAACACCAAGCATATAATCATTTTTGTCAAAATCAATAATCTCATGTAAATATATTTCAGCAAAACTATTACCTGGCAATATTATCTCTGCATCTTTTTTATCAGAAATAATATTTGTTGGTAAGATATCATCAGGATCAATCACCCCTTCAATTGGCTCCCGATTATTATAATCATAAATCTTAACTTTACCAATCCTAACATCAAGAGTATTTGGCTGAAATTGTTCTTCTTCTAATTCCTTATCAACTTTCACAAGTCCTCTAGAAAGAGCGTCATGTATACCATGATCGTTCAACACCCTCATACCACTCAAAGGATGGAAGCTTGCAATTCTTTCGCTATCCATTTTTAGTTAAGAATGAAAATATAATAAGATATTATAATTATTGTTGTGATTGCTTATACTGTGTCTTACAATCTCCCTCAACTTTTATGCCTAAGACCAAAGGATGATCAATATCCATCTCAAAACGTCCCCAATTATCATAAGTGCCTTTTATTTTCCAATCAAAATGCATACCATGCCTGATGTATTTTCCTTCAATGACCCCATTATGAACATCAAAAACCAGTTCTGCATTATTTTTCCATCCTTTTCTTCTAATGAGGTATCTATCATGACCAGTCTGCTCAATCTTCCAGTTGAATTCGGATTTAGCCACAGAACCGTTCAGGTATTCTTCTTTCCCTTTTTTTACAGGGCTTGCAGAGAAGGTTGATGAAGTGATCCATAAATCAACATCACTGTACACACGTCCTCCTTTCCTGACATCTCCTTCTATTTCTGCATCCGGATAACATACTTTCTTGACTTTTGCATCAAGAGTCACTTTCTGAAGTTCATTATCGCTTGCTTGACCCCATTCATGATATTGTTTCGCCATGATGCCGCTTACAACAGCAGCAACACCATTCTTTGTCCTTCCTGATTTAAGCCTACTATCAAAGATAGGCCAGTCAACATATGCAGCACCAAAAGAAGCCATATATAATGAACCTAATGCAAAGACCCCAACAAATGACGCATATGCTAATTCTCCTTTTTTATATTTATAATAATCTTTAAAACGATCCACAAACCCACTATTCTTTATTTTATCAGAAATATCTCTACAGATAGTCTTAATGTCTTTCTTAGTTTGTGACATTGCATCAAGCATAGTCTTCTTGTTTCCATCAGATACATCGTCTATATCCATGATAGACCAGAATACTAGAGCGCTTTTAAAGATTATGGTAAGTTTTCTTCATAAAATATTCAATATCCCCATTAAAATCTCTTAAATGAAATTTTCAATAACAAATATTACAATAAATTAGAACTCAAGAATCAGGATTCAAATAATGCTCAATCACTTAAATTTCATTCCTTTAGCGCCTTTCATGCCCTTCATACCTTTCATCATCTGTGCCATTCCTTTCATTCCGCCCATCTTACCCATCATTTTTTCAGGATCTTTACCTTTGAACATCTTCATAAGTTTCTTACTTTGTTTATACTGCTTCAAAAGCCCTCGAACTTCACCCACTTCAACACCTGAACCTTTTGATATCCTTTCAACATGATCAATAGAGATATGATCTGGATCTTCTAATTCTTTTTTAGTCATTGAATCCATTGCATATTTCCATCTTTCAAGTTTATCTTGTTGGACATTAATCATATCTTTTGGAAGTTGCAATTGACCCATTCCTGGAACAAGTTCCATTACTTTTGATAAAGGACCCATCTTTTTCATAGCTTGCATCTGTTGATAAAGATCAATAAGGCTAAAATCACCTTTCATGAATTTAGCTCCTAAATCTTTTGCCTCATCTTCATCAATAGCGACTTTTGCTTTTTCAAGAAGCTCTTCAATATCACCCATACCAAGCAATCTTCCTACAAAACCAGCAGGATTAAACTGTTCAAGATCATCCATCTTCTCACCGACACCTATGAATTTTATAGGAGCGTCAGTAATTGCACAAGCACTAAGTGCACCACCTGCTTTTGCAGTACCATCCATCTTTGTTGCAATAACTCCTGTTATATTGCAACTTTCATGAAATTGTGTAGCTTGTTTTTCAGCTGCCTGACCAATATCAGCACTTATGACGAGTAATCGCTCATCAGGTTTGATATGATTATTCAAGCCTTCTATCTCTTGAATAAGATCAAGTGACAGAGCGTCTCTTCCTGCTGTATCTACAAGCACTACATCAAATTCATTTAATTTATCTTTAACAGAATCATATATCTTTATTACATCCTTCTTTTCCTTATCAATAAAGAAAGGTACCTTCAATTGCTTTGCAATCTGTTCTACCTGTGTCATAGCTGCTGGCCTATGGATATCTAATCCAACGATTGCTACTTTCTTTCCTCTATTCGTGAAGAATTTCGCTAATTTTCCAGCGCAAGTTGTCTTACCAGAACCAAAAAGTCCTACAAGCATTATCTTCAAAGGTTTCTTATCAAGTTTTATCTTATGACCTTCCCCACCTAAGAATTTAACAAGCTCTTCATGTACAATCTTAATAAGCTGCTCTTTTTTAGTCAAGCCAGAGGGAAGTTCTTCATTCAAAGCCCTATCCTTAATCTGCTTAGTCAGTTCAAATACAAGCTTAACATTCACATCACTCTGTAGAAGTGCTCTTTGGATATCCTTAACTAGTTCATTAATGAGCTTCTCATCAACAACCAAGCTTCCAGCTATCTTTGAGAGGGTCTGCTTAAGTGAATTACCAAGCTTTTCAAGTACCATATCAAATGAAAAGCCTATACCAATTTATAAAAAATTCCCCTATTTAACGGTATTGCACTTATTTTATCGAATCAGCAGTCCAATGTTCAGAATTATCAGTATAACCATTTTGCACTATCTCAGCTAATATACTAACAGCTCTTGCAGCATCTCCAACCAAAGGATCTTGATCCCAATTAGGATGTCCTTCACCATCATGATTTACAATCACATGAGAATATTTATGTGCATTCTTAAGTTCAGAATAAGCATCCATTGCTCTTGAAACCTGATCTTCGATAACATTGCCTGAGAAAATATCTCTTCCACCTTTTATAGACCTCTTCATCTGCTTATCCATAAGGATTCCAGTGAGATAGCTTTCTAAATCATCTCTTTTTGTTTCTTCCATTGATAAAGGAGATAAGAATACGGATCTTGTCTCAATATCATAACACCTTTGCCTTACTGCTGTGTATACATCTGCACCTAATGTATGGTAAGCTTCAAGTAACATAAGACCATCTTGTGAATAAAGATCATCAAGTTTTACAGCTTGAGGGATGCCTCTGCATTCTCCTACGACATAATCATCACCTAAGGACCTTATCTGATCAGAGCTCATAAAATAATCAGGATCATCAGACTCACGCAGACCATCTGGTCTTGACTCAAGACTTTTGATGACATTAATGCTATTAAAGCTAATATCATCATTATATCTCTGCACTGCGTCAATCAATGGACCCTTTCCAGTACAAGAAGGACCTGAGACTATAAGCAAATCAGGTACCCTTAATTCAACAATGCTCCATTGATTCCCATAACAAGGAACAGCGCCCCATTCCTCAAGGCTTTTGATCTCTTTTTGAGCACCTTCTCTTGTACCTTCAAAACTAAACTCTTTCGTGTATGTCTGATCAGCGATATTAAGGTCATTATCTTCACAACCACAGCCACAGCCAGGCTCATAATGTGTCATTTTTAGTTTAAATCTTGTCATTTTAATTATCCTCCTTGCTTAAATCTCTTAAGATAATCTTCATTCTCCTTGATGATTGTATCAAGCCTTGCAGAATCAGGAAAAATCTTTTTTGTTAGCCTTAGATTCTCTAGACTATATTGCATCTCTTCTATATCACCTTCTGCCATAGCAATAGCAAATCCAATAGAACCAAGATAAATTCCAGCCTCATAATTGGAATTATTGATTTTAAGAGCGTTCATTGCAGAAGTATATGCATCTATAGGTTTTTGCTGAGCTACTTGCACTCTTGCCATTATTGTGTAGCCATAATCAGACTTATTATCTATTTTAACACCTTTCTCACATAATTTAAATGCTTGATCCAATCCTTCTTCACTTCTGGAATAACATTCTGCAAGACAAAAGATAAGATCTGAATTTCCAGGTTCTGCTTTTCTTGCATCTTCCAGGATTTCAATCGCTTTTTCTGTATCTCCAAAACCTTCATAGAAAACTTTTGCCTGATATACAGCCCACTCTGCATTATTATTAAACTCACGTCTATCCTTCAATCTTGTAACTTCCTCAGGTTCTATATCAGCTAAGATCCCATCGATAGGTCTTAATAATTTCATTTCCATTATCATTCACCTCTATTTTTCAAGAAAAAATCAGGCCAATACATCTTATCATTCTCATCAACAAGACATTCTATATCAATCCCGCAAAAATGATCTCTTAAATAATCAGAATATCCCTTGATTGTATCAACTGCCTTAAAATAAGCATCACAAAGATCCTTTCCCTGTACAGTAAAAGAAGTACCGGTCCTATCATCCTCACAATCATGCCATATCACCCTATAATTATGTAGTTTTTCTTCAATGCCATCATTCATATATATCACCATAACAGTCTATCAGTACAGTCCCATCAGAATGAACCCATGGCACCCTATCATTTGGATTAAGAGGAGAATACTCATACTCACCTTTCTGAGGCGGATGATCTTGTTGATAATCATACATAGTCCTATACTTCTTGCCAGTTTTTTTATCTCTGATTACACATTCTGAGTCAGGTATCTCTTCAAATTCCTCGGGAAACAACTTTTCAATAAAATCCTGCTGTACAAATCTTTCTAATAGCATATTGCCTTTATCCATGATGATATAATTCATCCAATAAGATAAGTAATTAATGTATACAAAATGTATTTTGTGTACACAAAAGAATAAATTTAAATAGTCCTAGGTAATATTAAGATAAAAATGATACGAAAACTCATCAAGCATGGAGAATCATCCTTAACAATATCATTGCCAAGAAGCTATGTCAAAGAGAATAATCTCAATAAAGGCGATGAGATAGATGTAAAAGAAGCAGACAATGGGCTTTTCATTTCAACAAAAAGAAAAAAAGAACTTAAAGCAATATCAATTAATGTTTCAAAGCAATTATCGGTGATAAAAAAAATCTTAGGAGCTGCTTATAAGACAGGATATGATGAAGTAAATATTCAATTCTCATCATTTGAAGAGCTAAAAGAGATAAAATTAACTCTTCAAAGTCAGTTCGAAGGCTACGAGATAATAAGACAAGGCAAGAGTAACATCCAAATAAAGAAGATTTCAGAAGATGAATTCAGTCAGTTCAATAATGTCATAAGAAGATTCTTCCTGATAATAAAGAACATGGCTACAGATGCACAAGAAGCAATTAAGAAAAATGATCTTGAATGGCTCAAGCAGATATCACTTATGAAATACGAAGCAGATCACCTTGCAGATTACTGCAGAAGAGCCATCAACACAAAATTCAAGTCAGATTACAAGAGATTAGCTCCACTTTATGTGATTATCGAAGAAATAGAAAAAGTCTCAGACCATATGAAAGAACTATGTGAATACATCTCAACAAAAAAACTTAAAACTAGTAAAGAAACAAAAAAGATACTAAAAGAAACAATATCTTTCTTTAATACTTTCTATTCAATATTCTTCAAGTTTGAACTAGGTAATATGTCTGGATTCAAAGAAACAAAAGATGGTATACAGAAAATGATTGATTTAAGCCTGAAAAAAGCAACAAAAGAAGAATTAAAGGCAATAATGATATTAGACAGGCTTCTAAACATAATATATTCGCTCAATGGTCCGCTTATGGCCACATATATATAAAAGATACAGGGAGAAATAAAAAAAATAAAAGAATCAAGAATAAAAAGAATCAAGAATAAAAAAAATCAAGAATAAAAAAGAATCGAGAATAAGAAATAATAAATAAAATAAAAAAAAGACAATAAAAAGACTAATTCTTAGTTTTTATCAGCAATGCAATTCCTGCCCCCGCTAAACATGCAATACCAGCTGGAATAAATGCCCATAAGAAATTACCCATCGTATCTCTCATAAAACCACCAAGCATCGGACCTGCTAATCCTGCAACACCATAGCTTGTGAATACAAATGGATAATTGCTTCCTACATTTTTTGTTCCAAAAAGCTTTGCTGTTGCTACAGGGAACAGTGCAAAAAGTCCGCCATAATTGAAACCGATCGCTGATGCGTATACTGCAAGCATAAGAGGGGTTGTCCCCATCTTATAGAATGTCAGCATTAATAATCCTTGGATCAATGAAGATAGGAATATTGACTTTTTAGGACCTATATTATCACTGACTTTTCCCCAGATTATCCTTCCCAATCCATTGAAGATAGCATACCATGCCATAGCAGTTCCTGCTGCAGCTCCAGCCATTGCAACAGTCATCCCTCCTGTTTTCAGAGCATCAATACCGAAGAATTTGATGGTTCCTATAACCATAAGGCCAGCGCTTGCACCTACAAGATAGATTGCCCAGATTGCCCAAAAGCTATATTTACCAAGCATTCCTTTCCATCCGATATCAACCTCTTTGACTGCCTTCTTCTTTGCCTTGACCTCTTTATGACCTTTAGGCTTATAACCCTCAGGAGGATTGACCATCCATATGCTTCCGATAAGCATCATTACAAGAAAAGCAATTCCATACCATAAGAAAACGCTCTGCACACCTATTTTCTCTATCAATCCGAACCATGATCCTGCTACTTTAACCCATATTACTGCTCCAAAACCAAAACCTGCAACAGCAAGTCCTGATATCAATCCTTTCATATCAGGAAACCATTTCATTCCTACAGCGATAGGAACTACATAACCAAGTCCTATTCCTGCACCTCCCATGATGCCGATCAATAACAACTGTGAAATAAAACTGGATCCAAATAAACCTCCTAAAACATAGGCAGCGCTTAAGACAACAGCACTTGTCAATGCTAACGGCCTAGGACCTACTTTCTTCATAGCAATTCCTGCAAATATCATCACAACTGCAAAAGTTACCAGACCTGCTGAAAATATTGCCTGAGTCTGTGAAACTGAAAAATTATATGGCGCTTCATTGAGAGCCTTTGTAAAAACACTCCACGCATAAATGGCACCTAAAGCCAACTGTATCAGGATTGCTCCAAGAACAACCAACCACCTGTTAGAAACATTATCTTTCATTCAAATTCCCTCCTATATTTTTAATCCCTATAATTTTTTACCTTATTATAATAATATTAAATTATTAAATTATAATAAATTATCATAATATATAATCATTCACCTATGATCTTAATCATTATCCTCTTATCTCTTCCACCATCAAATTCACCATAAAATATCTGCTCCCAAGGTCCGAAATCAAGCCTTCCTTCTGTCACTGCAACTACTACCTCTCTGCCCATTATAGTCCTCTTGAGATGTGCATCACCATTGTCTTCACCTGTCTGATGATGTTTATAATCACCAAATGGAGCAAGATTCTCAAGCCATTCCATAAAATCTTCTTTAAGCCCTGACTCTTCATCATTGATAAAAACCGATGCAGTTATATGCATTGCATTTACAAGACATAATCCTTCTTTAATGCCTGATTTAGAAAGAGATTTTTCTACCTTATCAGTTATATTGATAAATTCCTTTCGTTGCTGTGTATGCATTACTAAATGCTCTGTATAACTTTTCATAATATCACATTATAAACATGTTAATCTAAATATATTTTAAACATATTTAAACATATTTAACCATAATCAATGACAATAAAATAAATAAAAAATAAATAAAAAATAAAAACAATAATTATCTCTTAGCTTTTTCAAATGCCCTTAACATTTCTAAAGGAACACCAAGTACAACAGTATTGCTCTTATCGCTTGCAAGGTTATTCATTGTTTGAAGTGTCCTAAGATGAAGTGCTCCTGTAGCAGTTGCTAAAGTCTTAGCAGCTTTTGCCATATTGCTAGCTGCAATCACTTCTCCTTCTGCCTTGATTATGACTGCTCTCCTCTCACGTTCAGCTTCTGCCTGCTTACCGATTACTCTTTTCATCTCCTGTGCAAGTGTAATATCCTTAAGCTCAACTGCTTCAACCTTGATACCCCAAGGGTCACTTACTTCATCTACAATCTGTCTGATCTTATTTGCAGATTCATCCCTTTTTGCAAGAAGTTCATCAAGTTCAACTTCACCAACAATATTTCTCATTGTTGTCTGTGCTAATTGAGATACAGCAAAATCATAATGCTCAACTTCAATAACAGCTTTCTCAGGATCTGTAACCTTATAATATAATACAGCATTAATTCCAACTGTAATATTATCTTTTGTTATGCTTTCCTGATCTGGAACATCAACAACTCTTGTCCTCATATCTACTTTCTCATAAGTCTGGATTATAGGTATGACAAGCCTGAGTCCAGGTTTCATAATTCCTGTAAACCTTCCTAATGTAAATTTAACTCCTCTTTCATATTGGTTTACAATCCGCAAACTTGCAATAATTACAACTACAACAAATATTCCAATAGATATCAATATTGCCAATATTAGCACCCCCTTATAGACAATTTAAATTATTAAATATTTATTAATATAATTAAGTCAATACATAAAATCATTATTAATAAACCTTACGGTGAAATATAAAAGATATAGTAAAGAATAATCAAAAAGAATAAATACTAGAGGATTGCCAAAGAATATTATGAAAAGTATATTAATTACTGGCGGTTGTGGATTTCTAGGTCAACATCTGGTCCAAAAGCTCTCAAAAGAGTTTCCAAAGACAAAAATAAGAATAATTGATTTAAGAGATGATCCAAATAAACCCAGCATCAAATCAAAGAATATAGAAACATTCACAGGCATCAATATCTGTGATAAGAGTGCAATTGAGAAGCATTTTAAGGATATTGAAGTTGTCATACATCTTGCAGGGATTGTTTCATTCTCATTAAAAGATAAAAAACTACTTTATGATGTAAATATAAACGGCACAAAAAATGTAATCAATGCAATCAAGCAAAATAAAATCAAACAATTCATACATATAAGTTCAGTAGCAGCACTAGGTTACAAAGATAGTAAAACAAAACAAGTGGATGAAGACTTCAAATTCAACTGGAAAGAAGCAAGATTATACAGAAAATACTATATGCTCTCAAAGCATCTTGCAGATGTAGAGATAAAAAAATCAAAAATAAATGCAGTAGTCTTATATCCTGGACTGATGTTAGGTCCATATGACATCACAAATTCTGCAAAATTAATTGATGCAATAAACAAAAACAAGATTCCAGCCAATATGTCAGGTGGAACAAATATTGTTGATGTTAGAGATGTTGCAGATGGAATAATCTTGACTCTAAAAAAGAAACTCACAAAAGGAGACTATCTTCTTTCAGGATACAATTTAACTTTTACAGAAGTCAATAATATAATTGCATCTGCTCTTGAAGTAGACCCACCAAAAAAGACCATACCTAAAATAATCATAAAACCAATGTTCTGGTTACTACTTTTAATAGAATCATTATCAAAGAAAAAGCTCCAGCTTACTGCAGATAATCTACATTCTGCATCCAAGTTAAGGTATTTTAACAATTCAAAAGCAAAAAAGATTCTAGGATGGAAACCAAAGATTAGTTTTGAAAAGACTATTAAAGATACGATAGATTGGATGAAAGAAGATGGTATGTTTAAAGAATAAGACAGTTGTAATAACTGGTGCAAGCAGTGGCATAGGAAAAGCAACAGCTTTAGAATTTGCAAAAAAAGGAGCAAATGTAGTTCTTGCAGCAAGAAGAATAGAAAAACTAAAAGATATCGAAAAAGAAATAAGATCATTCAACAAAAATTGCATATCTGTAAAAACTGACATAACAAATCCTGATGAAGTAACAAAACTGTTCAAGATAGCAACAGACAAATTCAACAATATAGATGTTCTTATCAACAATGCAGGCAAAGGACTCAAAGCAAAATTAGTGGACATAGACTACAAAGATTGGCAATCAACAATAAATGTCAACCTTAATGGAGTATTCCTTTGTACAAGAGAAGCAGCAAGATTAATGATAAAGAAAAATACAAAAGGCCATATCATAACTGTCTCTTCACTTGCAGGCATATTTAACATTCCAGGATACAGTGGTTACTGCTGTTCAAAACATGCTGTCAATTCTTTTAACAGCTCAATAAAATGGGAACTGAAGAAACACAATATTAAGGTTTCAACAATAAATCCATACAAGGTTGATACAGAATTCTTCAGCGACTATAAAAAGAGACCAGGAAGAGGACAGATGCTTTCTCCAAGAGATGTAGCACACAATTTAGTTGCAATAGCAGAAAATAACTTAATAAAAAGAATATATGTAAGAATAATAAATTTCTTGAAAAGAATCTATTATCTTTTCAGATACATGTTCTAAAGAAGTAAATAAGAATAAATAAAAATAATTAGAAACTAGAAATAAGTCAGCTCAAGCTTTCTTACTACTACCCATCACTTTCATTCTTTTCTTAACATATTCAACAAGATTATCTCTTGCAGGGCCAAGAATCTTACGTAGATCAAATTGTCCTTTATCCTTCTTAAGAACTTCACGAACACTTCCAGTCCATATCATCCTAAGATCAGTATCTGTATTAACTTTAGAAATTCCAAGACGTACAGCTTTTTTCATACTTATATCATCTACACCACAAGCTTTCTCGACCTTCCCGCCATTTCTATTGATTCTGTTGACAGCATCTGCAGGAATTGCGCTTGCACCATGCATTACAAGAGGTACTTTTACTATTTTTCTTATCTCTTTAAGTATATCATAAGCAAGATTTGCTTTTCCTTTGAATTTATGAGCGCCATGACTTGTACCGATAGCAACAGCAAGGCAATCACATCCTGTCCTCTTAACAAATTCTTTTGCTTTCTCAGGCTCAGTATAGATTATTTCTTTTGCAGTCACATTATCTTCAGTTCCACCAATAGTACCAAGTTCTGCTTCAACACTAACTCCACGAGCGTGAGCATACTTCACAACTTTCTGAGTCAATCTCACATTCTCTTCAAAATCATACTTGCTTGCATCAATCATAACAGAAGTAAAACCAAGAGAGATTACACGTTTAACCATATCAAAAGATAGTCCATGATCAAGATGCACTGCAACAGGCACTTTACAATCCTTTTTGATAGCCTCGATAAAACCGATGATATAAGCATCACTCATATATTTGATTGCTCCTTCACTTGCTTGTAATATAATCGGAGACTTTTCTTCATTTGCTGCCTTTATCACAGCTTGAAGAATTTCCATATTAACAAAATTAAAAGCACCTACACCATATTTGCCTTTTGTAGCCTTTGTAAGTATATTTTTTGAAGTAGTAAGCATTCTAACACCTCTGATATATTTCTAACCTATAAAGAATCTAGAATAAGTAGTATATAATGTTTTTCATAATGATTACGACAATCAAAGAATTACAGAATCAAATAAAGAACTTATCGCCAATCCATCTTGCAACAGGATCTTGCGGCTTGTAAACTAACAAAGAAGTAAGACATTCTGAACAAAAGCCATTCTCACCTATTTCTACATGTCCGCATCTTTGGCATTTAAGCCTTCTTACTGTATGATACATGATAGATAAGAATGTATAAGACTATTTAAGTATTGCCTTATAATAACGCTATATTACTAATTTCACTAAGAAAATATCAATTAAGAACATCCTGAATTCTTACCCAAAGAGGCTTACCTTTTGGACTGTCCACAACAGCATAATGACGATTTCCTGTAAAATGCTGTTCAAGTAAAGGTTCATATCTTATTTTCTTACCAGCTAAACAATGCGCAATTGCAACTGAATCTTGCCTTGGATAAATAAGATATCTTCCAGAAGCAAACTCTCTTCCCGGAACCGGATCAAACTTCTCACCGGCCTTTACTCTAGCTACAAGAGACCTAATTTCAGTCTTATTTCTAGGTCTATTTATTACATAAACATCTGCCAGTGTGGGATCAATTTTAGGAACTTTACTCATCTCTTAGCGCATTCATTACCCACTTTATTTAAACCTTATTATTTATACCACTCCCTAGTGGTAAAAAAACGAAAGATTTATATAGTAGAACTTCTTACATATGTTAAAATGAAAACACTAAAACCATTAACTGCAATTGTTATTACAGCTGCTGCATTACTAACAGCAGGTTGTGGAAGTAAATCAGACTTACAAGTCAAATTCGGCGAATATAAAGGTCATAAGGTAAAGGCTGGATTCTCTGAAAAAGACGGAAAACAAGTTATCATATACTCTAACAAAGGAGGATGTGATGTCTATGGAAGAGATGCAGATAATAATAATCATTTTGAAAGCACACTCTTATCAGGGATGAGAGTACAAGATGATCCAATAACAAACTACCATAATTCAGTTTCAGCTGCAGAAGCATACTTTAGTGTATGGGGTAAAGATTAAATCATCAGGTGATACACATGTATGGTACTACAAAAAAACACAAATGTCCAAAATGTGGAAAATTTGATTATGAAGAAAATTCTTTCTGCTCAAAATGCATGTCTGAATTAATAGAGAACAAAGCACAGGAAATGTGGGGCAGATGGAGCGCAGGCTCATTATGATTTTTCCAATTATTATCATTAAAATTGAGAGTATATTCTTCTCGCATCCCTAGACGCCTTTATTCTATCCAAAAAAGACATATCAGAATTAAGATATGGGACTACACAACCACATCTTGTACAATCAGCTTTCTCACCGATTACACAAGGCAATTTTCTATTGCCTGATGGATCAATAGAATAGACTATATCCTTAGAATTACAATTAGCAACAATCTCTTTTGCTGTATTTGACCTCATTAATTTTAACATAGTTGACGAATTGAGAAGAAAATCCCCATATTCCTTCTTTAGTGCAAATAATCTATCAATTATCTTATCTCTTTCTTTCCAACTTATCCAGTTATTATCATTTAAACCAACAATAGGAGTATAGAAATCAAAACCTACACCTCTTACTTTAGTACGAGACCATTCCTTCACCATTTCTTCAATACATCCCACATTAAGTCTGCTCAAGACACAAACAGCATGTACCTTTACATCATCCCTATCTGCATTTTGTTTTACTTTATCATAATGTTTTCCTCTTACTTTTTCATAATACTTCCTAGTGCCATCTACAGACACATTAAAGACGCAATTTTTCCAATAAGGCAATTCAATAGTTCCATTTGTTACAATCATATTAAAAGGAAACAATCTCATTCCCTTTTCAACCACTTTCTTTCTTAAAAGCGGTTCTCCACCAATCCAAGAAGCATGAACAAGTGGAAATTGGGATTTTAATTTTTTCAATAAAGTCAAAAGTTCTTCTTCACTTAATTCAGGTTGTTGCTCTTGCTCATAAAAATAACAATGTTTACATCTAAGATTGCATTTATTAGTAACATCTATAGAAATGGTTGTCGGTTTTCTTCTTGCAACAAATGGATGCTGCATAATTCTTCCAAGATCCAATAATGAAACCATATAAAATCACAGTTTTCATGTATTTAAAAATCTTTACAAGATATAATATTCATAAAATACAAAATTACAAGATTCTCATTTTTCCTCTAATATCCCCCATAATTTTAAAAATATCACCTCAATCATCTCCTATATGGTGAAGGGTTTTTCATTCAACTGGCCATTGATAATAGGGACAACAGGATTGATATATTTATTAATCATATTAACTCTTCCAATAAGCAATGTTGCAGCAACAATAATGCTTTTCTCATTGATTGCTTTTTGGTCAAGACTCCCAGGAGTCTGCATCTATGAACCCATAAGCATAATCTATCTTACAGACTTTGTCGATATATTCTCAATAATAATTGCCATATTTGTAGGACCATTAGAAGGAGCGACATTTTCACTAATATGGAACCTATATCCAAGATTATGTGGACCATACCACACTTGGCCTGCACTAATGAAAGATGCTGGAATACAAGCAATCCTATATTTACTATGCCCATTATTCTTTGCAATAACAGGCAGCTTAGCAACAGTGGTTGCAATATACTCAATATTGAGACTTTTCCTATTTTGGGTTGTAAGTATTTTCCTGCCTACAAGAGGGTTTGTAGAACAGACAGTCCGTTTAGTGATATCTGGAGTTGCATTATTTTTCATCAATATGCTTTATGTTAAGATATTTGGCAACTTTTTTACTAATTTACTTGAGAAAGGAGCAACATTTTCATGGACACTCTTTTTGATATCAACCGTAATCATACTAATCTTCTCAATATTCGTGCTTGGTTTCTCTCCAAAAAAGACCAGTAAAAAGATTGGAAAAAGAATTGTAAAAATAGTAAAAGAACACTCAGAAAAAAAACATCATCAGACAACTTATCAAGATACATTAAAAAAAGAGATTGATGATATGCAAAATATTAAACAATCAATCAACAACCAAATCAACCAAAGGACAGACATTCACAAAATACACAAGAAAAGATAATAATCAATAAATCATTTCTTAGCAATATTCCATACCATCTCAAAATGGTTTCTTTGCGCGTCAGCAGCCTCTTTGCTTTCTATAACAAAAGCGATAGGTGTCTCGATCCAGATTATTGTAGCGACCTTATCACCATATATCAACATAGAAGTTGGATTTTCATATTCTGCAGGATAAAATTTAGACTGCCCAAGTTTATTCTTATAATATGCATAATCAAATTCAGTACCTCTCGCCCTATCTGAGACAAGATGCCTGACTTGTACCTTTTTTCTCATTCTCACTTCAATATATTTCTTAAAGAAAGCAGCACCTACCTTTTCCTTAAATTTTCCACCAGAACCAAATATCAAGATCTCATCTGCATTTAATGTATCATTATAGACTGTCTTAACTGCCCTTATTCCTTGGAATATCTGTGCAACTTCTTTATTCTTAGAAAGTTCTTGTATTTGTTCAAGCTCTTTTACTGCTTTTCTGAGTTCTTCTTCTTTTTTCTCAAGATCTTCTTTCTCCTTTAACACTATATCAAGCAGATGACTTGGAGCCGTAGCCTGAAAATATTTTGTTTTCTCTTTTACTATAAAATTCACAAGCCCTTTTTCCATAAGTCTCTTCAAAACATCATAAACAGTTGCTCTATGCAGTTCTGTCTTCTTCACTAATGGCCCCGATGTCGTGCTTCCTATTTTAAGTAACGCAATGTACACTTTAGCCTCTATTGAAGTAAGTCCAAGTCTTTCAAGAGCAAATGATGTAACCATAATCAACCTAAATAAACCAGCATATATAAATGTTGTCATATAACATGACTACATTTATTTATATACTCTCTCGTAAAAACCATACTATCAGAGGTGTTCTTAGTGGAAAGATTAAACATAGTTGAATAAGAATGATAATACTGATATGGCCTTTGGTCTTCATAATAACTGTAATATTGTATGGTTTGATAATCTTATTCATGCCATTCAACATGACAAATTCAACAATACTTCTTTTCACCCTGATTGCGTTCTGGTCAAGGCTCCCTGGCGTTGGCATTCGCTCTCCGCTCTATATTCTTTACAACAGCGACTTAGTAGATATATTTGCGATGCTCATAGCGATAAACATAGGAGGATTCCAGGCAGGAATATTTCAGGCAGTCTGCAATCTAGCTTCAAGAGCAACAGGAGTCACACCAAGATGGATAGGGGTAGGAAAAGATGTAGTAGCACAATTCGTAGCTTGTATGATGATACCTTTTGTACATGCAATCACAGGTGATATTCTTCAGAGCATAATAATATATGGCATAATCAGATGGTTCATGTTCATCCCGCTAAAGTTCGTAGATCCACAACCAAGACCATGGGTCGATACAATCGCACTATTGACAGCAAACAGTCTTGCAACAATAGTCATCAATTCATTCTATGCAAAATTATTTGGTGACTTCTTCAACAATCTTCTTAAGACAGGAGTAAGATTTAATTGGATATTATTCTTATTTGCAACTTTAATAATTAGTATAGTATGGACACTTATGTTCAGTACATCAAAAAAAGAAAAGAAGAGATCACTTGTCAAAACACTTGCAAAAAAAGCTATTAAAAAAACTCAGAACCGTATGCAAAATAATCATAAATACCTTAATGAAAAATACCGTCCAGTACAAAGGGCTCAACAAGATGAGATACAACAATTCAGCGAGATAAAAGACTCAATCAACAATACTCAACAAAGACCAGAACAGACATTCACAAGATTCTCCTTCCAAGAAGATAATGAAAATTAAATAAATAAATAAATAAATAAATAAAATTATCACAAGAATCCTACTTTCAATCTCTTCTTACTTCGCCATCTTCCAAAGTACTTGGAAATACTGCCTGAAAGAATCTGCAATATGCTTATTTTCGATAAGTATTGCCATAGGATCATTCTCCCAAAGAACAATTGCAACCCTATCCCCGAATATATCCACTTCAGAAGGAGACATGAATTCTTTTGGCATAACCTTCACAGTTGTTGTAGGAGATTTATTATAGAAATCAATAAGTCTTTTTTCTCGCTCATCCAGTATTATCTTGGTCTTTATCCCTTTCTTAATAAGTATAGGATCAGTTGATATGAAAAACTTAGCAAGATCCTCGCTGATAGGAGGAGTACCGAACACAAGCCAATCCTTTTGTAGATTCTCCTGTTCAAGAAGATGTAAAAACATCTGCTTCACTTCCTCTTCTCCCCTAAATATCATTGACTCTTGATTCCACAAATGTTCAAAATGATTCCGATATGCATTTGCTAACTTTTTATTTTTAATGATTATAGATGTTAAGCTCGGTTCCCATAAAGCAATCTGTACCTTGTCATCATATATAACTGTAGAAGTCGGACTAAAACTACTTTCTGGGACAAATTTATAATGGCAATGAGAAGTATCAAGCAGATCATCAGGATTAATCTTAGTTATAAGTCTTTCATGAAGATTATGTTCCTTCTGCATCATTTGATATTTCTCCATAAAGATAGGTAAATTTTTCTTATAAAGTGCCTCATCAATACCTATTCCAAGAAGCTCATGCCCACCTTTAACAATATCCATCATAACAGTTTTCATACCTTCTTTACCTTTATAGACCTCAACACTGACTTCCTCTTTCTCAATATTAGCTAATTTAACAAGATCAGGCAGTACTTCATCCAGATGATCTTGCTTCTCTTTCAAAAACTCAAAAAGCTTGTTTGGATGGGCTGCATTGTAATATTTCACTTTATTCTTTACCACATAACTAATCAAACCTTTGTTCAACAATTTTTCAAGAAAATCATAAATCGTAGTCCTATGCAGGTTGCTTTCTTCTTTTATCTTGCTTACAGGACATAAACCTAGCTTAAGTAGAGCCAAATATACGCTTATTTCGCCATCTGAGAGTCCAAGTTCACCAAGTGCAGTCCTGATATCCATATCTTATCAAGAGCAGTTCTAATATATAAACCTTGTTGTCGGAAAAACGACAACTAAGATATATATACTTTTACTACTAAATAGTGATTAAGATGGTTACACAACTTAAGATTCACTGGCCTGTAGCATTGTTCATAACTGCAGTTCTCTATATCTTAACTATTGTCTGTCTTCCATTTAATCAGACATACAGTACATTATTTATGTTTGCAATCATAAGTTTCTGGAGTAGACTTCCAGGAGTAGGTATTCCAAGTCCAATGCTTTTCTTGTATTTCATGGATGTAATTGACTTTTTTAGTGTTATTATTTCAATAAATATAGGTGGTATGGCTGGAGGCGTCTTTTCATTATTCATAAATATTTTTTGAAGACTTTGTTGTGTTTTTTCAGAATGGATTGGTGTTAAAAAATACAGTCTTGCACAGTTCATATCATGCCTTTTGATTCCAGTATTCCTGCCATACATAGGAAATAACATAGAATATGGGATCATATTTTACACCATTGCAAGAACAATAGTTTATGGTATATTTAGGGTAATTCCAGATGGAACTTCACCAGTACAATTTTGGGTGTATGACATAATCGGCATTACATTTGTAATATTTTTTATCAATATCATATATGCAAGATTATTCGGACAATTTTTCAATGCATTATTACAAGGGGGAGTAAGCTTCAACTGGTTCCTTTTTATAGGTGTAACAATAGCAATAATTTGGGCAAGATCAAGATTCATTCCAAAAGAACATAACAAACCAACAATAGTAATAATAAAAAGACTAATGAAACGTTTACTTAGTAAAAAAGAAGTAGAAGACCATAAGCCATACAATCAAGCAGAGATCACTAACAGAATATTAGTAAGAAAAGCAAGAAGAGAAATAAAAAATCATCACATAGATTATCTTCAGTATACTATGAATGATTCTAATTAATTTTATTTTCTTAAATTAATTTATTTCTTAATCTTTATTCTTTTAAGTTTTATTTTTTAAATTTTTTTAGATTTCTTTCTTTATTATCTTGCCTGGATTTTTCTTTATTGCTTTTTCAATCTGCTTCATGGATAAAAGAATATTCTTTGCACCCATATTTTGTATTACTGATTCTGCATTTGCCCTTCCCATTTGAAGACAAACCTCTATTTTCTTACCTTTTATTATTCCTGCAACAAAGCTTGAAGCAAAAGAATCGCCAGCACCAGTAGTTTCATGTGGTTTTTTCCCGCTAGTATTAACATGATAATACTTATCAGCTAGACAATGAGAACCTCTGCTTCCATCAGTGATTACGACTATATCCCTTACAAGCTTCTTAAGACCTTTCAGCATCACTTCAACAGTTCCCTTCTTTCCAAGAAGTTCAGCAGCTTCCTCTTTATTTAGAATTAATACATCAGTTGCAGCAAGCATCTTCTTAAGTTTCTTATGTCCTTGTTTAGCAATATAAGAAGAAGGATTAAAAGCGATCTTAATGCCATTCTTATGTGCATAATCTGCAAGCTTAAGCATTGTCTGATATGATTTCCCCATCATTGAAGCCATGTAGAACCATTTTGTCTTAAGCTTTGATTTATTTATTTCATTAAAACTAAGATCATTAACATCACCTTTATAGGTAATTATTGTCCTATCTTGACCTTTTGCGTCTAATACTACTGAAAATCCTGTATTCTTAGCAGGTACTACAAGAGAAACATCAATTTTATCTCTCTTCAATTCATTAAGAATCAAATTTGACTGATCACCACCTAATTTTCCGATATAAGCGACCTTAAGTCCGAGTCTTGCAAAAGAGACAGCAGTGTTTGTACCACCACCACCAGTCATAAAAGTAAGTTTATCTGCAACAATCTTACTTCCAAAAGGAACATGCACAACACATTCTCCATCATGCATTTCAGGACTCTGAAACAATTTATTACCAGTATCAACAAAACAATCTATTGTTGCTGAACCAACAGTTATTATATCATACATCTTTTGTGACCCCTATAATTTTATCTTCTAATCTTACTTCTAACTTTTCTGATTTCTAACTTTATTTAATAATTTTATTTTATTATATCTTTAGTCATTACATTGACTATATATGATACTACATTACATAACATAAAAAATATTATGATTGCAGAGAACAATGGAAATAACACCATACTGTTAGGATTTATAGGATTCAAACTCACCATAATAAATAATACAACTGCACCGACCGCCAAACCCTTTGGACAATCCAAAGTCATAAAATGTTGAGACTTCCTTAATATGAGATGAAATAATATTAATCTGCATACAAGATAGATAAGAAGCATTATCAAAGAATATATCAATATAAATCCATTAAGTGAAATTATATATCCCATTGTAATAAAGATAAACACATATACAAGATTGCTTATGAAAGGAGCAAACTCACCCATATCAGCCTCTTTTGTACTGACATTATGATAAAATAAAGACATTACAAGTACGCTCAAAAATCCCATACCTTTCAGTTCAACTGCAACAATATATGTAAATAAAGCAAACAACATTGCTGTAAGTCTCATATAATTGCGCTTAAGTAGCCTAACTACAAAATATAGCATTATCAAACCAAGAAAAATTCCAACACCAATATCAACAAACGCAGTAGCCAACAATTTTTTCATTGCTTCAAACCAATGCAATTGTGGAAATTCTATAATAAAACCAACTAATATAACTGCAATAGCCAAAACAATTGGATTTGAAAGATGATCTTCTTGTTCAGTCAAATAATACAATCTATTTTTCTTGATCTTAAAGCCTTTCATAATCTCAAATTGTGAACATGCAGTCGCAAGACTTCCTATAATTATAGACAATATGATTGTAAATATATTAACTTCAGGAATAAAAGTAATGTGAAGAAGTAAACCAAATGCAAGCGAGTTTACAACTATGGAATATATTATGAATTCTGACAATAGTAAAGAATGTGGTGTAAACTTTCTTGGAATAAAATGTGCTCCTGCATCAAATAAGAGCAATATCAATGCAAGTACAACAAATGGAACAAGCATTACTTTTCCTATAAAGAACTGAAGTATGAGTCCAAGCACAAAAAGCAGTATTGGTTCAGGAAGCTTAAAAGTTCGTGAAAGACTAAGCAGACCATAACCGATAAGAATAAAAAATATGAATAGCCAAACATCCTTAGGCACTCCTGAGATAAAGCTTAATATGTCCATAACTATATCCTAAATGATGCTATTTATATTTCTTTTGCTTAGAATGCCTTAATCAAGGTCTACCATATTTATCTTCTAGCCTAACTATATCATCCTCTTCAAATTTACCAAATGATATTTCCATTATGATAAGATCAGCACCTACGCCTTCTGCAGAATGCACCATTTCTTTAGAGATATAAAATTCATCACCTATTTTGCAATCAACCCACTCATCTCCTGCTCTAATTCTGCCTTTCCCCCCAATAACTCTCCAAAATTCTTCTCTTTTATGATGATATTGAATACTCAACATCCCACCATCCTTAACTGTAAGTATTTTAACCGTACTAACTTCATCATGTGTAAACTGTTCAAATTTACCCCATGGTCTTTCCTCAACATAAGTCTTTCTTTCAGTCATTTTACATATCACAAACTTAAAGATTTAAATCATTTTCCGTTGAAAGGCAATTATATGATTTATTATATAAGTGCAAACATTTTTATACTGATACCCTCTTTTTTATCGTCATGAGCATATCAACAGTACTCAAGCAAGCACTAAAAGAAAACAAAACTGATAATGTGCTTGCCCAAAAAAAGAAGATTAAAGAGATTATGAAGAAGATAGATGCATCACTAAAAAAGAACAAGATAAAAGCAACACTCTCCCTTGGTGGAAGTGCAGCAAAAGATACATTTATTGGGAATGATTTTGATGTAGATATATTTGTCATGTTTGATTACAAGAAATACCTTGATCAAGATATCAGCAAAATTCTGAAAAAAGCTCTCAAAAATCTTAAACCAGAGACAATCCATGGTTCAAGAGACTATTATCATATAGACAAACGCTATGAGATAGTCCCAGTATTAAGGATAAAAAATCCACAAGACGCAGTGAATGTAACAGATGCATCACCTTTGCATGCTGCATGGATAAAAAAACAAGTTAAAAAGAAACCAAAACTAAAACAAGAGATAAAATTAGCAAAACTTTTCTTCAAAAGTAGCGGTATTTATGGTGCAGAATCATACATTAAAGGAATGTCGGGTCATGTAACTGATATCTTGATAATATATTATGGTTCATTTGAAAAAGCAGTCCAAGCGATTGCAAAATGGAAAAAAAGTACTGAGATTGATATTGAGAAACATAAATCAGTTCTAGATATAGCAAAGATACAAGGACCATTGACTGTTGTTGACCCAATACAACCAAATAGGAATGCTGCAGCAGCAGTCAACCAAAAAACATATGACAAACTAAAGAAAATAGCAAAAAAGTTCCTTAAAAAACCAGATATAGATTTCTTCAAAGAAAAGAAGATTAATCTAGAACAAATAAAAAAGAATTACAATCTTGTATTAAAAATTTCAGTCCTTAAAGGAAAGACTGACATTGTCGGTGCAAAATTAATGAAAGGATCAGAATTTTTTGTAAATAATCTAAAAAAATTCGAAGTAGAAAAAAATGGATGGTGGTGGGACAAAAATAAAAACTGCTATTATTATATCAAAACCAAATGCAATAAACTACCTGAATACTATGAACAAAAAGGTCCAACAAAAGAATATCCAGTCCATGTACAAAGATTCAAACAGAAATATAAAAAGACAGTAATGAAAAAAGGTGCTATTTATGCTAAAGTTAAAACTCCAATATGTAATCTTGACAAATACGTCTTAGAACTTTCAAAGAAAGATTATCTCAAAAAGAAAATAAGAGGTATAAAGATTGTTAAATGAGATAATAAGCTTTATAGGAAATCCATATGTGATTATATTTATACTGACATTTCTACCATTCTTAGAATTAAGGGCTTCAATACCCTATGGAATACTTATTGCAAAACTACCAGTATGGCAAGTATTTGTCATTGCTGTAATCTCAAATATCATTCTTGGACCAATACTATATTTTTTCCTAAACAAGATAATACATTGGTTCTTTTTCATTAAACCATTCAAGAGATGGTACCATAAAAGAGTTGAAAAGACTCAAAAGAAAGCAAAACCATATGTAGACAAATATGGTCTCTTAGGTGTCTCAATATTTATAGGAATACCTTTGCCTGGCAGTGGAGTATATACTGGAGCCCTAATATCATATATATTCAATTTAGGTTATAAGAAATTCTTTTACGCAACAATTATCGGTGTACTCATCGCAGCAATCGCAGTCACAATAATAACAATAACTGCTGGTGCTGGAAACAGTTTGATTACACATTTTTTCCTCAAAGTATGATTAAACAATATAGGTGATATAAATGAAAACCCTATTGATAATTGCACAAAAAGGTTTCCAAGATAAAGAGTATTTCCCTTCAAAAGAAGCTATTGAAAAGGCAGGAATAGAAGTCACAACTGCTTCTGTAACAACTGATGTTGCAATAGGCAAATTCGGCGAAAATGTTAAACCAGACATAACTATTGCAAACGCAAACGCATCAGATTATGATGCAATAGTAATCATTGGTGGACCTGGTGCACCTGAACTGGCAAACCATTTAGAGATATTCAAACTTCTTAAAGAAGCAGATGAACAAGAAAAGATAATTGCAGCAATCTGCATTGCACCAATCATTCTTGCAAAAGCAGGACTTTTGAAGATGAAAAAAGCAACAATTTGGAATGGAGATGGAATGCAATCCGTATTCATTGAAAGAGAAGGAGCAATCTACACAAACGAAGCAGTAGTGGTTGACAATAGAATAATAACAGCAGATGGCCCAGATTCAGCAACAGCATTTGGCGAAAAGATAGCTGAAATATTAAAAGACTGACTAAAAATTAATCTCAAATATTATGATTATTATTAAAATAAATTCTTATTATATATCACTTCAGAAATGCTTCTAGATGTTTATCAGAAGTCACAACTTCTCTTAATTCTTCTTCTGTATGAACTACAGCTTGAAACTCTTTGCGCAGTTCGCCTCTTTCATCACCAAATTTCTGATCAATCATCAAAGATAATTGGCTTGATTTATCATACCATTGATCAGGATGATTAACCACTATATCTCTTAAATTTTTAAGATATGTATCAAGCACCTGCAACATATGCTCAAGATCCTTGATTAATTCTTCAATCTCATGAGCCTCAAGCCTTGCTTCTTCAATAGGAGCTTTTTCTAGCCTATGAATATATTTCTTAAATTTAGGATTAGTGATTATTTTTTCTAAAGTATTTGCATATCCTTCAACATCATCTAAGATATCATTTGCTTTCTTTTTATCATCAGGAGTATCAACAGCTTTAGGAATTTTTGCCATTACTCTTTGTATCTTATCCAGACACCAGCCAATATGTTTCATAATACAATCAAGAGATGAGATATATATAAATATATTGATATTCCTTCATATATCAAAACAATCACTTATTGACCAAAAATTATTTAACCACAATATATAAAAAACAAACAAAGTGAAAAAACCATTATTAATATTAAAACCAAGCATAGTAAATGCAATAGGACCGTTGTTATTAAGGTATAGTTTCCATACACTGATTACTATCTTTATATTTTGGATGATTGTTAAGATTTTAAAAACATCTAATATTATAAACAGTTCTTTCAATACATTATTATGGATTATGATTATAATATTGATAAGGCTTATCTTACCGATTACAATAAAAATCATACTACTATCAAATACATCATATAATTTCTTCCAAACACATATATCTAAAGAATTTAAGCTATTCACTATAAAAAAACAATCAATCCCATACAATCAGATTGTCAATATATCAATTGACATTACAATATGGGATCAAATATGCAAAGCAGGAGACATCATACTTAGTACTGCAGAAAATACAGAACCTGACCTGAAACTTAAATTCATAAAAGAACCTGAAGAAATCGAGATAAAAGTATACAACTTAATAAACAAGAATAAGACTCCAAAGACTCAAAACTAAATAATACATCACAGAAACATTATTAAAATCAGATTCAATTCTAATCCTTATAACATGAGCAAGAATATCCTTATTACAGGTGGTGCAGGATACATAGGAAGCACCCTGATTGATAAGCTTCTTCTTAATGGAAATAATGTAAGGGTACTGGACAGATTAATGTTTGGAAAAGAACCATTAAGAGAGTTCATACAAAATCCACATTTCGAACTTGTTGAAGCAGATGTAAGAGACATTCTAACTTTAAGGACAGCTATGGAGGGAATCGACCAAGTAGTTCATCTTGCAGCAATTGTAGGCTATGATGCATGCAAGAAGGATCTTAAAGAAACAAGAGAAGTCAATATCGAGGCAACAGAAGCAGTTGTTAATTTCGCATTAGTTAAAGACATTAAAGATATTGTGTTCGCATCAACATGCAGTGTATATGGTTTTAACACAGATGGTATATGCACAGAAGAGACTCTCCCTAATCCAATATCGGAATATGGAAAAACAAAACTGACTGCAGAACAATATGTAATATCAAGAGGAGGAACAGCTTTAAGGTTTGCTACAGCTTTTGGCAACTCAAGAAGGATGCGTTACGATCTTCTGATAAACGATTTTGTAAAACAAGCAGCAACAGAAGAAGAGACAACAATAAAATATCCAAACTCAGAAAGACCTTATATTCATGTTGTAGATATAGCTTGTGCAATAGACTTTATATTATCAAGACAAGACATACAGGGGGAGATATTCAATATTGCAGATAAGGATATGAATTATACAAAACAGCAGATAGTTGATGCAATCCAGACACAGATTCCAGAGTGGATAGTAAAGATTGATCAAAGTAAGACTGTTGGAGACAAAAGAAATTATGCAGCTGATGGACAAAAGATTGCAGCATTAGGATACAGACCATCAATAACACTTGACAAAAGTATTGAAAACATGAAGGACTTACTTCTATCAGGAAAGATTGACCCAGACAACCCAATATATTATAATGATTAAATATTATAATTATTGAAGATTCCATGTTAACACATTTATCATTATATATGGTAGAGATAAGTAATAATTAAAAACTAAAACATTTATAATTATCAATATGCAGACAAAAAGAGACTTACTTGACATATGCACATGTGAACTGCAGGATATGCATCCAGACAACATTGATGCTATCTTCGGTAACGGCTCTTTCTTCCATGGAAACCTTGATGAAGAAGCAACAGATAAGGAAAGGACAATTGATTTCATAATATTAATAGATGATTTAGATGGATTCTACAAGAATCATGTCTTTGAGATGCCTGAACTATCAACAGATGAATCAAGACAACGTTTGAAAGAAGTAAATGAGAAATCAATCCTCTATATCCATCAAACACAATCAAGATACAGGATAACAGTTGTACCGACTGAAAAATTCACAGAATGGACATCTCCTGGATCATCAATAGGATATTTCCTAAGAGGAAGGATGCACAAGCCACTTGAAGAAGTGCTTATGATGCCAGGTAAAGCAGAACTCATAGGAGAGCAACTAAGAAACATAAGAAAAGAAGCAATAGCTCATACATTCAGAATGATACACAAACCTACATTTGAATATTATTTCTTCACAAAACTAATCTCATTGAGCTATCGTGCTGAAGGTTGGAGAGGTGGTGAAGCCATACTATTTGGCAAACATAGGAAGATATTCAAAAGCCAGAAAGATAAGTTCTATGAGATATACAAATCTTTAATTGAAGAATACATCAAAGAACATGATATTAGATATGATGGCTATTGCTATTATCCGAATACAACAAGAAAAGAAACAGCTCAATTTAAAAGAGAATTAGGCAAGATGAAATCATTCTATGCAAAGATACTTCTCAATCTGCAAAGTGTTTATCCAGATCCTCAAGATTTTTATACAAGAAAAATCCTAAGAGTAATCAAGATGCAAAACAGCAATCTTATGTACAAATTAATATCACGAACATATCCTGCTGCATTAGCGTATACAGAACATGTAGCAAATAAGAATCCTGACGTCAGAATATAAAATAATATAAACATCCTGTTCTTCCGACTATACATGCAAGAATTATTTAAGAAAGTATCAGAAAGGTTACGTTCAGTAGATGCCAAAAGACCATTCTTTACAGACAAAAATTACATTCCTATTGATATAACTAAAGAAAACTTTAAAGATATCCCTACTATAAATAATAACAAGAAAATTGCATTCATCGATGGTGGAAACATAGAGATAATAGGAAACAATAACTTCTCATTTCAATTAATGCGTATTTACTGGACAATATATGAAGATAATAAAAGAAAAAAGACTAAACAATCAGATTATTTTGTCCTCATAAACACAACAGACAAAGAAGATCAACTTATTTACCAGGCAGAAATATATTCAGGCTCAGAACTTGTAGACACAATAGACTACACTTTAACAAAAAACAATGAACAACTAAAACCTGAAAATATAATCAACACAACAAGAAGAATATATGAGATAAGAGCAATAACAGAGTCAGCTAAAGAATTAGACCAAGACAGCCTGATAGTCCTTGATGGAAATCTATGTACAAAAGACAAATTAGAAAATGATGAATTAGAAAAAGCATATCAAGTAATAGAACAAAATAATTTATTGTTGGCTGCTGTCTCAAAAACTTCATCAATGTTGACAGACACAGGATCAAATCTTATAGGTTTTATCAACAATATAAGTAAAGATAAGACTAAATGGTCATATTTCCCAATATGTGAAAATAACAATAAGATGCATAATGCAGAGATGATAATTGCAAGACTGCATGAGATTAGTGATTATGCGTTTGTTATAGATATACACAAGGATTGTAAAGACAAAATCCCAGAAATATGCTCATCACTCGCATATAACTCAAAAGATCCAGTATTCTTAGGTTATCCATATGGCTTAGTTGAAGCTGATCAATTTGCTAGATGCCAAGAATATGAAAAAAAGTTTCTGCAAACAAGATTCCTACAGAGTTCAAGAGAAAATTTCGCCCAAATAAGAAGATTTATTAATACTAATAATGCTCATGATGTATTAGATTCAATAAACTAAAGAATGGCAAAAGAAAAAAAGACTAAAAAGAAAAACACTAAGAAAGCTGCTAAGAAAAGAGCTATTAAAAGAAAAGCTGCTAGTGTAAAAAATACCAAGAAGAAAAAAGCTTCAAAATCCACTAAAAAAAAGATTACTAAAGCAAAAAAGAAAATAACTAAAAAACCAATTACAAAAAAGAATAAAAGAATAAAAAATCTCTCAAAATCAGCAATAGAGAATCATATAAAAAAAGCTTTCATAAGACAACCAAAACAACCTTCAGAATCAAAAGAGAAAAAACAGAAAGTAGATCTTATTAAGATAGATATTATTGATATTGAACAAAAACCATCCAATAAAATAGTTATTTTTGACACTAATTTCCTTCTTATTCCAGAACAGTTCAAGATAGACATTTTCACCCAGACAAAAAAACTTCTAAATGCCAGGAAAGTAGATTTTATGATTTTTGATAAGACAATATATGAACTGCAAAAGATTGCTGCATTAAACTCAAAATCAGGAACAAGTGCAAAAGTCGCATTACTTCTAATCAACAAGAATAAGGTAAATATAATCACCAGCAATGATGATGAATATGTTGATGATATGCTTGTCAATTACGAAAATTATTTAATCGATTATAAAGGAGATATCATAATAGGCACCCAAGACAAAGAACTTAAAGACCGTCTTAAAGAAAAGGGCATAAAAACCCTAATTATGGCCAATAAAAGCAAATTAACGATAAAATAGCCTTAAAAAGCCCCTTTTCTATATAACAAACCACAACATTTAAAAAGGGTTCTGGATTTTTACATCTAATCAATTATTGAGGAGATAAAATGTTCTACAGAGTAGAAATAAAAGATCATATAAGAGTAAGCCCAAAGCATTTCGATACAAAAATCGAAGATGCGGTAACCGAATGTATTAGAAGCAAATTTGAAGGTTTCATTTCACAGGAATTGGGTTTTGTTGTTGACGTTTCAAAAGTTAATGATATCAAAGATGGAGTTGTAATACCTGGAGATGGTGCAGCTTACTATGAAGCTAGCTTCGAATTATTAACATTCAGACCAGAACTTCAAGAGATTGTTATTGGAAAGATAAAAGACATAGCAGATTTCGGAGCATTCATAACAATGGGTCCAATTGAAGGTATGATTCACATATCACAGACAATGGATGACTTTGTTTCATTTTCAAAAGATAAATTACTTGTAGGAAAAGAAAGCAAAAGAAATCTTAAATTGAATGATGAATGTAAAGCAAGAATGATTGCAATTTCATTCAAAGATTTAAGCAATCCAAAGATAGGACTTACAATGAGACAACCATGTCTTGGTAAATTTGAATGGATTGATGAAGATCTCGATAAAGACAAAGATAAGAAGAAAAAACCTGCAAAAGAAGAGAAAAAATAATAATTATAATTTAATAAGTATAATTTAATAAGTGATTCACCATGGTAAAAAAGAATGTATGCAAACAATGCAAGATGTTTCACGATGAAGACTCTTGCCCAGGATGCAAAAGTAGTCAAAGAGCTACAAGTTGGAAAGGAAGGATAAACATTCTTGACGTTGATAGATCTGAGATTGGGAAAAAGATTGGAATCAGTGTTAAAGGTGAATACGCAATAAAGGTAAGGTAATGAAAATGAGTTTAAATATGATTTCTGAATTTGATAATAAATTATTAGGAAGAAAAGACCTAAAATGCGAAGTAGCATTCACAGGTCCTACTCCAAGCAAGACTGATATCATTAAAATGATAGCTGCAAGAGTTAGTGCAGGAGAAGATCTTGTTGTTATAAAAGCAATTAATACTGATTATGGTGAGCAAAAAGCAACAGTAAAAGCTTTTGCTTATAATTCTATGGATGATTTAAAGAAACTAGAGAAAGTAGAAGAGAAAAAAGAAGAAGAAAAGCCTGCTGAAGAAACAAAAGAAGCAGCTGCACCTGTAGAAGAAAAGAAAGAAGAGGCAAAACCTGAAGAAAAGCCTGCAAAAGAAACAAAGGAAGCTGCCCCTGAAGAAAAGAAAGAAGAAAAAGGTGAATGAATATGGCAGATAAAAAAGACGACAAGAAAAAAGATGAAGGAGCAGCAGTTAAGCTACATCCAACTTCAAAAAGACAAAACAATTACGATAATGGCAAACCAAAAAACAAATTTTGCCCTAAATGTGGGCCTGGTATAATGCTTGCTGAACATAGTGATAGACTATACTGCGGTAAATGCCATTATATGGAAAAGAAGTAATTCTTTTAATCTCTTATTTTATTTAATCATTTAATTACCCTATTTTTAATATATTTAATATAATCTTATTAATTTCAAGATTTTATCTAATCTTAAGGTTTCTATTATCATACTATTCAAAATTTTTATATATCATGACTTTTAAGATTTATCTGATGGCAAATATAAAAAATAAAAAGCATAAGAAAGAATCTAAAAAGAATTCTAAAGGAAGAATAAACAGTATAAAAAGAAAAAAAAGAAGACTATCAAAATTAGAAAAATATATTATTCCAATAAACATCATATTGATTATAATCTTGACTATATCTACAATATTTGCTTATGGACTTCTAAAAGAAAGAAAAGCAAATGAATTATTAAGAACACAGTGCAAAGAATGTAAAAAAAATCCTATAGAAGTAAGCACATACAATTTAGGATTAACAGAAGGAAGCAGTGGAGAACTAAGAGTTAAATTTACAAATATTCATGCAAATAAGACAATGTGGCTCATGACGCTGATAGATAATGAAGATAAAACATGTGGGGGCAAAGAACAAATTATAGATTGTTCTAGCATGTTCACCATGGCAACATATGAAGATAAACCATTCAAACTATCAAAAGGTAAGGACACAAAAAAAGTAATAGTACTACAACCACAATATGGCCTATTGGATAATATGACTGAACCTGGTTATGAAGCAACAACATCTAGCACATCTATATATGTAGTAAGCTTCTGTTCTGTATCAGATATGGATGCAAAAGAATGTGAAGATAATGCAACAACATTTTCTAAAGAATTCTTTATTGAAATAATGCGATAGAATAACTTTTCAAGCTAAAATAACTTTTTAGACCAGAATATAATCTAATAATTTATCCATCCTTATACTTCTAATAATTAATTCTTCTTCTGATTATCGCCCTTTGCAACTTTCTTGCCATGATCTTATGAGGAAATTTCTTCTTCAATATCTCAAGATTTGTGTTCACCCACATCTTTCTTTTCCTTTGACTTGTAACCAAATCAATAGTCTCATCAATATCTTTATCAACTATCTCAAATTTATTAAGCGCAATAGCCTTAAATTTATATTTGGCAATATCCTTTACAAAAACAGGATATGTATACAATACTGGAATGAGTCCAGAAGCCATAACTTCCAACAGATTATTTCCAAATCCTTCTATCTCACTAAAATAAGTAGAAAAACCTCCTAATTTTGCAAATATACGTGGGTATTCTTCAAATGTTATATTTGTTGTCTTTGTATCTTCTGCAAAAGAAAGAACTACATTTATAGTCTTATATTCATCACATAATTTCTTATATAATCTCTTTATTCTTCTTTTCTCAATACCATTTTCAGCACTATGACCTGATACAAAGAAATAAAGCATCCTAAATTGTTTTTTAGGCATCTTCTTATACATCTCAAAACAATACTTCAATGCAAAATCTATTCTCTTTCTTTGTACAGCGCGAGTATGTTGAAGACAAAAAAGCACATTCTTAAGTGTCATTCTTCTTTCTTTGAGCAATTCTCTGATTTTAAACTCGTCTATAAACTTCTCAATACGCTCATCGACTTTCTCAGACTCTAAATCTTCATATGAATTAATATAAGTATCAGTCGTATTATATATAACATCATGATTTAAATGCATATTTTCATAAAATCCTGGTCTTAATTTATCCAGTTCTTGGAAATATTTCTGTGCGTCACAAAATTGAAGGCTATTAATGAATAATATGAACTCAACATATACACCAGGAACACCTTGAAGAAGGTATCTGTTAACATCTACTGAAGGTTTCTTGAAACGTGGCCTTTCCAGATGAGAATCATGCCACCACAATATATATTTAGGTGTTTTCTTCCCTGCACGCTCAGCATCTCTATAATACCTTGATAATGCTATTGAACTGATAAAATTCTCAGGATGTGAAGAATTATGTGCAATTAAGACATCTATGTCATGGCTTACTATAAACTGCTCAATCTCATTTTTAGCCTCTTCTATAGCCTTCTCAATAGATTCACTTAACCATCCACCGTATCCTTCGCTAAAATGCTTCAGCATCACCCTATTACTCCTATATCCATGCCATAGAACTTTCCTTTGTGTTACTCTTGGCGATCTTTGCTTTGATTTGCCAACAAGATACATAATATGCTGTGTTGGAATCTTAAGTTCATTGATAAGCACATCTTCAATCTGTTGCATAACTATAGAAACACCGTCAGAAAACCCAAAAAGACTATGAAGCATACCATATTTAAGTTTAGGAAGCTGTCTTTTCTTAAATCTTGTATGTTGTTTACCTGAAAAATGTTGATGAATTTTAGCAATATTTTTAGGAAGGCTTTTTGGAATCCCCTTAGAAATACTCTTAGAGATATTTCTAGAAATGTTCTTAGGAAGATCCTTAGGAATTCCTTTAGAAATACTACTTGAAATATTTTTAGAGATGTTTTTAGGAAGATTTTTAGGAATCCCTTTAGAAAGATTTTTGGAAATATTCTTAGAGATGTTCTTAGAAAGATTCTTTGGTAAAGAAGTTACATCACGAACTAACCTTTTAGATTTATTCCTAGTCTCATTCAAAATCTTCTTCATCTATAAAATACTAGATTATGTTATATAAATAATTAACGTTTAATATAAAAAACACAATTAATATAATTAATGTAGAATATTTGATGTAAGATATATCAATATGATTAACACTTATAAAATAATTAAGAATTTGATTGTAGAACTAAAAGATCTTCAGTTGTAAGTTTTTCTTTCCTAAGTAACTTTTCTTCAACTTCTTTCTTTTTCTCTGTAAGTGTTTTTTTCTGCTTTTTCTCCTCTATATTCTTCTTCTCTCTTTCTTGTATACCAAGTTTAGCATTAATAGCAGAAAGTTTTTGTAACTGTTCTTTAAATTGATCAGATTTTTTTCTATAATTCTCCTTAGATTCCTTAAACTTATCAAACGCTTCTTGTTCCTTAAGCTTTAAATCATCAATTTTCTTTGATTCTTCAAGCATAGTTTCATGCTTTGTTTGAGAATTCTTTGCCATAGATTGAACTTTTGAATTAGATATACCTCTTATTTTGTTATACATCTCAAGTTCTTCCATTACAGTACGTATTTTCCTTGTAATCTTCATGACTTCATCTGCATCTTTAAGCTGTTTTTTCATATCTTTAAGCTGTTTCATAAGCTTCTTTTCAGCATTAAAAGACATTGGCTGTGTCTCAAGCTTAAAATTAAGTCCATCAATCTCTTTTTTTAGAGCAACAGCGTCCTTACGGAGTCCAAGTTTCTCAAAAAGATCTTTCTTTGATTTCCTTAATTCTTCTAATTGTGTAGTGAGTTCAGGTATTTTCTTATCAATCTTCTCACGTTCAGTCTTAGATAATTTTACTTCAGAAGTAAGTGAGTTTCTTTGTGTCTTAAGATTCTTAACATTGCCTATAAGACTCATGATTTCATTTTTAAAAGAATTCCTTTTTGCCATCCAGCTCTCTTTTTCTTTATTCAAAGCGTCAAGTTCTGTCTTAACATCACGAACTACAGCTTTGACACTATCGAGTTCTTTAAGCAATTCTTGTTTTTCTTCTTCTGAAACCATATAAATCACTAATATTTTATTCTAACCCTTATCGGGTCTAGCACGAGCTACAAAAAGAAAGAGAAAAAAAATAGGATCGATCTAACCGAATAGAGCGCCTAAACCTGCTGCGTTCTCTTCTGCTTTCTTTTCGTCCTTTTTATCGTCTTTCTTTTCTTCTTTTTTGTCATCTGCTGCTGCTGGAGCTGCTGCTGCTGCTGCAGGAGCTGCTGCTGTAGCTGCTTTCTCGATAGCTTCGTCTATATTGACTCCATCAAGAGATGCAATCAAAGCTTTGATACGTGCATCATCAACTGTTACGCCTGCTGCTTCTAAAACTTTCTTAACTGACGCTTCATCTACTTTCTGTCCGGCCTTATGTAGCAACATTGCCGCATAAACATATTCCATTTTTGTTTCCTCCACATAAGATTGTTATTCTGATTGTTTATCGTTTTTTTTTGTTTTGTTGTTTAATCTTAATCTTGTTCACTATCTCTCCTATATTCCCAATGTTGATTTAACACTTAACATCTGTGCCTGTGCTTTTGAAAGCACACTATCAACAGTTGCACTACATAGGATGTTTGCTTCCATTGCTAATCCTTTAGTTCCTGTAAATGCCTTACTGATTAACAAGTTAATATTATCTTTGTTAGGATAAGCAACTTCAACTGAAAGATTAACTGCCCATCTTGCTGCATTATTCATGTCTGCAAGGAACTTATCCTCATCAATATCAAGTACTGATTTTGTGAAAATTGTACCATTCTCATAGATTGCAACAAGGTCAAGTCCTATTTCCATAGGTTCTATACCAAGTCTCATAAGCATAGATGATAATTTATCATCTACTTCTGTACCTTCAGTCGCAACAACTGCATCTTCTTGAATCGCAAGTTTACCATCTTCAACTTTTGTCTTAATTCCAAAAGCTGCAAGTTCACTAATGATTGGTCCTGGTGCAAAATTTGTTGGTCCTGCACTAACTACTGCATCTGATGGCAATATCTGACCTGCTTTTGCTGCTGCTGCAGATTTATTCTTCTTGATTATCTTAAAAAGTGTAAATGGATTATCCTTTGTAAACAATAATGCAGGCATTCCTTTCATATGTTCTTCAAGTTGTTCAATACCTTTCTTTGAATCCTTGATACCTGCAATTGCTAATTTTATTATCTTAGCCTTAGTCATCTTGATTAAGACTCCTTTACCACGAAGCTGCTTTCTCATCTGATTAAGCTGCTGTGTTGGAAGATCTTGAAGATTAACTACACCAACGATAGGATATTCAGCTATCAATTTCTTGAATTCTTCTACAGATTTCTTTTTTGCATCTGAAACGTGTGTTTTGTAGCCTTTTCTCATTTTTTTGCTACCTCCACTTTTTCTTCTGCACCTACTTTCACAGCAGGCCCCATTGTAAGTTTAATATAAATATTCTTTATATTGTGAATCTCACTAGGAAGATGATGTATTAATTGATCATATACTGTCATAGCATTATCAATTATATGTTCAGTATCCATATCTTCTTTTCCAATAGCTACTTGATACTGAAGTGATGTTTTTACCATAACTCTAACCATAGTATTAAGTCTTGACTTAAGGATTGTAAGGTTAGCACTTGGCGGAACAACACATCCTGACTTAGGATTTGGCATCTTATTCTTAGGACCAAGAACTCTACCAAAAGTTTGAGCTACTTTTCCCATCAAATTTGCTTGTGCTACAAAAAAATCATATTCATCTGCAAGTTTCTTAACTTTTTTCTTATCTTTTGCATATGAAGGGAAATCATCAACATCTACTGAAAAATCTAGATTTTTTTGAGCTGAATCCCTCATTTCTGGACCAACTAAACCACATATTTTGATTTTTCTTCCATTTGAATGATGTAAAGGTAAGAAAAAATCTACTTGATTATCAGGTTTTTTTAGATCTAAATCCTTAAAAGTTACGATTAGGTCAACAGTCTGTTTAAAATTTCTCTTGTTAGAAGACTCTATAGCTTTCTTAAGAGCTGACTTAATTTGGTTCTTGTTCATTTGGAATCTTTCCTCCACCCTTCTATCCTAAAGATAGTCTTTGGGAATTATAGTATCATAATTGAATATAAACTATGAATCCAGGTCCGTTTATAAAGGTTTTGTCAGAGAGCACTATTATTCTGAATATTACCCAATATATTACCAATATAATCACAGAAACCATCATTAAATTGGCTTTAATCTGTATCCCTATTAACATGAAACTCAGCCCAAACAGGATAATGGTCTGAAACCTGCTTTACTAGCTTATCTTTTATCCAATATCTACGATCAAACCTGAAAACCCTTGCTTTTCCAGTATAATCTTCCTTTGTAAACTCATTTTGAAATACTACCCTATCATATGTATTATCATTCTTACCTGTCGTAGTATCAGCCTCATCAGATATTGCCCAGTAAAATCTTCTTCCACGAAGACCAGTTCTTATCTCTTCAGAGAAATATCTTCCATCTGCATTAAGATCACCAATAACTATAATATCGCTATCTTCTGAAAATTTCCTATCAGCACTATCAACAACTCTCACAAGCCTTTCAATCTCAGACTCTGCATCATCAGGTTTAGTATGTACATTTACTAGTACAAAATCAAAATTACCTTCTCTTGTCCGAAAACCTGCAACAAAAGGTTCTCTTGCAAATCTATCACTTGTATCCCTATACACATATGAAATATCCACGTGATCCACTTTATTTGTCCGATAAATGAAAGCATATTCTTCCATATTAGCATTGTTCCTACCGATTCTTCTACTTTTTAGAAACCCATATCCTCCATCCTCGAGTTGATTAACTTTTTTCACAAGATAAGGAAGTGCTGTTCCTGAACTGTCTTTAATTTCCTGTACTGCAACTATATCAAAATTTCGAACAATATTAGCAAGTACATCAACAACTTCTTTTTTCTTTGCTTTTGATCTCCCAAAGACCTGCATATTAAAAGACGCAATTCTTACCTTATCATCAGGAGTCTCATCTGAAGGGCCATAATACTTTGTAGAAAGATTACCCATACCAAATTCACCATACCAATTAGAACGGAATTTTTTATAGAATTTATGTGTATGATATCCTAATACTCCAACAGCGACGAGTGCAGCAATGCCACCAGCAATATATCTTTTTTTCATCTTATCTTCTTAATCTTTCCTTATCATGCATACATAACTCTTTTAGGGTTTGGTTTTTTCCAAGGAGGAACACCAACTATTTTAGGTTTTGATCTAAGATTAACCCCACAAATCCTTCTCACAAGTTTTGACCCTTGAATATATTTATTATCGGCTTGAGGATCATAAAATGTCTCTTTTTTCTGAAGCAATGCTTCCTCAGTAGGACAAAAATGTTTTATCTCAATATTCGTCTGTACTATATGATCATGTTGTTTATAAAATTCAGAATTACCTAGCCACAATTGTTCATATATCCCACCCACATACCTAGTATTGCAGAAAGGATTTCTTGAAACTTCAAATAATCTTGGATTAGGACAATCAGTTACTCTATCATCCTGATCAGGATATACATTTCTCCATTTAAAATTATAACCAATAGGTTTTTTTTTCTGATGCAAGACATTCTTTTTAGAATTTTTTTCTAATATAATTTCAAGATTACAAAAATCCCATCTAGTTAGTAGTTCATCTGCATCCAAAACAAGAGCATACTTTGTCCTAACCCTCTTAAGACCTATATTCCTCATATTTGCATAACCATCAAAATCTGATGAAATAAGTGTAAGATGAGGATATCTCTCAGCTGCTTCAAGCAATATTTGATCTGATTTATCATCAGAAGGTGTATAAGCAATGATAGCTTTCCCAACAAATGGCACAGTTGAATCTAAGAAAAGCCCTACTCCGTGAGCTGCATTTACTTCCTCATTATGGATGATTGCACAGAGTGTAACATCGTCTAAATGAGGCTTATATTGAAGTGTAAACATAGACCTAAGTTTGCTGAGTTGATTTATAAAGTTTTCGGTTTGTAACTACTCTTGAGTTATAACAAATAAATATTCCCCGAAACTCCTAAAAAGATGAAAAAACAATATAAAGAAGTTCTAATTCAATCAATACATGGCAGAAGCATTATACTTAAAAGACAGCTATCTTAAGGAATTTGAAGCAAAAGTAACGAAAGTAACAGATGGTAAATTCATAATTTTAGATAAGACTGCGTTCTATCCAAATAGCGGTGGTCAACCTCATGACACAGGTCTCTTAATAAGGAAAAGTGATAATAAAGAGTTCAAAATTATCTTTGTAGGCAAATTCAATGGAGAGATTAGCCATGAAATAGAAGTATCATCTGACTCAGAAAACACAACAGGACCAATAGGCTCATCAAACAACCAATTAAATGAAGGTGATGAAGTCATAGGAAAAATAGACTGGGAAAGACGTTATTCACATATGAAAGCACATACAGCAGCACATATCGTTTCAGAAGCGTCACATCGTATAACAGGTGCCATGATAACAGGCAACCAGCTTGGAGCAGAACAGTCAAGAATAGACGGAAATTTCCAATACAGCCCAGAAAAAGTCAAAGCTATATTTGAAGAGGCTAATAAGATAGTAGAGCAAGATTTACCGATTACTATTGAATTCATAACAAAAGAAGAAGCAGAGAATATCCCACAACTTACAAAACTAGCAAAAGGTCTTCCTCCAGAAGTCAAAGAGATCAGAATGTTAGGTATTGGAGACTATGCAAAAGATGCTGATGGTGGAACACATGTAAAATCCACAAAAGAAGTAGGTAAAATAGTTTTTGAGAAATATGCTAGCAAAGGCAAAGATAATAAAAGAATTTATTTCAAGCTTGAATAAAAAGGCTTAAATAAATTAAAATAATAAATTAGAATAAGAAATCAAATTCATCAAAGAAAAATAATAAAATAATAAAGTTTCAATATAAGAAATCTTCAACCATATGCCTTGGATTTATCTCTCCACGCATGTTCTCAAGCATCATTTTCTTGACATCATCCATTTTTGTTGTATGACCAAGCACATAACCAAGTTTTACATATGCAACTTCAGGCAGCATGTCTTCTGCAAATATACATCCCGATTCTACAGAAAGCACACGAAGATTTGTATAAACATTAGGATGTGTCCTTCCGTAGATTGTCTGTGAAGCAATTATAATAGGAATACCTTTCTTGATTGCTCTTTTTATTCCAGGGATAAGAGAATCAGGACCATCAGTTGATACATGCCCTAAAGCAGTGGCAGATATGACAATTCCCTTGTATCCTTTGTCTACATAATAATCTATAATACCTTTATCTTGTCCAGGATAAGCAAGTATAAGTGCAACTTCTTTATATTTAGCATCAAGTTCAGCCTTTTCTTTGCATTCACCTTTTTTCTTATAGTTCTCATTGATATTTTCAATCTTACCATCAGCATAGATCTTTGCAAAAGGCTTTTCATTAATTGATCTGAAAGCGTCTCTTCTTGACGTATGCATTTTCCTTACTTTTGTTCCTCTTATAAGAAAACAATAATCATCATTTGTAGAACCATGCATGCATGTCATGACAGATGCAGCATCAAAATTAGCAGCAGCTGTAATAGCACATCTGATATTCATGAAAGCGTCACTGCTTCCTCTATCAATACTTCTTTGAGCTGCAGTAAATATAACTGGTTTTGAAAGATTCTTAAGAAAAAAAGACATTGCAGCAGTTGCAAAATGCATTGTGTCTGTTCCCATAGTACATACAATACCATCAATCTTATCATCATTTACATATTTCATTATTTCAGTTGCCATATCTTTCCAATCACTCCATGCTACATCTTCGCTCATAAGTGACATGACTTTTTTTGCTTTTATATTAGCAACTTTAACGAGTTCAGGAATCATATCCACAAAATCTTCAGCAGTATAATCAGCATGTACACCACCAGTCTTATAGTCTATTTTACTGGAAATTGTTCCACCAAGACTAAGAAACGCAACAGTAGGAAGTTTAGGATTAGTTTTCAAACTATCTTTTTTTGAATGTTTAGGTTGATATTTCTTTACAAGTTCTACTTTTTTTATCCTACTATTATTTATCCCTATATTATATCCACTTTCAAGTTTAATAACTGTAACATCCTTACTCATCAAATCAACTCTAGGCATTAAAGTTCCTTCAACTACCTTATCGTCATAATTGACTTTCACAATGTCTCCTGCACTAACATCTTTTGTCATGTTTTTAAGAAATAAATCCACTATATATAAATATTTTGACCTTATTCATAACTTATTAACCTAAACTTAGACTTATATTATCTTAATAAGAGAATCAATCATACTTTCTCTGCAAGATTCTTAAGAAAACCAAATACTTCTTGATATAATGCTTTTGTCTCTTCAGGAGTCATCTTTTTTCTTATTTTAAGTAACACAACTGCATTTTCATTATGCTTCACATACCTATTGATTGTATCTGGAATAGCATTAGGTATTTTCTCTCCTTTGATATACAAATGAGCGACTATAAGTGGCAATATACGTGGAATTGTTGAAAACAATAAATCTCTCATCTGCCATGGCCATTTCCTAGATAATAATTCATTCTTAAGTGCAATAAGCTGTTTATTTGCTTCATATCTAATCTGTCTTTTTATCTTAAGATTATCTATCTTAAATTCTTTAAAGATATCTTTCCCATATATTACAACAGATGTTAATTTTATATTAAGTAAATCTATCCCAAAGTTAGTTTGGTTTATATCATCATAAGAAATAACTAATATGTTCTTCTTTCTTCTAAGTGCAAGAATATATGCTTTAATCTTGATAAGATAATCTATATTACCATTCTTGATAATCACAATAAGATTTCTTTTTCCAAATCCATATTTGACAATAGAGTAAATAGTATCATCAAATACCTTCTTAAGTTTATGTATCTCTTCAATATCTCCCATGTTTCGTCACCGAGAAACTAAGATTCAACGAAGACGCATTGTATTTTAAACTTTTTGGTTATAGAATGCGATAGTTTAATCATCCCTAGTTTTTCTGTTTCATAATGTCCTGCAAGAACAACGTTAAGCTTCAAATCTTTAGCTGCAAGTAAATCTGAATGTTTCATCTCACCTGTAATAAAGCAATCCATGCCTTTTTCTGCAGCTTCTTCAACTGCAAAACCGCCTCCTCCTGATACTATGCCTATGCTTGATATCTCTTTTGTCCCATAAGCATAAATCCTGGATTTAGCATTAAGCTTTGTGTCTATCATCTTCTTGACTTCTTCTAAACTCATTTTCTTCCTGATATTACCTGAAAAACCATAATATTCACCTTCACTTTTGCCAAGCCTGTTTGTACCATAAAGACCAAGCTCATCAGCCATCAATTTGCTATGAGAATATTTCTTATGTACATCAAGTGGAAGATGTGCTGTATAAACTGAAAGATCATTCTTCATAAGAATTCTGATCTTTCTCGAAAGAAGCCCTTTCAATACTTTTTGAGGATCCCAAATCAATGCATGATGCGAAATGATGAGATCGCATTGTCTCTTTATTGCTTCTCTAATTGTATTCAAAGACATATCGACGCTAAGAGCAATTTTATTAACATCTTTCTTACCTTGAATTTGAAGTCCATTCTGACATCTATCTGAAACACTTTCAATCTGTATTTCCTTATCCAAGAAATCTACAACATCCTTTAACTCTACCATACACACTTCCAAAGAACTGGGGTTTTTAATATTTGTGGTATTTTAAACATAAAAAGAAAAAAATGATCTAAAATAAAACAGAATTAAAGAATAAAACAAAATAAAACAAAATAAAACTAAAATAAATCAAAATAAAATTAAAATAAAATTAAAATAAAATTAAAAGAATTTTTATCTAATATTTATCCGAAATAATTAGGCTTCTCGTCTATCATCTGCTTACCTGCAGCTGAAGTGAATCCATCTTTAAGCTCTTCATATCCTTGCTTTATCTCAGATGTTACAGAAGGTCTTACTTTCTCAAGAGCTTTCTCGAAATGCTTCATAGAAATTTCCTTTGCTTCAAGATTATCCCTTAAGGTAAGCATAGCAGCTTCTCTGCAGACACTTTCTATATCAGCACCGACATATCCTTCTGTTTTTGTTGCAAGTTCTTTAACATCAACACCTTTAAGTGGCATATTCTTAGTATGAACCTTAAATATTGCTTCTCTACCTTTAACATCAGGTGCTGCCAAAAGTACTATCCTATCTATTCTTCCAGGACGAAGTAGTGCAGTATCAAGCCTATCAGGCCTATTAGTTGCTGCAATGACAACAACATCATTCATCTGTTCAAGTCCATCCATCTCAGTAAGTAATTGATTTACAACACTATCATGTACTTGCGATCCACCTGAATCAACATTTGCATGTCTTGAAGGAGCAAGACTATCTATTTCATCAAAAAATACTATGCATGGTGAAGCCTGTCTTGCTTTCTTAAATATCTCACGAACTGCTTTTTCACTCTCACCTACCCATTTTACAAGAAGTTCAGGTCCTTTCACAGATATAAAATTCGCTTCACTCTCTTTAGCAACAGCTTTTGCCATCATAGTCTTACCAGTTCCTGGCGGACCATAAAGTAATATTCCTTGAGGAGGCCTAATACCAAGCTTCCTGAATGCATCTGGATGTTGAAGTGGCCACTCGACAGCTTCTTTTACTTCTTGTTTTGCTTCCTTAAGTCCACCTATATCAGTCCATGATATGTTTGGCTTTTCAAGAAGAACTTCACGAAGTGCACTTGGTCTAACAACTTTCAATGCATCACGAAAATCATCTCTAACTATAGTTAGTTTTTCAAGGTCTTCCTTTGAAATAGTAGTCTGTTTATCTTCTTTCTTTATGCTCTGCAGATGTGGAAAAGCTTTCCTAAGTCTCACCATTGCTGCTTCTTTAGCAAGAGATGAGAGATCAGCACCTACAAAACCATGTGTTATTGAAGCAAATTCATCAAGATCAACGCTTTTATCAAGCGGCATATTTCTAGTGTGAATTTTCAAAATATTTAGTCTACCATCTTTTCCAGGAACACCGACTTCTATCTCCCTGTCAAATCTTCCAGGACGACGAAGTGCAGGATCAAGAGCATTAGGGATGTTAGTTGCTGCTATTACTACAACTTTTCCTCTACTCTTAAGTCCATCCATTATACCAAGCAGCTGTGCAACAACACGCTTTTCAACATCACCATGTGATTCTTCACGTTTACTTGCTATTGCATCAATCTCATCGATAAATATTATGCTAGGTGCATTCTTCTCAGCTTCTTCAAAGATTTTCCTAAGATTAGCTTCTGATTGCCCATAAAACTTTGACATAATCTCTGGACCATTGATGACATGGAAGTTTGAGTTAGTCTCACTTGCCACTGCTTTTGCAAGAAGCGTCTTTCCTGTTCCAGGAGGACCATGAAGTAATACTCCTTTAGGTGGTTCTATACCAAGTCTTTCAAAAAGTTCAGGATGTTTAAGTGGAAGCTCAATCATTTCTCTAACTTTCTTTATCTCATCTTCAAGTCCACCAACATCTTCATAAGATATTTCAGGGAATTCTTCTTCTTCCTTAACTTCAACAGCCTCAGGATTGAAGACAACTTCTGTATTTTCAGTAATGATGACAGCGCCTTTAGGAGCAACATCAGCTACTACAAGCTTAAGGTCTCCAAAACCAAATCCAGCCATACTCTCATCAAGCATGCTGAATACATCTTCAAAAAAAGGTGAATGCGACATTGCAGATCTTCTGCTTTTTGTACCACCAAGACTTATAATATCCCCTTTAAGGACTGCTCTTCCTAAAAGACCATGTTTAAATATATGTGGAGAAGCTTTTATCATGATATCTTTTCTTGCAGGTGCAATTATGACTTTTTTTGCTTCTTTAACAAGAATTTTCATGACCTTAACCATCTCACCAATTCCAGTCTTTCCATTTCTTCTTATTAGACCGTCCATTCTTATGATGTTAAGTCCAATATCACCAGGATACGCTCGGTCTACAATACCAAGAGTTTTTCTTTGTCCTTCAATCTGGACAATATCTCCTGTTTTTACATTAATCTCTTTCATATATTTAGAATCGATCCTGACAATGCCCTTATTTACATCATCTTGTACAGCTTCTGCAACTTTCAATGAAACTTGATTTTCTTCTGCCATAATTACTCACCTTTAATTATACTTAAAATGTAATTATCATAAAATATAATCATATAAGATATGATGATTATAAAATATAAAATAAGATAAAATAAAAAATTATTTCTTTTTAACTGCTGACTTAGATGCTGGCTTAGACTCTGGCTTAGCATCTATTTTAGGTAGTGGTATTGGAGCAGGTAATGAAAGATCTTTGCTCACTATAACTGCCTGAACAGTACTTTTATTAAGCACATTTGACAAGACCATCCTTGTTATTTCAGGATCTATCTTTTTATCTTTTTCCCATGATGCAATACATTTTTTGACTGTATCAACTGTCTCAAGTGTAATGATTTCACCTTCAAGAATAATCTTTCCTACATTAGGTGTATATTCACAAACATACTTGAACTTGACAAGAAGTCCTTTATTCTCTTTTGCACCAAGATTTACATCAATCCCTTTTACATCTGTAATAATAACATTATTGTTTATGTTTATCTTGCCAGTTACATTCCCTGACTTTTCACCGTTAATCTTTGTAAAGTTAAATCCTACAATTGCCATAATAATCCCTCCTATACTTAATTATGAATATTCAAAGGTATATTAAATGCTTTATAAAGATTTTTGTAATTTAGTTGCGAATATACCCTAAACATTATCAGGTTCAGTGTCATATTATCTGCTTTACTTCATTAAGCAACATTTCATCTACATTTTCTTCTATTTCCTCTTCTTTCTTCTTAATACCAGTAATCTTTTTCATCATTTGTTTAGCAAGTTCACCTTGGCGCAAATATTTACTCGATGTCTTTCCAATCATCAATTTCCACATTAATGCAATCAACAATGTAGCAAATAAAAACAAAGGCCAATTAAATTTAACACCTTCTTTTAATATACCATCTAGGAAAAAGCCAAAATATTTCGCATAAAAACCATTGATTAAAAGCGATACAGCAGTCGCACCTGGCCATAGTATTAAAAAGAAATAAACTGGTGAACCATACGCTCCTGCTGACAAGAAGTATCCTACAATAAAACCAAGCCTCCTTATTACAGTATACACCATCATAGTAACAAAGATATTTCCTGTAAACGAATGTACAAAACCTATAAACATGCATATAACACTCTGTGAAGCTGCATCATTGATTACACCTGCCCAAGGTGGAAATACACCTGCAGCTCTTGAAGCGAAATTACCAAATATCGAGAACATTGCACCTTGTACACCACCTATATTGATAGCTACAATAAGACTGAACATATCCACTAAGTCTGCCTGGTACAGTACAAAGAAAGGAGTAGGGATACCACAACCAGGAAGCCTGCTCCAATACGCAATAAGCAAAAACAAAAAAACTGTACTTGCCTGCCTGTTGAATGGAAATGATACTATTATCAGAATATATAATACAATAGTTGTCACTAGGACAAATGGCCAATGAAGACTGACAATTTTTCCCATCTTATACCCTCACCCAAACACTCCATCGTGCATGATAACCAGGGGGAGCAAATATTGAAAGGTCAGTAAGGCATTCTTTGCAAAAATTGTCTTCTCCAAAATTTTGAGTCTTGCATCTAGGACAAACTATTTTTCTCATTCAAATCACCCCAATAGATTATCTGTTAATTTCCAATCTATAAGTTTCAGATAAATTACTATCTATACGCCTTCTTAAGCGCTTCAGCAATCACACCTGCAATATAGTTTGGAGTTTTTCTCAGTTCTTCACATATCTCTAGCTGAAAAGATGCGTCACTGCTTCCCCTATGGAACTGTATACCATTTTGACTGCTCCATGCTGCAAAATCTTTTCTTCTTGTCCTACCATTACAGACATGATATCTTCTTGCCTGAGCGATACCTATCTTAAAAATAGGTCTTCTATCATACATCCTACCTCGTAAACGATCTTTCAAAATCTTTATATCCTTGTAGCTAGCTCTTCGAACACCAGTATTGTCTCCTGATCTCGGATGGCTCTTTGCAGATTTAAGCTTACCACGATAATGCTTAACTCCATAACCAATATCTATACCAACACCATCTACACCATCCCTCATCCCATGTATATAAACGATTGTTGCCTTTCCATCTGATGAATGCTCTCTTGCATCTACTACATAATCTTCTATTGTATCGTAAAATTTCTTCATCTGAGGTTTTTTATCATCCCATACATATCTCCTTCCGTTCCAGGATAACTTATTGAAATCCTCAACATCTTTTCCATCAGCTCTTGCATTGCTGTTGCTAGGTTTGACAAATTTATCATTAATGACTACTGCACCTTTTACAAGTTCAGCTACTTTATCAGCAATGTCTCCTGTTTTCTTATCATCTCCAGCTGCATGAGGAGCTACAATAACAAAACGTGATCCTTCATCTGCTGTTGCATATGTTCTGTTCCTCATTTATTATCACCCCTGTTTATTGAATATTAATATGTTTCGTAATTGTTACTATTACGTAGTACTAATGAGTATATAAAACCTATTGTCCCCTTAAGGGGTCGTAATTTATATAAATACCAACGAAATCAACCTAAAAATGGAGATAAAAGCGCTAAGAGACATAGGCTTATCAGAAGGAGAGACTAAAGTCTATATGGCATTGATCAAGCTAGGCCAGACAAAAACTGGAGCTTTAGCAAAAGAAGCAAGCGTCTCATCATCAAAAGTCTATAAGATACTTGACAGGCTTGAAAAAAAAAGCTTAGTAGGCCATATTATCATTGGAAAGATAAAATTTTTCAGCGCAACTGATCCTAATCGACTTCTTGACTATGTTGATGACAAAGAAAAAGAACTTGACAAGCAAAAAGAAGTTATCAAAAACCTTATACCTCAATTAGAAACTCAAAAAAAAATTTCACAGCAAGACACCGAAATGACAATGTATGAAGGACTGACTGGAATAAAGCATCTTTTTTTGAATATGCTTGATGAATTAAATCCAGGAGAAGAATATTTTGTATTAAATGCAGATTACGGAAATAATCCTGCTGGACTCAAAGCATGGTTTCAAAAATACCATACAATGAGATCAAAGAAGAAAGTTAAAGTAAATATGCTTGCAAGCCACAAGACAAAAGGAAATCTAGTACCTGCAACATCAATAAATTCTGCAATAAGATATCTTCCAGAGAATCTTTTCTCAAAGATGGACGTCACATTCTATAAAGACAAAGCATTCATATTCTTTGTAACAAACGATCCAAAATCAATCCTCATAAAAAATAAAGAGATCGTTGACGGCTTCAAGACATACTTCAACACATTCTGGAATATGGCAAAAGAATGAGAAATTAAAAAATAAGAGAAGAATAAGAAGTTAAAAATAATAAAAATAAGAAATAAAATAAAAATAAATAACAAAAAATCTATTCTATATACCACCACATTCCTTCTTCATAGAATCTCATTGCGATATCTGGACTAGAACATTTTGGAGTATCACACCAATAATAATCACTATCAGGCCAACCTCCATTCTCATATGAAGCATAGGTGTTCCAATTACCATCATATAGCCTGTATCCAAGTTCACATGTACCCCAACTCATACCTGAAGAACAAGATGCAGAATAGCTCTGTCCAATTGTCTGCCATCCAGATCCAGTATTGCATTGGACATTTGAACTTATACTGCTAAGTACATTATCAGAATTAGCCCTGAACTGTAGTGGGTCCTGTGCCCAACAATCTGCAGGAATACCAGTCACGTTATAGATACCATAATCAGCATGCTTCACCTGCCAATTGCTGTTATTTGTCGCACCTGCAGGTTTAGTGTAATTAATATAGAAATAATACCCTTCAAGACCATAGCTTCCAGTATCAAGACCACCGCAAACAGTACTCACATTAGCAGTCTCCTGATAACACCATGTTGGTTCAACACTTCCTCCAACACCCTGCCACTGCAATACAGGATAATCTCCTGCAACTTCATCCCAAACACTCACAAAATCCCATTGAGCAATTGGTTCATCACTGTCTACATCTCCCTTAAAATAATCATCACTCCCTGAAATAGCAGTGCATTGAGCAGGATTCTCATCTCTTCCACCTATGCAGAATTCAGCATCATCAGTTTGATTATACCATCTGCTGTCATAGAACTCATACAGATTTGGAGCAGGAACAATATTTCCACTTATTCCACCACATGCAGTTCCAGTACAAGTTACTTTTCCTGTCGCAAAATTATAATGTATCCATTGATAGGTTCCAAAGTCCACAGTATATGATTCTCCATGCAGAGCACCTGTCTCGTTGTTACCTATGACATCACCACTTGCATAACATCTCTGTGTCCTTCCCCATATTGCCTGACCTACAAGCCCGCCTACTGTCGAGTTTCCTGTTACATCTGCAGTAGAGTATGAATCTGCAATTCCTGCATCTCTAAAAGCACCTAACACGCCTCCAACTCTATTATTACCATTAATAGTACCAGTAGAATATACTTCATATACATCAGGTTGATAGCTTGACCAGCCATAATAACCTATTAAAGCACCAACGAGATTATGTCCTGTTATATTGACATTCTCCAACCCCACTTTTCGGATATAATTATTATTCTCATTTGCAGCACCAAACAATCCAACATAATCCCTATCAGGCCTATTAATGTACAGATTACTTATGACTTTCCCATTACCATCAAAAGCACCTATAAAAGTATCTTCACTGCAAGAGATCGTTCTATCAGTACAATTACCTACAGGTTCAAATCCCTTTCCACCATTCCAATTAACTGTATCACTGCAATCAATATCCTGTATCAAAGTATAATCTGTAGTTAGATCATCCTTCATCAATTGCAATTCACAACAATTACTAATTGAAGTAGTCCATACAGTGCCTTCACAAGGATCTCCTGTAGGACCTGGACTGCTTCCTCTTGCAGTAGCATTCACTCCTCTACCACCATCATAAAGTGCACTTACTTCAGAAGCATCTAAACTCCTATTGAAAATCACAACTTCATTGATATCACCATTAAGATATTCTTCTCCAGGATTACCGTAGCTTGCAATGCTATTTCCATAACTGCCACCTATCAACAGTTCAAGATTATTAGTATCAATTGTGATTGCATTTGTTCTAGTTCCTTCCTCAACACCATTAACATATATCTTTGCAGTGCTGCCATCATATGTACCGACTATATGCACCCATCCACCTTTGACTGCTCTAACATCTGAATAAGCAGCAAGACCATCACCCATCGCATATATCTGATTACTATCTAAACCAGAACTAAGATATAACTTACCATCATATACTGCTTTTGTTATACCATTTAGATTTTTACCAGACCATGATTTAACATTATCCCATGTATCAGAAGTTGTAAGCCTACTCAAATGCCCTGTACTTCCGCCATACCATGAACTCTGCACATATAATTTTCCATTATGCGTTATCGGAGCCCTTGTAGCTATATCACTTTGAGGTGCAGGCAAAGAGTCCCAGCTTGTACCATTATTGTATCTGCCTATCAACCCCCAATCATAACCACAAGAGTACAATTCATGATTATAGACGCCGGAATAATATGCATAATAACACTCATTCTGTGAATTGCATGTATCTCCATATATAATCCCTAATGAGGTCCAGGTTGTACCGCCATCATATCTGTTCACATGGGCAAAACTCCCTGCATTTTCTGACTGTAATCTATATCCAACACCTTGTAATAAATTACCGTTAAAGACTGTTGCTGAAAACACATATGAACCAATAGAATCATTGACATCACCTAAACTAGTGAAAGAACTTCCATCGAATAGATAACCTATATGCCTACCAGGATATTCATGCCTCGTCCAGAGATACAGATCTTCATCATAGACAGTAAAAGGGATTGTCATATTATTGTCTGTAGGTGCCCCAGGAACCTCAGTGAATGAACCTCCATCTAAATAATAAAGATCTCCATCTTTTATAGAAGGATCATATGCCCTTACATAGAGATTATTCATATATACTACAGGATAATCGATGTAATCAAACCCAGGTGCCTTCCCATGATTTGTAAGAGAACCAGACTGATCCATCGAAGTCAATGAACCATTTCCTCCGAAATACAGCTCTTTGTTAAAAACCGCCATACTATATTGATAGCTCATATCCGGCAAAGTTGCAGCAACACTAAAGGTTGTCTCATCTCCATCAGTCAATTCAAAGAATGGCCTGTCATCAGCTCCGATCTTTAGACTATAAGGTCCTTTTGAAGCAATTGAATCAATCCTTGAAAGCTCATCCCTTCTTACCCAAGCGCTTATAGAAATACCACTAGTAAGGTCAAGTGCACCAGCATCTGCAACTGAAAGATAATCATTATCTCCATCTAATGAATAATGATCAGACATGATAGCGCCTCCATTAGATGTTGCATCAAGACCGTTCAGTCCTCTATCAACCAAACTATTGTTCAAAGGCCAATACCCGACAACACCAGAATAGCATCCTCCATCTACACAAGTTTCACCTATATCACAATCTGAATTTGAAGAGCATGACAGACTGATGCAGCTGTTGACATTGCTTGCGCATACATCACTCCAAGCATGGGATTCTGTCGCATTTCCCGCATAGCAGACACATGCACCACCCTCTCCACCTGCATCATACCATGGAGCATACATCCTTGCACATTCTGCTCCAGGTACAGTTGCGCAGTATAAAGTACAATTTTCTGAACATGTATCATAAGGAGATTCACAATTCTTTGCAAGACCATATTCTCTTGATATAGCAACACCAGAACAGGTATTATAGCATGTCATGCTGTTCCATGTACAAGATATGTCAGTTGAATAACATGTACCATCTGAACAACCACCAGAACATGCTTCTGCAGAATAAGAACATTGACCATTACTGCATGAACCAGAACTATATCTTGTTGTACCATTGCAATAATCAGGACATGTTATACCAGTACATGAAGTGCTGAGATTAGTAGTAGACTCATACAATCCAAATATTTCTGCATCAGATAAAACTCTGTCAAAAAAGATTACTTCATCCATTCTTCCAATAAGTGAATAGCTTGAAGAATCTGCTCTCTTTCCAAATATAAATTGAGCAGTATTTGATTTAATGACAGCTTGTCCTTCATAATCATATGTAGATCTGACTGCATTACCATCTCTATATAATCTTGCTTCATCCCCGTCCCACACAAAAGTCACAAAAGACCATTGTGAAAGAGGAAAGGTTATATCTTGTTCACTTATACCAACAGCTACTGTATCAGGAGCATAAGCTGAACTATGATAACCACCGGTAGCAGCACCTAAATATCCAGTGCTTCCTGAATACACTTCAGTCCTTGCATAAGATGAAGAACCATCACGCAAGCTTATCATGAAAACATTTGTATTATCACTAGTAGGATAGACCCAAAAAGATATTGTTCCTTGAGGTATATTAGATATTGCTCCTGAAGGCAAAGCGATATTATCAGTACTAGTATCAAATTCAACTGATCTGCCTACTTGTCCAGAAGGATTCCAAACAACCCCGCTTGCTGTACCATCATTTGAATTAATGCTTGAATCTACAGAACTGCTTCCTGAAGTCTCTTCAAATCTCCAGTATCCTATAACATCTGCATAACATTCATTCTCTACTGAAGTAGCACCAATTATACATGTCTCACCGATACCACAATCACTATTAGTTGAACATGAACCGCCAGGACCAGGTGTATCACCAGGATCATTAGGATCACTGCCACCAGCAACTTCATCACCATCAGAATAACCATCATCATCACTATCACTATCAGTAGGATCAGTCTCGCCAGGATCGACAATGCCGTTCTGATTTGCATCTTCCTCACCATCATCTAAACCATCATCATCACTATCGCTATCATTAGGGTCAGATTCCCCAGAATCAACAATACCATTCCCATTATAATCTTCAATACCATCGCTTATGCCATCATCATCACTATCAGTATCATTAGGATCAGTACCACCTATTTCTTCAATACCATCACTCAACCCATCATTATCAGTATCAGAATCATTAGGATCTGTTTCACCAGCATCAACAACACCATCATGATCAGCATCCTCAACACCATCACTTAATCCATCATCATCACTATCACTATCAGTAGGGTCAGTCTCGCCAGCATCAACAATACCATATTGATTAGAATCTTCAACAACATCACTGATCCCATAACCATCACAATCAGGATAATTAGGATCAGTCTAACCAGCATCAACAATAACATTAAAATTACAATCATCAACAACAT
>CAZOOV010000009.1:0-117769 GCA_964581515.1 uncultured Methanosarcinales archaeon | reverse complement strand
TTATACCTGTTGAAAATCAAAATGGAGATCATGTACTCAGTTGTTCTGGTGCAGAATGTACAATCACCGGCTATAGTGGACAAGGATATGAAGGTGAACCTGTAATCCTTTATCTAGTAGGCAGAGGAGGAGAAGCAAAAATAGAAATAAATAAACAAGATTCTATTGTGATTGGTATGTCTTCTATGAACGACGCACCTAGAGGACATTATATATTCAATATAGAGGTTTGTTCAGGCCCTTCAGAAGGAGTAGTATGTTCAGCAAGTAACTATTATGGTGACAGCCCTACACCTTCTAAGATAAATCTGATAGTGACTTAGAAAGAATAATTACTTAAAAAAATAATTAAAAAAATCCATATTATTTTTCTAACTATTATTTTCACCAATAGATATAAGTTCATTGAAAGATTCAGCTTTTAGTGCTGCACCTCCAATAAGTCCACCATCAACATCTTCTAATGCAAGAAGTTCAGGTGCGTTCTCTGGCTTAAGGCTTCCGCCGTACAATATTCGCATAGCTGATGCAACTTCTGGATCATACATGCTTTCAATCACAGATCTAACATATGCATGAGTCTCCTGTACTTGTTCTACTGTTGCAACTTTTCCAGTACCTATTGCCCAAACAGGCTCATAAGCAATTATGACATTGTCGAGTTTCTCTACTCCTTTAAGCCCTTCTTTTAATTGCATTTCAAGAATCTCATTTGTTTTTCCAGTCTCTCTTTGCTCGAGTTTTTCACCTATGCAAAGAACTACTTTGATATCATGAGCAAGAGCAGACAAGACTTTTTCCCTTATCACAGCGTCATCTTCCATAAATACATGCCTTCGCTCAGAATGTCCAAGGATTACATGTCCACATCCAATATCTTTAAGCATATTTGGAGATACTTCTCCTGTAAATGCTCCTTCTTCTTCATAATGCATGTTCTGTGCTGCAAGGCAGATCTTTTTATCCTTAATCAATTCTTTAACAGCTGCAAGTGCAGTATAATTAGGAGCAATCATAACTCCAACCTTATCAGAATCATTAATAGATTTAGCAAGCTCAACACTCTCACTAAGAGTCTTGTTCATCTTCCAGTTCCCTGCAATTATCATTTTCCTCATTTTATCACCAACAAAGCATTTATCGAACTATTATAAAAAGATTATGCTAAGAGAAGCATTAATAATATAATCAATAAGTATACTGGTGCCAAATGAGGCGCATGACGAGCAAAAAGCGAGTCATAATCGCGCCGTGCCCCAGTATACTTAACTGAATAAAAAATAAAAAAATAAAAATCATTCCCTCACTTGCACCACCTTATTGCTCTGATAAAAGTCTTCTATCGTATCTTTATCCCACCAGCTCTCAAGCCTTGGCTCAACAATCATTTCAGGCATGTGGAAAGGTAATTTCCCTGGACTCAGATTCTCGCCCCAATATTGACTATGGCTTCTGATCTGTACAAGCTCATCGCCTTCAAATTTCCAGCCCCTCCTCATCATCACTCTTCTTATGGCAATATCCTGCAAATGTGTTGCAGTCCCTTCTTGAAGAGTATAATCAAGTCCTGACTCTACGTTAGTTGGTGTATGGTCATACACATCGCTTGCAGTTTTAGAAAGTTTCTTCCACAGATCCTCTCGATTGAAAGAATCTGCATAGTAGCCGTCTTCATATAGTTGGCATGCCTCAATATAAGGCACAACACCATCATTCCACTGCCACATCAGTCTCCAGTTCTCTTCGCCAAACATTTCATTGTATTGGCGGATGATCTCATCCTTTTTGCTTCCGAAGAAGCCTGGTCTTTCAAGAGTTGTCCATATCATGTAATAAAAAACAAATTCTCTTATTTAAGGCTATGGCACGTTAAATATATATTTACTTCACCACAATTTTCTAACAACACCTTCTGTTGCGTCGACATGGATCATATCTCCATCATTGAAATGTTGAGTTGCATTCCCAGTGCCAACTACACAAGGTTTATTCATTTCCATTGCAATAAGTGCAGCGTGACAGAGCTTTCCGCCTGCATCTGTAACAATCGCACCTGCCTTATCATAGAAACGAATAAATTCAGGTCTAGTCATTCCTGTAACTAGTATATCACCTTGCTCAAATTCAACTTCAGCAAGTGGATCATGAATAATCCTACATTTGCCTGTAACCAAGCCAGGACATACTGAATTTCCTTGCACCATCTTTCTCTTATGCTTGCTTCCGATAATTTCTTTTTCTAAGTGAACTGCTCCCTCGCCAGTAAATATATGCATCTTCCCACCTTCACATAATAATACACTAGACTCATATCTTTCTTTCAAAATATTTTCTTGAGGCAATGCTTGCTCAGAAAGATATCTCTCAAGCTCCTCTTGACTTAAACAAGTCAAGTATTCAGAACTTACATTCTCTTTTTCACCTATTACTTTTGCTAAGTCTCTGAAAAACTTTTCAGTCCTGCTGTAAACTGCTTCAGAATACACTCTTGCATCTTTAAATAAGGGTAACATCTTACCAAGCAATTCATCAGACAGATAATCAACAGTCTTTTTCATGAATACATGATATGCAAGATGCTTCTCAAAAACATCAATAAATCTATTATATTCCCTTAAGTCCATTATCCTACAGCTCAATTTATCCATCATAGCCATGATTACATCAGTATTTTCTTTTAATTTATTCAACAATTCCACAGCCCATCCTTTATTCTCCTGAACTTTCTTAGCAAGAAAATTACCTAAAGAGTCAAGTTCTTCTTTTTTTACAAGAAAAGTTACTGTTCCTTTCTTATGGATAAAGACAGTTGTATCTAATCCTTTGCCAAGTATCCTATTGAGTGTTTTGAGATATTGTGGGCCCCAATAACTGCAAGAGATGAAAGTATAAGAGCCTGCCCAACGTTTTACCCACTTATCTGAATCATCGACTGAATTATCAGCCTCGCTTATTTCATTCACTTGCTTCACCTCCCTCTGCAGCATCAGTTGCTTCATAATTCTCATTACCACTATCACACTCACCATTATCACATCTATTGTTCTCACAATCACTTTCACTTTCTTTCTCATCATTTCCTCCTTCAGCCTTACTCCTTCCATGCTCTACTTTCTCTGCTCCTTCTTCCACCCCTTCTTGAGCAACTACGTGATTATAGACATCTTCAAGATTCTCAGCATATACTATTCCATTCTCTTCACATTCTTCTCTTGAAAGACCATTGTCTCCCCTATTGATATAGATAAGACTACCAATCACATAGTCTGCTTTTTGCGCAGCCATTAGAGCTTTTGATGCATCCTCAGTAAAACTGACTACTTCCCTTCCACTGCGTGCTTCATTCCTGTAGATTTCATCAAATCTTTGTGCAGTCTTTCCTTCAGGCGCGTCGTATATCTCTCCTAATTGTTCTTTTATGTATTCACGGATCCATTCAGCAGACTTTGTTGTAAATACTGCAACATTGTATCCTTCTGATTTTGCACGACTGATTACACTGACTGAATCTGCATATATTGATTCTTCAAGACTTTCAGAAATATCTGGATCATCACTCTTCTCAATGTATTCCTCTGCTGGATCCTGCAATGCATTTACAATATCTCCTTTCCTGTCTGCAACAGATTTATCATTCTGAAGTACCTTATTATAATCACTGACAACACTATCTATTGTTTCAGCAGGAACGCCGTCACTTGTAGCTTGCTTCCGATATGCATCTACCATAACTTTCCCTGCTTTTTCCTGATCTAGTACAACACCCCAAAGATCAAGAAGTACAGTCTTTCCGTTTGGCGTGTAGCTTGATTGTACATCATTATTTGTTACATAGTTATCTATACTCATTGTATCCACCTCGCATAATATCCTTGTTTTGCTGGACTAGACATATTCTGTAGACAATTTTCACAAAATCTATCTTCTGTAAAGTGTTTATGTTGACATTTTGGACATGTTTTGTTTGACATTTGTATCACCCCTAATACATTATGTTCATATCATATTCAATCATATTTATTACTATCAAGTAGGCATAGTAAGTATATAAACATTCACTCTCCATTAATGGAGGAGGAAAAGAAAAGGTTTAAATAGTAGTATATTATACCATATATATGGACACCAAAATACTCGAAGATTTAGGCTTTACAAACGCTGAAATCAAGGTCTATTTAGCTCTACTTGAGTTAGGACTCAGCACAGCGGGCCCCATAATAGAGAAATCAGGCTTGCAGAGCTCAGTAGTGCATATGACCCTAAATAAGTTGGTGAATAAAGGTTTTGCCTCATTTATCAAAGAAGGCCAAAGAAATCATTATCAGGCTAGTGATCCTAAGCATATTTCTGATTATATTGATGAAAAGAAAAAACAATTTGAAAAATTGCTTCCAGAGCTTACACTTAAGCAAGAGATGGCAAAAGAGAAATCAGAAATAACAACATTCAAAGGCATTAAAGGAATAAGAGAATTATTGCATGAATTATTGGAAGCAGGTGGCAGCGAACATCACACTTTTGGCTCTTCAAAAGAATCCTTGATGATGGGAGATGCATTCTGGATGAGTTATCATAAAAAAAGAGCAGAAAAAGGAATTAAGGCAAAACTTTTGTTCAATGAATCACTAAGAAAATGGTGTGATGTAAATCTTTATCCTGATGCACAGTATAAATTTACTAAAATGGGTTTTGAACCATTGACTGAAACAATAATAAGAAATGACAAGATAGGAATCATTCTTTGGACAGAAAACCCAATAGGAATATTGATACACAATAAGATTGCAGCACAGTCTTACGACAAGTTCTGGGAAATCATGTGGAACTCAACATAAAACTCAATATAAGAAATTTTAACATAAGAAATTAATTCAAATAATAATCCAAAAACTAATTATCGACTCTCACACCAGAAACGCTTCATAATTCTCTTTATCAATCTCTCTTAATCTTTTAGAGAACATCTTGTAAGTATGTTCATTTACAAACTCAACCATAGGGAGTGTCTCATAGAATTTATCAACTGCAAGATTGATCTCTTTTTCCCTTACGAAACGATCGCTCTCTTTATTATATCTATAAGCTCCGATAACAACCATTGATTGAGATACTATGATTATCACTTTATCGTCATGCTCAAGCTCGAGCTTATCAAGAGAGTTCATGATTATATCAGTCTGAGTAAGAGTAGTATAGACCTTATATTTGATCCTGTATATGTAGTATTTCATTTTTATCTTAATCCCAATATTATTATTTAGTTACTACAATTATTTTATTTCTTATTTTATTCTAATCCTAATCTTTATTTAATCTTTTATTTTATAATCTTAAGCAATTCAGAAAGATGGTCTATCACCTTAAATGGATTTTGCTTCTCAAGCATCTCTCTGGGAGTAATACCTGTAGTTACACCGATTGCCTTGACACCAGCACTGTTTCCAGTCTGCATATCAACAACAGTATCACCTACATGATAATCTACATCATGCTTCTCAAGTTTTTCTGCAAGAAGTATCTCATCAGCAGAAGGTTTAGGATGATCGACTTCATCTGCACCGATTATCTTATCAAAGATAAGAGGATTTATGCCTGCAAAATTAAGCGATCTTATTATCTCAGCATGATATGAATTTGAAAGCACAAGAAGTTTTGCTTTTTTAGATAATTCATGCAAAGTCATCATAGTATCTGGAAAACTGGTTATATTATGCTGATTATCATTGTATGTCTTATCTTTCAGGGCGCGAAACTTATCCAATTTCTCTTGTGAGATGCCCTTGTGCACTATCTTTAAACCTTCTTCTTCTCTTGCTCCTGCAAAAAGCAGTTTATCTTTCTCTTCAACAGGAATACCAAGCTTCTTGCCAGTAGTCTTCATTGCGTCCCAATGTATTGAAAAAGAATCTATTAATGTACCGTCAAGATCAAAACTTATTATCATCATCTATTCCTCCAAAAAATCTTCCCAATTCTTAATTTTCTTGTATGAAACGAACTCATGTTTCTTTATTTCACCATCTATCTTCTTAAATATTTCTGAAAAATCCTCCATTTTCATATCTTTTACAATCTTGGCTATCGCTTCTCTGTCTTCTTCTTTTGTTTTTGTCGGTTTTACTTTTATTTTTTTCTTCAAACCTAATTTTTCATAGAAAGGATCTGTCACCCTTATCTCTTCAGAAAGTATTCCAACAAGATGTTCTTTGAATTTATGATATAATTTTCTGTCATCTTTAAAATCATCATCAATATTAGTACATGGATAATCTTTAGCAAACTTTTCAACTTCATCCAGAGGAGCTTCTGCAAGCAGCCAAAAAGGAAATATTCTGCAGTTAAGAGGTCTTGCAGGATAGACATTGCATATCTTGCATTTTTTATCTTTCTTAAAGACTCGATAGCCACATGGAATAAATAATCCTACATCTGTCTCAAACTCATCATCCTTGAAAGGATCTCCAAAAGGATATATTCCTATCATCCCTTCTTTATACAACTGAGAAGCACTCTTCTTAGTATAATCAGAAAGCCTTTTGATGTCTCCAAGAGTAAGATTGATCTGAGTAGCCGGATCTTCACAGCATCCTCCGCAATTATTGCATTTAAACATAATAAGAACAAAGAAAAAATGATTTTAAAAAGATTTGCTTTAGTTTGGACTTAATATCATCTTAAACAATAAAAATACAATATATATTAAGACAAATATACAAATTTATAAAACCAATACTAATTATATTAATAACATGCTTCAATGTGCTCATAATGCAAAAGAATGGATGAAAGATAGCAGAAATATCGCTTCTTTTCTTAGAGAACCTACAAGAATTCCTCTTTTAGGTGATCATTACAATACATGGAAGCTGGGATTACAAGAGATTCTTCCTGATTCATTTGAGATACAAAATTCTGTCCAAAGAAAAGGCAAATGGGATGTATACATAAGAAGAGAATTTTCATATCCTTGTTTTATTAGTCCACACAATAGTGCAGATCCAATAGATCAATTCATTGCTGTTTACAGCAAAGATGATTTCTGGACTTTATTCTCAGGAAAATTTACAACTAATGAAGCAGTTTACTCAACAATAGATGAAGTGACAAGTAAAGTGCTTGAACAAAAAGCAGTATCATGGCCGCCTAGATGGCTTACTAATAAGATAGAGAATCCAATCCAAATGGGAGCTTACCATGGTGGACCTAGCCTTGGATTCATTGCATTAGAAGCTGCTGGACTAGGATTTATGGTGGCAGGAGCAAAACATGCTTCTCCTACATCTGTAGCAATCGGAGCATTGATGATGGCAAGTCCATTCCTTGGAATGGGTGCAAAGATATTAGGTGAAGTGGGAGACCAATTAAGATGTAATAACCTCAACCCAAGATTCAGATATGGAGCAGAAACAATTCTTGATCTAAGCTCAGAAAGAATGGATAATGAAATCGTAGAATGCTATCAAAAAATAACAGATCAAGAGATCATCATCTCAAGACCAGATTTCCTAAAGGCATACGATCATGTACACATGTTTGGAGAATATTTTGAAGAGATATCTTGGGATATGCCCAATATCAATAAAAAAGAACTCAACAGCAGATACGGTGAACTATTAGAAATACTTCCTGAAGGAATAAAATCTGATACAGACAAAATTAGTATAATCTTTGACAATATCATAAGCTATCATGTTAAAAGAGAATTAAAAGGATTCCCAACAATAGATCCAAAACCCTTAAATGAAGAATAAATCTCCATAATCAAAATTGATGACCTCTTCTTTAACTCTCACATTATAAAATTATTTTAAAAAGATTTGCTTTATTCCTTATTCTTTATCAGACAATTATTTTCTGTAGCCAATTATGTCCCTTATCTGTTCTGGCAAACTATCAGGAATTTTATAAGGTCCTTTAGTAAAGATATAATGTTCCATCTTAATTTCCTCTGTATCAGGATCATCTAAATACCTAGCATGAGTCTCACCTATAACTCCTTTCTTCAACTCAAGAAATAATGACCATTCAGCCAAACCAGGTAAATGAGCAAGATATAACCTAGTCTCAGAATAATTATCATTTAGTTTAGGGTATGCCGGTTCCTGATATGACCCACAATCAAGCAATATCACTTGCGTAAAACTCATTTTATCTCGTCCACATACAGATGGTTTCAATGAAGTACTTACTCTCCCCAGAACCATATCTATACGATTATTCTGATAGCCTTGAAGTATTATTTCAATCAAAGGATCAACCTCTAATTCAAATTCCACTCCTGCAAAAATTTGTCTTGATAATTCATCTATCTTTTTCTCAATAGTTCCAGTCATTCTTATCACCCATTTCATGAGTAAGCATAATCTAACTGTGTACTTATAGCTCTTGAAATCATTAATTTAACAGCATCATGAAGATCTGACTTTGCAAATTCAATAATTTGCTCTAACTCCCCCTCATAGATATATTCCTCTTTAGGAGATCTCTCAGACAAAAAAGAACCTTCTGCATAATAAAATAAAGGAGGTATAATCATCTTATAAGCCTCACTTTCTTTTCTTAACTTAACTCTTTCATTATACATACTTGATTCTGACATCTGATCAACTAATATTTCTGATGATGCTCCAATAATAAGATCCGCACCATAAGGTTTTATCTCAACTTTAACTTCCAATATATTTTGACTTGCTGGCATAATCGCCACCTCCACTTTAAATATTAATTTTTTATAATAATATAAACAACAACCTAAAATATAACTAACACAAAATAGTATTTATATCTAACCACACCAATAACCACATTAATGGTTACATAACCATATTTTATAGAAATGTTTATATATAATGGCACATATACATAATATATGAAAAGAAATATAGTAAGGCATGGACCATCAACATTAACCATTTCTCTACCTGCTACTTGGGTAAAGAAGAATAATCTCCACCCTAAATCCACTGTTGAATTAGAAGAATGTGGTAACAAGCTTACAGTAAACGCTAAAAAAGAAGATGAATTTGAAAGCATCAAAGTAAATATAAAAAACAATTACAAAACAGGGATAAGATATATCAATTCTGCATATAGAAAAGGATATGATGAAATTGAACTTTCTTATGATGATGTAAATTACCTCAAAAGAATCGAAAGGTGTCTAGCAGAAGATATACTTGGGTTTGAAGTCATCCGTCAAAGCAAAAATTCATGTACCATAAGAGATATCCCTGGCACCAAATTTGAAGAATTTGATACACTACTTAAAAGAACATGGATGATCATACTCAATCTATGCAAGGATATTGAATCTTCAATATACAATAAAGAAAAAGACACATGTGATTCAATAATTGCTATAGATAAGCGTATCAATAAATTCACTAATTTTTGCATAAGAGTCTTAAACAAAAGAGGTCACCCAAAATACAAAAACATCCCTATTTATTATCGATTTTTAAGAGGTCTTGAAGAACTAGCAGATGATTATAAATATATGATTTTAGATTATTCTGAATGTAAAGGAGAACCATCTAAAGAATACTTCTTTATCCTAAGTAAATTAAATACAAATATTGATCTTTTCTACAAATCATTTTACAACCCAGATGATAATAAAGTAGAACACCTCCTTATAGAAACAAACAAACTTTATTCAAAAATAAGAATCGCTTCAAAAAAAAACAATGCATTATTAATGACATCACTCTTTGAAATAAATGATAAAATTCGTACCTTAATCTCTGCAATCATTGAGATGAATATGGAATAAGACATTAATAATAGAATATCTCAAAAACCCTTAAAAAAAGCAAAATCATCAATAATTCAAGCTATTTCTAACATTATCTACAACAAGATTTAAATACTCTTAAGTTAAAAAACGTCACTAAGTGGGTACACATGGCAAACGGAACTGGCAATAAGCCAGATAGCAATAAGTTCAATACATTTTCAGGAGTATTCCTTCCATCTATACTAGCGATATTTGGAGCAGTTGTATACTATGTAGCTCCAAGAGTACTGGGGGGAGTAGGACTCATGAAAATGATCCTAATTGTTCTGCTTGCACACTCTATTACTATGGCTACTTCATTTTCTATATCAGCGATTGCCACAAATATTTATGTAAAGAAAGGTGGACTCTATTATCTTATCTCAAGAAGCCTTGGAACAGAGATTGGAGGAAGCACAGGAATTCAGCTTTTCTTTGCACAAGCTATCAGTATTGCATTCTATTGTATTGCATTTGCAAAAGCAGTAACAGGGATTCTTAGTTCTTTTAATATTTACATACCAGAGATGCATATAACAGTGGTTGCGTTCATAGTATTTTGGATAATAGCATTTATCGGAGCAAAATTTGTAATAAAACTCCAATACATAATACTTTTCACGATAGTCTTATCATTCGCTTCAATATTCATGGGTACAAACAGGGTCCCAGCGACTACTGAATTCATGGGCCTAGGTGGGATTCCAATTGCGTTCTGGGTAGCATTCATGATGTTTTTCCCAGCAGTCACAGGAATGGACGCGGGAGTATCTATGTCGGGTGATTTAAAGAATCCTAGAAAAAGCTTAGTAAGAGGGACAATCTGGACAGTGCTTGTAACCATGATAGTTTATGTTCTTCTCTCTATAAAATTCTTTTACGGCGCATCATTGCTTGATTTAAGCAGTGATTTATACATAATTGAAAAGATTGCCTATGTGCCGTTCCTGATTATACTAGGAGTCCTATTGACAACTTCTTCTTCTGCACTCAGTTATCTTATGGCTGCGCCAAGAATACTTCACGCCCTAGCGATAGATAATATATTCTCTAAAAGAATGAGATGGCTTGGAAATTCCTTAGGTGCAGGAGATGAACCACGAGTTGCAATGATTGTTACTTTCATAATCGGCCTTGGAATCATAATGATTGGAGACTTGTTCTTTGTTTCACAGATTGTTGCAGTATTTTTCCTTAATGTATATGGTTGGATCAATGGTGCAGCTTTCCTTGAAAAAGTGTCAAGAAATCCCAGCTTCAGGCCCTCATTTAATCCTCCTGCATTAGTGTCATTATATGGAGTAGTCATGTGTTATCTTGTCATGTATTTATTCAATCCTTTAATCATGGGCATATCTCTTCTTATTCAGTTCATAATATTTTACATATTATTGATAACAAAAGCATCAAGCAAGATAGAAAGCGTCTGGTATGGTACGCTGTTCCAATTGTTAAGGGTCATATTAAGAAGGATTGAAGCTGCTGATAAAAGCAAAAAGAATTGGAGACCTACAATTGTTGCGTTTTGCATCAATCGTTCTAACCTTCATTGCATGGCGACATTGTTGAACTGGATAACACACAGCACAGGTGTAACACATCTTTATTATTTGATATTCAGAAGTTTCAAGACATATGAAAAAGAACGTGATAAGATTGAGGACAATCTTCAGCAGTATGTTAAAGAGTATGATCTTGAAGTTTTCTCAAGAGTTGCCCTTAGTGGAGATTATAATGAGACAGTCAAGAGTATTATCCAGACTGACACTATTGGTAATCTTCCTTTGAATACTATGCTCATAGATTTTGATGAAAGGCTGAAGATGGAAGATACAATCAACAATGCAAAAGCTCTACGAAAGAATGTAATTGTACTCCGTAATAGGTGTGGATTTTCAAATTTCAAAAGGATAGATGTTTGGTGGAGAGACCACGATGAGAATGGTAATATGATGATGCTTTTAGCGCATTTGATAACACATTCCACTACCTGGAAAAAAGAAGAAGCGACAATCAGGCTTTTCAAGGTTGTCAAATCAGAAAAAGAGTATAAAGAAGCAGATGAAGAGCTTTCAAAAAATATTGAAGATGCAAGGATAGATAATCTTACTTATGAATTGATTTTTGACAAAAAAACTCCTGTAAAGGATCTTATTGTAGAAAAATCCCAAGACACTGATTTAGTTATCTTAGGTCTTCCAAAAGCAGGAAAAGACGGCAAGACAACAAAAGGTGTAGTAAAAGAGATCAAGAAGCACACAGACAGGCTCAAGATGTGCATGTTGGTATCATCTTCTGAGCATATTGATTTGACGATAACTTAAAGGAGTTTTAGAATTATCACAATTCAGAATTGAGCAGGAGCATAAAGCAGATACGCTTTTAATTTCTTAACTTTCTCTTGTCTTAATCTTCCATAACTATGAGATAAGCTTGTTGCTAACGTCCCAATTTCCTTGATTCCAGCTTCATTAGAAACTCCAGTATTCTTTAAGTGAGCTTGGACAAAATCCCTTTCACCGCCAAAAAATCTTGAGAGTGCATCATATGTCCTGATCTGTTCTCTGTTATCCATTGCTGCTTTGGCTATAACTTCACCATATGATTTCTTAAACATGAGATGCGAAAATACATTTCCTAAAGCAAATGCAAAACCTTTTTTCATCTGATAAACCAGACCGCTTCTGTTTCCTGACAAATATTCTTTAAATTCTTGACCGCCTTCTTCTAATTCAGTCCTACCTTGAATATCATCAAAAGAATCACCAAGCATTTGTTTTGAAATACCATTAAAAACTCCATGATTTTCTACTAATTCATCAACAGCAGCAGAATTTTCAAAAACATTTGAAGAATATCCGATTATAAAATTAGGTTCAATTTTCATGAATGGACCAACCTTATTTAATCCGATTAATAACCTATTTTGTCCAGCAAATTTGTATCTGGCAGCTAAAGTCTCACCATCTTGTAAAGATTGAATATAACCAGGTAATTCAGCCATTGCTTCATTCCATTGTTCTCTTAATTCTCCCATCAGTTGATTGATATCTAAATCTTGCAGGGTTTTACCTTCTAAAGTGCCAGTTATGTAAGTATTGAGAACAAAATCTTTCATCATAGCGTCTCCACACTCCTTAAGAATTTCCTGAAAATTATCTTCTGACATATATATTGGAATCAAATAACAGCTTATAAATATTTCGATTAATAACTACTCCTCAGTAACCACATAACCAAATAGTTATAAAACATATCCGCTTCTCAATATAGATGAAAAGAATAGTAAAAGAAGCGTTTCAAAGCATCTTAGAATCAATAGTTAAAGATGAAAGCATTAGACAAAAATATGATTCTCATGCTCAATACAATCAAAGGGCTACAGGATATGATAGTGAGAAAAACAAGGGAGATCTGACTGTTTTTGCACTCATGTACTTATCTAACAATCATGCTTTTGACAATCATCCTGATGAGTGGGGTGTCTCTTTAGATGAAGCACATAATATCAGGGCATATTTCCAAACAAATAAGCCTGTTGAATTCCTATTTGAATTATACAGTAATTTCTCTGATTATTTCAAAGGAGAATACAAAAAAGAACTAGAAGTACGTCCAGAAGTCATAAGAAAGGTAAACAAAAGAAATAATATTCCTTTATCAGATTATCCAGTAGTGAGTTATTTTGTGAAGAAGATCTTCGGTCCAAAAATACCAATACTTGAAAAATAGAATAATTTAACAGAATGTATTTCTAAGAAATAATTGAATTGCGATAAGTTTATATTCACTATTTTATTCTCAATTAATATGTATAAAACTAAGCTTTGCTCAATTGATACAGGGTTAATATCTACATGGAAAAAGGAATTTAAAGATTATTCAGAAGTTGATATAATCGAAGGTGATATTTTCTCACAAAAAGCAGACGCAATTGTAAGTCCTGGAAATTCATTTGGACTTATGGACGCAGGTCTTGATAAGCTGACACATGATTATTTTAGTTTTGATCTAGAAAAAAGACTTCAGGAAAAAATCAAAGCAGTCCATTTTGGTGAATTACCAGTAGGCACAGCAACCATCATTAAAACTGATGATGAAAGATTTCCTTATTTCATCAGTTCTCCAACAATGAGAGTTCCGATGCGTCTAAAAGAGAGTGTTAATGTTTATTTAGCCACTAGAGCGGTATTTGTATCAATGAATGAACACAATACTGAGTCTGATGATATCCATAGTGTGATTATTCCTGGAATGGGTGTTGGATCAGGAAAAATGCCCTATGATATTGCAGCTAAACAAATGAGAACAGCTTATGAATCTATTGTTCATGGAAAAAATGATTTACCTATAGATTGGAAAGAAGCAGTAGAGTTACATAAAGACCTTAAGAATTAACAAGTTCACCATTCCACAACCTTTAAATATTAATGTACATTTAACACTAACATATGGACTTTAAGAAAGACAGATTCTATTTAGCAGCAGATATTGCAGTATTCACAATCCTCAATGACAACCTAAAGCTTCTATTAATAAAAAGAAAAAATGAGCCTTTCAAAGGAGGATACGCTCTTCCAGGAGGTTTTGTAGAGATCGATGAAAACTTAAGACAGGCAGCTCTAAGGGAACTGGAAGAAGAGACAGGTGTCAAAGGAGTTTACCTAAAAAAGCTCCACGCAATAGGAAGACTAAATCGTGACCCAAGAGGAAGAGTCGTAAGCCTTCCATTTATGGCTTTAATAGATGGAGAAAATGTCAAACTTCATTCAACAAGCGACGCAGAACTTGCAAGATGGTTTAAGATAAATTCACTTCCAGAATTAGCATTTGATCACAAACGAATAATCAACGATGCAATGAAAGAACTAAAATTTGAATTACAGACAACAAATATCGCATTTCAGCTTATGCCCGAGAAATTCACATTAAGTGAACTCCAAAAAGCATACGAAGTAATCCTAAATAAACAACTAGACAAAAGAAACTTCAGGAAGAAGATAAAATCATTAGACTTGATAAAACCATTATCAGAGAAGAGAAGAGATGGAGCACATAGACCTGCACAATTATTCTCATTCAAGAGCAAGACATACCAACCACTAAGCGAAAAGATGCAGGTATTCCTATGAGGCTATGTAAAAAGTGTAAATTAGCAGCATCAGTTAAATCATAATCAATTGAAGGAAAATAGCAGACAAAGGGGAAGCTCCATCCGGGAAATGTCTGCTATAGAGAATATATGCAGATGATTTAAAGCTGCTAATTCGAGCAATAGCGAGGCTTTTTACAGAGCCGATATAAACAAAAGATAACAGGTAAAAAAATGGCAAAAAAGAAACCAACAATGAAACAGAAACTAAGAAAGATAAAGAACGCATCAACAAAGAAGATGGACGCTGCAAAAAAAGGCGTAAAAGACACACTAAACATCAACAGATACAACAAATGGCTCTTCATCTTCGAAACAATCCTACTAGTAGGTGTTATTGACGAATATTTCGAAACAGTAATCATGGGACTAAATCAAAGTATTTATGTGCATATATTACTGCTCATGCTCTCAATCGGAATATTATTCAGTTTAGCTCTAAGATTCATAGAACCAGTAGCAAAAGGAGGCATAATCTGGATAGTTAGGCTCAACAATAACAAGATCCTAAGAGCAGTTGTACATATATTGATACTAAGTGTATTATATTATCTGTATGCAAGAGTGTTCTTTGACACCAGTGTGAGTCTAAGTTTTAATATCGGACTCAATGCATCCTAAATCTTCATTCTTTCTTTTCCTTCTTATTTCTTCTTTTTTTTCATAATTTTATCTTCTTTATTCTCCCAATAACATCACTTTTCTCTCATTTTCTCATCTTCTTCCTTATTTTTTCACCTTTAATTCCCCTATAATCCTCATCTTTTCTTATAATACAATCCCTATCTTCTATTTTTTTTCATATCGTTTCTTCCATTTATAAACAAATCCAGATATTTTCGCTTCTTTAGCCCATAATTGCTCTGAATCATAGAAAAGTTTATATATACATAGTGTATTATCTACACTAAGAAAACAAAAGAAAGCTCTGGTGAAAACTCATCGGAGCTATTTTTTGAAAACACTAAGTGTATAAAATACAATAACATAACACCTCCAATAAAATTTAGGTAAACAAAATGACCTTAGGCCCTCAACAAGTCAGACAACAGTTACAAGAAAGAGACAGAAACCTTGTTGATGTGCTTGAAAGAACAATAGACAAAGAATTGATGGATAAATACGAAGGTGCCGGCACAATTGCTGTTCACCTTGGAGACGATATAAAACTGCCAAAACAATTCATGCTTGATGAACTGTTCGCAAGATACAGACAAGCTGGATGGGCAACAGCCACATACAAAGATGATCAAACTCATGGAGAATATATAGAATTTCAAGAAAGGAACAATCAAAACAACCAAAGAAGATGGTAAATAAAATGAAAAAAGCAAAACTGATCGAATTCACTGCAAAAAACGGCCTAGGTGTAGCTGACTTTTACGAGTACAGCATGGCAAAAGCTAACATAGAAGAAGACTACTTTGGTCTTAAGGCAGTTTTTGACCTTGTTGTAAGAGGTCTTCCAAAGACTAAAGTTGTTGGACAGTTCGAACACAAAGGAATAAAATACGACGAATTAGAACAAAGAGCTTACCTAGTGAACGCAGGTCTTGAACAAGCAGTTGGAATACTTACACAAGTAAAAGGTACAAAAGAACTAAGGCAGTATATGGAAGAAGTGATGGAGATAGACAACGAAGAGTTCCTGAAGTTCACTGAGACTGCAGAGTTCAAAGGCGACCTTTACGCAATGAAAGAAGGAGAGATATTTTTCGGTCAAGAACAGCAATTAAGAGTACACGAAACATTCGAAGCTGCACAATTATACGAAACTTTACTGCTTACAGCCATCAACCCCCAAACCAATGTTGCCACAACAGCTAATGATATAGCTGATGTTGTGAATGAGAAAGTAATGCTTCTTGAGGGCGGAAGCCGAAGAGCTAACGACCCTCTAGGAGCAATACTTAACTCTAGAGCTGCAATAGTCGGTGGATTCACTGCAAGTTCCAACGTAGCTTTTGGTATGGAATACGACAAAAAGGTTGGAGGCACTCACGGTCACAGTTATGTCATGCTTCACCCAGAAGAATACGCAGCTTTCAAAGCGCAAGGTAGGACATTCAAGAATAATGCATGCTTCCTGCTTGATACATACAATGTAGAAAGCGCACTTGAAAAAGCGATAAAGGTAATACAAGAAGAAAATTTAACTAACTTCGCTTTCAGAGTTGACAGCGGTGACTTAGGTGAACAATACTTCATGATAACAGAAAGGCTAGAAAAAGAAGGATTCAAACGTGAAGATTACAAACTAGTTGCAAGTGATGACCTAAACGCTGGAAAGATAACTGATCTTGAGAATAGAGGAGCTCACTTTGACAAATACTTAGTAGGAACTTTCCTTGTATGCCCACCAAAACCTCTGCCAGGCGTATACAAGCTTGCTGCTTACTATAATGAAGAAGGAAAACTTGTACAAAGAGGAAAATTCAGCGAAAACCCTGCAAAAGCGACTCTTCCAGGAGTCAAGCAGATATACAGGATAGCTGATGAACAAAGCATGTTCCAAAAAGACATTATAGCACTAGACGGCGAAGACCTTACACCTTACATGAGAAAAGGTGAAACAGCAGAGCCACTACTTGGAAAAGTGATAGAAAACGGCGAGCAAATAGCAGAGATGCAGACTGTTGAACAAGCAAAAGCCTACAAGAATGAAAGACTCGCAAAACTTCCTGAAAAATACAAGACAGGACAGGAACAATACCCTATAATCATCAGCGACGGCATAAAAGAAGCGACAATGGAAGTAAAAGAGATGGTCAATAGAGAAGCTAAACAATTTTTATTTTTATGAATGACTAAGTGTAAAAAATACAATAAATAAGCCAACAATAGGCAATACAAAAACACAAGGAGGCAAAGAAAATGACAAGAAATTTGTTTTGGAATGTCGATACTGAATTCGACTTTATGAGAAACGACGAGACCTTCAAGGGTAGATTACCTGTTGAAGGCGCAAGAGAGATCGAAGGAAACCTTGAGGAGATGACAACAATTGCAGCAGAGGAAGTAATCAAGGTTGTGAACACTGCAGACATGCACAGGTATGGGGATGCAGAGATAGATGATGTTAATCCAGATTATGTGAACACATTCCCTATGCATTGTGAAGAAGGAACACAAGGAGCAGAATATATTCCTGCAACAAAACCAGAAAATCCGTATGTAATAGATTGCAGAGAACCAACATATGATCCAGTAAAAGTACAGGAAGCAAGGAACATTGTCTTGCACAAGAACAAGTTCGACATATACGCAGGAAATCCTGTAGCAGATGAGGTTGTAGACCAGATAAATCCAGAAAGGGTTTTCGTCTACGGCGTAGCGACAAATGTCTGCAATGATTTCGCAGTCATGGGTAATGTTGCAAGAGGTAGAGAAGTATATGCAGTACTTGACGCTATGAAAGAACTACCACACTTACCTTTAGAAGATACACTGAACAAATGGAAAGAGGCAGGAGTCAAATTCATCAAGACAGCAGAGGTAAGAGATTACCTTTAGGAGAACAATAGGAGGAAAATAAGATGGCAAAGGGATTAGAAAAAATGATCAAGCTCGCAGAGATGGACCCCCAAGTAGTCGCTGACGAAATCGGTGACTTCATGATCCAGAATATTGTAGGATTTGGAAAGACTGGAGCAGTATTAGGCATATCTGGAGGAGTTGATTCCACAGCAACTGCAGCACTGGCAAAAAGAGCATTTGACAGATACAATGCAATGCCGATAGATCAAAGAATTGAGAAATATAATCCCTTGCATCCAGAGACAAACCTAGAATTGGTTGGATATTTGCTTCCTTCAAACACAAACAATCCTGCAGACCTAGAGGATGGACTAAAAGTCGTAAAACAGCTTGACATCTATCATGAAGTGCAAAACATTGAGCCATGGGTAAATGCTGCAAAGCAGACAAATCCAGAAGTCTTCAAAGAAAATTTTGCAGAAGACGATGAAAAAGGCAGAGATAAGGCAGATTATGACAAAGGCAATATGATGTCTGAGATAAGGGCAAACATCTTGCACACAAAAGCTGCAACAGAATACAAATCTGTCTTAGGTACAGGAAACAGAGACGAAGATTTTGGAATTGGTTATTATACTCTATTTGGAGATGGAGCGATCCACTTCAGTCCAATAGGAAACTTACCAAAAAGGCTTGTCAGACAGATGGCAAAATATCTTGGCTTCAATGAATTAGCGGATAGAGTTCCTACTGCTGGCCTTGAACCAGGACAAACTGATTTTGGTGATTTAGGTTACAGCTATGATATGGTTGAACTATTCAGCGAGGGCGTATTACAAAAATATGGCCACAATAAAAGATGCAATCCCGAAGATATAGTTGAAGATAAACAACTTTTGACTCAAGCAAGAAAAGAGATCAAAGATTACGAGACCACTTTTGGCTACAAGAAATTCGAGGACCCAAAAGAGATGATCAGAGACATAGTGATAAGAAACAGCATCGCAATAAAGAAAGCAGAACTTGTACGACCAGGAATTGCACCAGTTACATTAAATTACAACTGAGACAAAAACAACCAAGAAAAGCAAAAAAACAAGTGAGAGAATAAATAACTAAAACAAAAAACCTAGAAACCAGAAACAAAAAACCAAGAGGCAAAAAAATGAAAGCACTTGTCATAGGAAGATTCCAACCAGTACATCTGGGTCATATGGAAAAACTAAGACAAGTTGATTCAGAAGGCCTAGAAAAAATCATCATTGCAGTAGGTGATGCTGGCAAAGGAAGGACTGAGAGGAATCCTTTCACATATTATGAAGTGCTTCAGATGCTGATGCCTGTTACAGAACAGCTTGCAACACCTGTAGAGATATACAGGGTGCCTGACATTAACAACAAACCAAAATACGCAAGACATGTAGAAAAGATAACTGGATGCAAAGAAGATGATACATACATCGTATCAAATAATGACTACACACTTGACTGCTTCACGCAGTTCGGAAAAGACTACCAACCGCATGACACTGGTTTTTTTCATCAAGTTGACGATGCACTTGGAAACGGTTACATAAGTGCAACAAAAGTAAGAAGATGGATTGCAGAAGATGGTCCTTGGCAAGAATATGTTCCTGAATCAACTAAAGATATCATTGAAACAATAGATGGTGTAAAGATTGTGAAAGGACTATACAGACAACAGCCTGAAGAGATCCTAAAACAAGATGCAAAGAAGATAGCATGAATGAAAAAGAGATAGTATGGATGAGAAAAAGATAATATGAATGAAAAAAGGTGAAGAAGATGCCAAAACAAGAAGAGATTCAAGAGATACAATGTCCAATCACAACCACTGACATCATAATCGAATACCTCAATCCTATGAAAGGGATTGATGGTATCGTATTGATAGAAAGAAGAAATCCCCCTTATGGGATCGCAATTCCTGGAGGATTTGCAGAATACGGACTCAGTCTTGAAGATAATGCAATCAAAGAGGCGATGGAAGAGACAGGACTGGAGATAAGATTAGAATCACCAGGTCATCCATTCCTTGTAAGATCAGCACCAGACAGGGACCCAAGAGGCCACATGATAAGCGTTGCCTACATCGCAAAAGGATATGGAAAAGTAAGAAAAGGAGTATTTGACGACGCTAAAGATCCACATGTATATACGATACCAGAAGTAAAGGAGCTGATCGCAAACAACCAGATGGCATTTGACCATGCTGAGATATTGAAAGAATACCTGATAGATAGAGGTTATATGAAAAAAGAACCAGATAAGAAGCAAGGAAAGCAAATACAACAATGTAACATACCATGCATCAAAATGAAAGAATAAGATTATCAAAATTAAAATTATGATCAGAATGAAAATAGAAATCAAAATGAGAATAAGAATCAAGATGTTCACCAACATACACAAACAGATACGAGATAGATATGCCGCATTCCAGGAGGTAATCAGAATGAAGACAGCAGATGGAAAATTTAGATTGTCAGATATTGTGAAATTGGCAACTAGAACACCAGGCGTAAGAGTAGAATCAGGAAGAAGACATCCTTATCTACTGAAATATGAACGCGCAAACATCGCTGGAGTAGGAAACTGTGCACTAGCTGGGTCAACATATGTTGACAGGCATATCGTCCCTTGGTTCAAACAAGTGACTGGCTACAATAAGAACAGGATTTATCACGCTCTAAAAGCAGGAGCATGGTAAGGAGAAAAGAAGATGAGAGAAGAAAAAGCATGGAGAAAAGGAGGAAAAAAAAGAGAAAAACAGATGCAACAACAGATGCAACAAGAAATGCAACAATTACAACAAGAATATGAGCAAGAGATGCAAGTTGCAAAAGAACAGCCAATTGAATCATTGCCTCTAGAGGCATTAGGGAAAATCCATGGATCTGATGGTGAACTGACAATATTCATGCAAAGAATGAAGATATTGCCGAAAGGCGGAGAGATATAAAATGATGGGATATTTCAAGGCAGAGCCGACTGAATTCGTAAGGATGTCAGCAGGCGGTAAGGTGAAAAAGCAAGGAAAAGGCATTACAGCAGTATATATGCCGTTTCGGACAACTATTGAGCTGGTCTCAGTAGCGACGAGAGATCAACCATTTGGATTCAATGAGGTATCATCAGACAAGCAGGACATATCACTGCAAGGAGGAATCGTATACCAAGTGACAAACCCAGAAGTTGCAATGAACAAATACAACTTTTCAGTTGATCCAAAATCAAAGATGTATCTGAATGAAGAAGGATCAAAACTTCCAGACCACATGATACAACTGGTACAGACTGGAGCTAAAAGAATAGTACAGGCAACAGCACTAGAGCAACTGCTGGTGATGAGCGAAGAGCTGGCACAGCAAGTCCTGGAAGGCATGAAAAATACAAAAGAAGAATATGGGATCGATGTAGGGATGTTATATTTCTCATCAATCAGGCCAAAACCAGAGATTGCAAAGGCACTCGAAGCACAGTATAGGGAATCATTACTGCAAACAGCAGACGAAGCAATCTACGCAAGACGTGCAATTGCTGTAGAGAAAGAAAGAGCAATCCAAGAGAATGAACTTAAGACAAGAATAGACCTAGAAGAGAAACGAAAAGAATTTGTTGATCTTGAAGGAGAAAACAAGCTTAAGACAGCAGATTTCAACGCACAAGCAGCACAGAAAGAATTGACAGCATACCAGACTGCAGAGCCTGCAACACTTGCATCATTAGCATTATATGAACTAGGCAAGAATGCTGAAAGGATAGAGAACTTGACAATAACACCAGACCTTATGGCAACTCTAATGACTGCTGTAAGAAAAGGATGAGTAAATAACACCCTAACACCTAGAAAAAATGAAAATGACAACAGACAAGATAGTAGTTGTAAAGAAAGCCACTGAACTAGAGGAGTTGTTGAAAAGATATTCAACAACTTCTCAAGTCAAGTTTTATCTGGAATCCAGAGGCCACTCATATGAGTTTTACAAACAGGGTCATGATACGTACAAAGAAGGGATGAGAAAGACAATAGCATTATTGCCAAAGACCATGAGGACGCAAGTGATTGACAAAGAACACCTTGATACGTTCCAGACAGGAAATAAAGACCTGATAGTCACGATAGGAGACGCTGGAATGCTTGTAAATGTAGCAAAATATGTGGGAGAACAGCCAATCATAGCAGTAAACCCAGACTCTAACAGGAATGACAATGTATTGGCATCATGCGATGTTAAAGGATTTCCACAGATGCTAAAGACAGCTCTTGAAGGCTCTGCAGACTACGAAACTCTCACAATGGCAGAAGCAGTGCTTGACAATGGCGAGAGAATACTTGCAATCAACGACTTATTTGTAGGAAAGAACAATCATACCTCAGCAAGGTATGAGATCCAGCAAAGAAGGCAAAAAGAATACCAATCCTCTGATGGGATTATAGTTTCAACAGGGACAGGCTCAACAGGATGGCTTACATCAATTGTATCACAGGTCAATGCAATGTCAGGAGGACGCTATAATGGACCTGCTGTTCCTTTCAACAGAGATTATGACTATCTTATGTTTGCAGTAAGAAGTCCTTTTCCTTCAAATATTGCAAGAACACACCAAGTATACGGGAAAGTAACGCAAAACAACCCATTGACAATAATATCAAAGATGCCAGAAGATGGAGTGATATTCAGCGATGGGATACTCACAGACTATCTTGAATTTAATGCAGGAAGAACAGCGACGATAAAACCTTCCAAGAACAAAGTATATCTGGCAAGAAGATAAGATAAAAATAATGAAGAAATGAAAAGACAAGATGAAAAAAGAATGAAGAAATTAAAAGATAAGATGAAAAAAGAATGGAAAAAACATACAAAAATAAGATCTTCAGAAAAAAGATGAGATTAAGAAAACTACCTGTAAAATTCACGGGAAAAATATACAAAATACATACAAAACGTTTTGATATTACTGTAAGTATGTAAAGTATATATATTTTCCTTATATAATAGATAATGAGATACACAAAGAGGTAAGACATGCAAACGGCGCGGAAACCTAACATGTCTTCTGGGCCAACCTTGCCAGAAACCCCCCAAATTGCCTGGTTGGCTTTCCTCATTGTGGAAATAAACCCATAAATAAGAACGGAGATATGAAATTGATCGACACACAAAAACCAGCCGCAAGAGCGGCATATGATATGGAAGGGAATTTGCACCTTCTTATGGAGGAAAGAAGATACTATGAAGATGAAGAGACCCGTGAGCTTGAAGTTGTCATAATCGATCTAGCTCTTACACAGGAAGGTATCCATTCAGAGTTTTATGTGTTGAACATCACTGAAGAGACTGATGATGAAGAATTTGAAGACTATGATGATGAATAAAGCAAAAGAGGTAAACTAAGAAAAATGACTGAAAAAATGACTGGAAAGGTACCGCTTGTATATTTTGGCCATGGACTCACAGGTTATTATGGTATTCAACGCCTGATGAGAGGTGATCTGAAAGATAAAGTGGAAGTAAAAAAAGTCATAGTTTCATACAAGGACAAGGATAAAGCTGACCTTGTAAAGAATATTGCTTCAATGTATGGGCTTGAAGTCTGTACAGAACCAGTAAGTTCAGATGAATTAGCAGATAAGATAAAGGAATGCGGAGCAGAACTTGGCGTAGTGATGAATTTTGATCAAAAGATACCTCAGAAAATTATAGATGCAATACCTAGCGGCATCTGGAATGTCCATCCCTCTGATCTTCCAAGATGGAGGGGAGGTGTTCCCCTTGAATATTTGATAGTTAATGGCGATGATTTCAGGGTTAGCGTACATACTATGACTGAAAAATTCGATGATGGAGAGATAGTTTACAAATCATACCCGATAAAGATATGGGATATGGATATCGATGAGCTTTACTTCTTGAGTTCAAAACAATCTGCCCTTGCATTAGAGGAAGCACTAGACCTTTACACCAAAGGTACTTATTCTAAAACACCCCAAGACACCTCCAAAGCAACCTACGCAAGGGCGTCTGAACTCGATAAACTTCTGAAGATTGACTGGGGAACAGATGGAGGAGAGACGATCATGAGAAAAGTCCTCGCAGGAGGAGTTAATAGAGGAGCGATATCAGGAATTTCCATAGAAGGTCAAGACAAGCAGTTCAGAATAACAGAAGCAAATTTCATCCCTGAAGCAAGACAGACAGAGATGGAATATGGAAAAGTCTACCCTATGTTTGATGGAAGCTACGCTGTCTGCGTAAACGGAGGCACACTTTACATCTCAGGAATAAAAGGAGACACTTCTCAAAATGATTCACAGACAAATTCACAAATTGATTCACAGATAATTCATACTCTCAACAGAGCTAATAACCAAAAGGTCTTGTTGACCTGAACTAAAACGCACATTACACAAAGATTACGCTAGCGTAAGCTCTCTTTGAGACGATAATAAACAAAACAGTTCCACGGAGGTGGAAAAAAATGAGCATGGGAGGAGGTTCAAGCGGAGTAACACCTGTCAGAAGGTCTTCATATAGGCCTAGGATGGGCACTGCATCTGAACCAGAGGAGGCAGCACCTGCACCAACACCACAAGCAGATGTGCCACAAGCTGAACCAGCTGATCCAGAACTACCTACTTATGTAGGTGTAGGAGGAGGACTGAGTAACAGGAGAATAGTAACCAAGTTACCCCAGGATTTGTATGATTCAACACCTGGCGAATGTGACTTAAGACAAATCATAAAGTATGTCATTTCTCCGGAAGTAGCAACCAGTGACGCAGATCAAACTGTTGTTGACGATGTTAAGCAACGTCTTGACATGCCCGACAGCAGACTGTTGATCAATAACCCACCAGGACTTGGTGAAAGGTACAACCTTGGCATTGAGCATCTGGAGGATAAGTTAGGTGACTATCTTATCAAGAAAACACAAAGGACCGGCAATGGTAGTGTTGACGTAAACTATTGTGATATTGCTGTCGTAACACACGACGAAGGCGGTATGGCGATGCCTTACAAGACAGGCATTGTTCAGCTGTTGGATTAAGAGGCCAAAAATGGCTTCTTTTTTCTTTTTTTTTAATATTTCAACATAACATCATCCGAAAAATTAGAGGATCAACAAGAATCAATCCAGATCAGACAAAATAAAGGAAAGATAAAAAATGGATCTCGAATTTGACCTGCCAAAACCGCTTGCATTCCTGCTTGCACAGCCATGGATACTGCATGAAGGAAGGATATACCAGCCAGGCAGGATAGAAGGTGGTGAAGCAGAGAATTATATTGAACTGAACAGCAAAAAATTCTCACTTGCTGAAATTGAAACTGCTAAAGGTCTTGAAGATTTCTACTTTCTTAAGAATGCACAAGATATAGAGAGATGTGAACAAGAATACATGCAAAGAGCAGTCAATACTGAATTCAGATCAACAGAGAACATTAATCGCGAACTCAGCAGAAATAAGGTACTGCATCTTCTTGTCGACAAAGTCCTTCCTATCATAACACGTTTCAATACAGATGACCAGTTGACTATGCTTATAGAAGAGGAAGAGAACGGCGTAGCACATAATGATAATCCTAATAATGATAATTTCATCAATGCAATGGCAGAAGCTGTAAGCAACCAGACACAAAGAGATAATAGAAATAGAAACACACAAGACGCAGACGGTGCCATGCAAAGAGAGCTTCAACAACAAAAAAGAAGATTGGTGAGTGCAATAAATCAAGAATATGCACAATATGAACATCAACCTGTAAGGCAAAGAAGACAAAGAAGAGAAACAATAGAGACAACAAGAAATGCACAAGGTGCAGTCTTAGACCAATTAGCACAAGCAATCGAGAGCACATATGCAAATGTTGCACCTAGAAATGCACGTCAAGAAAGACAAAGAGCACAACCGCTAAGAGATAATTCAATTCTTACTTCCCATTTATTTCCACAAAGGAATATAATGGCATATGCAAATGGAGTGCATGATTTAGTGACTGCTGCTGAATGGATAAGTTATTTTGAAGAACATATTGAAAGAGGATTTTACAGACAACTGCAAGGGATGTCTCCTTCAAGAGATCCAGATGAGATATATGAGACCATAAAAAACAGAAAAGACCAAGTAGAGAAAAGATACCTATCAAGATTAATACTAAAATTGCAGACAAGCAGGTTAAAGATAAGTGGAGATTTCTTTTTTCCAATCAAGATAGAAGAACAAAGCCTTGATGGAATTGAACAGGTATACAAAAAACTCATGGAAAAAGATATCAAGCTAAAAGCGATAGATCACCATGAATTCCAGACTGAGCAGCTTGCACAGATCCAAAGTCAACGAGAAGCATTGTCAAGGATAGCAAATCTTGAGAAGTTTGACATGGAAGGTGCAGGATATGAGAAGATAGGAGAGGAGTATTTCGCTTATGTAACAACCCCTGAATATGCATTGAAAGGAATTCGCGTTAATGGTCCTGATAATTATCTCCCTATGGCACCAGCCAAAGTAGGAGTTTCTGTATCATATAGAAATAATCAATTCGTAATTGGAAATCCAGTCATAATGAATGATTATCAACATCCTTTCCTTTTTGGGATGGGTAGACACAGTATGAGACAGATATGTCTTGGAACTTATGCATATCGTAACAATCCATACAGAAGAGACGGAACAATGAGATCAGCTGTCCCCGAAAAAAAGATACTTGATCTGCTCAGCAAAGCAACTGAGATACTCATGATGGGATATGTCACAGGAAGAGGAGAACACATACGCGTAGACAAGCATAATTTCAGTGGATGGACAACAAAACAGGAGATAGAAAGAAGAGGGCTTCCTTGCTATAATGATTTCACACCAGCAAGAAGACCAACTACAAGGTATGGATGGTAAGAAAAGATGGAATTAGAATTTGAGTTACCAAAACCATTGGCTTTCATGTTGGCTGAGCCATGGATGCTGTATAAAGGTAGGATATACCAGCCTGCATCTTCTGTAGATGAATTAGTAGACAATTACATAGAATTAGGTAATAAAAAATTCCCACTAGAAGAGATTGAGAGTGCAAAAGGACTTGAAGATCTTTATTTCATAAAGAATGCGCAACAGATAGAACAATGTGAACAAGAATTCATGCAAAGTGCTGCAAACACAGAGTACAGATCAAGAGATACTATAAACCAAGAACTTAGCAGAAACAAAGTACAACAGCTTCTTGTAACAAAAGTTCTCCCAATCATAACTAACTTCAATGCAGATGATCAGCTTGCAAAGATGATTGATGAAGAGAATGGGATAGCACACAATAATAATTTCATAGAGGTAATGGCAGAGAATGCAGGAGGAAGAACAAGGACAACTGCAAGAGACATAGCAGAAGCTGCGCAGACAGGCAATATGTCTCCTGAAATGAGAAGAGAGATTCAAGAACAGAAAAGAAATCTCACTCAAGGCATACAAAGGCAGTATAGAGGATTTGAACATCATCCTAGAAGAAATAGAGGAACTAGAACAGAAGAAGATAGTACAATATTGAATCAATTATCTGCAGCAATAAATGATCATTATGGAAATCAAAGAGCCCCAAGAGGGATTAGAGAATTACATGACAGATCAATCATGACATCTCACATATTCCCTGATAGGAATCTGATGTTCTATGATAATAGAGTGCATGATTTAGTTACACCTCAAGAATGGATAAGCTACTTTGAACAATATATTGACAGGAACTTCTACAGGAGATTGCAAAGGATGAGTCCTTCAAAAGACCCAAGTGAGATCTATGACTTAATCAAAGAGAATAAGGGACTTGTCGAGAAAAGATACCTTTCAAGACTTATGATTAAGATGCAGAGTAGCAAAGTAAAGATTGATGGTAATTACTTCTTTCCAATACAGATGGAAGAAGACAGTGTCTCAGATATAGAACAGCTTTACAAAAAGCTCATCGAGAAAGAAGTCAAGCTAAAGGCGATTGAACATAATGAATTCCAGGCAATGCAGATGTATGAGATACAAAAGCAAAGAGAACAATTGTCAAGGATTGCAAATCTAGACAAGTTTGAGATGAATGGATCAGGTTATGAGATAATAGACAGGACATATTATGCGTATGTAACTACGCCAGAATATTGCTTAAAGAGCCCGCATGTAAGAGACGCTCACAAATATCTTGTCATGCCTCCTGCAAAGATAGGGGTTGCAATCACATACCAATCAGGTAATTTTACAATCAATGATCCTATTGTAATGAATGAATATAGACACCCATTCCTTTCACAAAGAGGAAGAATGCAACAGATATGTTTAGGAGATTATGACTCTTCACGTGCTAGAAGACAAGTCCCAGAAGAATGTGTAATGACATTGCTAAGCAAAGCAAAAGAGAATATCCTAATGGGATATAGAACAGGATCAAATCCATACAGAAAATTAACTAAAGAAAGCTGGCGTGATGGATGGATCACAAAAAGAGAGATGCAAAGACGAAATCTACTCTGCCTTAATGATTTTTCAGACTAACGTAGGATAATCAAGAGATAAAAACCAAAAAATCAAGAAAAAATCAAGAAAAGACCGATAATAAAACTAACAAAAAAATGACAAACAAAAACAAAACACACGAGGTTGAGAAAAATGGGATCAGAATCTGATTTAGACCTTATGCTTGCATCAGCTATAACAAAAGATGAAAGACAAGAACAGGCAAAAGAGGACATAAATAAACTCAAGGTAACAAAAGGGACACATGCTAAGATACAGCTCTATGCAGATTTGACTTCAAGGATAACAGATTGTGGCATGGAATGTTACGGTTATCTCCTAAAGCCAAAATGGAGTACAGACAACCTCATAACAGATGCATATTTTGCTGATGAACAGATTGTTACTTCTGCTCACGTCGAAGTTCCTGTAGAAGGGATCAGGATGGCAAAAGAAAAGATTGATTCCATGGACATGGAGATAGTAGGATGGTGGCATTCACACGATACTATGGCAGTATTTCACTCAGGAACAGATGAAGAGAATTTCAGGAGAGTTTTGAATGGCATAAGTCCTGACTCTCAATTCAGAAGGGAAAGAGCACCATATGTTGTCGATGATAAGAATAAAAGAGTTGTATTTGAAGACTATGCACTCACAGATTTATCAGCAGAAGAAATTGAAATATTCAAGAATAGGGATATCCCTGCATTAAAGAAGGTATTAGAAGAACCTTTTGCATACAGCATGGTTGTAAACCATAACAGAGACAGATACATAGAGAGGATAAGCAAGACACTTGACCCAAGAACAAAAGAGTTCAGGCTTAATAACCCAACACACCCAAGACTAGAAGAAGTAAAAGTTGATGATGATTTAGAATTCCTTGTTGCAGATATTGAATGGGAAGTAAGACAGAAGATTATAGAGCGAGGATTTGGAACAGCAAGAACATTTGAAGATGTAGTAATCCCAAATCAAGAAAAAGAAGAAGAATTTGACGCAACAATTGATTCTTTCATAAAAAACCTTACAAGATATGCAAGACATGGTGGAGAGAAAGGAAAATTCGCATATAACATACTTTTCAATCCAGACTCAAATATATATTCTGAGATTGCACAGGTAAGAAAGATCCCTGCAGAAGGTGAAGAACGAAAAAACAGCACAATAAAAGCAGTAAAAGAAGATGGCACAGTAAAAGACCGTCTAAAAACATATTTTACAGAGCTTCCAGAGGCAAACTATAGAAATTGGAGAAAAAAGATCCATATGTTTGACAGACAACATATACTTGCAAGAAGATTCATGTATGATTTTTGTAAAGCAGGAGATGCTGTTGAGAATGGAGAAAGAAAAGAGCTCCAGACAAAAGTGTTTGACAAGTATCACAACATTGCTTTAAGACTTAACAATGCCCAAGAGATTGCTGACAAAGGCATGAAATCCATGACAAAATATGCAATGGAAACTACTACTGATTACGCTAATGCACAAGGACATAAATATAGGAATCTTATCGGAGCAATCTTAACAAAGATGTCTGGTGAACAGATAACAAGCTTTGAAAGAGCAACAAGAGGAGTACTTAGCAGTCCACGAAGATGCGACAGAAAACCTTTATTCATCTGGGAGGACAGATTCAATATATGCGATCAGCTTACAATAGATGCATATCAATTGAAGATAGGCTCAATATACAAGATGCCTGAGCTTACAGAAGACCGTACACAAACCCTACGTTTCCTAGAAGACTTTGCTAAGTTCTATGCAACTGACCCAAGCAAGCTTGATGGACTTATAGAAGAGCAATTATTAGGACAATATCATGTTGCAGAAGAGAAATTCAGCAAGTTTAGTGACAGCTCTTATGGTACCATCCCTAGTGGACACTCACAAAGATATGCACTTAGCATGTACAAACCTACAAAAGGAGTCAGAGTAAAATATACAAAACCACAAAATGCAGGTGTAGGTGCAGATGATGTATCCTCATCAAAATATGTACCAGGACAGATAACGCAACCACAACAGCATTTATCAAAAAAACAAAGGAGGAGATTAAGAAAACAACAGCAACAAAAACCCTTTTTTGAAAGAGCAATGGGGATAATATTTGGAGAGACAGATTAATGACAAAAAAATAATACAAAAATAAAAAACATAACACAAAAGATAACACTAAAAAGATATGAAAGACTGATAAAAATGGTAAGAGGACCAACTGAGTCAACAAGAAGGAGAACATCAAGTAACAGATCAAGTAGTAGATCAACCAATAATTCAGCAGAAGAAAGACGCACCAGAGGAGGAAGAAGAGAAGCTGCACCGCAAGATGCACTCTCAAGAGCACTACAGATGCAAGAACAAGAAGAACATGCAACTGAAAGCAGGTATCACAGGCAAGCTGCACTTCTTCAAGAACAAGGATGGAACCAATCAAAACTAGAGAATGCTAAAGTTGCAGTCATAGGTTCTGATGCATTGGCTAATTATGCTGCACTAACTCTTAGTGCGTTTGGATTTGGCTCAGTATCATTATATGGACAGGGACATATAGACTCAGATATAAGAACAAATCATCAAAGGACAGGAACAACAGATTATAGTAAAGGATTTCTTTTCTTCGAGGCAAGAGAAGGAACAACAAAAGCAAAAGCCCTAGAAGATATAATCCATAAGATAAATCCTGAAATTGATTTTAAAGGCTTAAATATTGGCATGCAAAGATTTGAGAACACTGCACTTATGCAAAAACCAGATTTAATAGTAGAAGCAACAAATGATCCTGAATCAAAGATAAGCATGATGGATTATGCTATAATGAATAATATCCCACTTGTCAGCATGTCTGCAGGAGACACAAAAGGAGGGGTAGGCATATTAAAACCAGACAGTACAGAAGAACAAAGAAAAGTTATCGAGAATATCCTATTTGATGATATAAGTTATCAGAAACAAGATCCAGTTGTAAGTCAAGTTATAGCAGGAATGGGAATAGAAGAAGCAAGAAAGATAATAAATCCTATGGACGGAGAGAAAGTACTGGATGATGTAGTGATATATAATCTTCAATCAAATGAAAGGTTTGAACACAAAGAAGATAAGAAGATAGAATACGATTTTGATCTCAGCAATTATTCAGTCTGCCTGATTGGTGCAGGAGCCTTAGGAAATTTTGTAGGGTTAGGATTAGCACTAAGAAATGTAGGAAAGATGACTGTAGTAGACTTTGACATAACTGAAACGACAAACCTTAACAGACAAGTGCTTCTTTACGAAGGGGTTGACAAAGAGAAAGCAACAGCTTTAGTAGATAAATTAAAAGCAATCAACCCGAAAGGAAATTATAGAGCAAAAATCGATAAGATAGTTCCTGACTCTGCAGAATTCTTCAGAAGGAATAAGTTTGATTTAGTAATTGATACAGTAGATAACAATAGAACACGTGCACTGCTAAATTATTTTTCATTGAGATACCATATACCATTCATGAGCGGCGGTACAAGATATAATTCAGGCCAAGCAAATATATGCATACCTGAGCAGACTGGTTGTCTAAACTGTCAAGCAAATATTGACGAACTTTCATTAGGAACATACAGAAGCCACAGTTGCATACATGCAGCACAGCCTAGTGTAATTACATCAAACCAGATAACAGGAGGCATGATGGTAGGAGAGGCAGCGTCAATCCTTGACCCTGAGAAATATGGAGATTATGCAAGAGGAGAATTAAAATTCGTATCAAATGAGGAATTCAGAGTAGCATTGCTTCCTGCAGCAGTAAATAGATGTGATTGCTATCAAGACAAAGAGAAATTAGATGGATGGCATAAGAAGATGGAAGGAGTATACGATCAATGAGGATTAGAAAATGAGCCTAGAAGATGATATCATAGCTGGAATGCGTGAAGGATACAACAAGACCAATCTAAGAGATCTTAATCTAGAACAATATGATGATGCAGTGAGAAGAACCGGCATAATAATGCAAGGTGCACCAAACAAGCATGAATTCTGGAATATAACTGGATTTGACCCAGTGCAATTGATGTTCCTACGAAAGATGGTATCACTTCCTATCTTAGAGAAAAAACTGCGAACCATTAAAGAGGATTATTTCAAAGCAGTAGTATATGGTGAATTTTATACAAAATTCATCATAGATGGAGAAGAGATACTTGATAAGATGACTCAAAGAGTCAGACAGCTTGAACGTATCGATCCTTTCCTTGATCCTGATTTAGGATTATTTGTAAGAAGTTGTGCACTTGATTACATGGCCAATTATAGACCGATAGCAAGACGTGATAGAAGAAAAGAGCAATACAATAGGAGAAATACAGAAGTGTTTGCAGAGTACACTCCTTTCAGAAGGATAGATCCTTTGTTTGAAGCAGCAGGATCACTTCTCTACGAACAATTCCAGAGTGATAAGATAAAAGAAAGATTATCATATGTTACTAAGATTAATGACCTTGCCGCTTTGACTTTCATAGACATAAATCTTAGCATATACAAAGAGCAAGTAAGAGAAGGATCATATCAAAGATTTGAGACAGAAATATTAGGAATGATTGAGCAAGAAGATTATCTGAAAGCAGCGCATAAAACAATGGATAAGGTAGCAAAAAGTGTAACAAGAGCACCATTAGCAGAATATATCTCATCAATGGAACCTACAACATATTGACTAGATAAAGAATAAGAATTAAACAGGACTAAATAAAATAGATTGGCTGAATTGGATTAAAGGGAAGGGAAAAAAGATGGCACAAGATAATAATGAAACAATGAAAACAGAAAAACTGGACTCAATACAGAAGAGAAAAGTAGAGAATTTGATAAAAGAAGATAAACTATGTGATCTTGTAGTCTATCTTAGCTCAATTAATGAAGAAAGAAATGCAGATACTCTAAAACATACTTATGATTATGCAAAAAGATTCTTCTGGAAAAAGATGAAAAAAAAGCAGAGAAGAAACTTACAGGATATTATGGCAACTGCACATATGCTTTATCTGGACCTTGATAGAGCTGCAGAGCATTTCATAGAAAGTGAAAACGATATAGGTTTGCAACAAGTATTGAATTTAGGGATGCTCTATGGAAGATATGACGCTGTTAATGCTGTATGTGAATACGGCACTATGCAGGGAAAAGAAGAATTAATGCTAAATAGAGAAGATTATGATAGTTTTCTAGTGAACAAAGTAATACCAAACATTCAATTAGAACGAGATGGAGATGACTTCTTTTTGCGTGAAGATATCCTTGATGGTTGTCTTGGTCAATTAAATGTTGATGCAACAGAAGCTCTCGGTCCTATAGTAAAGAAGATGAAAGAAGTTGGAAGTTATGATACAGCAAGAAAACTTCTTTTATCCATGTATAGCGGAGATAAGACACTCATAAAGGAGACTAAAGAAGAATTCAATGCAAAATCTGGAAAAAGAAAGAATATTGACGCACTAGTTGAAGACATTTGTAAAGAACATGGCTTCAAATTAGAAAAGAAGATACAACAAGGCGACGAAGATGATTATTATCCTTTGTCTGCAAACTTATATCTTGTAAGTAAGGATGGAATAGACTTTGTTCTTAAAGAGAATATAAGATATAGGATTGACTTCTCATGCCTTGAAGGATTTAACATGGAATCAGAACTCTACACAGAATTTGAATTTCCAGGATTCCCACAGTTCTTTGGTACATTCAAATCAAATGGACCTGAGATGGTACTTATGGAATGCGTTAAAGGAGAACAATTGACAAAATATACAGATCCAGAAAATCTATTGGAAAAAGAAAAGACACTCGACGTCGTAAGACAATTGTCAAGATCACTAAAGTACTTGCATTCAAGAGATATAGTATATGCTGACATGAAAGATAAGAATGTCATGTATGATGGAACAACTGCAAAAGTACTTGACTTTGGCATGGCAAGCAATAGATTATACAAAGAAGAATCTACTGGTGAAGAATATGTACATGAAGTTACATCAAATGCAGAATATGCCTGCCCTGAAACAATCATGATGTCAAGAGTATACAAAAAAAGCGACATTTTCCAGCTAGGGATAGTATTTTACAAGCTTCTAACAGGCAACCATCCTTTTGCTGATGGAAAAGCAACTGAAAATTATACAGAAAGAGAGTCAGAACTTGTTGCGTTCTCATTACCCAATCTATGGAACAGAGTAAATTATGATTATCCAGTATTTAGAGAAAATACTGACATAAAAACTCTTGTCAGAAAGATGCTTGATAAGAACTACAAAAGAAGACCTAATGCAGATACTGTCATCTACGAATTAAGCATGATGTTAGGAGACAATGGCACCAATCCTCATGAGGATGAAGTCAGCATTGATACTAAAACTTACAATCCAGCAAGAAGCCCTGACAAAGATCATATGCGTCCCGATGCAAAGCCAAGCAAAGAATATGTTCAACCGGGTAAAGGATATGCTTCACCTAGCAAAAAAGCAATAAGGATAGATATAGTAAGTGAAGATGATACACAGCAAGAAACAATAGAAGAACAAGAAGCTATGCCTGAAGTTAATGCAAATAGATACGCTCCAGGGGACATTGCAGAAAGTCTTTCAGGTAACATCACACCAGGAAATGAGACTGCACCTGTAAATGGAGATTATGATGTAATATCTTCTATCAAACAAGGCACACCTAGATTAATCAAGCCAAATACCCCACAAAGAACACAAGCAAGACAGCTTGCTGGAAGAGGACACATTTCATCTGCAAAAACATATTATACTTATGACCCCTCAAGAAAAAGATTAATTGAGGTAACAAGGAAATAGATAAGAGATAGATAAGTAGGAGGCAAATAAGATGGTCACAGGATTAATAATCGGAAGATATCAACCGCCACATATGACTCACTTAGAAGTTTTTGAGTTTGCAAAAGAACAAGGCATAGATAAACTGCTTGTCATCAAAGGAAGTTCAGACAAGCAAAGGATGATAAGACATCCATTCACACCACAGGAATGTACAGATATGCTTGAGATGTATCTGAAAAGGACAGGACTAGAATATCAGATATTCCCTCTTGTAGATGTCAGCGAACACATAAAGCAGGATGATGAACCTCTAAACGAAACAGATATTGCAGACTATACAAGATATGCAGAGATGCTTATTGAAGCATTGCCTCCTTTCGATGTTGTCATTGCAGGAAATCCAACCATAGGTGAACCCTTAGAGCGTCTTGGCTATAAAGTGATCCAGCCAAAAGGAGAGATTAACTGTTCTGCTACATATATTAGAAGACAATATACTTTATATGGCGACAGATGCGAAGATCTTTTGCTACCTGAACAAGTTGATTACATGGATAGAAATGGTCTTTATGATGTCATGAAAGAAATTGGATTGCAGGAATTCAAGAAATAAAAATAATGAGGGATAATAAGAAACAGAAAAGACAGAAAAATAAAAACAGACAATAAAGACTAAAACTAAAATAAAACATGATTAAAACAAGACCAAAACAAAACAAAAGCAAAGTTGATAACAATGTCAAATAAAACCAAACCAAAAAAACCAAAGATATTTTGTACATTAGGTTATACTACAGATAACAAGATAGAACAGATGGTTAAAGCAGGTATGTACGGAGCAAGAATAAATACTGCCTACTGCACAAATGAAGAACATATGGACAGGATAGGAGAAACAACAGAGATTCTGGAAAAATATGACATTGAAGTCCCTGTAATGTTTGACCTTAAAGGACCTCAACTGAGAACAAGGACTGCAAATCCTGATATGCAATATTCTATAGAGAAAGGCATTGTCATCCCTATCGGTTTTGAAGAGACAGATGATGCAGATATATTCCTTAATTATAATATCAAAAAAGACATTAAAGAAGGAGATGTTATCCTTTTTGAAAATGGCACTATTGCAACAAGAGTATTAGAAAACAACGGCCAGACATTAGTAGAAGTAATGAGGGAAGGAGAAGGAATAATAAAAAACAGTATGGGAGTAAATATTCCTGGAAGATATCTAAACTTACCAAGCATGTCTGATAATGATAAACAAGTTCTTGAAGATTGTCTAGATTCAAGAACAACCCATATTGCGCTCAGTTTTGTAAGAGAAGCAAAAGATATGAGATATCTTAGAAGACAAGTGGATAAAATTGCTAAAGAAAAAGGACTAGATCATTACATAAGTCTTATTGCTAAGATTGAAGACAAACAAGGATGCAAGAACGCTTCTGAAATACTTGATGAAAGTGATATGTTAATGGTTGCAAGAGGCGATCTATATAATGAATTAAATTATGCAAAACTTGCACTTGTTCAGGAAAGCCTATGTGATCTATGTCATGAGAAAGGCAAAGAAGTAATGATTGGCACAGGAATTCTTGAAAGCATGAAATATAACACAAGACCTACAAGAGCAGAAGTAGGAGATGTATGGAACGCACTAAGAGATAAACCTGATTATTTAATGTTAAGTGCTGAAACTTCTAATGGAGTTGCACCAGTTCTCGCAGTAAATACATTAAAAAGGATAATTGATGATTACCATCATGTGCATAAGGGCTAAAAAACCATATTTCAACCCTTTTTTTACTTATTTTTAACCTAATTTTGTATAAACTATCCAGTAGTAAAAACATAAACATTTATATACTATCAGAGCATTTCATCAGTTAGAATGTATGAGCCAAAACTAAGTCCTAGCAGGGGTTTCATGATAGAGAAATTCCAGCCGATAACAAGATATGATATCAATCTTGCAAGAAGAATTCTGGCTAAAAATGATGAACTAGTCATAGGTATTGGAAATGCAGGTCATTCACATGATTTCAGACAGGTAATGACTGCAGGTGAACGTATAGGTTTAATTGATTTTGTCCTAAAAGAGGAAGGTCTTAATCCTAATAGATATACACTCATCCCCATAGAAGATATGGCTGAAAATTATAGGTGGGTTGCAGAGACAAGAATGCTTACTCCAAGATGGCAGAAAGTTTATACAAGAAATTTCAAGAACGCTTCTATGTTTGAATCATACGAAAGCATGGGTTATGAAACAGTTACATTAAACAAACAAAAGCCAAGAGGCAATAACAGAGAAGAATGCGATTATTTCGCAGTCATCGCAGACATCATCAATGGCAAGGCAAAATGGAAAGATGTTGAAAGATTTGTCCCTGAAAGTGCTTTGCATTATATGAATGAAACTGGTATAATTTCAAGGATAGATGTAATATATAATAGGAACCAGCCAAGAATCATAGGTAATACCACTAGAGACAAAACATTATTCTTAGGAGGGTTTCAACCATTTACAGGAGTATACAAAGATACAAGCGGACATGCAAGCATGGTAAAAAAAGGCCTAGAACACAGTTCACAGGTTGTAATCGCAATAGGTTCAGGTCAACATTCAGATTCAGAATATGATCCATTAACAGCTGGACAAAGAATTGAAATAATTCGTTATGTACTTCAGAAGAATGGAGTTGATGCAAGCAAGTTCTATACTATACCAATCAAAAATATTGATGCAAACTTTCCGTTCGGTAACAAGGTAATGACTATGTGTCCTGCATTTGACACAGTGATCGCAGGTAATGACTGGACAAAGAGATATTACTCAGATGGAAACTTCAATGTGATAGGGGTTGAGAGGGCACCAGTCAAAGGCGGTGTAATTTCAGGCACAAGAGTAAGGAAGAATGTAAGAAAAGCAATCAGAGACACCATAGGAAAAGAAGACAAGATAGAAGAGAAGACAATTAGAGCAATCGCAGAAAATCTTGACAGTCTTGTAGATCCAGCTGCTCTTGAAATATTCCCGCAGATAGGATTTTATGATATAATGCATTTTTTAGAATTCGCAAAAGAATAAGATAAGAATAAGTATAAAATATAACAGTCATAAAAACAAAATAAAACAATAATAATCATAATAACTAAAAATAAAAAAGAACAAAATAAAAATCAAGAAAAATAATAAGACAAAAATCTAAAAGAAAAGACCTAATAAAACTAAAAATGAAATACACAATAAAAGTTCCGGATGATGCAAAAAAGCATGTTGACATAACTGAAGTTCATGTTGTATCACGAAGCGAACTAGAAGCGTTCCTTGATGCAAAAAACCTTAGTGAGCCTGAAAGAGTTGGGATGACTGCTAGATATATGCATAAATTAGGTCATTTAAGAGACGTTAATGAAGATATTCTTGATTTAGCTTTGAAAAAAGGCACAAACTTAGTTGTTACATCAGACCATCATAATTCTCTTCAATTATACAGGGTTCAAGAACAAAAACAAGCAGGAAGGTTATATCCTGGAACAGGAGTTGGTGTAGTCATCCTAAATCCTGAATATGAAGTTGTTCTCCAGTTAAGAGGAGGGACCACAAACAACAGGAAGGGTAAGTGGGACCTACCAGGTGGAACTGTAGAGAAAGGAGATACACTCGAAGATACAGTCGTAAAGGAGACAGGAGAAGAGACTGGACTTATTGTTGAACCATTAGGCTGTGTTGCAATAATGCAGGACATGGTTGAAGGACAACACTGGATTAATTATACATTTGCAGTTAAAGTGATAGGCGGTAAACTGGAAAACAAAGAACCATACAAATTTGATGATGTCAAATACTTTTCAATGAAATCACTTCCAGAAAGAACTGCGCCTCTAGCAATAGCAGGAATAAAAGCGTATCAAGAATGTGATGGGATATACATACCAATCAAGGTGATGCACGAATGAGTGATGAACAAAGGAGTGATGAACAAAGAAGTGATGAACAAAGAAGTGAACAAGTAAGTGATGAACAAATGATATACGCAGATCTTCACATGCACTCAAAAGAATTCATAGGTCCTAGAAAAGGAGCTTATTTTAATCATGACATAGATCCAAGAGGAAGCCAGGCTTTGATGCAGATATTCAAACCAATGGAAAATCATAGCGACCCTGATATGACAAGAAAGATAGGATCAGATGGTACCAAGACAACAATTGAGATACTTCAGGCTGCAAAAGATATGGGACTTGGAGCAATAAGCATAGTTGACCATTGGAATCTTAAAACAATACCTCATACTATGATTTGGGCTCTAGAAAATCCTGACAAAGCACCTTTATATCTTTCAGGCATGGAATGCGAACCTGACTTCTTTGATATGGAACATACAAAGCCTATGCCGGATGGAGCAGAAGTTATTGGATACTACATAAATCCTGACAATAAAAGATTGAGTGATTTTGTTACACATAGGATGTATGCAAACTTAAGAAGAAAAGCTACATGGGTTAAATCTCTGCAAAAATCAATGCCTGATTTTGATATCCCTTCTTTTGGAAGGTGTTTGAATGAAAGAAACTTCGAAAGAAATCCTTTAGCAAATAAGAAAGCGTTATATGAATATATACTAACAAAAAACCCTGGAAAGGATATAAACTACAAAGGTTTTTCTAAATTCATAAAAGAAGTCGATGCTGAAATGGAAAACATGCCTAAATTCAGCCTTCAAGAGTTTAGTGCTCTTGTTGAAAATGCTGGAGGCATAGTATCTGCTGCACATCCAGGAAGATGGGAAAGTCTTGGTCTTCTTGAAGAAGCAATTGAAAATGATTTTGTCCAGATGGTTGAAGGAAAATACAATTATGGTCCATATCTGAAAAGAAATCCTAATAAACATGAGCAAGTAAGAAGAAATGTTGAACAGCTTGCGCGTATTGTAAACAAATATCAGATACCCATCAGTGGAGGATCAGATGACCATGACGGAACACTACTTGGCACCGAAGGCATCAGAAAAGAAGAGATGAACAGGATTGCCAGACTTGCATTAGAAAGGCATGACCTCCAAGGACTGCTTATTGAAGGCAGGCAAAACGAATCATTATCAAAGATTACAAGAAGGCTTTTGTTGCAAAGAGTGACAAGAGGAGTCCCGGAATATTTAGTTGTACAAAAAAAGAAAACATATTATGCAGGCAGTTGGACATTTCCTGAAAGACATGGTGAAGAGACAAGAAATATGCCAATAACCCCTGAAGAAAAACTTATGTTTACAGTCAACAAATACTTAGGTATAGACCTTGAGCCAGCAGGACTCAAAAAGATCCCAGATTACGCGCCAGAAAGTTTAGGACCTATAATTTATTTCAATGTCCCTTATTTTTATCAGGCAGATCGTAGTCTTGACGCAAGAAAACTAGAGAATGGGCATTTCAGATCAGCTGACTGGATGACTCTGAAAGAATTAAGGGCGTTATCAAATCTTCATCCAGAAAGCATACCAGTTCTTGATATAATAGTCAATCTTGAGAAAAGGATGTATAAACTGTAAAAAGCTTCTTGAGTTTTTTTAACAATTACCATTCATATTTGCTATTGCGAGCTTACCATATGTAGTTGGAAGAACTGGAAACTCTATCATCACATATCTCATAGCTTCCTTAAGGAGTGCAACATCTGTTCTAGCTTTAAGTTCAATAACATTAAATGGTCTCTGCGCACGCACACTATCAGCAGAAGCAAGTAAATGTTCATCTTTTGCATAACTTCTCTCAAATAAAACATCCCTATATGAAGTACCATGCTCCATCTTGCCAAATTTTTGATGGAACCAATTGCCTTTATGCGCTAGCTCAAGCTTTTCACGTACAACTTCATCATCTACATCATCAATAGACAAAGGCATATCACCATCAAAAGTAGTATAAAGTTTTTCTTTCTTGCATAAGAAATAATTATGTGCTGCAACTTCTCTTTTTCCAATCTGTCTTGTCTGCCTGAAAACTATCTGTGCAGATTGCATTATATCATTATCATCAGAATTATTTACTCTTTTTCGAAGCCTCATATAAGAACCTCTTCCATTGAAATCAGGAATCTCATCATTGACATATCTATCACTATAAGTCCATGTACCTATATCCCCTAAATCAAACTCATCTTTTATTGCTTCAAGTACAACCATTGGGTCCTTATCCTTCCTTATGAAAAATCTGGATTCTAGATAATCTTCAAAACCAAATCCTGCTTTTTTCATCTTTTTTTTATAACCTTTATACATACCTTCTTTCACTCCCACTTCAATTGCTGATGCAGCTACAACTGCAAGAACAAAACTCAAAGAAGAAAGCATCCAAGTAGGAGTTGTAGGATTTGTCTTAAGTCCTGTATAAAGAAGTGTTGCATAAATTGGGTCATGTACGAGAAGATCTTCAGCTAAAGTAGGAAGTCCATCATAAAACGCTTTTCCAAAATACTTCATGATATTTTTCCTATCTTTTCGAGGAGTTGTCTTATATACTTCAATTGCATCCTTAAAGTACCAATAAAATAATCCTACTTTCTCAACAACAGGACCAACTGCAGCGAGTAAACCATCATTTTTTCCTCGAAGAAATGGACTTGCTAGCGCTGTAAAACCAACGTTGACAAGACCAGAAGTACTCTCATCCCTACCAAATCTCTTGAATACCTCCCACATTGGATTAGGAGGTAATTTGATTGGCTCCTGCGCCATCAGCTTCTGTTCCAGATCACTAAGTTCTCGTCTCATATTAACCAGCTAAACTAGTATTTTCAATAGAATTTGTTACTGAGGAGTAGTTTATAATGGTTTCGCTAAAAAAAGGACAGATAAAGTAATAAAAATCAAAGAAAAGAAAGCATAATCAGGACATATATCTTATTATCCTGCCTATATCATTGATATGAGCAGTCATATTATAAGAATTTATACCTATCTGTGCACAAGCTGCGCATTTACTGTTTTTTGTAATATATTTTCCAATATCTGCCATAATAACTCTTCTTTTATGTGTAACTTCATCAGATATCTTGTATGAATTTTTGTAAAAAGACATCATAGCTTCCTTATACAAATCTTCCATCTCACTAAACAACTTCAAAAAATCCTTATGGTTAACTTTCTTTAATTGTAAGACTGCAGTTGCAATATTCTTTGTCCTGTCGCCTATCTTCTCAAGATGACCATTGAGTTCCCAGTATCTAAGGAGTTCCATCTCATCCATTCCAAGAGAAGTAAGTATTGATTTATCATAATAGGCTGCCTTTAAGACTTTTGCCATCAACAAGTTAAGCCTGTTTACTTCATTGTCTCTGTCTACAACTGCTTCAACAAGGCTTGGTTCATTAAGTGCCTGCTTTGTATCAATAATCATAGATCTAAGAATATTATCTACCCTTCTTACAAGGACTTTAAGGTCTGTATCGTGGACATTAAGAAAACTTCTTGCCATTATCTTCTCAGATGATTCATCAACAAGTTCAAGTGCAACAAGATCAGAAATCAGCTTCTTGACATATCTCAAATGTTTCTTAAGTTCATCTCCTTTAATAATTATATAATAATAATTGTTGAGATAAGCTGTATTAATCTCTCTTAGTATAACGATTTCATCCATGCCATCAATATTTATGACTTTCTCTCTCTTCTCAGTTACATTTTCTTTAAATTCTGTCGAGACAACAAGTTTATTTGAAGAATCATCAATATATACAAGATCGCCCGGTTTTAGCTTGTTCCTTTTGATCCAGTCTCTTGGTACTGCAACTACAAGTGAAGAATGTCCACTCTTTACTAGCTTTCTTATCTGCATACAAACAAGATTGTACATACTTTATATAAACTTTTCTATGATGACATGTTAAAAACGTTTATTTCTGTAATATACATATTGTACTGGAGATATCTTTAATAAGACCATCATGCATTGGATATATATACATGGTTCAAGAATCAGATAGAACAAAAACAGATGAAGAAGACTTTCTAAGAGAGAAATTCATAGCAACATTAGTAGGCTGTGCTATAGGAGATAGCCTTGGTATGAGCGTAGAAGGTTGGAAGAGAAAACAGATACAAAAATATGTAGGAAAAGTCACAGACCTTATGGACCCAGTCATAGTCAGAGATGAAGAAGGCAATCAAATAGAAGAAGATGAGTTCGGCAAAGTCAAATGCTGGACACAAGGCCTAAAAAAAGGAGAATACACCGATGATACGATTCTTACTCTTGCAATTGCAGATTCAATAGTTGAAAGAAAAGGTCTTGATCTGCGTGATATTGCAATGTCGCAGATTCTTGCATATGAAGCGCTTCGTCTTCCTGATGGAAAGATAAAAGGAGGATTTGGCAAAAGCACTGGTGATGCTTTTGAAAGGATGAAACAAGATTCTCATGCTCTTGCAAAGCTTGAAACAGATATCATAGGAGGGCCAGGAACTGGACCTTGCATGAAAATGCATCCAATAGGCATGTATATGGCTGCAACAGAAGAATATGAAGCAGGTTTTGATTTTGCAGAAAAAGTTGGAATGCTTACACATCTTGATCCAAGATCTGTTGTCAGTGGTCAGCTTCAAGCACATGCAATATATGACTTGCTTACAGGTAAGAATAATAATAAAAACAATAAAGAGGCTTTTGTACAAAGGATACTCAATAGATCAAAGATATATGAACTACCTGTAACAGAAAAGAATGTATGGCCTAATAGCGGGAGCCTTACAGAAAAACTGAAGTGGGTAAGAGAAAATATGGATGCGTATCCATCAAAAGCACATGAAAAACTAGGAAGCACTTCTGCTGTTTACAGAGCGTATCCTTTTACAGTGTTCATGTTCCAAAAATATTGGGATAATCCTATAAAAGGTCTTATTGAAACAGTGAATTATGGAGGAGATTGTGATACAACTGCTGCAATGTTTGGTGCAATGGCAGGAGCAAAACATGGCATGATATTCCCTGACAAATGGACTAACCAGATACAAAATCTAGAAAAGCTGACAAAAGCAGCTGAGGGCATATACGCACTAAAAAGATAAATAAAAATAAGGTAAACAAGTATAACAGTTAGATTTAAAAGCTCATTTTCATTCTCATTACTTATGCCAGCTCAAAGAAAACCAACCATAGTAATGATGATACTAGATGCAGTAGGCATCACAACATTAGAATATCTTCTTGATAACTACAATGAGACAATACATGTTCCTACATTAGAGAAATTAGGCTTAGGAAATATTCTCAATACTAAATATCAACACAGAATTAAACCAGTTGTAAAAGCAGATTTTGCACATGCAATAGAACAATCATCTGCATCAGCTGATAGCGTAATGGGCCATAGAGAGATTGTTGGTGTAATAGATCCAAGAACGTATGATCTCTTCTTTGATGGATTCACACAGAATTATATTTCAGACCTAGAAAAAGCCATAGGAAAGAAGACAATATTCAACAAGATGTCTGGTGGCATGAACGCAATAAAAGTCAATAGAGAAGAACATGAAAAAACAGGAAAACCAATAGTATATGCAAGCAAATGCGATCCTATAATACAAATTGCTATGAATGAAGCGATCATTCCAGTTAAAGAAGCACATGCAATAGCTGACACGGCTTTTGAGCTGGCTATGGAACATAAAATAAAGATAACAAGATCAATTGCAAGAACTTATACTTTTGAAGATGGGATTATCACAAGAACAAACAACAGGCATGATAAAGTATTACCTTTAGAACAACCAACATTTATAGATGTAGCAAAAGAGAACGGTGTATATACAGTTAGTATTGGGAAGCCAGGAGAGCTTATTCCAACAAAAACATGGGACAAAAAAGTAAAATTATCTAAAAGATCAGATATTGATCCAGAACTTGGACTTAAATTTATTCATCCACAAGAGAAAAATACAAATCCTTACACAATTCAGGGCACAGTCAACGAACTAATGGCAGCTGAAGAAGCTTATCGCCTAGGTGGCACATTCATATTCGCAAACTGCGTAGATACCGATAGCCTTTATGGACATAGACAAGACGTAGAAGGAAGCTTAAAAGCAATAGAAGAAGCAAGTAGATGCATGACAATTGTAACAGACCATATGCAACAAGGAGATATCCTCCTGATAACTGCAGATCATGGTATGAAACATGCAGGAGATTACGGTTATCACAATAAAGAACCAGTACCTTTGCTTGGATACATGAAGCAAAACAAAAAAGGAATGGAAAGATTCCACGTAAAAAATCCTAATACATTTGCTTCAATTGCAGATGTAGCAGCTCAAGCACTTGGTATAAGCGATGAATATATAGAACAGTGCAGATTGCAAGAACTTCTAAAAAGAGAATAATTTTTTCTAAAAAACTTTTTTAATATATTTCTTTAATATTATTCTAAAACAGCCTAACTTATCCTATGGCCTAATAACTCTAAGAGGCTCATCAGATACTCTAAAAGTCATCCTTCCTCTTTGTGGAAGATCATACGTTTCTGCACCATCAGCTGATATCCATCCTGCTTTCTTTGACCAATAATCTACTCTCAGTTCATGCCCTTCTTTGATAGCAAGATTAAGCAAAGAATATTTAGTCATATCTGGATGTGGTGTTTCAACAACTGACCTTACTTCTCTTGATTCTCTAGGAAATGAAGGGTCACATTCAGCAAAAGGAACTCCATCCTTCAATGAAACAAGAGGTTTTGTAATACCATAATAATATGAACCATATTCAGAACCAATGCCTGAAGCGACAAGAAAAGAAGTACATCTTATATCTTCTTCCTTCCCATTAGACCTAATAAGGAACCTAGTCATCAAAGGACCAGCTCTGAAATAATATTCACTCATTGCATTTCTCAATTCTCTACCATTGAGTTCTGCAGCAATCTTAGTCCAATGTTCAACATCAAAATCACCTTCACGAATCTTAGGAAGTTTATCTATAAGAGAGTCCCTATCAAAGTATAACATACCTCCTAAACTAGTTTCAGTATCGGAGTTAGCCAAAAGTACAATCTTATCATGAAAATAAGGAATACAAATCTTGCTCCAGTCATCGCCACCGTAAGCGACTAAAACATCAATATCATGGATTTCTTCACCTCTCATGATTGCATTTATATCAACACTAATTGCATCAGGGGCAACTTCTCTTATTGCTGCCTTATTTTCAGTTTGCCTTGCATCACTTGCAATAATCCCATCAAATTTATACTTAGGAAATTCTCTTCTGAATGTTTCTATAACATCATCTCTTGAAAGATTGTTATTGCTCTTGTATACTTCCCAATCGATGAATGAAAGTTTTTCAGCAATCCCTATCTTGATTTTATCTCCTGATTTTATTCCTAACTCTACCCCATTCTTTGCTTCGTTCTTCGCTTCGTTATTTGCTCCTGTCTCTTCACTCATTTTATTTCCTCACGATTGTAGGTTTCAGATAAGCATCTCTGTTCTCTGGAAAATCAGACCTGAAATGACAACCTCTGCTCTCCTCCCTTGCATAAGCTGATTCTGCAATCAATTTTCCAACAATAGTGATATTACGAAGTTCAATTATTTCTTGAGTAGGATAATAATTTCTATAGATATCATCTGCTGCATTTGCTAATGCGTTCATCTGACTGACTGCAAGACTAAGCATCTCCTTATTCCTTACAATACCGCAAAGATTTGTTATGACTGATCTTGTTATGTCCCAGAACTGATTCCTTGTTGCAGGATCAACATCCATGTAAACTTTTCCAAAATCCCATTCAGGTATTTTAACAGCTTCTGTATAAGGAAGCATGCCCTCTGCATGATTAACAGCCCATAGACCATATAATACTCCTTCAAGCAAGGAATTTGACGCAAGCCTATTTGCACCCATAAGCCCTGTACATGAGACTTCACCAACAGCATATAGATTCCCTATATCTGTAAGTCCAAATTCATCGACAAGTATTCCACCGCATTGATAATGTGCTGCTGGAACAACTGGTACAGCTTCTTTTGTTATATCCATCCCTTTTGAAAGGCATTTCTCATAGATATTTGTATAATTCTCAATAATATGCTCTGCACTCTTTCCAGTGACTTCAGGAGTTATATTTAACCAGACATGTTTAAGTCCATTCTTCTTCATTTCATTATCTATTGCTTTTGCAACAACATCTCTTGTACTATGACTGCCATCAGTATGATAAGCCAATACAAAATCTTCAGTTAATTCTTTACCAAGAGTAAGTATTGCCCCCATTCCACGAAGTGCTTCTGTCAAAAGAAACCTTCTTTCTGCAGAATCCTCTGCATTAGGTTCATACAAGACTGTTGGATGAAATTGAAAGAACTCCATATTCCCTATCCTTGCGCCAGCCCTATAAGCCATAGCAATACCATCCCCAGTAGCGACTGCAGGATTGCTTGTATACTGAAAAACCCTTCCAGAACCACCAGTAGCAAGTATTACTTTCTTAGCTTGTATTGTATCAACAATCTCTTTCTCTCTATCTAGGACGTGAGCGCCGTAGCACCTATCCTGAGGTATTTTAACTGGTGAAAAACGATTATGAGTGATAAGATTTATTGCAGAATGATTCTCAAGTACTCTTATATTAGGATAGCTTCTTATCTTATCAGTTATAGCGTCCTGGATTGCTTTACCTGTTATATCTTTTTGACATCTTATCCTATGATAATCATGCCCTCCTTCTTTATGTCTGACAAAATCACCATCTTTCTTTGAGAATTCAACACCTATATCATCAAGGAATTTAACTCCATCAGGAAATCCTCGCATGACTACTTGTTTTACAATATGATCAAGACATAAACCTTTTCCTGCATCATGAGTATTTTGAACATGTGATTCATATGAATCTCTCCCTTGAGCAACAAGATCAGGTTCAACAACTGCAATACCTCCTTGAGCAAGTGCAGTATTAGTATCATCAAGTCCTTCTTTTGTGACTAAAGTGACATCACGACCCCTCTGTGCAAGTTCAATTGCACTACGACCGCCAGCGACTCCTCCACCGACTACAAGAAAATCAGTTGAATGGTATTTACCTTTTTTCATCTTATAGTCCCCATGATTAAAAACCAATCAAGGTCTCAAATGTTTTATTCCCTGAAACATTTCTTCGAAATGATCTCTTAATTCAATAAATCTCTGATGAAGTGTATCCCCAGTCTCAAATTCCCTTACTTGAGTGTTATACATCTTTGAATTGTAATATTTCCATTGTGCATCAAACATGAAATATTTCATCTTTGCAGCTACAAGCTCATTTTTCACAAGGAAAGGAGTCTTACTATCATAATGCTTGAAATCACTCTCTGAGACTAAATGATAGAACTCATCCCATAAAGGAGTTCCTGGAAATGGCATAAGGAAATTGCCACAGACCATCTCTGGTTTAAGCTCCTGGAATCTTTCATTCAAGAGCCCATAGAAATGTGCTGCTTTTGCCGCACCAACGACTTGCAAAGGATCTACTATAAATGAAAGATAAGTATTAATGCTTCTGTCCTTGAGTCGCCCTATCGCTTCTGCAAGATGATTGTTCTTAGCATAACTCTTGGTTGGATCTTCCATGCCAAGACATACCATATATACATTATTATCAGCAAGATCATCAGCAACTTTATCACGAAGCGTATTTGCGGATGCAAACAGATATATCTTAGCACCAGTTTGCGCAATAATCCCTAATTTATCTTTATAATCTTTTTGAAGCGTAAAATTCTCATCTCTTATGAAAAGGAATCTTTCTTTACCATCTCCTGCCTCGTCAAGTCTTCTCTTGATCTCTTCAATCTCTTTTTCAAGCAATTCAACAGGTTTACTTATCAGACTAGGACCAAACATGACAGGTGTACAACAAAAATCACATTGATATGGACATCCAAATGAAGTATTAACACTTGTTGCTAAATCATCTGGCATCTTAGCAGGTATTATTTGTTGATTATTCCTGATATCATAAAGATCAAATCTTGGAACATTCTTGAAAGTAAGAACACCAGGAAGCACCCTATCATTAAGTACTTCTGCTCGTGAGGATGGACTTTCAGTCTCCCCTTTCATCTTCTCACCAAGTACTCTAACCCATCCTTCTACTGGATCAAGTGTCTGAAGTACCCTTGCTGGAACAAATCTTGCATTTCCAATCTGGTCGCCATCATAATGGCTTCTCTCAAACTGCACTCCTTTTTGTGAGAGTGTCGCTTCAAGATCATCACAAGGACCCATTACAATCTTATCTGCAAAATTAAGGAATTTCTCAGGAAACATTGTAGGATGATAACCACCGACGACAATTTTTCTTGTATCATGAGCCATAGCCCAATCCCGAAACTCTTCCATCCCTGCAATATATACTGAACAAAGATACATATCAACATCTGCATCATCAAACTTCCTGTTCTTTACTGAATACTCAACATTATCTCCTGGAGGAAGTACATTAAGTATAGATGGCTCAAGTCCAAGATTTGCACTATTCTCTGGAAATGATAAACCAATTATTTTTTTCATTTTACACCGCCAGGCCCTTCACCAAGCAAAGGCACTCCTACATCGATAGGTTCTCCCTCAAAAAGATATTTTATCTCAATTTCTCTGACGGCTTTTATGACATCAAACACACCTACTGCTGATGCCATTGTGATTGGACATGTTGTCATCATCAGATCATATTCTCTCTTGTCAGCATCAAGCATAGGTTGTGTAACTTCCCTGTAATCCTGTTCATTTTCAAATTCCTGCCTGACTGCATCAACATAAGTTTCAACAAGACCATCTTGATTTATTAATCTTCGATAAAACTCCAATTTTCCCATTAAATAATCTTGTTTTATCTCAGCTACTTTATCTTTATTATGAGGGCAATGACTATAAAATAATTCTACATCCTGAGTTAGTCTTAATGCTCTTTTACATAAGTCATCATCAGATAAATAATCTTTAGGGTTATATGCTCCATCTAAAACTAGACTCACTTGCATCCTCTCCATGAGTAGGTCAGTCCCTTTAGTAACAACTGTATTCATAAGCACCATAGGATTTATCATAGACATTGCTATTAACATCTTCTTTGACATCATACTCTCATGCATCTCAATTACATTTCGAAGCGACATTCTAATGATTCCTCCTTATATAATCAATTATAGTCTTCGCTGCTTGCCTTTCTCCCCTATCATCTGCAAGCTCTACATCGAGTGTATCGCCATTCAAAGGGACATCAGATACATGACCGACAAAACCAAATTGAATATCGAGATTATTTCCATATTTACGTCTTGCTGCTTTTATCGCACCCACCATGCTATCAATCTCAAGATCAACAGAACCACCTAAGACATCGCCATAACTTTCTGTATGGCCATCTCTAAAAGCAAGCTCTGCATTTGGCACTATGATTCTGCGTGCCATTTCAAGACCTTCATAAGTCTCATCAATGACACTACCTACATTAAGATTGATTACTGCAGTCTCAGGCTTTGCGTGTATGTTCTCATATAATGTTACAGCATCATTGCCTAGCAACAAATCAGCTTCATCAATAACACCAACAGGAGTCAATTGATCATCCCTTTTCATATAAGGCTGAAGACCACCGAGTCTAGCAAGTGCATGCACTCTTATCCTTCTCCGTCCTTCATTGTCAGTCACCCAAAGATTATCATAAGAGATATCATCTATGTTCTTGATCCTATCATCATCTTCCATAAGACCATCATACTCATCAAATATCTTGTCAAGGAGCAGTCCAGCCTGCCCACCATAGACATAACCAAGATTAAGTACTCTTCTTCCATCTACTTCAACAATTTGACAAGGCAGATATTCACTATTACCTTTTATTATAACTTTATCAGCTTCTTTTTCAACAGCTTCAAGAGGACCTATAATTATATCGGATATGTCTTTAATATCCTCTCCCATATCAAATAACTCATCCATTTCATTATTAGAATATCTAAATACACGTCTGCTATCATATCTTCCATTCTCATCATCAGGAACAAAAAGACCAACTGCAAAATCATAAGCGAAATTGCTGTATTCCTGTTGTACAACCCTCTTCCTTCCACGAGGGTATTCTTTTCTCCAACTGATATTATCAATACCTAACTGTGTGATCTCAAGAAATACCTCTATCATCCTTATATATCTATTAGCCCTCTCAAAATAACTAAATTCAGATAACGCAAGATTACCATCAGACTCATAGATTGGTTCTCGTGGCGCGTCTTGCTCAACTATCTTGAAAAAATCAGTACCAAGAAGCTCAGGCATCATATCCAGATGTGGTTCATTAAGTTTTTCCCGAACAGTTGAAGGCAAGAACCCCTGATATAAAATTATCTGGTTTATGTCAAAAGGCTTTACATTCTTGCCAAAAAGCCTTGTTTCAACATATCTTACAACTTTTTCATCTGTGAATATTTTTCTCATTTCCTTTTTACCTGTTTAATTGTAATATCATGCCAATATTCATATCCTTCATGTTTATTAGGAACGAGTCCTTTCTTATCCAGAAGATAATTCAACCATTCACCATTGTTTTTGTTCAAAACATTGTATACTTTTAAAGGTACAGTCATCTGATCCGCAACCCTCATTTCAACTCCACTCTCTTTTACTGCCTGGTCTACAATACCATCAGCCATACTAGAATAATTTATCAATGAAAATCCTCTTTCAGTAGTCAACTGAGGGGTATTCATGATTAAATAACGAAGTAGACCAACACCTTCATAAGGATTATCATCTATACTTCCAGGTCTTGGTATATATGGTGGATTACTGACTATAAGATCGTATTTTTTTCCAGATAAGACTTCTTTAGCGTCTCCTTCAATGAACCTTACTCGACCGTCTCTGATATTATCATGGACACAGTCACCAGCTTTAGGATTAAGATCGACAAGTACCATTTCTTCAAGATCAGGAATTTGATCTAATATGAATTTTGATATGAATCCTGAACCTGGACCTACTTCTGCTACAGATTTTATCCCTCTTAATTCTCCTTTGATACTCATGGCTCTTAGAGCTCTACAAAAAAGTAAAGTATCTATTGAAGGACTCCAAACACCTTCATAAAGATCCTGATCAAATTTAAGATTAGTCCTATGATATCTCACTTCTTTCATAGGTGAAGCAAATAATGCAAATACAGTATCTCTCAAAGTAGGGTCAAGTTGACCAATCTTATAATTATCAGTAACAAGTACAGGGTTCTCAAATGTAGTAACATGTTGCATCATGCTATCAGGCCATTCGTACACACGCTTCCCATTATCATCTGTATCCTTGCCCATTACTTGTGCAAGTTCATTGCCTTGTGCATGAATCTCTTGTTTGCTAAGATCATCAGTGAATTTAATCATCATTCTGGATCACCCTTAATAGACTCATTAATAGGAGTGTTAAAAGAATCATCAAAATAATCATGCAAAGCCTCTTCTATCACATGGCTCTTGCTTCTAAATATCCTGTTCTTTGACATAGCTTCATTTATCTTAAGAATGAGGTCCTGATCCAAGCTTACACTTACCTTGTGTCTCATAGGTAGCAATGTTTACTCTTCCTTTATAAAGGTTTGCATCAATTACTATTCAAAAGTAGTAAATAAAAATCATTATAAATCAACCACCACCTATAACTAAAGATGAAGATAAATATAGACTCAGAAACAGCAATAGATACTATTCTAAAGTCAGATAAAAACATAGATATATTTGCTACAGATCAATATATAGAAGCACAGCTTGGATTTGATTGGATACTCAATGTAGGGCTTCAGATGGGACCTTACTGCAATAGAAAATGCAATCATTGTTATGGGGATTACGGCCCAGACAGAAAAGGAAAAGCAAAACCAAAGATAGTCAGCAAAGTTCTTGAAGAGATACCAGAAGCAGGATTAATTGGACTAAGTCTTGGAGATGGAGAACCATTAAGGCATGATAATAAAGAAGTCATGAGATTAATATCTGAATTTTCAGCATCTACAACAGATTTTCCCATATCCATACAGACAAACGCAGTCTTTGCAAAAACACTTGGTAATGCAGACAGATGGTTTAGATTCTTAAGAGATAATGGATTTGATTTTGGAGAAAATGGCAAGCTTCTTGCTATAAGTCTTGGAGAAGGATATGATGTACATCATAAGAATTATTTCAGGGCAGCCTTAGCAATGAGAAGAGCATTCCCTGAAGTCAATCTATCTGAACATTTAAGGTTCACAGTACTAGGAACTGACGGGTTAGAGATAGATGGTGATTCAATAAACTATGTCTACAGTGCATTATACTCTGCATTCCAGGATAAAGGACTGCCAGAAGTAAAATCAGAAGAACCAGGCAAAGGAGATCTTTTGAATATCAGATTCGATTTTGGAGATGGACTTAGCTTCATGACCAACCATCCCTTTGCAGCACCAAAAGGAAGAGCAAGATCATTTCCACAGATGGATGATATTTTCCCGATAAAGACATCAAGCATAGAGCACCTCGGATTCTCACCAGATATGTATACCACATTATACATCAACCATAAAGGTGATGTTGCTTTTGGATTATCAGGAATGTGTGTGAAAGAAGGAAGATACCAAGGAAATATCATGGAAGAAAGCCTTAAGTCAATCAAAGAGAAGATCAGTAATGACCCAGTATATCTCGCAGATAAGTTAGGAGGGCTCAGATTCATGTATCATCTGGCAAACAAAATAGATGATTTCAAGATTGAGATGAGATCAGGATGTGATATATGTGATGCACTTTATTCAAACACTCAACTTGTCGGTGAAATCAGAAATCACCTCGATCAAGAAGGACTTGTAAAGAGTTACAAACAATATCTTGAAGAAGCAGGACTTCCAAAAAAAGTACAGGAAGAAAAATAAAAAGATAAGAATAATAAAAAACAAAAATAAAAAGATCTAAAAATAACATTAAGAATCAATAAAATCCACTAATCTCATCACCTTCTAAGAATTCACTCAACTCTCTCTTTTTGAATTCTGCTTCAGAAATTATATCCATCAATATTCCCTTCTGAATATTAACATAGACACTATGAGAATATTCATCAATATCGGGTTTGCCATTGGGGCAGTTTTCCTCAGCAGGATAAGAATGTACACCATCGTCATAAGTTTCCCGCCAACCAGAATATCTCTCATCCATCAGATCTTGACAAGAATCACAAACATAACTATCCTTGATCCATAAACTCTTCATATTTTTTGCAAAATTAATATCATCACCTATCTTAAAATGCTCAAGCACTCCCCCACCCCATCTTACCTGTATCTCAATATCTTGAATCGCACCATTAACAGGACATTCAAGTTTTGCTTCAATCGTATTATACATTCCCATAATACCGTAATAGAACTTATTATTTATAATTATTATTCTTATATAATATAATTCTCAACATGCCTTCCACTTCTTCTCAAAGATATCTTTAAACAAAGTTGTTATCTCATTTATCTTCATCGTAAATATCTTTGTCTCAGTATCGCTATAAAATATCGTAAGCTTGTTTGCGTATACAAAAAGATCAATCTTGCTCTGTACGCTCCATCCTTTCTGCTTATACAATAGATTTTTAGAAGACTTCTGATTGGACTTATGATTTGTCAAAACTCTCAAAGGAATCTTATGTATTACTCTTCTTTTATCATTAGCCTCAAACTCTTCACTGAACTCTTCGCTCAGACAAGACAAGTGAAATGCACAGATTTCTTTTCCTTTTATTATCTCATCCATAAGGGCGCTCCTAAGTCCTTTTACGCCGGAAACTGCATTTATTATCTGGCTGTCTTTTGTATCCTCATACTCTGCCTTAAGTGCAGGAACCTGTTTTTTCATGCATTCTAGCTGGCTAAGAAATTTCTTTTTTATATCATTAAGATCATTTGATGAAAAGAATATCTTATTGCCTTCACTACTCTTGCTTACGAATCCTTTTTCCTGAAGCGACACAAGTATTATCTTAACACTCTGCCTATGCATACCTGTCTTTTGAGCAATCTTGCCGATTGTACTCTTGCCTATCTTAAGAGTAGCCTCAAATACTTTTCTTTGTGAATCATTAAGTATGCTCATTTTAGATACACCCTCATATTGTTTGCAAAATCACAATCTTTCACAAAAAAACCTTTTTCCTCAGGAACAGAATAAATTAAGAACATGTCTTTTGAGAATATCACTATGACAGCAGCCTTAGTCACTTTCTTCAACCAATTTATTTTAGGCTTATTATTATCAAGAAAAAATACGAAACTAGGATTTTTTATTATATCTTTACAATCTTCCCCAATAAAAACTTCATCAGCCCCTTCTACTGATTTTATCATCCTGATAAGATCAGATTTGCATGAGATAACATGCATCTGAATCCCGTGCTCTTCTATCTTTGCAGCTTTTTCAAACATATCAAACTCACTTTCAACTTCTGCTTTCTCCTCATCTATCAAAAAAGACATCATCTCAGGATTCAAACCAAGAAACATCCTCTTATTATTATGGATTATCTGACCGACAAGGCCTTTGTTGATAAGCCTCTCAATATAATCATAGACGCTTCTTTGATCAAGACCAGATCTATCTGAAATAGAAGAGACAGTAGACGCTCCGTTTCTCAACAGAGTCTCATATATCTTGAATTCATTCCCTGTTATACCAAGATTATTCCATTTTGTCATGATATTTACACAATGCCTTTCTCTTTTATATATTTTATGGTAAATTAGTTTACCATTTAATTTAATATATATTCTAAAAACCACTAAATGCAATCAAATACACTATCAAAATAATATAACGAGAATAATTAAATAAAATCAAATAAAAATAACAAGGTGAATAACATGGGAAGAATACTAAGCCCTGAGGTTTCAGGAAAAATAAGTGAGATAATGTTTCAAGATTTCTCTGAAAATGATAAGGAGAATTTCTTAAGAAAAGAGATGGAACGCTATGTTCCCCAATTTACAGGATGGGAAGATGCAGACATAGGAGAATTCATAGATTATCAAAGAGACCTTTGGCTAAACAACAAAACACCTCAACTCTCAAAAGTAATTGCATGCTTAAATCCTACTTTCACTGATTCTATTGAAGGAATACATGTCACAAGTTCAAATTTCTCAATATATACTAGAGCTTCTGTAAAAGAGAATGGATATAGATTCCAATTGCATAATGGACCACAGAAAGGAGGAAGCATCAGAAATGCAACTGCGTTCACAAGACAATTCACAGCATATGACCTAAGGATGTTTCCAGAACTTCATGACACACTCACAAAACTCCCTGTAATGATTGGCGATGCAGAACTGATAAACAAAAGATTCCCTCATCTTGCAGGATTCAATAGAGTTAATGAAAGGATTCCTGACATGAGATATTGGCCAAGAAAAGGTACAAATAGGGTTGAAAACAAATTTTTAAGATCATATCTTCAAGATGACCATCTGTTTGAAGAAGGAATGCCAAAAGAAGAATTTGAGATGACGCTTGCATTCCATGGTATGTTTGCAATCGCAGATCCATCTACATGGAAACAATCAAAAAAGAAGCAATTAGAAAATATGGTCTCATTATGCTCACTGCCTATGGATTATATCAAAGCAGATGAAATGCTTGATGAACTAGATGAATACATAAGAAAAGAAGGGATTGATGCAAGAGTAGTTGAAAGAAAACCAATCTTTAGCAAAAAAGAACTAAGAGAATATGTTGAAGAGAAAGAAAAACAAGACTTAGAAGGAGTAGTAGTCGTCCAGTATGCAGAGGATTTTGATGCCAACCCCTCATTTGACTATGCTAAAAGTATAAAGATAAAAAAATATGAAACAATAGATACTGTTCTTCTTGGACTTTACCTCCATAAGAAAGATGACGGTCTGACAGAGCCCAATCTCAAGGGCGCTCTGTTAGGTCTTTATGATGAAGAGCTCGGATGTTACTTACCAGTATGCAAAGTAAATCTTGATCCAACAGGAGTGCAGATAAAAACAGAAGGTCAGAAAAAAAGGTTAAACGCACTAAGACAAGAACTCCTTGAACAAGTTGGACAAAGAAGATCAGATGAAGGAGTAAAGACATTACATGATGCATACATAATGGAAGCAAAGATAAAACTTGCATATGCATTAGGTGACAGAGTTGATGCTGATACTATCTCAGATATGTTTGACACAATGCCAAGAGCTCAAGATTTATTAAGCATGATAAGCATGTATAATGAGAAAAAAGAACAATATGACATTGGAGAACTTGGAACAAAAAAATCTGCAACAAAAAAAGATAAATGGGTACAAGAATATAAAGAAGTCTTATCAACATTTTCTGAGTTCAAAGAAGAAGATGCAAAAAGCTACAAAGACCTGATGAAATACTTCAGCGCATATTCTGGCGTGAAATCAACATCAAAAAAACTCATCAAACCACAATATAGTGTAGATACAAGTGAACCGATAATACTTGAGACACAGGTTTTTGACATAAAATATACACTTAATCCATTTGCAGCAGGGCTTCATTCATGGTATAGGAATAGTTTCAAGTTCAACAACTGCTTTGCAGAATGTATAAGACATGACAAGTCAACAACAACAGACTATGCAACAATACAAAGCCTTGCAGGAAGAAATACAGTAAGAAAAAGACAGAAGTAAGAAAGTTTTAAAAATGATACAAAATAAAGTTAATCATGGACCCAATAAAAATAATAGAGAAGCATTACAAAAAAAACTCGAAGTCTTACAATGCATTAATCCTACATGGAAAACAAGTCAAGAGAAAAGCACTACATATTGCAAGAAAAGTCCCTAGGCTAAAACCAGATCTAATATTCATAGCAGAAGCTGCAATGCTCCATGATATAGGCATTAAATTCACAAATGCAAATGATATTGGCTGTCATGGCAAGCACAGATATATAGAACACACTTATCTTGGAGGAGAGCTTCTAAGAAAAGAAGGTTTTCCAAAACATGCAAAAGTATGTGAAAGACATATTGGTGTAGGCATCACAAAAAAAGAAATAATAAAAAACAAATTACCATTGCCTAAAAGGAACTTCATCCCACTCAGTGTGGAAGAACAAATAGTCTGTATCGCGGATAAATTCTATACTAAAGAACCAGGAAAAGAAAGAAAAGAGAGATCTCTAAAAAATATGAAGAAAAAAATATCAGCATATGGAAGAAATAAACCAAAAAAATGGGATTTGTGGTGTAAGAGATACAAGTTAGACAAATAACCAACCGCAACCTTTTTATATAAGTTTTCTCAAGATTTTAATCATAGTGAAGATAGCAGATCTAGCAAAGTTAACAGGAAAAACCATAGAAGAACTTGAGGCAGAACTAGCAAAAACAGAGTGCCTCGAACTTAATCTAAATGATAAGAGATGATTCTTTTTCGTCCCAAACAGGTTATAATTTACACCACTCTCGAGAAGCAAACTTTTTATATGAGTGATTAAAACGTTATACATATGACAAAAGAATGGTATAAGAAGAAAGGTTTCAGAAAAAACCCATTACATCTAGACCCTTTATTTAAGGATCCATTTTATGGCTTTGATGTACTTCTGGATGAATTATCATATAGGATTGAAGCTGGAAATATGATCTTCATAGAAGGGGAGATAGGTAAGACAGCATTATTGATGAAGATAATTGACAAATACAAAGGCAAAGGTAAAGTTATCTATGTCAATTGTGAGAAAGTCAAAGATGAACCAAATATTAAGATTCTTCTTGCAAACGGCAATAAATCAATTATAAAAAAGATGAAAGGGATGCCAAAAAGGATGATACTACTCCTTGACAATATAACGCATTTATCAGAATCAAATGCAGAGAAGATAAAATATTACTTTGATCAAGATAATATTCAATCAGTGGTCATGGCAAGCAAAGATTATTCAAAAGTAGATATACCAGACAGTATAAGACATAGGATCGGTAAAAGGGTTCATAAATTAAGAGACTTAACTAAATATGAGATGACAGATATTGTCCTAGATAGATTAAATTTTGGAGACTTTCTCAATGAAAACCACATATCTGCTTTAGCAAAAAGAAGTAATAACATAAAAGAACTTCTAACAGAATGTGATTCGCTTTTATTCTTGATGTCTAATGAAGACCTTGATAAAGTAGACGATAATCTTTTGAATAAGATAATAACTAAGAAAAAAAATGACATGGTATCATGAATTAGGATTCAAGAAAAATCCTTTCAGTATAAAACCGACACAGGATAACCACCTTATCGGATATGAAAAGATTATGCAAAGGATAGTCTATCAGTTAAAGATAGGCAATGTTATATTTCTTGAAGGGAGTTATGGTACTGGAAAAAGTTCTATATTAAGATACTTAAGAAAAAGATTCAAGAAAAATATTCTTTATTTCAACTGTGCACAACAAAAAAATATGAAAAAGAAAATTATGAGAAAAAGAAGCTTCATAAGAAGAGTCTTGTTTATGAAACCTAGCAAGATGCTTTTGCTTGTAGATGAAGCAAACCTAGCCAATCCAAAGGATTTTGACTTCTTATATGAATTTTATATTATGGATAGAGTTAAATCAATTGTATTTGCAGGAACTGACTTCAAGAATGTACCATTCAATAAAGCGTTCAAATCAGATACTAAACTCTACAAATTAAATGAGATAAGAAATAATCTTGCAAATGAGATAATAAAAGTCAGACTCCCTGGACAAAATATCATAAGTTCAACCCTTGCAAAATCACTTTTTATACAATCAGACCTTAATCCAAGAAGATATCTTGAAAATCTAGAAGATTTGATAAGAAAAACATATTCATTAGGTAAGAAAAAGATATCTAAAAAAGATATAGATGAATTCTTCAAAAAATAAAAAAAGTCAGCTTTACACTATCAAATCAGTTTTACCCAATATATTCCAAATAATATTCCAAGTAGTATTCTAAATAGTATTCCAAATAATATTTCAAGTAAGATTAATCCTTCCCATCCCATTCATTCTTGAATTTATCTAAGAAATCCACAATAACCTTATGTCTTTTCTCTGCAATTCTTTTTCCAGTTTCAGTATTCATCAGATCTTTCAATAGCAATAATTTCTCATAAAAATGATTGATTGTAGTAGACTGATTCTTCTTATAATTCTCAAAAGAATCATGCATGACTGGTTTTATATCAGGATTATACATTTCTCTGCCTTTATGTCCACCGTAAGCAAAAGCACGAGCTATCCCTACTGCTCCTAAAGCGTCAAGCCTATCAGCATCTTGCACAACCATCCCTTCTTTAGATTTCATAGGTGAACTTACATTTGCTCCTTTAAACGATACATCTTGAATTATACTACATACATGAGCAATCATTTCTTCATTTACATTAAGTCCTGTAAGCCATTCTTTAGCAACCTTAGGCCCAACAGTATCATCTCCTTTATGAAACTTAAAATCAGCTATATCATGCAAAAGAGCTGCAAGTTCAACCGTATAAACATCAACAGACTCAGATTTAGCTATATTCTTAGCATTATTCCATACACGATATACATGCCACCAATCATGACCAGAACCTTCACCTTGAAGCTTCTTTTTCACATAATCCTTTGTTTTATCGATAATCTCTTGATCTTCCATAAGATTACTTCAAGAAAGCTCATTAATAACTATTTTGGTAAAAAGAAAGTAGAAAGCTAATTCTAAGATAAAGAAATAATAAAGGAATAAAAATAAAGAAATAATAAAGAAAAATAAGAAAAAAAGTAAGCAAAATTATATTATGCTTACAAATGTAGGAGCTCTGTTGACATCACTTACTGATACAGTAACTACTTTCACTGTCTCAGCAATGCCATCTGATGCTGTTATTGTAACCATATAATCACCAGCATCATCATATGTAGTCTCCTTTATGTTTGTGCTCATCCAACCTGAATAGACTATCTCTATTGCATCATCATCTGCGTCAGTAACAACTGGCTCAAGTACAACCGTGTCACCTTCAGATACAGCAACACTCTCTTCAATCTCAATTATAGGAGCATTGTTCAAAGACTCAACAATAAGCATTATGCTATCACTGATCTCAGTTGTACCATCACTTGCTGAAATAGTCAGATCATATGATCCTGCATCTCCTACTTCTGTTTGCCATTCTCCATTCTCATCTAAAGGTTCTGAAAATGTAAATGTAATCTCATCACCATCTGGATCCTCAACTTGCAGATTAGGGAAACTTACAAGATCTCCTTCTGTAACAACCAATACTTTTGGTTCTGATTCAGCAGCAACTTCTTCCTCTTCAGGTTCTTCAGCTACAACTTCCTCTTCAACTATTTCCTCTTCTGTTACTTCTTCTTCTGCAGGTTCTTCTGCTACAACTTCTTCTTCAGTAGGTTCTTCAGTAACAGCTTCTTCCTCTTCAACTTCTTCTTCAGAAGCAACTTCCTCTGAGACTACTACTTCTTCAGCTTCTTCTTCTGCTACAGCTTCTTCACCTTCAGCAGGTGCTTCAGCCTCATCTGTCTCATTAAAGATATTATCAAAATTTATATAAGAAACTTCTTCACCTTCTTGAGTTGATTGATAATAGTTTTGCCATAAATACAATCCTAATATCACAATAATTACAACAGCAATCCAAAAACCAACTTTATAAGGTATTTTTTTTCTAGCCATCCACATCACCTTTTAATTTAAAGACCAAAAAATCTTTATGATTTCTCGTACCTTTCAATTTTTAATTTAAAGGTCCAAAAATCCTTATGATTTTTCGTACCTTTTTATTTATACTATTAGTATATTAAACTATATTAGTTTAATTTTAAGTAAATGCACTTTTAAAGATTATTGTTTTATAGACGACAAATCAAGATTTTTTTAATAACTGACTGATGTCGAATAGTTCCCCACTAGTAAAGAAAAAAAGAGAGAAAAAAAACAATTAACAATCATTTATTCCTATATATATCATCTGCCATGTTATAGCTTTCTATATTACCTATATCATAGACTGGATCATCAAATGTAAATGAGTGAATATCTTGTTGTTGAATCAACCATTCAATAAAAAAACCAGTTGCATCAGGATTATTGCCTTCAAGATATTGACTAATTAAAGGCTTGATATCAGGCTTAAACATATAACAACATATTGATTTGAGTGTTGACTTTGGATCATAAGGTTTTTCTTCAAAAGAAATGACTTTATTATTATCATCTATCTCAACCACACCATGCCTGTTTCGGAGTATCTCAACATCTTTTGCATCGTGTGCTGCAATTATATGATTATCTTTCCTTTTGAACTCATCATGAAACTCCTTCAGACTAAACTCAATTATATTATCACCTGCAATCACAAGAACCTCATCATCAATATCTTTCATGCCAAAAAGCATATCTTTAATCGCACCAAGCTTATCATCTTTAGAGGTTGAACCATCATTGACCACCCTAATAGGGATTTTGCTTTCTGTCTTATCTGCCCATTCTTTAAAATGTTCATAGAATTTATGATTAGAAACAACAATAATCTCATCTACATTAGGAAGTTCGTGTATCTTTGTCATTAAATGATCCAGAAGTGGTTTTCCTCCAACCTCAAGTAATGGTTTAGGTTGATTCTTAGTAAGAGGATATAACCTTACTGCGTACCCTGCTGCCAGCACTAACACCTTCATATTAAGCTAATAATCATGGGTGGTATTATAAATGTTTCTAAGCTCGTTGAACTCAGATAAATCAATAAAGAAGCGAATCATAAAGATTTAAATATGAGCTTCTTTTCCTTCAGATAAAATGAAGATATGTATAGTAGGACTCGGTTATGTTGGCCTTCCGTTAGCTGTTGAATTCGGAAAAAATGAAGAAGTGAATGGATTTGATATAAACGAGAAAAGAATATCAGAACTAAAACAAGATAATGATTTAACAAATGAAGTATCTGAAGAAAGCCTAAAAGAAGCAAAAATAAATTTTTCATCTGACCCAAACATAATTTCTGAGTCTGATTTTATAATCATTGCAGTTCCCACTCCTATTGATGATTCAAAAAAACCAGATCTCACTTTACTGTTAAGTGCATCTGCTCTTGTTGGCAAGAATATGAAAGAAGGTTCAATAATAGTATATGAATCAACAGTCTATCCTGGATGCACAGAGCGAGATTGCATACCTGTTCTTGAGAAAGAATCAGGAATGAAATATCTAAAAGGTTTCAAAGTAGGTTATTCTCCTGAAAGAATAAATCCAGGAGATAAGGTACATACAGTTGATAAGATTGTAAAAGTTGTTTCAGGTTGTGATGAAGAAACACTTAACACAGTTGCAGATACATACAACAAAATCATCAAAGCAGGTACACATAAGGCGAGCTCAATAAAAGTTGCAGAAGCAGCAAAGATAATTGAAAATACTCAAAGAGATATTAACATCGCATTAATGAATGAACTTAAGATGATTTTTGATAAGGCTGATATAAAATGGCAAGAAGTAGTGCAAGCAGCTGGTACAAAATGGAATTTCCTAAAATTCACTCCAGGTATGGTCGGAGGACATTGTATTGGCGTTGATCCTTATTATCTTGCAGATGAAGCAAAAAGATTAGGTCATCATCCAGAAATAATACTTGCAGGAAGAAAAATAAATGATGACATGGCAAAATATGAAGCTACAAGACTTATAGAATACATGATAAGTAAAGATATAGAAATAAAAGGCTCAAAAATCCTTATACTTGGTGGAACATTCAAACCTAATATCCCTGACACAAGAAATTCAAAAGTTGAAGATCTCATAAATGAGCTTAAATCAAACGATTGTAAAATCGATATCTGTGAACCTCATGTTGAAGGAGAATTATTTGGATGCAAAAACATAAGTATAGACCAGACAGAAGGATATAGTATGATTGTTAAAGCAGTTAATCATGACGCGTTCAAAGAAATAAAATATGATTATGTACTATTTTAATTCTAACTAATAATATATCAAACTAAATTAATAAAAAAGAATAATTCCTTATTCACTTCTTATTCTGAAAAGACGATGCGACTCTTGCTATATTTACACCAATATAAAGCAATGCACCATAATATATTCCTTGAAGTATTGTAGATAAGATATCTCTTGCAAGACCAGTTGATTCTGTAATGAATCTCAACCATCCTTCTGCATCAGTACTAAGAATACCTGTAGAAAGAAATATCTTTACAGCAGCATCAACTGCAACAACAACGACTAAAAAACTTATCATAGTTGTCAAAAAACCGCTAACTTGTGGATATGGCACAAGAGTCTCTATGAACTGTTTGAACATAGGGACTAACTTGATATAACAGAAGACTGCTACTGCTAACACTGCAACAAATGCTATAACTGTCTCCCAAGATATTGCCATATACTCACCTCTTTTTATATATAACTAAAATTAGTTATATTTAAATGTTTCCTAAGATAATCCCAATATAAGAAGATTAAGCAAAAGAATAATAAATAAATGAAAATAAGAAAAATAAGAGAATATTAAAAAATATCCTTACTGCTTTTCTCTTGCTTCAACACCAAGCACAGGTTTCATATAACCATCCACAAAAGAAGTGCCCACAAACCCCATAGTTACATCAAGAGTCGGATCTACATTGCCCACACCAACACTATTGTCAGAAACAAGCGTGACTTATGGCAAAGAAAAATGAGTTCCACCAAGACCCCATCAGATATCTTGCAAATCAGATGAAACAAAAGACTCTTGAACTTGTCTACAATAAGCCAGTACCAAAATAAATTATCTTATATTGAGTTTTTTTATTTTTATTAAAATTCTTCTAATTTTTCTTATCAGCAATCACCTTAAGCCAACTGCATATGTTAAAGTCAATATTTAAGATAAAAACATTACAAAAAGATTAGAATATTTCTGTATTTATCGACGATATATATAATAAACATTTAATCAGACTATTTCTATGGATACAAATAACTGGGAGATAAGCATAATTGAACTGCAGAACTGCAATGGGAAAAGATATAAGGTAACCAGAAGACTGCCACGGCTCCTAGTTTCTGAAACAAAAGTTTTCCGAGAAAAAAGCCAAACTAGAAAGCAATTTGATGAGTGGATAAGATTTCATTGACTCTTGATTTCAAAAGTTCAACAAGTTCAGGTTGATTATAATGATAAATATCAGGAATATCCAAGCAAAGAATCTGTTTTTGCATATACAAAGAAGGAAATCTGTTTGCGATCTCGTCTCTCTGAAAATCTTCCATTACAAGGACAAGATCAGACCAAGCAAGATCATCTCCAGTAAATTGATTCTTGAAAAGACCAGCAGACTTTGTTTCAAATACATCCTTGAACAGATCATGTGCTGTCTTGCTACGATTCTCATTCTGATTGCATACGAACAAAACTTTCATGATAACAAGAAAGTAGAACTAATATAAAATGTTTACTCAAATTATAGCTTCAATGCTCCTCGGAATCTTAGCCGGGGTCATCACAGGCCTCACTCCAGGTATCCACATAAACCTCATATCATCTGCACTAATAGCAATATCAGCCACCCTCCTAAAACATACAACCCCCTTAACTCTCTCAGTCTTCATAATTTCGATGTCAGTAGTGCATACATTCCTTGATGCAATCCCTTCAATATTCCTTGGTGCCCCTGACAGCGCACAAGCTTTAGGTGTACTGCCAGGACACAGATTCCTTTTGCAAGGCAAAGGATTATTTGCACTCAAACTAACTGTGATAGGAAGCTACGGAGCTGTCATATTCTCAGTTATATGCTTCCCAATATTTGCATTGACTCTAAGATTCATTTATCCTATAATTGAACCTTTCATCAAATACTTCATAGTGCTTGTAGTGATCTTCATGATACTCAGAGACAGAAAAAAAGTTTGGGCAGCAATAATATTTCTCACAACAGGAGCATTAGGACTGCTCATATTCAACATCCCTAACATCTCAAATCCATTGTTCCCTCTATTGTCAGGGTTGTTTGGAATCTCGACGCTGTTATACAGCCTAAAAGATAAGAATTCTCTTCCAGAACAAAAGATCACCAATGAAAAAATACCTCTAAAATTAACGATTAAAAGTCTTTCATCAGGTTGTTTCAGTGGATTTCTGACTGCAGTCACTCCTGGACTTGGAGCAGGCATGGCATCAGTAATCTCTTCACAGATAACAAAAAAATTAGGTGATATTGGATTCATGATGTTGGTCGGATCGATCTCCACATTCAATATGATCCTATCATTAGTAACTTACTATGTCCTAAACAAAGCAAGAAACGGAAGCATAATTGCAGTCCAACAATTAATAGATACACTAACATTTAATCAACTTATAATAATACTATGCGTAATCCTAATAGTTGGAAGCATTGCAGTCTTCCTAGCATTGAATTTTGGTAAACTTTTCCTAAAACTAATAAACAAAGTAAATTACAAAAAACTTGTACTAAGCATAATACTTTTCATAATCTTCCTCACAATAATCCTCAGTAATTTTTTAGGATTATTAATTCTGATTACATCAACAGCTGTAGGACTAATACCAGCAATAAAAAAAACAAGCAGAACATTAGGGATGGGTTGTTTGATAGTGCCTGTATTGGTTTATTTCTTCAGATAATCTCACAACTCGCCATTCTTCCGCATCCTAATCACCTTCTTCTCGACCTGCATCTTTCTAAGTCCAAGATGCTCTGCCATTTCTCTATTGGATTGATAAGCAATATTCTCCCTGATGTATTCAACTGCTTCAGGATGTTTCTTCCAATCATATTGTTTTGGTTTCTTTCTAAGACCTAAAGTCCAAGCTCTTTTCTCAACCTGCCATGTTTCAACATCTAAACACTCAGCAATTGCACTATACTTCATTTTCTTATAATGCTCCCTAATATAATCATCTTGTTCTGGTTTCCAAGAATAAAACTTATCACTCTTAACTCCAAGTCTTATCTTCTTGCATTTGATTGCTTTTTCAGACCTTCCTAACACTCTTCCAATATAACTAGCACTCTTACCTTCTGCAACCAAATCCCCTATTCTTTTTTCTTCAGTCGCAGAATAAAGTTCAAGTCTTGGAACGCTCAAACCCAAAACACGACATCTATGATAAATGGACCTATCTGTCAAAAACATCTGATACGCAAGCCACTGAGCTCCTTTATCAAGAAATTTACGTATAAAACCATCTGCAGTTTCATCAAAATGAAATGAATCAAATAGCTTCCCCTCTAATTCACTTATTATCTCAGGAAACAGAAACTTTGACATCCCATGATCTTGCGTAGCGATCCAAGAATAGAAATAGATCTCCTTTATGTCAACAGCCCTGATTGCCTGTATTGTTGCAGGCACTGTAGCTGCTCCTTCTCCAACAGTCTTTTCTCTTATCAACTCACATATCTTTTCAAGATCAGTATAAGACCATCTTCTTTCCAGCTTCTTCATAAAGAAAAATTATAAAAATATGATATTATATTTTGCCGATGTACAATACACATAGTACATAAACTTAAATTATATAAAATATATATAAATGATTAAGAATGTTTAAATAAAGTAAATACTTCTCTTCAATTATGGTACTTAACAGGCTTCTTGGTAAGAATGAAGAGCTAACTTTGATCTTCATCAAGCCCGATGCGATGAGATCATCTGATGTGGGTGAGATATGTAGCATGCTCTCAAGAAAGAATCCTTATTTTGCAGGCGCAAGACTTGTTAGCATGTCAAAGGAATTATGTCTTGAACATTATGATACAGCATTCAAAGATTGGAAAAAAGACAATAAGACTGAAGATGAACCCCCATTCAAAGAAAGTGTTCTCAGATATATGCTTGGATTACATCATTATACAGATGATGACCCTGCAAGAGGGAGAGTCTTGGCTGTCGCATTCCATGGAAATGATATAATAAAAAAAGTAAAAGAACTAGTCGGACCTACAGATCCTGAAAAAGCAAAAAAAGATTATCCTACCTCAATAAGAGCAAAATATGGCTCAAAACATCCTATAGAAGAGAATGATAAACCAATTCTTGACGAAGACGGTAAATTAGTCTACTTAATGAGAAATGCAATTCATGCATCTGCAAACAGAAGAGATGCACAAAGAGAAATAAAACTTTTCATGGAACCTCGTGATCTTCACCTGCCATGGAGGGATTTTTATGCTACAGAAAGATTAGGTAATGAATTCTTCTATATTCTACCAGGGAAAAGAGAAGCAAAAGTAAAACTCCAAGATTGCAATGAATCTATCAATAAATTTTCAGTTATCTCACAGTACCAAGACAATGCAAGACTCATAGCAGGACCTCACAATCAGATTTGGAAATCTGATCTAGACAACCTTAGAAGGTTCAGAGATTATAATCCAGAAGACAAAAAAAGCAGACCAAACCAATCGTTATTAAGTATTATCTTAAAATACGAACAGCTCCTCCCTGAAGAATTAACCTGGAAATAACTACTTCTTAGTAATAAACCTAGAAACATTTAAAAATAGAAAAGAGTTCTCTTAACCTATGGGTTGGAAAGATATATTCAAGAGAAATAAACCAGCATTACCTGCATTTCAAAAAGCATTAAAAGAAGTTGGTGAACTAGAACAGAAGATATTTACAACAAGTGCAGATACTTCTAGAGCTGAAAAATTATATGGCTCTATTACAGATACTAATGAAACTGTAAGATCACAGATTGAAGCAAAAAGGAATGCAGAAATCATAGCAAAATCAGAATATAAAGTAAAAATAAACGAACTCTTAGCTTGTATGGACAAAGTTAAGTTAGATATTAATGTTGACCTTATTGAGATGAACTCACAAAACTACTTTCTTCATGTAAATGTTTATTCTGAAGGAAAAAAGCTTAAACCTATGGCAGCACTCACTGCGTTAAGAGCATTTAGTGTAGTTGGTGAAGCAAAAGAAAGATCTTCACTTGAACAAAGAATGGATTTTTACAGAAAAAGTTGCGATAATAATGTAACAGATAATCTTGCTACGTACATGCAAAGAGGAGATATGAGTTATTACAGAATAAACTTAATTGAATTCAGTTGTGCATATCTCACAATAAGCAGTATGTCTAGCCCATATATAAGTGATAAACAATGGACTCTAGTCTCTGATAGGCTTGAGAACCTTGGAAACAACACAGAAGCAACTATTACTTTAAATTACACTGATAGAAAACCAACACGTAAAGAAAAAGTGATGGCATGGTTAAGACACGCAAAAAATAATTGTTATATAGGCTGAATAGGTGAAGCATAATCACCAACTTGTTCCATTCTAAATTCTCTATCAATAAGTGCATCAGATGCTTCTAAGAAAAATTCTGAATATAATTTTGTTGCAACTCTTTGACCTGAACCATTAATCATATCTGGAACAACATCTGTAAGATATAATAATCCAGAATTAATAAGATCATCATGGCTCATAAATCTGAGGGATCCTTGTGCAGATACCCTATCAGCAATTGATTCTCCCTCAAGAAGCTCTCCATTACAACATCCACTTTTTGGTCTATCCCTGCAACAAGCACAAAGGTTATAACCCTCCCAAGGGTCTTCTCCCCATGGTTCAGCTATAGTCATTATACCATAAGAATCCTCAACACAGGATATATCTGAGTCTGTAGAAAGATCTGCCTCTGCTAAGACAACAACTGTATCAGTCATATACTGCAAATGACCTTCTTCATCAATAAAAAATTTCTGCATTGATATTACCAATCCATTAAATTTCTTATATAATTTATATATTTAACTAAACTAGAAGATATTCTTTGTAAGATTCGTAACAAAAAGATAGAAGAATTATACGCTATTTTATACATTTGTAAGGTGACAATTACCTTAATCTCTCATAATATTAAAGGAACTTTTAACTATTTAGATGTATTCTCACGAGGTATGACAAAAACAATAGCCAATTGGCTTAATGTAAACGAGAATGGCAAACCCAAAGAGAATAATCCTCCACAACCAAGGACTTTTTACTTAGACGACACACTAAAAAATGATCCAACACAAGTTTGTCCTAATTGTGAATCTAATGAGATAGACACAATAAATACTCACAATGTTGATGGAATCGATTATAAATGTGATTCATGCAAATTCAGGTATGAGATAGTCTATTTCACTAAAAGAGATGAAATAGGTCACTGAATAGATACTGACAGTAACATTGATAAAGAAATTCTGAGTAATCTTGTGTATGCAGAGCAAAAACCTGTCTGATGCGAAAATTGTACCTTATATTGAGAAAAAAATACGTGATTCCATCAGGAAATACAAACTATTCACACCAAAAGATAAAGTAGGTGTAGCTGTATCTGGAGGAAAAGACTCCACAGTATGCTTATACATCCTAAAAAAACTAGGTTATGATGTAGAAGCAATAACAATAGATGCAAGAATAGGTGATTATACGAAAGTCAATGTTGATAACATCAAAAAAGTCTGCAAAGAAAATAAGATAAAACTACATATCATTGATTTCAGGAAAGAATTTGGCAAAAGCCTTTGCTATATAAGATCAGTACTTCAATCAAAAGGCTACAAATACTCATCGTGTATGATTTGTGGCATTCTCAAGAGATATCTATTGAATAAATATTCAAAGAAACTAAAATTTGACGCACTTGCAACAGGACATAATCTTGATGATGAGGCGCAGGCGTTCATGATGAATGTATTTAGAAATGACATAAAGCTTGCTACAAGACAAGGGCCTATATCAGGAATAAAGGATTCAGACAGTTTTGTAAGAAGAGTCAAACCTTTATACTTAATTTCAGAAGAAGAAGTCATCCGTTACTCCAAAATAAAAGATTTCCCTGTAAATTATGGAATATGTCCTTGCTCTGTAAATGCATACAGGCGAGGTTATAAACAGATTCTTGATGAATTTGAAAAGAAGCATCCTTCTGTAAAGTATAACATCCTAAGATTCCACGAAAGGATGAAAGATTTGCTTGACAAAGAGAAAGTTGTCACAGGAACTGTAAACAAATGCAAATATTGCGGGGAACCTACAGCATCAGACACATGTAATGCCTGCAAAATCTTCAATGAACTCAAGATTAAAGCTTAGAGCTTAGACATTCTCTATTTCTATGACCTATTTATCCTTCATGATAATCCTTAATAACATAGCAAGAAAGGTTTATAAGCCAACAAGTATTCTCATAAGATAGGATGGCAGAAGCAAAAAGCGAACTTGTAAGGATAATGGAAGAAAGTGATACTAGAAGTGTAGAGATAATGGATGGTCTTTACAAAGTATTACAAAAAAAGACAGAAGATATGAAAGACTCATTAAATGAATTATATGTACTTCTAAAATATCCTGAAACAAAAGATAATGCTGCAGAGATAGTTGATTCAATCCAAGGATATGCTGGTTTCTTTATGGGGATAAATGGATCAGTAGATGCATTCTATAGACAAGGTGCAGATGCATTTGCACAAGAGACAAAAAGAGAGATAGAAGTTATTGAAGAAGGAATGACTGAATTAACAGAAAAAATCAGAGCATATACACAGGATTCAAATATTCTAGAAGTTTTGGATATAACAACTGAACTAGGAGAAGCCATTATTGAGAAAACAAAACTTGTAAACCAAGGGTTTCATGATCTTGTCAGAAGATATAATGAAAATAAAGTACAACAGCAAGATTAAGTAAAATTCCAAGATTTATTCCCAAATAACACAACATTTATTACTTCTAAGCAAACTTGCCATCATATGTTATCACTTAATTGGCCTTTGGTCTTATTAAATACACTCATACTATATGTATTGATTATAATAACTCTGCCATTTAATGCAATCTATGCTACTATTTTCCTGTTTGCATTGATTGCTTTTTGGAGCAGGATGCCAGGAGTTGGTATGCCTCACCCATTCTATATTCTTTATAATGCAGATGTAGTTGATATATTTACACTGATAATTGCAATCAATCTTGGACCTGTACAAGCTATCTTATTCAGTCTATTTTGTAATTATTCATCAAGGATGTGTGGAGTATATCCTGATTGGGCAGGAGTCATCCAGGATTCAATCTATATGTCAATATTTGCATTAATAGCACCATTATTAAGCATTATAGTTGGCGGAGATCTCATCTTAGTCATATTAATTTATACAATAATCAGACCAATATACTTCTTCCTTATGAATTTCTTATGGCCTAGAAGTTCAGTCATCCAAAGGATAATTACCTCTGTTGGCGCTGGATTTTGTATTTTCATAATCAATGCATTTTATGCTAAAGTATTTGGTGATTTTTTTGAGAATCTTCTTCAGAAAGGAGTTGCATTCTCATGGATACTATTCTTGTTTGCAACAGTTGTAATCTTAATCTTTGCAATAGTAATATTTGGATTCTCACCTAAGAAGATAGGGAAAAATATTGGTAAAAAAGTTGTCAAGCTTGCCAAAAGCAGAATAAAAAAAGAACAAAACCAAAACCAAGATAATAAATATGATGAAGAATTTGATGAAATGAGAGAGATCAGAGACATGCTTTAGATTCCAATATTCCAATAGATCTTCTAATTTAAGCTATATCAACATTTCACCATTGCCATATTATACTTATTTTGTATTACTGTTCCTTTAACAGTCCCTTTATCTTGCATACAGTTAACTACCAGCACTGCTCTATTCCCATTAGGCGTTTCAAGAACTCCAATCTTATCTTTTGGATATCTTGCAGGACCTACAACTCTGACCTTTACTTTATCACCTTTATTGCATAAGACTGGCAGTTGTGGTGTCTCTTGCAATTTTTCTAATTCTTCCCCTAATTTTTCTCCAGTTTTTTCTTCTATCTTCTTGAGATCTTCAAAAAAATCATCCCATCCTTGTTCTTTACCAGGATTTCTTCCTTTCTTATTCGAACAGAATTTCTGTATCTGCACTTTTATTTTTTGTCCACCTTCACGTTCAGATAATTTCTGTGCCAGTTTTACAAGCCTGATTATCTCTTCTTCATTCATCCAACATAAGAAAACAGGTGTAATAGCAAGAGGAAGATGTAGTGAAGCATATTCCATATTCTTAACACAGATATCAACATTATAATTTTTACCCATCATATCTTTAGCTACTTTTTCTTCACTGACTGCTGACAGAGACATTGCAATCTTTATCTCCTTCTTATGCTTTTTAGATACAAAAGCAAGCTCATCAACAATATTCTTATCAAGCAGCATCCCGTTGGTGATCACACTTATATCTTTGACAAAATGATTCATTGCAAGTCCTTCACAAAGTTCCACAAGTTTAGAATAAAGTGTAGGTTCGCCATGAGGATTTATCCATATGCTCATATTTGGAGATTCTTTAAACACTAATAAGTTTCTGATCTCTTTAATAAGATATTCAACATCAATCACAAAATCAATCTTCTTATCTGAACTTGGACCTTCATTTACAGAACAAAAAGAACAATCAGCATTGCAGTTTGTTATCGGTTTTATTTCAAGCATTTCACTACCTTTATCAACTATACCCATAAATTGCAGACCAAGAAGAGGTATATTCATATCTTCATCAACAAAGACTGCCTTATTGCCATTAAGTTTGTATATTAGATCTCTTTTATATTTTCGGAAAAAACGCATAAATTTTTTCTCCACTCTTTGCATATCAGAATTTTCAGTTTTTAATTTCCCATCAACTATTTCAAACTCTCCTACTTCCTCCCCTATCTCATTTATCTCAAAATCTTTATAGAAATACCCATATAGACTAACTCTTACTTTTCCATCTATTTCACTAAATGATAATTCCCCAAAATCTAACATAATATACAGTATATAAAAGAAGTTTAAAAGCATTTCGAGAAATATTAAGACTAAATAACTAACTCAAACTAAAGCCTATTTTCTCGACAAATTTATATATAATCCCTTTTTTCTTAGTGTATGGAACTAATAAACGCATCTATCAGCAAGAATTGCAAGAAAATTAAAGCACAGTATGATTCCATGAAAGATTGGAGAGCTGACAGAGCAGGCTATTTCTTAATAAGGGTAAATCCAAAAAGTAAGAATATAGAACTTGGGTTTTGCAAACAGAAAAATATCATAGATCTACTAATTGTTGGAGATAATGCAGAAGAGATATATCATACTTTTGCAAATCAAGGCATTACAATCAGACCAGATCATATGTCGTACTTAGGAAAAGAACTGCACAAAGCAGAACTTGCAAAAAGATACAAGAAAAACTATATCCAGGATCAACCTTTACATATAGAATAGAAAAGAAAGTAGGATAAGAAGATGAAAATAGTACTAGCCTCAAAATCACCTCGAAGAAAAGAGATGTTGATAGAAGCAGGTTATGATATTGAAGTTGATGTCAGTAATTTCGATGAGCTTTCTGTAAAAGAATCAGATATAAAAGAATTGGTCAAAGCAATCGCAAAAGGAAAAGCAACAACTGTTGCAGATAGACATAAAGAAGAAGATGCCATAATCGTCGCCGCAGACACCCTTGTTTATTTTGAAGGCAAGGAGATAGGACAACAGCATAATGATGAAGATGCAAAAACATGTATACAAAAACTTTTAGGAAAGACACATCAAGTATTAAGCGGAATATGCATAATGAATCTTACAACAGGAAATATGCTCCAGGATGTTGAAGAATCAAAAGTCACCCTAAAAAATGTGCCTGAAAAAACACTCATAGCATACATCAAATCTGGACAATACAAAGGAAAAGCCGGTGCATATAATATAGCTGACCCTGAATTTGATAGTTTTGTAGAATCAATTGAAGGATCATATAGTAATATCATGGGCTTCCCTATAGATAAGATCAAACAGATGATCGAAGAGATAAAAGAATAAAATAAAAGACAAAATAATAGTAATAATAATATCATAAATTATAATATATGATGATAATGAAAATATAGAAAAATAAAAATTAATTACAATGAAAGAAACAAAAGATTTCAGTAAGATAATTGAAGTAGAAAAAGAAGGGATCATAACACCTGGAGAATCCATTACAACACTTGACGATAATATAGATTTTCTAATATCTGAAGGATGCATCAAAAAAAGAACTGACGCCCTAGCAGAACAGATATGCAAAGATTATAAAGAGGATATATATGGTGTTGTAATCCTCAGAGGCTCAGTTTTTTTCTCAGCTGACCTTATGAGATCAATCTACAGGAGATCTGGAAAGAATGTAATTTATGAAACCATGCAGGTTGAATCTTATGAAGGAACAAAAAGCACAGGAAATATCAAGATAGTTAAAGATGTAGGAAACATTGCAGACAGGGATGTACTGATAATTGAAGACATTGTAGATACAGGAAACACATTGAGTTTCCTGACAAGCTACTTCATCAATGAAAAAAAAGCAAGATCAGTAAGAACATGCTGTCTTCTCGATAAACCAGTAAGAAGAGAGACAGAAGTAGATGTTCATTATGTAGGCTTCACTATCCCTAATCTATTTGTAATTGGTTATGGCATGGACCATAATGATGATTACAGAAATGTTCCATATATAGGTGTCTTAAAAAATCCTGATAAGATAAGAGAGATTAAGTGAGCTGATATGGTTAAGATAGGCATAATAGGCGGAAGCGGACTTGACAATCCTGATATTCTAAAAAATTCTCAAGAGATAAAAGTAGATACAAAATTTGGTTCTCCCACATCAACTCTCAAGACAGGAAAGATTGGAAATATTGAAGTTGTTCTTATCGCAAGACATGGAAGAAAGCACACAATTCCACCTACTCAAGTCAACTATCGGGCAAACATCCGAGCTTTAAAAGACCAGGGAGTCACCCATATAATCGCAACGACTGCATGCGGCAGCCTGAAAGAAGAGATAGGAAGAGGAGACCTTGTGATACTTGACCAGTTCATTGATTTCACAAAGCATAGGAAAGTAAGTTATTATGAAGAATTCGAGCCAGGCAAGATGGTGCACACACCAATGTCTGATCCATTCTGCAAAAACCTCAGAAAATCTTTGATAGAAACATGCAAGGAACTTGAGCTAAAGCACCATGAGAAAGGAACTGTCATAACAATTGAAGGTCCAAGATTCTCCACACGAGCAGAATCAAACATATTCAGGACATGGGGTGCTGATGTGATTAATATGAGCATTGCCCCAGAATGTATTTTAGCAAATGAAGCAGGCATTCCTTACACTGCAATTGCCATGTCCACAGACTATGATTGCTGGAAGACAGATGAAGAACCGGTCACATGGGAAGCAATTCTTAAAATTTTCAAACAAAATGTAGAGAAAGTTACAACACTTTTGACAACAACAATACCAAAAATAAAATAATATAATAAGACAATAAAACAAAATAATAATAATAATAATAATAATAGTAATAGAGGTAAATAAATGACACAAGACTTGAAGTCAAAGATAAGGACAATACCTGACTGGCCTAAAAAAGGCATAATGTTTCGAGATATCACAACACTCCTAAGAGATGGTCCAGCATTCAAACACTTGATAGAGCTTTTAGTAAAAAGATACAAAGACACAAAAATTGATGTTGTTGCAGGAATAGAGGCAAGAGGCTTCATCACAGGAGGTATTCTTGCAGAAAAATTAGGTATTGGATTCATTCCTATAAGAAAAAAAGGAAAATTGCCTGGAGAGACCACTTCTTACACTTATGAAAAAGAATACGGACCTGATACTATTGAGATCCATACAGATGCAGTGAAGGAAGGAGACAAGGTCCTCATGGTAGATGATCTTCTTGCAACAGGCGGAACATGCATAGCTGCATGCGAACTAATAAAAAAATTAGGTGGTAATATTATTGAATGTAGTTTCATTGTAGATCTTCCTGATCTCGGTGGGAAAAAACTGCTCGAGGAGCAAGGCTACAAAGTGTTCAATCTTGTGGAATTCGAAGGAGATTGAACATATATCCGCCAATCCAGGCTGTTTAAAGCTTTCTTTACAAAAAGTAACTACTTATTGATGGTAAAATGCAATAATATTTATAAATTACTTTACAACATAGAGATAAAAGCTTGATATTTATTAACGACAATATAAAATGAATATTAATGACTTAATTTCACAGAAAGGTGAAGAATTTATACATACAACAGAACTAAGTATACCCGAGGATATTGATAGCTTAGAAGGGATCCAGAAATTTGATTCATTAGAAAGAATACATATAAAAAGAGAGACTGTTGAAACAGATGATGATAAATGTCCTTTTTCTGAAGAGCCGAAGATAACTGATTATCATCTCTTAGGTTCAAAAAATCTACAAAAAAGATTAATAAGATTAGAATTGGACTGTACAACCAATCTTACAGATGTTTCTTTTTTACAGGGATATGAAAAACTTGAAGAATTCTCCTTAATGGACACTGATATCAAAGATCTTTCTCCTGTAGCTGCCTTAGCAGACACGCTTACTTTACTAAACATCAGAGGAGACAATAAATTAGAGAGTTTATCATTTCTAAGACATATGAAAAGATTAAAAGAACTTCAATTTGAAGGTCAAGGAGATGAAATGGATCTTTCACCACTATCATCCTCTCATCTGCAAGAAGGATTAGAATCAATACATATAAGCACAATGAATGTTGATGCAGTAGGTTATCTGAAGGATTACAAAAGCCTAAAAAATATATGGATTGGTAATAGTTATGATGGAAGAACAGCAGATATAACCCTTGCAGGATTAGTTTCTGATTCATTAAGACAGACAGTTACAGAATTAACTTTTCTTGAAGAAGCAGAAGTTGTTGATCTTGATATGATAAGAGGGTATAAATGCTTAGAAAGAATAAATGTAATCTCTTGTAACCACCTTAAAGATGTATCAGCATTAGATGATGAAGACTTCAGAAGATCCATAAAAACAATCTGTTTTAAAGGAGAAAAAGTAGAAGACATTGGATTCATATCAGAATATGAACAACTAGAAGAATTAGACTTAACAGAGTGTACTGAAATAAGTGATTATTCATTTCTATCTTCAAAAAAACTAAAAACAAGTCTAAAAACTCTGATACTAGGGAAAAAATATGAAAGAAGCATGGATACAAATAAGTTCTCTGAATTAACAATCCTGCAAGACTATGAAAATCTGGCACACTTAGACCTTAGCAACACACAAGTAAGGGACATCTCTGACTTATTAAGCTATGAATTCGTAAGAAACAGAAGCCTGAAAGAGATATCACTGCCTGATTCTTTAGATTGGACAATGCAGAAAGATGGAAAATATATAATACAAGATATAGTGAAAACACTAAAAGAAAGGGGTATAAATGTAAAATTGCCATCTACATTTGAATATAGAGAACAACCAACTTCTAAACCAGAAGAACAGATTGAAAAACTTTTAGATAGATTATCAGTTGGCGAACTCGAAAAATCATTTTTCAGAATAAGATTATTAGAAAAGTTCCTTATGTATAAATCTAAAACATTATCAACAGATGAAAAAGGATTCACAGGAAGAGGTGTGGTTAAATCAGAAAATGTAGCAGTAAAAATAGATAATACTACACGTCTCATGAAAGAATTTTCCTTTTACACAAATGTTGCTTCATCAGAACTGCAGGAATTCTGTCCAAGATTGATAGATACAAATGCATTTGAAGAATGTGAAGGGATAGGATTCCTTGGACTAGAGAATCTTGACAATAGAATTGTTCCAGGATTTATGGCTGCAAACAATCTTATTGAAAATAGAAGAGCACATAAATTCCAAGACAATGGCATACAATATAATTTATTCTTAATGTCATTATTCCATAATAAAGTAAGATGTTTTCCTGAAGAATTTCTTTCAGCATTAGAACTAACTCCTTATGTGGATCTTAATGGAAACCCGCATCATCTAACAACAGATGAACCAGGAATTAATGATTCAGGTGAAGCCTATCATAGGTTTAAGAATACAAGAATAGCAAATGAAGGATTTGTTGGAAGGATTAACATTTACAATGAAATGCTTATGCAGATGAGAGAACAAAGCCAATTGATAGTCATTCATGGAGACTGGAAACCTGATAATCTCGTTAATGGTTATCTCGTTGACTTTTCTTGTATAGGTTTCAGCCTAGAGATCGATGAATTAGCATATTACTTATCTGATGCAAAGCATCATTTAAATTTTGAAGGTTTTGTTAATCATGTAGGTGATTATTTGCATTATAGAACACCACCTGAGAGAAGAGATCTCGGATCATTATTCACATCGCATACATTACTCCAAGATGCCTGGTTAAGGCAGTTAGTCCTGCGCCATTCAGTCATGAAGAAACGTGACCTTATGGACGACTCAAAGTATCAGGAAAGGCAGTATTATCAGCACAGGATACATGAAGTATTAAAACAAGGTGATTTCATATGAGCGAAACAGGACACACGGACAAGAAGATTATAATTGCAGAACCAGAAGGAGGGTTAGTAGGATTCACTTTGAAAACAGCATGTGAAATGGGAAATTACATGCCCTTGGAAAACATAATAACATGCAACAAGAATTTTGATGAACCTGTGAATCTAATCAAACAGGGCACACAATGCGATCTTATAATAATAGATGCAATTGCCTGCGGCCTTATAAAAGAATATTCTACACCTACAAATGTAGACCCTATGAATATGCCAAGAAGTTTCAATGAATTTGATCTTGAAGAGTTAGAAAAATTGAATGTAGAGCAAGGACAGCAATACGATTTATTCTCAAGAACTATAAGACAATATAAAAGAGAAATACCTGATTTCAGAGGTATCATCATTGCCAATAACACTTTAGATGATGCAAAAGAAACCATTGCAGGAGAGCTTGATACAGTAATCGACTGCGTACATTTCTATTATACAGACAAAGAGACAATAATCGACCCATTAGGAGTAATAGTTGCTGTCAATGATGCCTTAAATAATAGAAATTTCATGAAAAGAAGAAAAGAACGAAAAGAAGAACGTAGAAAAGCTATTGAAGAAAGAGACAAAGCAATAATAAAAGAGTCCCTCACAACTATGCTTCAGGGAATAGGTTTTGCTGAAACAAGAGAAATGCCTGAGAAAAACACGGCAACTGCAATACCACCTATGGAAAATCCTGATGGAAAGACCATCACTGAATTATTACATGAATCTGAAACGCTCCTGGTGGATCTGCAATATGATGCAAGAAAAGGTCATGATGCGCTTATATATTTAAGATCTGGCTTTGAACCATTTGAAAAAGAAGGCGTTGGTTTTAGAAATCCTAAACAAAGCACATATCCAGGAATATTGCAGCTTCCTGGAGACAAGAAAAGAAAGATAGATGTAAGCATACCTTCAATAAGAGTACACGCTGCAGGAAATGGCATTAACAGAGATATGACATTAATGTGGATCAAAGAGATCAATGAATGGCTCGTTCATGATACAGAAGAAGGCGTCTCAGGACTAAATAAACCATTAGCTAATGCATTATTAGCAACATATAATCTTCCTGCTGAAAAGATTGAAAATTTAGATGTTGCAAGATTAAGTCCAAGAGAACTAAAAAAATTAGCCAGGAACTCAGGGATATCAAGACATAGAAAATTTCTTCAAAGACTCTTATATGAGACTGGTTTTAGAGAAAATATCGAATCTGCGTGGTTTGAAAGAAATATCCAGAGCATCGAGCTTATGCCAGACCTTTATGCTATAGAAAGAGGTTTTACTGGACTAGGGGTTCTACTTAATGATGAATGGGCAATTAAATTTGATGCAATGCCAAGGATAGGTGTTGAACATAAGATATACACATCGATGCATAATGAATTCAGACAGTTCTGTCCAAGAGTAAAAGGATTTGATATGACCGAGAATGGAGAATTCGGTGCAATCATTCTTGAGAATGTAGGCAATAAGACACTCTCAGGATATAGATTAGCATCAAGGATAGCTGAACATTACCATGTTGAACTCAAAGATATAGCTGACTATAACCTATTCATGATGGGATTATTCCACAAGTATGCTTCTGATGATGATGAACTTAATGAAGAATTGAGCACAGTCCCATATGAAGACAAAAGAGGTATCATACACCCAGTAGCAATGAATATCCCTATGGATGATATTTCAAATGATTCACTCAAAAGATTCCATGATACTGAAGTTGCAACCTCTGATGTCCTAGGAATCATAACCGACTATAATGAAATCCAGGATAGCCGTTCAACAGAAGGATTATTATCCACCATACATGGTGACTGGAAACCAGAGAATATGGTTAATGGTTATGTTGTTGATTTCGCAATGGTAGGTCTTGCGTATGAAGTAGATGAATTAGCATATTACCTATCAGATTCAAGATTTAAACTTGGAGTAGATGAATTCCATGAGCATATAGATAAATATATTCAGCTAAGATCAGCACATGATCCCGAGTTCCATGTGAAAGTTTTAAACAATGGCAGGCAAGAGATGCACGCATTAGCAGACTCAGCATTCCTCCGTCAATTGGTCCTCCGTCATTCAGTCATGAAGAAGCGTGATCTTACAGACGACTCAAAATATAAAGAAAGACAATACTATCAGCATAGGATAAATGAAGTGTTAAGGCAAGGTGATTTCATATGAGCCTTGAATTGGATCATCTGTTTGGACATCTTATCAAACCCCCGCCACCAATAGCTAAAAGCGGATTCAGAGCAGGATGTAGATCATATAATGGATATGGGTGGGTAGGATTCAGTGACAGGGGAGATCACATACTGTATGAGAACCAATATTCCTGTCCAGACCCTGAGGAAGAAGACTTTCAGTTCTATAAAACAAGTAAAATAAGAAAGAGCGTGTATTATAATGCAATAGGGCAATTAAAGAAGACAGGAAAATGTGTAATTCCTGCTGTCTCTACAACGATCTGGCCTAGTGATGTAGGTAGAGTGAAGACTATTAGTCTCGAATTAAAAGGAGGAAGAGTTTATCTTGGTTCTGATAAAGAGTCAGTGGCAGTTGACCAGCTCATGATACCACCTCCATTAAAGAAATCTGAAGGAGAATTTATCAGAGACCTGTTAACAAAAGTAGGATTTAAGGAAAGTTTTGTAGAACCATGGTTGGAGAAGAACATTGACAAGATAAAGCTCATGCCGGATAGATATTTGATAAGAACCGGATTTACTGGACTGGGAGTTGTGATAAATGATGAATGGGCATTGAAATTCGATATCGCAAGCCGCATCAGAAAAGAATATGGATTCTATACACTGAATTTTGGAAAGTACGCTGAATTATTCCCGAAGATCATGAAAGCAGATTCATGGGATATGTTTACTGATGATGAAACATATGGTGCTCTGATTATAGAGAATATGAGTAATAGAGAACCTGCATCCAGGGTTTTAGAGAGGATATTTGGATTCAAGGCTGGAAGCAGATTGGATCATGTCATCTTCATGGCTGGAGCTATACATAGTGCTCTTGCATTGAACAATGTCATCAAATATCTGGAGCCTGTGGAGTTCTGTGATATTAAAGGCAGACCTCATCATAGATATGCTGATGATCCGCTTAATAATGCTGGCGAGCAGAATCTTAGATTCTTCAGGGATACAGCACCTAGTGAAGAAAGCAAGAGATGGATAGATGAATATAATGATTGGAGATTGGAGAACCTGATTGCAATAATTCACGGAGATATGAAGATCGGACCTAGTGGAAATCTTGTCAATGGATATTTTATTGATCCAAGCCAATGGGGGATGAGTACTGAACTTGATGATCTGGCTTATACTTATAGTGATATTGCTTTATATCAGGGACTAGAATGGTACAATACACAAGTAGACAAATATATGGATTACAGAAAAAGTCATGATCCTGAATTCGTAAGTGATCTTATAGCAAGAAAGAGCTATATGCATAATAAGCATATAAGAGCTATGGCACTTCAACAGCAGCTTGCATTAAGGGATTCTGTAATGAAAAAACGGGATATTGCAGATCCAGTACACAAGAAAGCAAGAGAAGGCTATCACCATCATCTCGAAGAGGTCACTGCCTGGCTAAGGAACCCAAAGGCACATTAAGATATATCAAATATATCAGACAGATATAAAAGCAGAATTAAGAGGATAAGAAACGAAAAATGAGACTATTGATATTCCGTCATGGAAAGAGCTATAAGCATGTAAATGAGAAAGGCTTCCCGCAGATAATTGGAGGTGACGAACTCCTAAATCCCAAACTTACTGAGGAAGGGATCATTGCTGCCAAGAAATTAGGGGACATTTTAAGACAATATGATGTCACTGCATGCTATTCCAGCACATTAATAAGAGCTATACAGACAGCAACAACAGCAATAGGCTCGTATATGGATGAATATGACATTTTCTGGGAAGACAATCTAAAAGAGAGAAAATTTGAAGGATTAACTGGATGCTATGCAGACGAAGTTGTTTTATCTGACATGTTCATGCAGGAATATGATATTGAAAACATTGAGAATCTTCTCGGAGAACCAGTCGAAGGAAGATCAAAAGAAGAATATATCAAACATGTATTATATGAAATAAACGCACCAAACATAGACGCTACTACAATACTTACAACCAATCATGATCCCAAAATAATTGAATCACGCGCATCAATTGCAACCAGAATACAAGAAGTTGAAAGAAGATTATGTGAAATTTATGATAAGAATGATACAATCGCAATATCCACTCATGGTGATGTAACAAGAACTTGGTTAAATTTAGTGATGACAAACCAGGAAAGATATGATATTGCAACAATCAATATGGTGAAAGCGATCCCATCTAAAGGATTCTATAGGAAAGTCGATAACTGCCAGCTATATGAGATTGTTCTTGTCTAATTCCATAGCAATGCGAGGTTTTACAGCACCGTTCAATATTTCTACAAGACCATAACAATTAGAGGTTATGATTGACTCAAAAGGGTATCTTTTTATCCCTGAAACATATCCCTTCCTGATATCGCCCCTAAGATAATCCAGATCATTTATTATCTTATAGCTGAATTTATTATGAAAAGAGCGGAACATCTCAACAAAATCAACAGTTTTCTTAACAATATCAATAGTACTCTTGCTTATTTCACCTTTATAGTTTTGCATGTAATGATATATGTGTCTAATGAAATCAGTGATCTTGTCAAGCTCGTTAAGAAGTGTACTAAGACCCATCACTTCAACTTTAGAAAACGAAGATGATTCATAAACAGTTCTTGTAGCAAGAGCAATAAGTTTAGTTATATTATCATGTCGTGTCTCACCATCATTCAGCAATTTAAAATTCTTATTTGATAATGAACTATGAAGATGATTAAGATATTCTTCAATAAGAAAGAATATCCTAGATAAGATGCTTTCAAACTTCATATGCTTCTCAGCAATATTGCCTATTGTGATGCTCTTTTCAGTCTGACTTAATACTTCAAAACCGACAAGCCTTGTAATGAAGAAATTTATGACATCAGTAACATTCTCTTTTCCATGACTCCATGAATTAACTGAATCTTTGGAAAAAGTAAGAGTCATTGTATCAAAACCAAGCTCATAACATGCTATTAAGAATTTTGCAAAAGAAAGCCTCTCAAAATGATCAACATTGATAGACATAGATTTATCCTTCTTAACACCGATTGTGCTTACAAGAAGATTATTCTGATTGATAGAGAGCTCAACTTCATTATCACCACTAAGACCCATCTCCTTTGTCCATTCTTTAGGCAAGGTGATAGTCAAGGTACCATTTCCTTGTTTGATAACTTTTCTCTTCATTTTCAATACAAAAACCAGTAATCTTATTTAAAATTTTCTAAAATGATATAGAAATATATCATTTATATCGAATAGATATATATGTTAATTTAGCGTTCTTAGTTGTTAGATTAACGGAAATAAAAGTCAGCAAGAAGTGAACTGCCCTTAATCACCCAATAACGAGCTAAGATAGCGTTAGCTCTACTCGGAGGTCAAAATGTCAAAAAGATTCCCACATAAAGTAAAAGCAGCGTTCAATGAAGCAAACAAAGGCAGACTTGAGAGAATAATCAACGCTAAAGATGATATGACCAGACTAAAAGATGCATCACCTTCTTTTATCGTAATGGATCTCACATGGGATTGCAATTATGAATGCATGAGCTGTATTGACGCAAGAGCAGTCAAACATGTCAAGATAGACAGTAAAACAGGTCAAAAGAAATCTAATGGAGACACATGCAGTGTAGAACTTCCTGTCGAAATTATTCGAGATGTATTTGATTATGGGAAAAGCCATGGCCTGAGAGGGATGATGACTATGGGTGGCGAAGTGTTCAGCTATGAAAAAGGTATAAGGGCTGCCCTGGAAAAAAGTGTCGAACATCAAATACCGATGAAGACTGTGACAAATGGCAGTTTGCTTGGAAATTATGTTGATTTGGTCGCAGAAGCGTATAGAATAGAAGGATCAATGCTTAGAGTATCAATAAATGCAGACAGAAATAACTATCATCTGCAGACTGGACAGATAGATACAATACTTGATGATGTCACAAAAAACATCAGTAGGATAACATCTCAAGGAGTTGATATGTTCTCATCAACAGTAGTTTTTCCAAAATCTGCAGAAGGATCAGGACAAGAAAGCAATATAGATCAGATTGAGAATATCATGGACTCATGTGAGGATGCTGGAATCGCTTCATCAATTCTTCTTCCAGGAAGAGACCCATCACTGATGAAAAGATTCCCTTATTCCAAAAAAGAAAAGGAGATACTCAGAAAAATAAAAGCAAAAGGATATGCTCAGAACTTATACATGAATGATGTACTCAAGGAAGATGAAGAGATCTTTAAACAGAATCTGAACTTTAAACCATGCTATGCAGGATTTCTTTATACATTGATTGGGTCAAGTGGAAATGTATACATCTGCTCAGACCACAGAGGAAACCCTTCTGCAGTATTAGGGCACATAGAAAAACCAGGAGACTTCGAAAAATTCTGGCATTCTGAAAAGAGAGTTCAAGCGCAATATGATTTTGTACCTTGTGAAAAATGCTGTCAGATGACTTGCATAAAATATGATGTAAACAGAAGACTCAGCGACATGGCTGAACAATTTTCAGACACAGAGGTGATTCCAAAAGACCTGATTGTTTCTGATGACAAAGGATTGGTATTCATATGAAAGATAATGAGAAGAGGTAAAAAATGAAAGCATTATTGGTTGGACATGAACAAGGAGATATGGATTTATTAACAAGACTAAATTCATTAGTAAGTAAGACATACCATGATAGATTTGAAAGTATTGACTCTAGATCAGTTAAAGGACACTCTCAATTCTGTTATCCTGATCCTTTCTTTGAAAGAACACAAGAAAAAGATTATGATGTAATAATTGGCCTGTCAGCAGATGTATGGGATACACATGAGGGTCCTGCATGGGATGAATATGGCTATAGATTCTGCGTTATGGACAACACACAAGATTATAATGACTTAGCTTCACATCTAAAACCAAAAATAGGGCCATCAACAATTGAAGAAAAAGATAGTGAGAAAAATAGTTGGCTCGTCATAAGATGCCCTTATAAAGAAGAAACTGGTAGAAACATCATCAATCATCTTCTCGATTATATATTACAAAATGGAGGAAAATAATCATGAATAATACTAATGTAAACAAAACAGCAATCATAACAGGATCTAGTAAAGGACTTGGAAAAGCCCTAGCCATAGAATTATCAAAAAAAAGATTCAATATCATTCTTCACGGTAGAGATATCAAATCACTAACAGAAATAGATAAGGTAGTAAAAAAGAACAAAGTAAAATGTGATGTGGTGATAGGAGACATAACAGAAGAAGATACAATAAGCAAGTTAATTGGGGTTGCAAGATTAAGAAACGCTTCAATCCTAATAAATAATGCTGCAATAATGTCAAAAGGCACTCTTGAAGAGATAAAAGATGATGAGATAGAAGATGTACTCTCAACAAATCTTTCTGCAGTAATCAAGCTGACAAAAGGCATATACAAATTGTTCCTAAAAAACAAAGAGAAAAATAAAGGGACAATCATAAACATCAATTCTACAGGAGGTCTAAGACCTGACAAAAGAAATGTAATCTATTCTGCATCAAAATATGGCTTAAAAGGATTTACTGATTGCTTAAGATTAGGAGCAAAAGAAAATGGAGTACGTGTTCTAGGAATCTATCCAGGAGGAATGCACACAACATTCCATGAAAGGACTGGAGGACATCCACAAATAGATTTGACAATGGATACAAAAGAAGTAGCAGAAATAATCTGCAATCTGATTGGATACAATACAGTACACATAGATGAAATCATCCTAGATAGGATGTATAGGGAGTGATAAAAATGCCAGAATCAAGAAGAGGATGGAGTGATGAAGACATTGCTGCACACATACAATCAAATGGGACTGATTTAGATAAAGAAATATACGCAGACATTATCGCAAGCGTAGAAAGCAAAAGAGAAAAGGAAGAAGAAGAAGAAGAAAAGAGTCATATGATTGATAGCCCAGAGATTCCAAAAGGTTTTTCCAGAAGAGAAGATATACACAAAACAAAACCAAGCATATTAGAAAGGATAGTAAAATCCGCAAAAAAAACATTACTAAGAACATCATTAATTGCTGCAACTGCATTAACAACAATCCCTATGGATTATGCATATTCATCAGAACCCACTAATGTTGAGATAAATGATGTTAGAAGAAAATCAGGAATCAATCTCCCTTGGGCAACATTTGAAGGACAACAGAATTATGGAGCTGATGTAGGAGACACTCCGTGGGGAGGAGCACATAGAGGTTATAGTTCCCCTTTGAACAGCATTAGGGATGACATACAATTCTTAGCAGACAATGACATAAGCAGTTGCAGGCTATTTCTTTTTTGTGATGCACGTACAGGCTTTGATTATGACCTAGATGGAAAAATAACCAATATCAATTATAAGGCATCATGGGATCTCAGCGAACTTGGCATGATCACACGTGATACATACCCTGAAACATTCCATGGCATTGATGTAAAATTAATCCCTGTATTATTTGATTACATGATAGCAGATGGGGTACAATATGAAGGTAGCACAAGAGTCGGTGAGCACCCGGATTTCATAACTGATTCTGATCAACGGGAAAGATTATTCAATGCAATGAAGGATCGACTAAAATTCATGGCATCTCATGGAGGTGTCGAGAAATGGGATATAATAAATGAGCCGGAATGGGCAACAGCAGTGACAAGAGCACAAATGCTTGACTTCATAAGTTACTTTACAGAGAAGTTACATGAATTAACACCAGGCATCCCAGTGACAGTAGGCACATATGATTTAGGGATGTTTGAAGATTTAAGACAACTCGGATGCTTAGATGAATTACAATTGCATCATTATGATGATACAAGTCACTGGGACTTAAACACACCTGCAACAAATTTCTCGTCACAAACAACATTTTTGGGTGAAGTGATGCCTACCAACATTGAGACAAAACTAAGAAATGCAACGTCAAATGGTTTTGAGAGAGTCTTGTTTTGGAGCCTAAATGCACCATACAATGGATTAGATATGAGAACTTTGATGCCAGAACTCGTGCAAGCATGCAATAACATAAGTTCTGAATTACATGGAAATTTAAGGATAACCAATATCAAAGAAGATGATAACATAATCCTCAATGTTGAAGGTTCATTGGATCATCAAACATACAAAGTAATGAGAACTTCAAATCTAGAAAGCAATATTTGGCAGACTGCAGGAAGTTTCTTTGGAAAAGAAGGTGAAATAGAAGTCGATGCATTAAAACAAGAAGGTACAGCATTCTATAGGATAGAACCTAGAAATATAGGATTTGCCAGGTATCATTCACCTTGGTCTGAACCAGTAGATGTGACAAAAACAAATCAATTAACATTAAGGATTACTTATGACATATATGGAAGTAAAAAAGGAGTCACTTATTCATCAACAATTGGCACAGATAAAGGCACTAACCCTTGGGATGGAAGTTATGAACAAATATTAGAGGGTGATAGTGTTACAGCGACAAACGGAACAGGAAATATAATAATCTCTGAAGTAAATAAACTAATTGCAGACGACAGATTAAGGATGACAAGCGAAGTAACACTTCATTCTAATCACTTATATGGCACATTCCAGTTAGGGGTTAGAATAATCGACACATTAGGCAACACAAACTATTGCTCATTTGGAAGAATAGATCTTGATGAGCTATAGATGAGGATAGATTACCAAAAGAACAAAAGATCATAATGAGGAGGTAAAAAAATGGTATTAGTAGATATGAAACAATTATTAGAGGCTGCAGAGGAAGGAAGATATGCAGTGGGAGCATTCAATGTAAACAATATGGAACAGGCGCAAGGAATAATGGCAGCTGCAGTAAAAACAGAAAGTCCGCTTATATATCAAGTAAGCAGAGGGGCTCTTGCTTATTCAAATAAAGAGATCTTGCTAAACATAATCAAAACAATCGCATCGCAAAATCCACAGATACCTGTTGCAATACATCTTGACCATGGTAATTCTCCAGAGACATGTCTAGAAGCGATGGAATTAGGTTTCACATCAGTGATGATGGATGGATCACTCCTTGCTGACGGAAAAACTCCCAGCGACTACAAATACAATAGAGATGTCACAAAAGCAGTAGTAGATGAAGCGCACAAAAGAGGGATAACAGTAGAAGCAGAGATAGGATGTTTGGGTGGAATTGAAGATGGACATGGAAGCGGAAAAGAAAAAGTGACAAAACCTGAAGATGTATTGAAGTTATACAAGGACTGTGGTATGGATGCTTGTGCTATAGCGTGGGGAACAAGCCATGGCGCATACAAGAGTACTACAGGAAAACCACCAATATTAAGACATGATATTGTAAGCGCAGTACATGACCTTGTCCCTGAGGTTTACTTAGTAAGCCACGGAAGTTCAAGCGTACCAAAAGAATTGGTCGACAAAGTCAACAGTTATGGTGTAATAAGAAAATACAAGGGAGAAGATAATTCAAGACATATCACTGCTTATGGCAAAGACTTCAATCTTGATGAGATGGACGCGCGAGATGTAGTCAAAGTCATGTTCAGAGCAGAAAGGATGCCACGTTCTGTAGGAGTGCCCATGTATGAATTACAAAAAGGAATAGCAGAAGGTATGAGAAAGATTAACGTCGACACTGACGGAAGATTAGCAGTCACTGGAACAATTTTGAATGTTTTAGAAGGAAGTCCTGCAGAATTTGATCCTAGAAAATATCTTGGCCCTGCAAGAGATGCAGTAGAAGGATTTGCAAAGAATGCAATGGTTGGTTTTGGTACACCAGGGCATATTTATGACAAGAAATGGGTTGAATTCGTATCAAAATGATGTAATAAAGAATAGAGAGGGATAAAGATGAAAGAAAAAGAAAGAGAGATAATACATCATATGAGAAAAGGAAAAAGAGTGAACATATCAAAGATAGCAAGAACACTCAATCTTCCGATATCAACTGTAAGTGACAGGATAAAACGGATAGAAGAAAAATATGTCTTCAAACGTTCATCTTTGCTTGACTACAGCAAGGTCGGCTACAACGCAAATGCAATCCTGACAATAAAGGTCACGCCTGAGAAAAAGCCAGCAATGCTGGATTATCTGAAAGAGAACATATGCTTCAATTCAATATTCCACACCAATACTAACCATGACTTCATCGTTGAGATCGTCTGCAAAGATAGCATGGAAATGATGAATAAGATAGATGAGATGAAGACTATATTTCCAACAGAGATAACTCCTTTCCAGATATTAGGGATAGAAGAGAAAGAAAAATTTGTACCATAGGAGGTTTAATACAATGAGATTAGAAAAGATAATTAGATCAACAAAAAAAATAATTAAAAATAGCATATTAGCTGGCACATTAATAATAAGTCCTTTAATGACAGGTTGTGAGACAGAAGAGCCCGAACATAGCAGAAATGCAGCAGAAGGACATGCTGTTGCATATGGTACATGGTATAAGCCAGAGGCAGGGACTACATCATCTGGGTGGAAGTGGCATTGGGGTTACCTTTATTTAGAACAGAATGGGACAAATGTGTGGGGAATATATAGATGGGAGTTATATAATCCAAGGGATATCAAAGGATTTGTTAATGGCAATGAGATCCATCTAGATCTTGAAAGCCATAATGAACCAAACAGCCTTGATGGAACAATTAATGGAGGAGTAATGAATCTTACACATACCTTTTCTTTAGATGATGGAAAGATCTATCATACCTCTTCAACATATACTAAACAAAGTGAAAATATTCCTGAAGAATATTATTAATAATGATATTAGAAATAGGATTATATAATTAATAATGATTTAGAAATAGAATCATAATCAATAATTAACATGATTAGATGGAAAAAAGATTTCCTTTTCTTTTAATTTATCTTTTAATGTATCCTAATTTATCTTTTATTTATCTTTTATTTATCTTTTATTTATCTTTTATTTCTCGTTTATTTATCTTTTATTTCTCGTTTATTTATCTTTTATTTATCTTTTATTTCTCGTTTATTTTCTTCTTCATAAATATTTATATAGTACTTCTATTTTATAATTATATTATATTATTATTTTATTAATAATCCTTATAGATAATATATAATACCTTACTATAATATATATAAGGTGAATTGGGTTTGGGGGAAATATGGCAGACGTAAATATCACTTATGAAACTCTTTTTGAGATTCTAAGAAATGAAAAGAACAAAGATGACCTGCAAGAGCTATCTCCTACATTCTACCAGGATGTTATAACCTATCTAAACAAAAACAAAGATATGCTAGATCAAGCCTTGGCAAACAATGCTCCCGACGACGAGAAAGAAGACACAATCAGACAATTAAAGAATATTAAGAACCTCGTTAAAGAGATATATGAAAGAAGAGAGAAGAAGATAATAAATATAGCTCTGAATAAGAGCAGGACAAAATCAAATTCAATAGAGGCTGAAACACTATTGCCTCAAGAAAGAGATTTCTATAATGAATGCGTAAGGATACTTGATTCATACAGGAACACACTATTACTGGCAATGCTTAATGGAACAGTTCCTGAGGCAACATCAACATCAATAGAAACAAGACCTCCAATACCCCAAACAAATCAACCTGAAGTTGAAGAAGAAAGGAAGGAATCAGCACAGGAATCAGCACCAATCCCACCTAGCCCACAAGAATATGAAAACAAAGAAGTAGTTCCTGAAACGACCAGCTCTGTTATTGAAAATACTACAGAAGTAACAGAAACAACACAAGCAGCAGAAATAACACAGACAGCAGAAACAACACATGCAACAGAAGAAACAAATAAAGCAATTAAATTCAAAGATACAGTCCCTAAATTCCTTGGAAAAGAACTCGAAGTATATGGTCCCTTCGAGCCTGAAGATACAGCAACACTACCTCAGGAATTAGCTGATATTTTAATCAAGAAAGGAAAAGCAGAAGAAATGCAAAATTCTGCAGCATAAACAAATATCTTCTAATATTCAATAATTTCCTTAATATCGCTTAAAACTAAAATACTCCTCTATATTATATATTATAGGAGCTCAAATCACACAATATATAATAAAAAATGCCAATTTATATTGGATTTTCCGTAACATTTATAAACAGTTTGGGATTTCTTCAACCAATGTATATTCATAATCTTATCTATCTCCAAATATCCCTGCAAATGTAGGTATTTATTTTGATACTTAGATAGAGCTATGTTTATGCTAATGCCCTGGTAGTGTAGGGGACTATCATGAAGCCCTGTCGAGCATCACCAGGTACGGGAAATTCAATTTCCAGGACTTGCTGCAATGCAGTAAGGCTTCGACCCGCGTTCGAATCGCGGCCAGGGCGTTTTTAAAGAGCCGTTAGCTCAGCCTGGTCAGAGCACAACACTTTTACCAGGGGAAAGGGGTAAACCTTTCCTTAGAAAGGAATGTTGGGGTCGCGAGTTCGAATCTCGTACGGCTCATATTTTAATCCACAGATGTGATAAATATGGTAAAAAGAAAATCCAAAAAAACAATCATCATTGAGAAACACAATTTAATGCCAAAACATTTTGTTTGCAGTGAAAAAGAAAAGGAAAATGTTCTATCAAACTATAGCGCAACAACAAAAGAGATGCCAAAAATAGCTATAACTGATGCTGCTTTAACAAATTTAAAAGTCAAATTAGGGGATATGATCAGGATAGAAAGAAAAGATGCTTTAACAGGAAAAACAAATTTCTATAGGGTGGTTGCAGATGAATGAAGATTCAAAAGTATTAATTGAGAAATACTTTCAAGAGATAAGCTTGGTACAGGCAAATATTGAGTCTTTCAACCAGTTTATTGAAATTGAACTAAAAAAGATAATTGAAGAGAATAAAGAAATCGAACCGACAATAATTCCACAAAATGTAGACGATTTCAAGATCAAATTTGACAGGATTTATATTTCAAAACCAGAAATTATTGAGGCTGATGGTTCAAAAAGAGAAATAAAGCCAATGGAAGCAAGACTTAGGAAAATGACCTATGCTGCACCGATGCATATCGAGATTTCTGCTCACATTAACGGCGTCCAAAGAGAAGCATTCACTTCTCAGATTGCGTCAATACCTATAATGCTTAAAAGCAAATATTGCTATCTTCATAAGAAATCACGTGAAGAACTTATCAAAGAAGGAGAAGACCCTGATGATCCAGGAGGATACTTTATAGTAAATGGAAGTGAAAAAGTGCTTATTGCAGTAGAAGACCTTGCTCCAAACAATCTAATTGTCGAACCTTCAAAACTTAACAAAAGCCAAGTTATGGGAAAGATGTTCTCAGAGAGAGGTTCATTCAAAATACCTCATAGTATAGAAATAGAAAAGAGCGGAATATTTACTATGACTTTCACAAGAGTAAAGAAAATCCCTATAATCCTTCTAATAAAAGCTCTTGGAATGATAAAAGACGAAGAGATTATGAAAACCATATCAACAAAACATCAATATGATGAAATATTGGTCAACTTATATGAATTCGTTGATATAAAATCTGCTGAAGAAGCCCTAGATAATGTCGCAAAAAGAATTGGCATAACACAATCAAAAGATATAAGGCTTCAAAGGATGCATGAGATCCTAGATAAATATCTTATGCCACATATCGGTATAGATCCTGAAGACAGACCAGCAAAAGCTTACAATTTATGTAAGATAATCAATAGATTTATTCTTGCAGCAAGAAGCGAAATGCCTTTAGATGATAAAGACCACTATGAGAATAAAAGACTCAAACTAAGTGGAGATCTTCTAGCTGATCTATTAAGAGTTAACATAAAAGTCCTTATCGGAGATCTTCTTTACAATTTCCAAAGGATTGTCAAAAGGGGAAAATTCCCATCAATCAAAGTTATAATCAGAGATAAGCTGTTGACATCAAGGATTTATTCTTCGATGGCTACAGGAAATTGGGTAGGAGGAAGAAAAGGTATTTCTCAACGTATCCAACGTATCAATTATTTGGACTCTTTATCCCATCTACAAAGGGTAGTTAGTCCGTTATCTACTACACAAGAGAATTTCAAAGCAAGGGAGTTGCATCCAACCCATTTTGGTAGGCTATGCCCAATAGAGACTCCTGAAGGAACTAATATTGGTTTGAGAAAGAATATGGCATTAACTGCTCAGATCTCTACTGTAGGCGACGATGAAGAAGTATTAAAACAGCTGACAAATCTTGGGCTAAAATCAATTAGGTGATCATGATGACTGAAGTATATCTAAACGGTATTTATGTAGGGGATGTTGAAGACGGTCAAGAGTTTATCAGACAGATCTTAAACGAAAGAAGGAAAGGAATTCTTACTTCTAACATTAATTTTAAATTCCAAAAGAAACAAGATGCAATCTATATTGAAAACTCAAGAGGGAGAACAAGAAGACCTCTTCTTATTGTAAAAGAAGGTAAGACATTACTTACAGATGCTCATCTTAAACAATTACAAAAGAAAGAAATAACATGGAAAGATCTTGTAGACCAAGGGATAGTTGAATATTTAGATGCAGGTGAAGAAGAATTTGCACTTGTTGGAATGAGAGAAGAAGATCTCTCATCAGAACATACACATATGGAAATATCACCAATATTAATGCTCGGATTATGCACATCACTTGTTCCTTTCTCAGAACATTGTCCATCATCAAGGATTAATGGAGGAAGCAAAAATCAGAAACAAGCATTAGGATTTTATATAGCAAACTATCCTTTAAGGATGGATATGGACGTAAGTCTGCTAAACAATCCACAGATCCCAATATGTCAAACTATAATGCATGAAATTAGCGAATATAACAAACATCCTTCTGGACAAAATATCATTGTTGCTGTAATGAGCTACAAAGGATATAATATGGACGACAGTATTATCATAAATAAAGGTTCAATCCAAAGAGGATATGCAAGGTCTACTTATTACAGACCTGCTGTTGCAGAACAATTACGTTATTCTGGTGGTCTTGTCGACGAGATAGGAGTACCTGACAAAGATGTAAAAGGATACAGATCAGAAAAAGATTATAGATTCTTAGAAGACGATGGAATTATATCTCCTGAGACAAAAGTTGAAGAAGAAGACGTTCTAATCGGAAAAACATCTCCTCCAAGATTCCTTAGTAGCATGGAAGAGTACAGCCTTACTGTAAACTTAAGACGTGAATCATCTGTAAGCATGAAACACGGCGAACATGGGGTAATAGATTTTGTATTAATTACAGAGAATAGTGAAGGTAACAAACAAGTTCAAGTAAGACTAAGAGAACAAAAAGTTCCCGAGATTGGTGACAAATTCACATCAAGATATGGACAAAAAGGAGTCATAGGATTAATTATCCCTCATGAAGACATGCCTTTCACTTCATCTGGCATGGTACCTGACCTTATTTTCTCACCACACAGTATCCCTTCAAGAATGACTGTTTCACATTTGCTTGAATCAGTTGCTGGAAAGACTGGATCATTAAGTGGAAGATATGTTGACGGAACTACATTTGATAGTGAAAAGGAATTCAACATAAGAAAAGAACTACAAGACATGGGTTTCAGAGAGAATGGAACAGAACTTATGTATAATGGTATAACAGGAGAAGCGTTTGAAGTAAAAATATTCATAGGTAATCAATATTATATGAAACTTAAACATATGGTTTCAAACAAGATGCATTCAAGAGCAAGAGGTCCTATCCAGCTACTTACAAGACAACCTACAGAAGGTCGTGCAAAAGAAGGTGGACTCCGTCTAGGAGAGATGGAGAAAGATACTTTTGTTGCACATGGGGCGTCTCTCTTACTTAAAGAAAGATTTGATTCAGACAGAACAATCCTTCCAGTTTGTGAAGACAGTGGATTATTAGCGATACATGATACATTCAGGAATAGAAAGTATTCACCTATTGCAGGAGATAGTGCTGAAATTAGCGATATAGAAATGAGTTATGCTTTCAAACTATTCCTTGACGAACTAAAGAGCATAGGTATATACCCTAAGCTAGTCTTAGAAGATAAATATTAGGTTTATGAGGTCACTAAAATGCCAAAAAAAGCAAAAAAAGCTACTGAGAAAAAAGAAGAAGAGAAAGTAGAGGAGAAAGTAGAAGAAACAGAGACAAAAGAAGAAAAAGTAGAAGTATCTCCAGAAGCTGAAAAGACCGAAGAAAGCACTGATGAATCAGAAGAAAAATCTGAAAGTGAAGATGAGAAAACTGAAAAAGACGATGATGGTTATGAACCTGGTGCTAGTTATGAAGATTTTGTTCACAAAAAAGTTAAAGAGATTGTTTTTGGTGTTATGTCACCTCAAATGATCAAAAAAATGGCAACTGTCAAAGTTGTTACACCTGAATTATATGATAGAGAAGGTTATCCTGTTGATGGTGGACTAATGGATGTCCGAATGGGAGTTATCGATCCTGGGCTAAAATGCCCTATTGACGGGAAAAAACTAAAAGAATGTCCTGGTTATTTTGGATATATTGAACTTGCAAGACCAGTTGTTCATATTTCATTTGTTAAATATATAAACCATATTCTAAGAGGCACATGCAAAGAGTGTGGAAGAATTCTTCTCTCAACACAAAAAATCAATAAGTATATTGCTGAATTACAAGTAGTTGAGAAAAAAGAAGGCTATGAAGGAGTCAGAGCATTAGTTAAAGATATTATAAAAGCTGCTAGAGGTACACCTTCAACAAAGTGTCCTCATTGTAAAGCAAAACAAGACGGTGTAAAACTAGAAAAACCTAGTACATTCATGGAGAATGATAAAAGAGTATCACCTATTGAAGTCAGAACTAGACTTGAAAAAGTCACTGATGAAGACTGTGTATTGTTTGGATTAAATCCTGAACATATCAGACCTGAATGGATGATACTTACAATCATGCCAATTCCGCCTGTAACTATGAGACCTTCAATCACACTTGAATCAGGTGAGAGATCAGAAGACGACCTAACACACAAATTAGGTGATATCGTAAGAATCAATCAAAGGCTTTTTGAAAATATCAATGCAGGAGCTCCTGAAATAATCATTGAGGATTTATGGGACTTACTACAATATCATATTACAACATTCTTTGACAATAATATTGCTCAGATTCCGCCTGCAAGGCACAGATCAGGGCAACCTCTAAAAACAATAAGTGAGAGGATATCCAGTAAAGAAGGACGTATCAGACACAATCTTGCAGGAAAACGTACTAATTTCAGTGCAAGAACTGCTATCTCTCCAGATCCTATGCTTGAGATAAATGAAGTTGGCGTTCCTATGGCAATAGCAATGAATCTTACTGTTCCAGAACGTGTAACAGAGACAAATATGGCTTATCTTAAAAAATTCATGAAAAGAGGCGCAAAAGAATATCCAGGATGTAACTATGTTATAAGACCTGACGGAAGAAAGAAAAGAATAACTGACGAGACAAAAGAAGCGTCATTAGAAGAGATCCAACCAGGATATATTGTCGAAAGACATCTTATGGATGGCGATATCGCACTTTTCAACAGGCAACCTTCACTACACAGAATGTCAATGATGTGTCACAAAGTGAAAGTTTTACCTGGAAAAACTCTTAGACTTAATCCAGCAGTATGTGTACCATACAACGCTGATTTCGACGGAGACGAGATGAACCTTCACATACCTCAGACTGAAGAAGCAAGAGCTGAAGCTGAAATATTGATGCTTGTTCAAACTCAAATGATATCTCCTCGTTACGGATTATCAATTATAGGATGTACTCAGGACGCAATTTCTGGGAACTATATACTAACAAAAGGTCTTAAGATGAAATACAAAGATGCTGTAGATCTTCTCTACAAAATTGGCATCAATGATTTCTCAAAATTAAGCAAAAAAGATTGGGTAAACGGAAAAGAGATATTTAGTGTATTACTTCCTGATGATTTTGATTTCAAAGGTCATTCAAAACTCAAACCTAGTAAACTACCTAAAGCTGATGAAAAACATGATTACAATGTTATCATCGAAAATGGTATGCTTATTTCTGGTGTACTTGACCAAGCAAATCTTGGAGAAGGTTCAGGTCTTCTATTAAGAAACTTGTATAAAGTTTATGGGCCTGACAAGATGGTTGACTTCATGGGAAAAATGTTTAAGTTAGGTATTGAAGTTTTATTACAGACTGGTTTTTCAGTGGGCATCTCACAAACAGATATGCCACAGAAAGCTCAAGAGCTTATAGATAAAGAGATCAGTGAAGCAATCGATGAAGTAAATGGTATGATTCAATCATTCTATGATAAAAAACTGATTCCATATCCTGGAAGAAGTGTTGAAGAAACATTAGAGTTAAACATCCTTGAAAGACTAAATAATGCGAGAAACATGACTGGTAAGATTGTACAGGATAACTCTGATAAGAGTGCAAGCCTGATTAGGATGATAGATTCTGGTGCTAGAGGAAAGAACCTTAACTTAGCGCAGATGTCAGCTTGCATTGGTCAACAGGCTCTACGTGGTAAAAGAATCGAGAGCGGTTTCAAGAATAGAACCTTACCTCACTTCAAACTTAATGAATTAACTCCTGATGCAAGGGGTTTTATCAAAGAAGGATTCAAACAAGGAATGTTCCCACATGAATATTTCTTCTCAGCAATGACCGGTAGAGACAGTCTGATGGATACTGCACTGCGAACTCCTAAATCAGGTTATCTATATAGGAGACTTGCAAATGCGTTACAAGATATCAAAGTAGAATATGATGATACTGTAAGAGATGCAGCTGAAAAGATTATACAATTCAAATATAGTGAAGATGGTATTGATGTCTCCAAATCAGAAGGCGGCATAATCAATGTTGATAGAATAATTCAAGAGACTAACTGATTAGGTGAAAAAAAATGTCGATTTATACAGAATATAAAGATAAAATTCCTGAATACCTTATTGAAGAGGTAAAAGAAAAAGTCCCATCAAGCATATCTGACAAGAGACTAAGAAAAATCATGGAAAAAGTCTATGAAGAATACAAAAAGACTAGTGTCGAAGCAGGAGAATGCGTTGGAATAGTAGCAGCAGAATCAATAGGCGAGCCAGGTACACAGATGACATTGAACACATTCCATTTCGCAGGAGTAGCTGAGATGAATGTTACTATGGGTCTACCAAGAATTATTGAAATACTAGACGCTAAAAAGAATTTAAGTTCACCTATGACAGAGATTTTTCTAAAAAAATCTGTTGCAAACGAAAAAAATGTCAAACAGTTTGCTGAAAAGATTGTAGAGCATACTATGACTGATGTAATAAGCAACATTGAGATTAATGTAACTACACACAAGATAGAATTGACATTAGATGATGTAAGAGTTAAAGAACTTGGACTTACAAAAGGAAGCATTGTTAAAATAATAAGTAAAAGCCTCAAAAGTGTCAATGTCAAAGAGAAAGAAAGCATAATCACAATTAGTGTAAAATCAAAAGAGAATATCATTAATGAACTTTATACAAAAAAAGAAAAAGTAAAAGAAGTTTACATTTCTGGTATAAAGGGAATAAAACAGGTTTTACCTGTCAAGAAAAATGATGAATTTGTAATACTTGCATCAGGACTTAATTTAGTGGAAATCCTTGGATTAGATTTTGTAGACAATGAAAGAACAATTTCTAATGATATATTCGAAATAAAAGAAGTACTTGGTATTGAAGCAGCTAGACAAGCAATCATCAATGAAGTATTCAAAGTTATTGAAGCACAAGGACTTAATGTAGATCAAAGACATATTAAACTTGTTGCTGATACAATGTGTCAAGCAGGAACAATCAAAGGAATTACTAGATTTGGAGTAGTCAATCAAAAGGCTTCTGTGCTTGCAAGAGCATCATTTGAAACTCCAGTCAAACATGTTATAGAAGCTTCATTATTAGGAGAAAAAGACGCATTAACATCTGTTGTTGAAAACGTAATGATTAATCAACCAATCCCTGTAGGAACAGGACTTCCTGGATTGATAACGAAAGTAAAATAGAATCAACAGATAAATACAGAAAAACAAACAAATAATGACCGATATATACAAAAAACAAAAGCTTTAAAAAGGGCCTATAATTCCTCAACACAATGACAAAAACAAATATTGAAGACTTGAAAAAAATTGCTGAAAAGCAGAAGGTTATATTCGGAAGTACTGAAATAATCAAAAAGATAAAGCAAGGTAAAATTCAAAAGGTTTTCCTAGCATCAAACATTCCGCAAGAAGTTGAAAATGATATTCAACACAATGCTACAATAGCAAAAACAGAGATTGAAAAAGTATCTCTTCCAAATTATGAATTTGGTTTACTTTTTAAAAGAGTTCACCCAATACTTGCTTTGGGCGTACTAAAAGAATAATGACAAAGAAAATCTTGTTCAATAACGACATAATAAAATTCATGTCGATATTCGCAAACATAACTCATACGGATCTTAGAGACTGTATTGAGACTGACAATAAACTCATCTTTATTGTTGGAGAAAACCAAGTAGGAAAAGCGATTGGCAAAAAAGGGATTAATGTCAAAAAGCTCGAGGAGAAATTCAAAAAGAAGATTAAGATCATCGAGTATAGCAAAGACCCAGTCCAATTCATAAAAAATGTTGTATATCCAAGCAAAATAAAAGAAATTGTTTGTGAGAATAATGTTTATACGATAACACCGATGGATTCCTATACAAGAGGATTGCTTATTGGCAGAAATGCTATCAACCTACGGGAATATGAAAATATAGTACGAAGATATTTTGAGATAAAAGAGATTAAAGTGATTTAAAAATGGGAAAAAAGACATCAGGAATAAATGCTGCTAAAGGATTAGCAAAAAGAAGAAAAAGTTCACATTGGTTAAGCTCAGCTTTCAAGAAAAAAACTCTAAACCTTAGGACAAAATCAGATCCATTAAGAGGATCATCACAAGCTAAGGGAATTGTACTTGAAAAACTTCAGTTGGAGGCAAAACAGCCAAACTCAGCAATGAGAAAGTGTGTTAGAGTCCAACTAGTCAAAAATGCAAAACAAGTCACTGCATTTCTACCAGGCGATGGTGCAACAAAATTATGTGATGAGCATGATGAAGTCATTATTGAATGTATTGGTGGAAAAATGGGAAGAGCAAAAGGCGATATCCCTGGTGTAAGATGGCATGTTATTAAGATTAATGATCAGTCTCTTAATGCATTAAGAAGAGGCAAGATAGAAAGAGCACGTAAATAAGGTTTAAAAAATGACAACAGAAATCAAAGTTTTCAATAAATACAGCACAGAAGGGATAAAAGTACAAGATCCAGGACTAGTTAGGTATATTAATCTTGAACCAAAAATGATCCCTAAGACAGGTGGAAGGAACATAGGTATAAGGTTCCATAAATCAAAGACTTTCATCGTTGAAAGACTTATCAATAAGGTCATGAATTCTGGCCACAAATCAAAGAAACATGCAAGATCATCTTCTTCATTGACAGGTAAAGGCATAACAGCGTATCAAATCGTTGAGAAAGCATTTTCAATTATAGAACAGAAAACAAAGAAGAATCCTGTTGCTGTACTTGTACAAGCTATAGAGAATGGTGCTCCTAGAGAAGAAATCATAGCAATTGAATATGGTGGAGCTCGTTATCCTAAAGCGGTTGAGATGGCACCTCAAAGAAGAGTAGATTATGTTCTAAGACTACTAACTCAAGTTGCTTACGCTAAAAGTTTCAAAAAGAAAAAAGCAATAGAACAATGCATAGCTGATGAAATAATGAATGCATTCAATATGGCAGCAACTTCAGAATTAATCTCAAAGAAGAATGAGCTTGAAAGACAAGCAGATTCCAGCAGATAAAGCTAAAATCTTCTTTTATTTTTTTTAATAATTTATTTTAATAATTGTTATTTTTATAATTCTTTATATTTTTTAAGTTATAATTTTATTTATAATACAGCTAACAATCTATTTCAAGAAAGACCTATCAAAAGAGATCTATATTCAAGCATAGATTATCATAATAGAACCTATAATGAAAAAGAAAAGACCTATGCAATAATAAAATACCTTTATCCCACAATCACCTAATACTTTCTTAAGCATAAGATATTTGTCAGCTGTCACAAAATCATCATGCTGTTCTCTTACAGCGACGACTATATATAATCCAAAGATAACAAAAAGCGTAGCAAAGATATAAGGCATTATAGCTATGTTCTCAATAGCATCACCAAAAGCCCTTCTTGCGAACTTAAAGCCTATCAAAGCTATTAAAGCAATTACACCGATGTATTTGATAACCTTATTTTGCTCCATATAATAAGAATAAAAAGAAATGATATTTAACTATTGCGATAATTGCTGAGACTCTACTTCCCTAACCATATCAATTATATCATTCTCAAGCTGGAATACTGCATCAGAAGTATAACCTCCTTTTGCAACATGATATGCGCATACCCTAAGATATAAGGCATCCTGATTCTTCAATGAAGGATCCTGCATGACATCTCCTGTCCTTCCCATAATGCCTGGCTGGCAAAGACAAGGGAATTCATCTATATGATTAGGGACATCTGCTGGATTTTCCATAGCAAGCCTCACAAGCTCACTAGCTTGAACAGCATATTCTGCAGGAACATCTATTGATTTTCCTGGTAATGATTTCAATTCATATTTCAGCATGTCCATTTTAATTCCTCATCATAATGATATCAATAATATCAAGATTAATAATAAATTAATAATAAAATCATTCAACAGGAGCAAGTACTTTTCCTTCAACTCTTACTGCACCTACTTGTTTCTCATCCTTAGGAAGCAAAGCTGCAAACATTAGCATTGTCCTTCCATTGAGTCCATTGTTATGCTCTATATACTTATCAGCAACTTCAACAAGTCCCTTCCTATAACTCGCCTGAAGGAATGTCTGATAAGCGCTCCAACCATCTTTCTCTTCCATTAATTTATATCCATTAGATATCAACCCAGGTATATCATCAGGATCGACTTCTTCTGCATTTCTTGCAAGAGTCTGTATATATCTCTGCTCTTCTACAAGCGCACTCCTGACATAACCAGGCATATCAACATCATAAGGAACAGCCATCTCAGCTTCATTAGGCCTATCAATATCTCCTCCATCAATAACTCTTTGTATCATCTCAAGATCCTCTTTAAATCTTGGTTTATCATCCTCTTGTGCCTGCGCCATCTCTTTTTCTTTCCTAGCATAAAGATTTTTCAACCCTTGATCATAACCAACAGATTTCATCTTCCTTATTAAAGAAGAAAGACTAAAAAGAACTGAACTTTCATCAACAAGCTTATCGATCGCATGTTGAGCACGCTCAAAATTACCAGCTGCCATAAAATAATCAGCAGCCTGACCTAAAAAATATGTCTGTCTCCTAGTTTCAGGACCTTCCATCTGTTTGTATATATTTTCACCATATCTGTTCAATGCTTCTGTATCACCGATAGATTCAAGCCCAAGCCTTATCTCTTTAAGATCACCATGAGGAAGCCATGTTGCCATCTCCTCACATAAGATCTTAACAGCTGAGACAACCTTAGGATCAGTCACTTTTGTCCTATAGTCAACCTTAACAGAATCAAGAGGTACTTTCTTCTGAAGTTCACCAATAACTCTAAGTGCTCTTAATGCATATTCTTTAAAGCTTGCTTGAAATCCCTCAAATACCTTTTGGAATGGACGATCATCCCTTGAAACCTGTGCAGCCATATGTGCATATTCAGGTTTTTGTATCTCCATAGCAAGATCATAGAGCATCTCTTCTGCTAGTGGCTTCTTATCTCCTTGTACTCTTTTCAATGCTTCAATCCCATAATAAAGAGGATTTGTACTATCTCTATGTTTACCATTAAAGAAATCAACAAGTGCAAGCATCCCAATCTTGATCAAAGCATCATCAGACTCCAATTTTTCTGCGCATTTGTATGATCTTTCTGAATCATCAAGTCTTAATATATGCAAGAATGCTTCCTGTGCCTTATCAAAAGCTTCTACATCCATAGCAAGGTTAAATGCAGTATCAAGGCATGTAGTATAAGATAATAAAGAAAGTCTTATACCTATATCATCACTCTGTCTTAATCTTGATTCAATCCCTTGTTTATCAACGCATAATCTTCCTTTAAGTTCATTGATATCAGCCAGATTATATTTTGACCAGAAATCTGGACCCATAACAGCATCATCCTTTATTCCATTTGACTTTATCCAGTCTGCCATCCGGTCAAGACCTGATGAAAGACCATAAGATCTACCAGCACCCAACATTGCATCAAGCCTTGTCTCAACCTTCTGCTTGATCATCTCTTCGTCAATTCCCAGCAATCTCATCATATTGACTCCTGTCTGCGACCAATGAGTCATACCTGGACCTCTTAATTTGTCTACTTTTCCTATATCAAGCACTTGTTGTGCGCATACTTCAACTCTTCCTCTTAGATCATCTGGTAATCGTGAATACATAGTATCATATGAAGGCTTCTCACCTTGTTTTTGTAACGCATTTTCTGAATTCATCTTCTTATACCCCTCAAATCAGATTTAACAGTGCAGTAAGCTGCTAGAATACTTGAAAAAAGCTTTTCAACAGCTTTATCTATAATAAAATTAGCACTCTTTATCGTGCTTATAATTAGATTTAATACAGTCCTAGCCATATGCCACAGGATTAGTTCTCCCTTTATAAATGTTTCGTTATTTAACCACTAAATAGTAGTTACAAAAATACATTTAAAAAGAAACAAAATATAACATATAATATGAGAAAAAAAAGAAAGAAAGGCATTCCCAGCATAATATTTTATCCACTACTAATAACTGCATTCTTAGGAGGCAATTGGTATGTCTATAAGCATCACACAAAAGAAGCATTTGATAAACTCCTTTCTGGACTAAGCGGACAATCTGTTCATGTGAATAATCGATATGCAAATAGATCAAAAGATTATAATTTTAGAAATCATTCAAGGGATCATTCTACAGGATCACAGACAAGAGAAGATACAACAGATACAGATAGAGTCTCAACATCATTAGGCATACATGAAGTTGTTGCCAATGAATTAAAACAAAGAGAAGACTGGAATGAAGAAGCGATGAAGAATCTGATGGATGCATTTTTCATTGAGAATAAATATGAATTCTCAGCAACAAACAGTTCTGATCTTGCAATGATGCGATTTGAAGCACTCCTTGGAAGCATTGCAAACATGAATATCATACAAGATGTAGACAAAACACCGACAAACTTCTTACATGAAACATATATGCCACTGAAAGAAGTTTTAATAGGATTAAATGAGATATATAATACAGAATCAACAAACACACCACCATCAATAAGAATATCAAAAATATATGAAATGATTGCAGAAAATAGACGAGTGACATACAGCAAAAGACTAGATGATTTCACACATGTAGAAAAAGTAGTAGATTCAAAAGTTGCAAGATCACATCATCTATGTTCAGCATATTATTCACTTATGACATATTACAATATACCTGTATCAATGCGTTTTAGCCATATAAGACAAGGAAACAAAGACCTTGGCCCTCATGCATGGCTCACAATAAGTTCAGATACAGCAACATATGATTTAGACCCAAGCATTTACAAAAGATTCGTACCATTAGTAGAAAGAGATCCTGATTTAGAGATAACAACTCTAAAAGAAGAATATATTGTAAAAAAAAGAATTATCTTAAAAAAATAACTAATTAAGAATAACAAATTAAATTAACTCAATTCTTTTGTAATATATGCAATTATCTTTTCAGCAACATCTGATTCTCTATCTCCAAGAGCATTAACATTAGCAATATTTGCAATAGCTTTATGTCCACCGCTAGTGTTCTCAATCAAAACCCATGGATCAAATGTATACTGTTGTAATGTATCCCATGACATATCTTTTAATTGTTTGCCAACAACCCCTTCTGCTTTTTCACCCAAAAGAGTTCTCATAAGATCTGCTCTTGGTGGAATCAGATCATCTGCACTCTTATAATTCTTGACCATCTGTTTAAAATATCTCATATCACTGATTTGTCCTTCTTCTCGAGCGTAAGCTATTGCTTGTCCAGTAAGTTTTTCAAGATCTACATCAGATTTCTTTGAAGGATTGACTGATACTTGAATAAGTCCAATCCTATCCCAATAATGAATTAAAAAATCAGTTTCAGGATAAGCTTCAAATGGCACATACCTATCATAGCTTCCAACATCCCACATAGGTGCAATCGATTTATCCCCATTATAACAATAAAGAACTCCATTAGTCATTCTCGGCACATCACTTTGCCTAAATGCTTCTGCGTATGTATCACCATTGCTCTGCATCTCTTCAAGCATCTGTTTAGGAGTAGAAGAAGGGAATAATAATCTCTTATTTCTTCCTACAGTGACTTTCCCTGCAAGCCTTAAAGCGTTATGTAGCAAATCAATAGGATGAAAACTCTCAGCGTCCTCTAAAAAAGCCTCAAGAAATCTCTTATTCTTTATCTTCTTTCCTTTCAATGCACCAAGCACTTTATTCAAAGCAAAATAATGTTCCATAGTAGGAGTCGCATCAGATCCTAAGCTGATATCACCATCTACAAGAAATCTCCTTTGTTGTGCAACACTATAACCCAAATCAGCAAAACCAGCAGAATCAATACAGTCTGCAGCATCAGCTAACGATTCTAAAAGTGAATTACTTATTTTCTTGTTCAATTCCCTAAGCAAAATTCCTGCATTTGATTTAGCTCCAGGATAAAAAGCTTTGAGACCGCCTTCTTCTGTAGAATAAGTTTCTTCATGATGATCAGTATGAAAATCTATATTATCAAATCCATCTGCAAAATCAACAAGTATATTTACTTTCCCCCTTGGTTTTGTCTGATTCAAAATCTCGCCATACTGTGCTTCCTTGAACTTAATTTTCCTTGTTGATATAATCTCACTAAGAAACCTCTTCATAGGAAGAGCAGAAAATACCCCATCAAAATCCTTATGAAAATAAACATCAGTCCAAGGATTAGTAAGTCCCTCAAATTTACTTTGAAGTGCTTTATATATATCCATGATTACTCAAGAATGAAAGAGGGTTTAAATAGTTAATTATTAGAAAATGATATAAAAAATATAGAAAAACAAATTATTATAAAAGATAAAAACAGATTAATTAACTAAAATCATCCAAAATTATCAAGACCAGTTTGAAGATTTTTTATCTTCGGTTGAGCCCTGGGTTTGCCATAATTCTTCTCATCAATATCAGGTATTCCATACTCCCCATCAAAACCAGGTTCCACTTTAATTTGACCATATCTATTTTTTGTAAGTATATCAGCAATCTTATTTGCAGACTCTTCGCCACAGATAGGTGTCAACCTCTTTTTAACTTCTTGTTCTGGCATATATAATAAAACATCATACTCTGAAAGACCAATAGATGGATTAACGATCTCATTATATAATTTCCATACTGTTTTTGTACCTTGAGCCTTTCCAACAGTGTATGCAAGTATATCTGATAAAGGAAGTAATGTCTTAAAAGGGACTGCATCTTTTGGTTCATATCCTTCAGGTCTATCTGCTAGTTCCTCAACCCTACCCATAACTCCAAGAACCATTGGCTTTCTGCATACTGGACAAATATTCCTTAATTGTTTAGTTTGATCAGGATATGAACAGAAATTGCATTTTCTATGTCCATCGATATGATACTTTCCGTAGTTAGGATCAACTTCAATTGTATATTTGAATCCTTCTCTTGTCTTTATTGATTTGAGCAGATTATCATAAGTTAATTTCTTAAGTTCCATAACGTTAGCTTCTCTTCCAAGCCTCCATGGCCAAAAAGAATGACTATCAGAATTTGATATTGGTGTTAATCCATCAAGCTTACTAACACGCCAGTTCATTGCTGGATCACTGCTTATCCCAGTTTCATATGCATGAATATGTTTTATCTGGTCCTTAAAACAATCTTTTACAGAGTTAAAACCAGACTTGCTTCCAAACATGCTAAACCAAGGAGTCCAGATATGTGCTGGAATCACCTCTATTCCTGTGGATATCTGTTTTAGGCTCTCAACAAATTCAGGACAAGGAATCTTAAATATGGGCCTCCCATCATAATCAATCCTGCCATGTTTAAGAAGATATTCTGTTATCTGATCAACAACATCAAAATTAGGCGCCATGATGATATTATGTACACGTCTTCCCTTACCGCCTTGAGAATAAATGAGGCTAATCTCTGACTGAAGTACAAAATTAAAACCAGATGTTGTTTGATATATACCATCCTTCTCAACAAGATTTCTCTTCAATTCTTTAATCCATTCTGGATGTGTAAAATCACTTGTTCCAAGAAGATTAATTCCTTTGATACGTGCCCATTTCTCAAGAGTAGCTAATGACAGATCTTTTGAACATGCCTGAGAATACCTTGAATGTATATGTAAATCTGATATTACTTGCATTTTAATTACCCCAGAACGCGATTGTATAAAAAGATTATGCCTCTTTTTTCAATCTTACATAAAGAATACCCATAGTAAATAACAGCATAGCTAAAATAAGTGCAGTATTTATGTGTGTCATCATAGTTGGCTCACGAACACCGCTTCCAGATACAGAAAAACCAGTAAAAGCTAATTGTAATAATATAATCCACACTAGTACACATCCTCCTGCCACATATGCTGATTTATGCATAATAAAAATATAGGAGAGGACATTTATAAATATTATTAAAAACGACACTGTTTGGTTATATGGACACTAAAAGCACTAGCACCAAATGAGGCACATAAACTTTTTAAATCAATTATATCTAGCTAGATGTATGGCTCAAATAAAAAAAAAAGAGGATATAGAATCACCTATCTCAGAGATCACTCTTCGAAAATACGAAAAACCAAAACAAAATCTTGACAAACGTGAGCTAATTAAGAAAATATGTTTATCACTAGGACTTCTTCAACCTGCTGACTCAAGAGATATAATAGTGGATATATTCTCAAGTATTGTCTACAGCAAACAACCATTAGCAACAAAAGAGATTATGGAAAAGGTAATAAAACAAAGGAAGAAATACAAACTCCCAATTGTAGGGCTAACTTATCCTAATGTATGTAGACAGCTACGAAGGCTCAGACAACTCATGATAATTGAATCAAACGCTGACAAATACAGGTTAAATGAAAATGACTCTCTCAAAAATATCTTCAATGAAAAAATAGTAAAATATAATTTAACACAAATACAAGAACGTATAAATGAATATATTGATTTGATATGATAAATTTAAATTGATATAATGAATGGATTAATATAAAAATTAATGATTAATTCTTAGAAAATATTACAAAAAACTATTACAAAAAACCTTAAGATGCTTCAACACATTTAAGGCGCATTTTCTCTATATCTTTTAAAGAAAAACTCATATCTAATAAAACTTGCTTGCAATCTTCTCTAGTATGACAAGAAGCGTCAGGCACTTCAAAATATTCAGTTGCCTTCTCTCCTGCTGCATAAGTAGCAGTCTTTATTTGACAAACACCATCTTCAACATAAGGATCGTTGTTTGAGATAAAATAATAAACAGTCAATACAATAAGCAGAATCAATATGATAACAACAGTGAACATGATAGTCTTAGCCAAGATATCATGTATCTTCATACTTTTTTGTTCTCTTTTAATCGGCCTATAAGTTGTATTAAAATTTTGTTTCCTTAATTTCTCATTAATCTTCTGAAGCTCTAAATCAACATCATTCCTGCTTTTGAGTTTATAACCAAATCCATTTCTGAGATTCTTATCATCTATATCGATGAATTTAGGTGGTTCATCTGTGATAGTCTCTGTAGTTTTTGTTACCTCAGGAATCACATCAGAATTTTCTGTAAGGATTGTAGTATTCGTACTTTTTTTTGGGATTTTCTTCCTTACTGTCTTACTTTTTGATGCTTTTTTCTTCACAGTTGTCTTTGTAACTGCATTAGTCTTTTTCCCAGAAGGTTTTACTTTAGATGCTTTTGCTTTCGCTTTTGCTTTAGGTTTTACTTTAGGTTTTACTTTAGCACCTGCAGTTGATTTTGTCTTTGTCTTAGCCATGATAAATATACCAGAATCACTCATTTATATATATTAAGATTCTCAAGAAGTTATATTTATAAATCAAGTTAGGATAACCTCTTATAAGGTAAAATGAGTAAGAAAAAAAGAAATAATAGACAAAATAAGCAAAATAGCCAAAGCAGACAAAGTAATCAAGGCAGACAAATGGAAGACTTATTTCTATCTGATGAACTACCTAATTTCTACTCGCCAGACACAGGCCTAGATCAAAGACAACAGATACTTGACACAATAGCATTCATAAGAAAACCAGTCCCAGAAGAACATAAATTAACATCAGATACTGCTTTCACTAATGCTGAACTCAACAACTTATTGCTTGCTACATATAAAAGCCCAAATGCATTATTAGATGTCCTATTTGATCAGATATGTGAATACAAAGGTACAAAACATAAAAAAAGGTATTGGAGCTCATTAAATGGAAGAAATTCAAGAAAAAAAGCAAAAAAAATATGTGAAGACATATCATCATTGATATACAATAACGAGACAAGCAATTGTTTCCCAGAAAGAGAAGAATTATTCTTTGCATTACCAAAAAAGATGCAAGAATCAATAGGTCCTCCTTCAGAGATAGATCCAGAAACAAATAATACAAATCAATTCATTCAAGATAAGCAAGTATGGCTTTTCCAGGATTTAATGAGAAGAAATCAAACGCACATCAACCTTGGAAGAAATCTCCCATATACTCTTTTAGCAAGAACTGAAGATTTTCCTCTTTATTCAAAAGATTTCTTTGGTGAAGATGATAGTACTACTGATAATGCATGTGATGCAAGATTATATTTCTCATTCTTAACTGCACATATAGGATATTTCAATAAACCTCAATTTGGGAAATGGGAATCACTCTATTCCTGCGCTTCAAATATGGAACCTGATGAAATATTAAATGAAGGGATCATATTCGGGACTCCTCATCCACCAAGTCAAGTAGAAAGCTTGATACAACAATTATATGTACAGACCGTTATAACTAAAAGAATTATCATAAGATACCAGAGTGCACTTGACACACAAGAACATCTTGAACAAGATATTGAAAGGACAGAAGCACAAAAAGAAGAACTTACAAAAGCAAAAGCACAATTAAGGAAAAAATACAATACAGCAAAGTCAGAATTAAAAGAATCAAGAAGACAATTGACAGAACTCTATAAGGCAGATGAGAAAAAAAGTAAGGATCTTGTAGAGCAGATAAGAGAGAGTGTCGAACAAGAATATGAAGGATTGCCTCAGAAACTAAAAGATACACAACATTCTCTTGAAGAGTACAAACAAAAAGCTCAATATTTTGAAGAAAGAGCAACATCCTATGAGAAATCGCTAAAACAAACAAGAAAAGAGTTAAGACGCTCAAAACAAACAGTCTCAACACAAGATAAAAGAATTGCTCAGCTTGAAGAAGAGAACGCAAGATACAAAGAGGATGAAGAAAAGAGAACATTTGCACCACGTGTCACAATAGATGCATGGTTGACTATGAAAGATGACAAAGTAGACAAAGCAGTGACTTCCCTTTACAGGGCGATCTGTGATGACCATCATATTGGAACTCCTCTTAGAAAGACTGATAGGGATACTGCCTATCAAAACTTAAAACAGATGTACCAAAATAAGTTTGATTCATTCTTCAAACTAAGAGGGCCTTACAATACAATAATATTCTATGCTATAAAAGAAGATCATCCAGTAATCGTATGGGCAGGATCCCACCGTACATATGATAAAAAACTCAATGAATTTGCAAGAAAAGGATATTAAATTAAAAGATTATAATAAATTAGAATATTAAGTTTTTTTATTAATTTAATTCATTCAGAACTATATCTGCCAATAAAATCTTCTACTTGTTCAGAACCAACAGGACTAATTGATCTCACTCTAGAAGTGCTTATACCAGGAGCTTTAAATTCATCAAGTAAATCATTAGGATATGTAGCAGCAATAACAAGGCCAAGAGCAAGATCTTTTCCATGTTCATATAATATATCTTGTAGCTGATATTTTGATTCCAAAAGTTCTCTTGTAGATTTCAATCTTTGCTGAGGAGTAAACGCTGAGAATATATCACTTAAGCGATCTCTGCCGACTTCATCAGGATCAATACTTGCAACAGACTCAATCCGTGTATTATTTGATCTACCGCCTATTATTTTCCCTTCAGGAACAAAAACTTCTTCACCCCAAGAACCATGCTGGATATCACTATCGCCTCCAACAATCATATATTCTGAATGTGATTTTGTCTTAAAAAGAATATTTTGATATCTGCTAGGATTCAGTCCAAGAACTCTTTTAGCAGACACAACAAGTTCATGTTGCAACTCCTCATTATCTGGTGCATTTGCTGCTGCTGCTGCTAGAGATACAACGTAAAAAGTAAACATATTTGAAGCCTTAAATAAAGATGCCATCTTAGAATATGCTTGAGGTCTGTTTGGTCTTTTCATAGCAGCTGACAAGAAATAAGAGATTGCTTCTTCTCTATCTCCAGAATCAAGAGCGCAATGTCCTTTGTCCATTATCTGTGCATATGACATTATATTTATGTTTGCAATAGGTTTCCCTAATAAATTTTCTATAGTTAATCCTGTCTGACCTTCTTCTTCACCCTCTATTACTTCTACAACAGGCATTTTAGGTTTTGGAATACCTACCTCAAAATGAAATTTTCTCTTTTTATCATATGAAGTTATCTCAAAACCAGATTTATTTGATTTAAGACGTTCAAGAAGACCTTTCTCCCAAAAAGAGACATGACCTTCATTTACATAAGTGAATTCAAGTCCTAAAGTCTCGCTTTTCACAATGTCCCCATGTTCTAATATAACAGGAGAGGATGTAGCAGTCATAGGCATACTCATATCATTTATATTTGCATCTTTTTTCTTTGACCTCATTGATCTTCTGACTTCCAAGTTAGATCTTGGATCAACAACAACTGAACCAATTTTAGGATCATAAAAGAATACTGCATATACTTCTTTATTCTCATCATTAACACCAATCCCATCAAGTTCATTTCTTTCAAGAATCGATGATGAACCAACATAGAAATCATCAGCACCTATAAAGATAGAAGAATTAAAATGACTGCCTTCTGGCTTACATAATAAATGAGGAAGTTTACTTACATGATCAAAACTAGGATTAGCAGGCCTACAATCCTCCTCATAATCTATCCAATAATGAGTTAGCCTTTCATCTATTGTTTCAGGAATTAGCTTCATATGCCCGATAATGCATCATAAGCTTATAAACATTTCGATATATAAGTACGATAAAGTAGTAACAAATAAACTAACAGATAAGGTAACATTCAATTAAGAAATTAATATAAAATAAATATAATAAAAAACAATAAGAAATGAAAAAATAAGAAAAAAAACAAGAAAACCCTTCTCAAGGTTTTCTGAATGATTCACCTGCGTATCTACAATTATCTCCAAGCTCTTCCTCAATCCTCATCAATTGATTATATTTAGCAAGTCTTTCTGATCTGCATGGAGCTCCAGTCTTGATCTGTCCGGTCTTAAGTCCAACAACAAGATCCGCAATGAAGTTATCTTCAGTCTCACCGCTTCTATGACTGACCATGACTCCCCATCCTGCATCTTGTGAATCTTTACAAGCTTGAATAGATTCTGTAACAGAACCGATCTGATTGACCTTAAGCAAAAGTGCATTGCATGATTTTTCCTCGATTGCTTTTGCAATCCTTTTAGGATTTGTTACAAGAAGATCATCGCCGACAATCTGTGAACCTTCACCTACTGCTTCTGTTAGTTTAGGATAAGTTGCCCAATCATCTTGATCGAATGGATCTTCAATAGATACAAGACCAAATTCATCAACAAATTGCTTGTATAGTTCAATCATTTCGTCACCAGTCTTCATGTCAGGTGTATCACCTTTGAAATTAAGATCATAACTACCTTCTTTAAAGAATTCAGATGCAGCAACATCCATTCCAATTTTAACTTTTCCAGTGTAACCAGCTTTTTCAATAGCTTCCTTAAGAAGTTCAAGACCTTCTTTGTTATCCTGTATGTTTGGAGCAAATCCTCCTTCGTCTCCTACGTTTACAGCGTCTTGACCATATTTAGCTTTGATGACTTTTTTCAGATTATGATAGCATTCAGCACCCATCCTCATAGCTTCCTTAAATGAGGTTGCACCTACTGGAAGTATCATGAATTCCTGCATAGCAAGCTTATTTCCTGCATGGCTTCCACCGTTTATTACATTAAAGCTTGGAACTGGCAATACAAATTCATCAACACCAGCAAGGTCTGCAATATGTTTATAGAGTGGAACTTTTTTTGCAGCAGCTCCTGCCTTGCATGCTGCCATTGAGACAGCAAGTATTGCATTTGCTCCAAATTCGCTTTTATTCTCTGTTCCATCTGCATCCATCATTGCCTTATCTACTTCTTCTTGTTTTGATGGATCCATCCCCTTGACTACTTCTGAGATTTTAGTATTGACATTCTCAACTGCTTTAAGGACACCTTTGCCGAGATATCTTGCTTTATCACCATCTCTTAATTCAAGAGCTTCATGAACTCCTGTTGAAGCACCGCTTGGAACCATTGCTCGAAACATTCCATCCTCTGTAGTAAGATCAACTTCCACTGTAGGATTTCCTCTAGAATCTAGAACTTCTCTTGCATGTATTTTTTGTATTGTTGCCATGTTTTTTCCCTCACAATTAATATTATGTATTTCTTAATATATAAGCACAATTAATAGAAATCAAGACATCTGAATTATTTAAATATATTATGGTAGTATCATGAAGATATTACGATTATGTCACTTGAGTATAGCAAATAAACTTTAAATAAGGCTATCAGCAAACACATGTTTATGACTAATGTAGAGCTGTATTTACTAATCATCCAAGGAGAACTGATCTTAGCTATTTTGCTGATAATCTATCATATGATGAGTGAAGAAAGAAGAAAACAAAAGAAAATCGATCCGCTTCTAAAGCATGTAAAAGAGTATCTTGCAGAAGGATACACGTTCGGCCAGGTGAAAGAGAAGCTGAAGAAGATCGGCTTTGAAAAAGAAAGGATCGACAAGGTCATGACTGCTTTTCTAAGGCATTGAATTATTAATCTAGTGGACTTCTTATGTTGATAAGCTCTTTATTAGAAACATGCGTATAGATCTGAGTTGTCTCTAAAGCGCTATGGCCAAGCAATTTCTGGATATATCTTATATCTGTTCCTTGTTCTAATAAATGTGTTGCAAAAGAATGCCTTAGCATATGCGGAGTAACTTTCCTGTTAATCATCTTGCCAGCTTTTTCCAATATCTTTTGTACTGATTTCTTAGAATATCTGCCTTTCCTTCCCTGGAAAACATATTCAGAATCAAGTGAATAACTGCTATAATATTTCAGCAGATCTATCTTAAGATTTTCAGAAAGCAAAGTTATCCTGTCCTTCTTGCCCTTACCCTGCTTTACATTGATAAGTTTCCTTCCGACATCAATATCCTCTCTTTTTAAGTTTATCAATTCACTTAACCTCAATCCTGAAGAATAAAGAAATTGTATCACAAGCTTATGCTTAATGTTCTCCGTATTATGGATCATCTCTAAAATCTCTTCTTTAGATAACACCTTGGGCAATAACTTGGCTTTCTTTCTTACAGGAACATCTTTTGTCGTAAAAGGCTTTTTCATCACTTTTGCAAAGAAGAAGCTTGTTGAAGCATAAGCTAATCTGCTTGTGTTTATTGAATTATTTAATGATAATAGATAATACTTAACACTATCATTATTGATATTAAACGAACTCTTTTCTACAAATTTAAGATATTTTGAGATCCAGAAGCAATAAGCTTTAGTTGTCTGAGCTGAATATCCCCTCAATCTGCACTCATCCTTGACTTTTTCTATGTAATCCATATGAGAAATTGAAAATAGCGAGAATAAAAACCTTTGCCTAGAGAATCCGAAAATATCATACTGATAAATAGCAGATTTACATAAATAGCCCTTATTTCAAGGATATTTCCGGGCCAGGACACATTTAAACTTCGTTTAATATGTGTTATATTCAATAATTTGGGCCTCCGAAAGATATTTATAGTAATATATTTTATA
>CAZOOV010000008.1:0-122571 GCA_964581515.1 uncultured Methanosarcinales archaeon | reverse complement strand
TATCACACTTTCGTGCATTGTAAAGGTTTCGCGCCTGCTGCACCCCGTAGGGCTGGGACCAGTATCTCAGTGTCCCTCTCCGGGTTACCTCTTCCAAGGCCCGTACGGATCTAAGGCTTGGTAGGCCTTTACCCTGCCAACAACCTAATCCGCCGCAGTCTCATCATATGGCCCAAGTTTCAAGAATACATCATTCCAGAATGTATTCCATATGGAGTATTACCCTCAGGTTTCCAAGGTTATCCTCCACCATATGTTAGATTAACTACGTGTTACTGAGCATTTCGCCGGTATTACTACCTGACTTGCATGGCTAAATCGAACTCAAATAGCAGCAGCCTCCTGCAGGATCAACAGGTATTCTTCTAATCAATCCCATAGGCATTATAATGTACTCCGCTATTGTTTCTAAAACGTATTTAAAGGAATTGTCGTGTCAATCTTAACATATACACAATATATTAAGATGTTATACTTTGATCAGTTTTCCAAAGTATTGCTATAATAGTTACACGACTCCTACTTCATACTTTATATGAATATAAAGTACACATATTGTACTCGAACCTGATATATCACATAGAGCAATCTATCTGATATCTAAAAACTAAAGACAGAATGAATATCTTAAGCCTGATTCAAGTTTAATTATCACCATTCTCCCATACAATAGGGAATGGATTTTGTGAATGTGAATTAACTCCCAATTAAAAGTGAATGGAAGTAATGTGATCTTGTTTATAAATGTTTCCTAAAGGAAACTTTAATCTTGGATTATTAGTTATGGAAACTTTATTTTCATAACACAACTATGATTTGTAGCTTACTGTTCACACGAGTTATTTCTGCATCCTTTTGCGCTTTTCCTTCTTCATTCTCTTTCTCTGCCATTTCCAGCGCATTTGGCCTTTCTTTTTCCATCTGTTTGAACTTCGCTTCATAGAAATTCAGTTATTTTGGATTTGTTTATAAAGCTTTTCGTTAAAAAAGCTTTATGCTTAAAAATAAAAAATTTTTATTGTATAAATGTTACCGTTAGAGTGATATTTATGCAGAAAAATCTTTGATTTTCAGTGCATAAATCTACCATATTAATAATCTTCATACTTAAAAGTTTATAATTGTAAAAAAAAGAAATAAAACAAAATCTATTTATATTCAAAGATAAAAAAGAACATTATGTCAAAAAAGAGGTGTATGTTCTGGTCATTAATGGTAATGATACTCTTATTTACTTTACCGTCGCTGTTGGCAGCTACAGAGAAATTTATTTACTCAGGAACAATCATTTCAGATAGTGTAAAAACTATCAATATAAGTGGCGAAATCTATAATCTTGACTTAAAGGACAGTAAGACACTTGTTGTAAATCTTCCTACGCAAGAAACTCTCATAGTCGACAATAAGTCATGTTCATCAAAAGGAATATATACAATATGCCTAAACGAAACTGCTTCAATTTACTTTGATATAGACTTACAAGAAGACATGGCAAATGGTTCAATTCACATATATAAAATGATGGATAATCCTGCTATCGTCGACATAGATAGAACTATCAGCCCGGTTGACGTATTAATAGAAGAGAAAATAAAATTAGGCATAAAACTAAGAAATGTTGGAGAAGAGACTGCTACTAATTTACATTATGAAGAATTAATTCCAAACGAATTGAAGATTACAACATCAGATGGGTGTATGATAACACAAGAAGGCCAAGATTTTAGTAAAATATTTTGGGATGGTGAATTAAGAAAAGATGAACTCCATAAATGTAGTATTAGCCTTACACCAATAGGACCGATAATATATGATTCATTTGGCAGCATAAGTTATTATGATGGATTTAAAACAATTGAGACAGATACTTATGAAAGATCAATTAATGTTTCTGAATACAAATTAAAAATTACAACAGAATCAAACAAAAAATCTTATGAGCTAGAAGACATCATAATTATTGACATAACTTTAGAAAATATCGACGACAATAATGATATAATCATCAATGAGTTAAAAGTTGATCCCAGTCCAGGATTATTGACTTATGGTTCCACAGATCCATTCACAGAAAGAAACAATGAATTAACATGGGACGGTAAAATATCTTCAAACGATTCAAAAGAATTTTCATTCTCATTAGAAAGCAGAGTAGAAAGAAAATATATTTTTCCTATAATTGTAACATATACTATCGAAGGTATAAGAAAAACAATAGAACAAAACATTTCCTTTACCATGGGAGATGTTGAGGAAGAAGCTCCAAAAGCAACCCCTACACCTACCCCTATCCCAATTATACAAATAGAAGAAGAAATAGAAGAAGAGGACATTGCAGAAGAAGAGAAGGAAGAAGAGATAGATAATGAAGTTAAAGAAAAAACAAATGAAATAATAACCAACACAGAAAATGAAAACAATGAAGACATTAAAGAAAATGAAAACAACACAAAAGAAGGATTATGGGACAATCTAAGTCCCTATCTTATTATGATTCTAGAAATACTGCTTATATATATTATAATAAGAGCGATTCACAATCTAAAAGCTAGATAAAATTCTCAATTATGCAAATTTTATACTATTATGGTACTATTTTTCTGACTAATTCTAAACTATCACATCAGGTCCAATTTAAGTTCAAATAGCGTAATCTTTATATATGAATACTATTAATTTAATAGTAATTTAATAGTACTATTGAAAATACACATGGCAAAGATACTTTTTACAGGAAAACAGTACATGATAACAGTTAGTCCTGACCTTATCAAAAGAATGGGCTGGGAAAAAGGCACTGATATTCTTATTTCTAAAGATCCTGACAGAGATATGGTTTTCATGGAAGAGATAAAAGATAGAAAAAAGACCAAAAAAAGTACAAAATAATTGGTCATTTAAGTTCAGGACTAGTTATTGATACTAAAGATAAGACTAAAAAATCAGAAAAGAAAAAATGAATTTCATAAAATGGAATAGTAAATTAAGTGTAAAAGTTAAGGAAATAGATAATCAACATAAAATTTTAATTGACATAATAAATAAAGCATTTGAAGCACAAAAAGACAAGGAAAAAATAAATCAAATTCTTAATGAATTAATAGAATTTGTGAGAATACATTTCTCAACAGAAGAAAAATATTTTGAAAAGTTCAATTATCCTGAAAAAGAAGAACATATAAAAGAACATTTAAATATGGTAAGTGAAGTTTTAGCTTTTAAAACAAGATTTGACAATAGCGAAGAAATAATGGAAGAATTTCTTGACTTTCTAAAAATATGGCTTGAAGATCACCTTATAACAACAGATCAAATATATTAAATTTCTTTCTTCCTTGATTTAAGAAAATTCAGCGCTACTGAAGCAGATATTGCAACCATCAATACCAATATGATGTATATTACTAAATTACCAAGAAGTTCATTAAAATCACTGCTATTAAAATATGATAACCATACTATCATGATAAGAGATACTCCCGAAAGCAACTGAAGTCCTCTAACACCTTTAAAGAATGATTTCTCCTCAAATGATGAAGCACCAAGAAAGTCAGGAGATTTCAAAGGCTTCAAAAAAACAGAAGCAGCTATCCAAAATATTAGTAATACTGTAATCACTATAGCTATAATCAATGTGTTTATCATAATACTACATTAATTAAGCATTTTCTTTATATATTTTTCTGAATAGCCAATGATTAACTTTACGAATTAACTTTACAATTATATCCTAAATTAACCTTATAGTTATATTCTATTATCTAATTCATACCTCCACTCATAATAAGCTGGATACATAATATCACAAGGGTTACTACTGCAATGAATAGCACCTCAAAATGTCTAATTGTCATTATCTTCACCTTAACCGTATTCTCTACCATGTTAATTCACCTATTATCTCTTTCAAATTAATTTATCTGATTATTCTATAAAATAATTTATTTGATTTCACCCATCTGTGGATGTCTTGGATTCTTTCCGCCTGTAGTATCAATTCCAGGATTAATGCCTTGATCAGCAGGCAAATGAACTTCAACATAATACATATTGACAACACCATTCTCATACCAAGGAGTTTTATCTTGATATCTTACGACATCAGCATATCCTTGCTTACCAGCCTCAAGGTCCTTAAAGATCTTTACATTTGGCCCACGGTCTGCATCCTTTAACCTACCTTCCTCTACAATAGGCAGTCCGCCATAACTGTTTCCACCATTAAGACTGTATTTCCTTTCAAGCATCTGGCCATCATGACCTGTAAAATAAACCCTATAGCCAGTATGGTCCCTGAATACCTGATCAACCTTATGTTGCCTTATAGAATAATTTGATCTATAAGGTTCTCTAAGTTCGTCAGGTACAGGTTTACAGCTATAGATACAACCACCGATAGCAGCAACACATGCTAAAGTCATTCCTGTCTGAAAAACAGATTGAACTATATTAGTGATATCACGATCATATGATGAATGCCTATAAGGTCTATTTCTTGCATCTGCTTCCTTTCGCATTCGCTTCCTTTCCTTCTTTCTTTCCTTCTCTTCTATCTTATACTCTTTTGCTTGTCTCTTCTTATCAATCCTCTCCTGCTTCTTCTGTTCTCTCTCCTCAACCCTTTTCTCTTTTGCTTCTGCTTTCTCTTTTTGTTTCTGTTCTTTAGCTTTACTTTTAGCCTGCATGTCTTCTATATAATTAGGATCATTCTCATACCTATCCATTAATTTCTTCCTCACACCACTACCAAATTCATAAACACTACTAACTGTATTTGTCGCAACAGGAATCAATAATGCTTCTGGATATCCATCTACAGCTAAATGAAGATAACCTACTATCTGAGCAAGTCCACCAACTACACCTCCGATTAATCCTGTTGCGATGCCTGCATACTCATAAGGCGTTGCCTCTTCTTGATCTTCTGGTTTTAGCTTGTCTGCCTCATCATTCATATATCTAAAAAAACGCTTTGAACTAGAGATTGCATATGGGAAAGCATTTATTGATAATCCAACTGCAGCAGCATATAATGCTGTCTGTCCAATCCCATATAGAAATCTGCCTGTACCTTTGACACCTTCTATAGCACCTTCTTTAACACGTGCCTGAAAATTTGCAAATCTTGTCTTAGCACCCTCTCTAACTTCACTGAAAGCTTCTTCAGTGACATCTGCTAATGTAGGCTTGAATTTTTCCATAGGATCTTCCTCCTGACCCTCCTCAATTATCACCTCATTGATTTTTTCCTGAACATCTTGTTCTTCATCTTTCATTTTACTTCACCTTTTAGTCGATCATAATGATCGATTGAATAATTTGAAAAGAAATGATGTTATATTCGTATAATAAATATCTTCAAAAATATTGCCTAAATAACATACCAAATAAGTATTAAACAAGCCATATAAGAAAAATATCTTAATATTTTCACTTATTGCCTATAAGAAGAGAATCAGGGAAAGGATTGAATATATGCTCCTCATAAGCCACAAAAGTAGAATAAGTATCTATTATATCACTGAATTCTCTCTTCAACTGCTTGATTGTCTTATGGAAATTCTTCGCTGATTTAGCAATGATATAGACGATGACATCCCAATAGCCTATTGTTTTGACAGCCTTGATTATGTAAGGATGATCCTTAACCAGCGTCTGGAATTTAGCCTCTGCATGCTTATCGAAGATCTTCATCTGTTGGGCAAAAGTATACCAATGATAGCCCAGTTTAGAAAGATTAAGAGTTACAGTATATTTCTGGATGACACCCTTCTTCTCAAGACGTTTTATCCTCAACCTGATTGCATCTGCAGAAAGAGATATTTTCTTTGATAATTCATAAGTAGATTGTCGAGAGTTCTCACTGAGATGCTTCAAAAGCTTCAAATCTTTCTCATCGACACTGATCTTCCCATTTTCTTTAGGAATCTCAATCCTTGTTGACCTTTTCATCTCATGAAAATCATAAGGCAATAATATTGAATAGAAAGTATTCCTATGAATAAGTTTTGCCCTTTCCTGGATTATAGATGAAAATTTTATGTAAACCTGAGTCAATGCATCGTCAAACTCATCAAAATCTTTTGCTATGAATCTCCATTCAAAATCCCATCTGTCAGAGTATTCTATAAGGTTCAGAGTACCTGGATGAGATTTTATGTATTCTATAAATTCCTCTTTTGCCTTCTCATCAGACTCATCTACAACAAAGAACACATGGTATTGATTAAAACCCAAAGCACTGTAATCTATCTCAGGAAAATACCTAAGGATCAGTTCATTCTGCTCCATCCTTTTTATACGATAAGCAACAGTATCACGCTTCAACTGTACTTTCTTTGCAAGCTCATTTATCGTCGAGCGAGAATTCTCAGAAAGAAGTACAAGTAGTTTTTTATCTTTGACATCGAGCTTTGATTTCTTAAGAGTTCTTTCAGTTATTCTATACATGATATAGACATATGACTTTAGATTTATATAATTTACCATCCAAATAAGAATAATAATCATAATTTTAACCTATATAACTACTAAAAAGAATAATAAACAAAACAAATAAGAAAAAAGATACCACATTCTTCGTTTTTCGCTAGGTTTGTCACTATATACGGGCTAAATCAGTATATTTTAGATTAAAAAATCAAATATAACTTTATTTCTTGATATTTTCAAGGCAAATAAAAAGAAATGAAGTATGATATTTCATATATGCAAGAATCTTTGTATATGTATCAAAATATGGAGGTGAAAACAAGACTGGCAATATGTGTTACAAAAACCAACATTACCCTTGAAAGGAGGTGATGCCCCCAAACAAATAAACACTCCAGTGTTTATCTAGGGCATGTACTCCCAAACTTACCGCCTTAGTAAACCCAAAAAACCAACAGCTGCACTGGCAACAGTGTAGTTGTTCTTTTTTTTTATCTTGACAGGGAGTTATGCTCACGATTTCAGAATTAGACAAAACAAAAGGTGAAATACCACAAAGGTGAAAAAATGTTTCAAAAAAACGGTTTCCTCGGACATGAAAAGATAATCTACTTAGAAAAGGAAATAGACGGAGAATACACTTACATCCATGGAGAATGGATCTACTGTGAGAAAGTTTTCTAGAATTCCAGATATATATAGTAAAATAGTAGAATCAAATTTGGATTTATAGCTATAGCTTTCTCACAACACCTTTACCAGCATCAACTTCAACTATATCACCATCTTTAAACACTGAAGTGACTATCTTAGTGCCTACAACACATGGCGTTCCCATTTCTCTTGAAACAATAGACGCGTGACAAGTAAGACCACCTTCATCTGTAACTATTGCAGCAGCTTTCTTCATTGCACTAACGATTGAAGGAGTCGTAGCAGTTGATATAAGTATATCACCATCTTCCATCTTTCCCATATCAGCAGGCGAATTAACAATCTTCACTTTTCCTTTTGCATAGCCAGGACAAGCAGTCGTTCCCTTCAATTCATCTACATCAGTATCAGCCTGGGCATTAGGTAGTAGCACATTATCAGCAAACTCTCTTGCTTTATCACCCCAGACAACAACAAACTTATCCCCTTCAGGGTATACAGCATGATATTCATATATCGCATTCAGCTTTCCTACATCAATCTTACCAGAATTCAATCCATTCTCAATATCAGCATAAGGAGCAGACAAGATTTGTTCTTTTGTAAGTCCAAGCCTTCTTGCAACCTCTACAAGCAATCCTTCAAATATATGATAGTAAGAAAGAGTCTGATAATCCTTTCTTCTAGGCTTTGCCCATACGACTGATCCTGCAACTCTCATCAGCTCTTCATGGAAATCATCTGGTTGCAGTTCATTGATTATCTCTTCCTTCTTGATAATTAATTCTTCCTTCGCTTTTCGCAATCTCTCAAGTTCATTTACAGGATGAATTCCCTTCTTGATATAATCTTTAATAAAATCTAAGAAATCATCTTTACCAAAGACAGGACCTGAATAGACATAATACACCCAGCAGTATTTTTTTGTGTGCTGTTGTAGTTCTCTTAAGAACAAATCTTGAATGACATCATCAGATAAGATAGAATCATTCAACTCTTTGCTATAATATTTAGCCCAAAGCCTCAATAGTTCCTTCTCCTGCTCCATTGCAAAAGAATCCTCTGTTGGCACAGTCAATGCATGAAAATATTCATCAACCTTCTCCTTAGACAGTCTTGAATCCATAAATCCCCGTATATTATCCTCTATGAAATTCAAATCAAGGAAATCAAGAAGAGGTATTGCTGTCCCGAAAGTATAGACTTCTTCCTGCAGTTCTGCAAATTTCATAAGATAACCCATCAACTCTTCCGCACTCTTAATAGAAAGATCCATCTCAAAGACTTTCTTTGTAAATATGCATTTTTCTTTTCCTAGTTCCTCTGTCCTGATGATCAGCCTCCGTATCAAAGTAACATCTTTCCTGACACGTTCAGCCATCTGTTCATGAGCTCTTTTCCAAGTAGACTGCTTGAAGAGATAAGCTATCTTATTCTTTTCAGATATAATCCCAAAGACAGGCACATCAAGCTTGTGAACTCTTTTATATCCTCTCATGCTCTTTGTCCAGATCATGTTCCTGATAAGAGGAGATCCAAAATCATGCGCACAAGCAGCCCAAGGCTCATCATCAATATTATTCCTTTTCATCATAACAACCCCGCAAAAAAGTTTCCAAACCATAACACAACTAATATATTGAAAAATATGTTAGTGACTACTACAATAATCAGATGTATGAAATTCCTTCCCATTATGGCAACACCTAATGGAAAGATTACAACATCCCTCATCACAACCATCACTAAAGCCACCTGTACAAAATCAACTCCCCTGAATATTGCAGTCATGACACAAAGCACAACATAAGTTATCATTTCACATACAGTTGATACAAAATCAATTTTCCCAGATATGAAAGAAGATATCATCAGCATGATAAAAGCAGTAGAAAGTGCAAAAAATATACTGAATTTATAAGCAAATAATACAGTGACAGGAGTAATCAACTCAAAACCAAGAGATAATTTCCCTGTGAACTGCTTATAGATTTTTGAAAAAGATGCTACTATAATCAAAAAGATAGTAGCTATAATTCCAACAACATTCACATCAAAAAGATAGATAATCACAGATAACAAGAACAAACCAAATCCATATATAACCCATTTTCTGAGTTCATATCTCAGTTTTTTTGGTATGTGAACATGCATTCTGAATATCACCTTATAATAATCATAATGTTGTTATCGGCCTTGACTGCGTAATAAAGAATTCACCATCGGCAAAAGCCCATTTAATATCACAAGCAAAACCATAATGATTCTCAATCATCTTTATCAACTCAGCAAGCTCTAATATTTTGTTGCCTCCAAGTTTCTGAACAAAACTATTGTCTACATATTTCCAAACATTGCCACCGTTCACACTTCTTACAAGTGCTTTCTCCTGTTCAGCAAGTTTTATTTCTTCCATCACACCATCTTTTGTAACAATATAACTATCAGGACTCACAACTCCAGAAACAATTGCCTCACCAAGTCCGAAAACCGCTTCTATAAGCACATGCTTCTCATTTTTAGACACAGGATGCACACTAAAAGCGACTCCTGATACATCGCTATCAATCATCTGCTGCACAACGACTGCAACAGATATCTTCTTACCATGCAGTCCTTTCTCAAGTCGGTAGAATATAGCCCTTGGAGTAAAAAGTGAACTCCAGCATTTCTTCACATTTTCCATAAGATTTGCTTTTGTAGTATTAAGATAGGATTCAAGCTGTCCAGCCCATGCTGCTTCACTACTATCCTCCGCAGTAGCACTTGAACGAACTGCTACAAATTTAGCACCTAACTTAAAGAACTCATCAACAACCTGTTGCTTCAGTCTTGAAGGAATCTTACCATTAGAAATCATCCCTCTTATCTTTCGAGAAGCTTCCTCAACTTGTTCATGATCATTATAATCAACACTCGCAATCACCATATCAATCTTCTTTCGCAAAGAATTTGCATCAATAAATTCTTCATATGCATTTGAAAGCACGACATATCCTTTAGGAACAGGTATTCCTGCATTGGTCATCTCTCCAAGTGATGCGCCTTTTCCTCCTGCAAGATCCACATGATTTTTATTTATCTCATTGAATTTCTTAACATACATATTTCTCATCCCCTATCTCCTTTATTGCGTCTGACAATCCCATTGCCAGCATCAACTTCTACTATATCACCGTCATTAAGTATCTCAATAGCATGCTTAACGCCTGTTATGCATGGTGTATTCAGCTCTCTGCTGACAATAGCTGCATGGCATGTAATGCCACCATCCTCTGTTATTATTGCAGCTGCTTTTTTCATAGCAGGAACAAGTGAAGGGAAAGTAGTATGCGAGACCATGATGTCACCTTTCTCCATCTTGTTCATCTCATCAACTTTATTGACGATCTTCACAGTACCTTTTGCATTTCCATTGCATGCGCAGATACCATTGAGTTCAGAAGCATCTTTCTCAATACATTCTTTCTTGATCACGATATTATCTAAGAATCCTTTAGCCTTGTCTCCATCAAATATCCTGAATCCATCCTTGATGCTGTAATACAGGATCGTATCTTTCTGCCTTATGTTGATCTTATCTATATCAATACCATCACCGACAAGAAGCTCTTTCACATCATCATGGGTGAAAAGATATAATTGATTGATCGAGACATTTTTCCTCTTTGCTATCTCTTTCCTGATGAATGAAAGCACATAGCTTCCATGGAAATAAGTCTCCTTCCTGTATCCCTTAAGGAATACTATCTCAGCAGCCACATCAAAAAGAAGCTTCTCTTTATCATCAAGCCCAAGAAGCTTAATCGTCTTTTCTCTCTCTTCTTCAACTTGTTTAGGTCTTTTGTAATATATATCCAGAGCTTTGTCAATATCAGCATCAATGTTCTCCTTCCAGAAGCCCATGTAATCGCCTACATCATAAGCCGGACCTATATAAGTGAAAGGGAGCCATTTCCATCTCTCGCAATGTGCAATCATCTTCTGCCTAAGACTTTCATTTATCCCCTTAGGCATCTTAGAGAAATCTTTGCATTCCTTCAACGCCTTAAAAGCTGCCTTATCCCTTTTTATCTCTTTTAGCAGTTCAAGGGAGTCTATCTCTTCCTTCAATGTAAGACTATCCTTAGGCAAAGAAGTCAATATACGAAAGGCTTCTGCTACAGTTATCTTAGCTTTTGATCTCTTGATCTTTTTCTCTATCTCACCCATAAGAAACCTAGAGAAATCAGAATCATGCGAGTCGACAAACCAGGTGGTAGTCAACGCATGCATATGGCTTTTAGTCTGTATCTCCATAAGCTGCCTATAAACATCATAAAGTTCAGCATCTGAAAGCTTCTCAAGCTTCAGCCTATGGACATGCTTTGAAAAAGCGAGATAAGCTTCATTAAGCACGATAGCTTCCTTATTGACTGCATCAGCCTTCTCTGGATTGTTCTTGATGAGCTTGACCATAGCTTTGATGAATCTCTTCATTTCATGCTCCTTGAAATATGCTCCATAAGCATTGATATTCTCAAAATGAAGGAACATCTCTGTAAGGAAATACTTATCACCGTCAAAAAGAGCTCTCTGCAGATACTCGATTGAACCATCAACCCATGGAAATACCAATGAATAAGGACAGGTTTCTAATTGACAGTTCAGCCACCACACATCTTTCTTAGAGTTAACCATCTCTTCATCCTCCCCATTCCAGTGTATGAGCCTTAAGTATTCCAGGACCTCTGTCATCAAGTAATGTGCAAAGGCAATGCTCACAGAAATAATCCTCTGTAAGATGCATTTTTCCACAACTAGGACAATTTCTGTTCTTGAAGAATTGCTCACTCACTGCTACCACCCTCATCTGTAGATCCTTCATCTGTGGATCTTTCATCTGCAGTCCCTTCTTCTCCTGATTCTCTTGCCTCTTCTTCTCTTAACATATTTCTGACTTCTTCAAGTTCTGCTTCTTTATCCTGACTCCTTGCTTTTCGGATCATCTCATCGCATTTATCTTGAAGAGTTCCTTTTACCTTGATCTCTCTGCCATCAAGATAGTTCAGCGTGATAGTGTATTCATCATTTGCTTCATTGTATTCTGCTGTTATGCCGTTCAATGGATCACAATCTACAAGTACGCTCTCATCAAGTCCACAAAGAAGATATGCTAAAGCCTGTGGCGTTGGACTATTAGTGCTTGGTACATCAACTCTGTCATTCAAAGATTTATCATCAATGAATTCTGCGAGTCTTCTTGCATTTGATAAAACACTATACTTTGCAAATGCAAAGATTACTTTAATCTCAGATCTTGTTGGATCCTCTTTAAGCATCCCTACAGCAGCGTCATAATCCTTACTATCATATTCAGGTTTAAGCCTGTAATCAATAGTGCTGCTTTTACTATGATTTCCTGCACCAATATTTTCACATTCAGCTGAATCAGCAACTCTTCCAACATATCCCGGTTCAGCCTGATAATCAGTACCAAAGAAATCCATCTCAACATCAGGATATTTCTGCCTTAATTCCTGCCCTTTCTTGAAAGCAGCAACCCTTCCTTCTTCTGAAAGCCTTTTTCCATCCTTGTATGAATGTCTCAAAACTTCAACTATGCTCATTTTAAACCACCACTTAGAAAATACTCTTTAGGTATTGGTTTTGGCTCACTACCGTTATAACTAGTCATTATACCTATTAATGTCTGGTCAATGGATTCACTTCTTATTTTAGTATCAACAAGTACTTCAAACCCCTGTAATGGTTCTAATGCTAATTGCGGAATCTCTTCATCAGGTATCCTCATTATATTCCCATAACCAATCTCTACTATTGGTCCATGGCTTACGCTAATTGATAATGCATCAAAATTCCCATTATAAACTCCCCATGGATTTGTAATATGTTTTCTAACTTTTTCTCCTACATAATCTATCAGATTATCCTCGCCAAATGCTCCTTTCCATCCTTTATTTAACATTAATAATTCTTCAATAAATTCTGGACCATAAGGTATTGCGCTAGGAAAACTTGCACCTGATAAACTAATTATAGTAGATATCTGTCTATCCTCTAAGAAATGACCCGGTTTGCCAATCCCAGTTGCTATATTCATAGCTGTTTGATGCGCTCTATTTGCTCCAGAATGATAAAACTGTACATTTCTATCTTTACAGTAATCTCCAAGAGTAGTACCAAATTGAATACTCTCATTTACTCCTTCTGCTGATAATACATCTATGCTTCTTTCTGTTTCAGGATCAACTAATGGATTTGCATGTCTAATAAATATGTGCCTTAATCTTTTTGTATCACTCATTTTTCTCATAACCCCCTAAATGTGATTAATCAAACAAGATATGAACACAAGAACCACCATTATCAGTAACACCCCTTAATTTGTTACTAGAGGATAGGAGTCATAAGAAATATATATACTTTCTTCATATACCTTATATATGCGTATATATTTATATATTTTCGAAATATTTATATATTAGCAAGATATTTCATTATATGAGATATATTGCTAATGCACTGAGGCATTTCTAATGCCGACTGTGTACTATTCGATATAACATAATAAAATGAAAAGAAAAATTATCAAATTAGGATCTGCAACATTAGTCACCAGTCTGCCAAGCAAATGGACTAAAAGACAGTCCTTAAGCCAAGGAGATGAGCTTGACATAGAAGAATCAGAAGATCAATTAGTGATCTCACCTGGAAAAGTATCAATAAAAAAGACAGAAACATCCATGGACCTCACAAATGAGACAGAATCATCAGTAAGGACTTTAGTTACAAATGCATACAGGCTTGGAATTGACAAGCTTACTATAACATTCAAATCAGAAAAACAATACATTGCATTGAAAAACACAGTAAAAACAAGATTGATTGGATTTGATATAATAAAAAAAGAAAAAAACCATTGCATAATAGAAAATCTGACTGAACCATCAGTAGAACAGTTCGATACATTGCTTCAGAAGATGCTCTTCAATATCTCTGAACTGCTCTTGGCTACCAAAGAAAGAATAGAGAAAGGAAAATCTTCCAGTGATTATGAAGAATTTGAAGAGAATATCCAACAATATGATAACTTCTGCAAAAGAGTCATCTCAAAAAAGAAATCCTCTATAAAAAAGACTGAATTATTCTGGCTCTTCCTTACATTAATTGTACATGGACAAAGAGAGATCTATCTTATGAATAAATATATAGACAAGAATACAAAAAAGATAAATGCGCATTTGATAGACGAGTGTATAAGCTCATTTGAATTGATAAAGAAAGCATATCTCAAAAAAGACATAACCCCATTAGAACAATTGCATGAAAAAGAGAAAGAAACAATATATAATAAAGCACATAAGTTATTCGAGACAAAAAAAGGAAAAGAAAGTGTAATCAATTACCATGTAACATCTGCCATAAGACAATTCTATCTCGCAGCAAGTCCATTGATGGGATTAATGATTAACTAAAGAATATTAACGAAAAATAATTAACCAAAAATAATTAAAAACTGATTTATAAGTTTCTAATACCAACAAATCATAAATTCTTATAGAAATCTTTAGGAGGCTCTCTTAGATGTGTAAATCTCGCCATATCCTGAGTCTGAAATCCACCACGGATAGCATTATAAGCCATCTTCTTTGACATCTTATCAATAGCTTCCCTAGAAGCAGAATTCCAATTTATTGAACGCTCACCAAGCCCGACACCAGATGTTGTACCCATCCCAGTAGGTACTTTTTCAGCCCATAACTCACTGTAAAAATCAATAAGCCCTTTTTCTACATTACCACCGTTGTTATCCCTACATTTTGCAAGCCTTGCAATACCTTGTTCAAAATTATCTCTCAGCTCGCAAAGATGCTCATAACCAAACCCTGCACGATAATAAAGAGGATCAAATATCTGCAACTCATCAGTATACCTATACTTATAATCATCAACTGTCTGTTCTCCAGCAAGACATTTATTTGCTCTAAAGACACCTTTTATGACATATGGTTCAAAACCATATTTTTCAGCCATCTTTCTTACATAATCACTATCAAGATCTATCTTAGTCTTTATCTTTCCCCCGATTAAAAGAGATTTAGCATGATCAAATGAATGTTCAAATAATTGCGTATACTGCTCCGCAAGATATTCAGGATTCAAATAATTAGGTAATTCATCACTTGGCTGAAATAGATGAGGATCTTTTGATTGTTCTTTTTCATCAGCAAACTGCCTTGGTTTATCATCATTAGGGTGAGAAGGAGTTACAAATGATGCAATATTATCAACACCTATGATACTGCTACGCTCCCATCCAAGTTTATGAATCCAATGTTTTCCCGTTGCTGCACCTATTAAAAGAGATGCTAGGGCACCATAAACAATAGGAGCCACATATTTACTTCTTGTCTTTTTAGCATCAATACCCTTGTGCAATGCATCCATATCTCTTTGCAAAGCACCAGTATCATCATAACCTCCATTAAATTTCAAACAATTTCTTATTAATTCTTTATAAGTATCAGGAACAGCTTTAAGAGCATCCTCTAGATTTGAATTATGCATTTCCTGTGTCACATTCTGAACAATTCTACCACCTGTCTTTATTCCTGCTTTTACAATCCTGTCTCCAATATGCAAATCCCATCCATCTTTATCCTCGACAAGTTGATAATCAAAAGCTTCCTTACCTGTAAGAGCATAATACATTGTAGCTCCTAATGCATATATGTCAGTCTTAAAAGAAGATTTAGCAACATTACCAAAAGTTGCATTTAATATATCAGGATGTGTATAACATGTTTTTCCATGAGAAGTAAGTACATCCTCTACTAATTCTGAAAGTTTTCTTGCATTCTGAAGATCTCCAAGCTTGACTTCGCCGTATTCTTCATTTACAAAGACATTTGAAGGTTTGATATCCCTATGCAAAATACCTTTGCTATGCAAATATGAAACACCAGCAATAAGTCCTGAAAAATAATCCCTAAAAGTACTATCATTCAGTTTTGAATCCTGCACTATCTTATCAAGAGACCTAGCTTCAAAATGTTCTTCTACCGTAGCAAGCCTACCATCAGACAAAGGAACTATATCAAGAAGCTGGACAATATTCGGATGTCGTAATTCACTCAAATATTCGACTTCATTATCATTAAGATTTCCTTTAACATAATTAATATAAGTTGTAAGTGATGATAAATCAATATCTTCAAAAGGAATCTTAAGTAAAACCGGTTTGTTCAATCTATGTTTCATAAATGTCATCTGCCATACAGACCTTGTATGTCCTTGACCAATATAAACCGGTACCTGATAACTCGCATTGATTATTTTAGAACGATCATCAATTGAAGTCATTGATGAGAATTTAGACATATGCTCAAACCTACCAACAGTACTTGATTCTTCATTCAAGACAGTAAGTTCATCAATCATTTTAATTCAAGCACCTCTTCTTTGTCTTTAAGGATAAGTATACCATCACCGTGAGGTGTCTTGACCTCAATGAAATTAACACCAGTAGAATCATCCCAACTAAGTTTCCTGAGTAATCTAATAGGCAGATTCACTTTATACTGATGTTTATTTCTTGTTATCTTTCGTTTCATCTTCTATATAAGATATCTTTTAAGATTTCATTTATACCATCAAAATGTACACCCTCTGAGATATACCATCCTTTTTCTTTTGCCATCTGAATAACTGTAGGGTATCCACTACCAAGAACATAAGGTTTGCCAACTATTGACAATACTTCCATATCATTAATATCATCACCTATAGCAATAGAATCCTCTCTCTTATATCCTAATTTTTCCATAACATATTTTGCAGCAAGGTCTTTTCCAGCACTTGCAAGAATAATATCAAGACTCCCAATATTTTGTGTTTTCTTAAGTTCAGGAGGTACAACAAGATCATCACATAATTCTTTAAATTCAGAATCAGACCTTTGAGGATTATCAATTCTTCTTACTCTACTAGCAGCAGTTCTTCCTTCATTGTTAAGACGCCAGCCTCTATCAATCAAATAAGCATTGACTTCTTGAAGATGAGGCCTTTGAGGCTCAAGCATTGCAGCCCACTCCTTATCAGGTTGATAAGCCTCATCAAGTATGATAGCACCGCTCTCAAGAATATAAGCGTCAGCAAAATTAAGTGCATGTTTTCTACCATCCATAGTTTCTTTTCTTGCAGCACTGACAAAAACAAAATGATTACTACGTTGTATATCCTCAGCTAATGATTTTGTATTGATATCCATATATGCTTCATAAGAAGGAGTAGAAACATCATATGCAGCGTGATTTCTACCAGTCATAGGATCAAGAACATCAACAAAACCTTCATCTAAACTACCCACTCTTCTAATATGATGTATTGCATTATGAAATACAAAAGTCCCATCAATATCTGAAAATATTATCTTTGACACGTTTAAACCCCAAATGATTACTTATGAGTACTTATTAGTAGTAACAACTATATAAGTATTTCGTTTATAGAGTGCATATAGAGTAGTAACTACAGTTAACATAACTCAACAAAGGTAATTCTCAGACTGTATTTAAAATTAAACTGTGTATAATACACATAAAGAAAAGAGCTGAAAATCATATTTAATACTCTTTTTCATTTAAATAGATATTACATATTTAATAACATATAATAGTATACAAAACATAACATTTATATAGGAATTTAGCTATAAGTAGATAAAAGAGTCAAAAATAGCATCCAACCCAGAAATTAAGCTAATTGAAAGTAGTTGCGAACCATAAAAAATGAATCAAGTTGTGAGGCAAATCAAATTGGAATGAGTCTGCCGAACGCTGTTAATAACCAATATCATAATATCAAAAAAATAGAAGATGAAGTTCAAAACTAAATTATGGAAACGTTCTAAGAAATCATTTGCTACTACTATCCCCCATGTAGTTCTGCTTGCAATGGATGAAGATAAAGATCATAATGTTATTTGGGAATATAATGAAAAGTTAAAGAAATGGACTATGGAATTAAAAGAAAAGAAAGGAGGAAAAGATGCTAAGCCACGCAGATAAGCATCATCTGATGCAGACAGGATGGCTATTGATGATCCTAGTAGTCTTATTTAGTTTCATAACCTCTGATTATTTCCCGCAGCGTGCAACAATTACAGGTGCAGCAATCGTAACATTAGGTGATGTTGGTTACAATATTGGTCACATGTCTTCAAATTACGACGATCCTTACATAAACGACCCGATTGTATTTTACATAACGATATTCAATATTTCAAACCAGAATCCACTTTCAGGAGCAAGTTGTAAATTTTATTTAGATGTATCAACACGAAACATGAATTACAATAGTGACTTCAGTCAGTATGAAACGACTAATCTTTTCCAGGAGACAGGCTCATATAATTATACAGTTGTATGTGATATGTCTGCATATGGAGAAGAAGAAATAAATGAAACAAATACTATAGTGATAACCACGCCAGATGCTGACTTCACAGTAGATATAGATGCACCTGGTTCAAGCTCAATAAATAGCAATACAGAAATAACTGCAACAATAACAAACATTGGACCAGGAGATTTTGAAGGAAATCTCTTATTAACAATAGATTATGGAGATGATAACGTAGAGAATCAAAGTGTTAATATGACAGGCGAGATACGGAATGTATATTTATTCCACAATTACTCAAGCAAAGGCTCCTACACAATTTACACAAAGATAAATTCAGACGAAAGCATTAGTGAGACAAATACATCCAATAACGAAGACACTTCAAGCATAACTATAGTTAATGCTTCTGCTCAACCGATGACATGTGGACAGATATCATCATCAATCACCATGGAAGATAACTTTTATTGTGCAGGAGATATATGGTTCAGTACAGGAAATTTAATATTAGATTGTAATAACTATAAAATATATGGAGATGGCAAATTAAACGGAAAAAGAGGGATATATATAGGGTCTAATGATATCACAATAAAGAATTGCGTAATAGAAGATTATGAAGTTGGTATATTAGCTAATGAAAAGCTCACCCTGGTTAATTCATCCATTTCAGACACAAAGACAGCATTAATCATAAATTCAACAAGTTCTAGTCTAGATGAGAACATATTCAAAGACAATGACCTTGCAATCCAAAATTACAAAGCTTCCGCTATCAGCTTTAATGACTTTTATAATAATACCTTAGACTTAAATACATCAATTGCATTAAATTTCTCTAAGAATTATTTCAATACAGATGATTATGACTCAATCGTAGACAAGATACTCAATACTTCCGTTTATGTAACACTTACTCCCTTCTATAATGATTCTTCAAGAGAGGATAATCCGACTGAGATATTTATTGATGATGATGCACCTACTTTTACGATAACTGCAACCTCAGAAGAGGTAGGATATAGGACAGACGTAACCATCGATGTTGATACAGATGAGATTGCAAGCTGCAGATATAGTGAATCTGATAAATCATATGAAGATATGAATACATTACCGACAACTGATAATATCAACCATATGACAACAGTATCATATGATAATTTTGAAGTTCTAAAATTTCATGTAATATGTAAAGATACATCAGACAATTCAGCAAATGCAACCCTCTCTGGTGAATTAACATTAAGATCGCCAAGTTTAATTGCAATAGACACATTAGATCTTGAGGACGAGCTAGACTATTATGAGGATAAGAAGAAAGATAGTGATGAAGAAAAAGCAGCTTATCAATCTAAATTGAAAAGTGAAACAGACCCTGCAAAGAAAAAAGAGATCCAAACAGATATGAAAGAAACGGAAGCTGATGTATTATATTATAAAGCAGCAGTGACGAATATAAAAGATCTCAAGAAATCATTACATAATATCAGTAACAATACAGTAGACCTATATGAAGATTATCTTGAAGACTATAAAGAAGATATTGATGAACTCATAATAAATGTATCAGAAACAAAGAGCAATATTGAAAACAGCTTTGATAGTAACGTATACACTGTTAACAGTTTAATTAGTAAACTCGACAAATACTTAGGTGATTTATATAAAAATTACATAAACTATGAAAACAAGAATAAAGACAAACAAGATTATAGAAATGACCATAAAATACCTATCTTAGAAAGAGATCAAGAAGATAGAGAAGATGAGAAAATTAGATTTCAAACATTAGAAGATCTTGGAGAAGATGATTATGATGATTATATCACTGACATTGATGATGAACTTGAAGACATTGAAGAAGATTTAAATGATAGTCTAGATGATGAGATACTTGACGATTTCGATCTTGAGATAGAGATGCTCGAAAATAAGATAGAATATAAAAAAGAACATAAAGAAGAATTAAAAGTAATGATAGCATATATTGAGACTGCATTAGATAATCTAAGTAATACAGGACAGACTGCTGGACAATATAGTAGTCTAAAAAACATAAAGACTTCTGCACAGGATGAGATTGAAGACATTGATGATGACATAGATGATTTAGAAGATGATATTGATGAGGTAGAAACAGAAAAAGAGAATTATGAGGATGATGTTATAGTGGTCATTGCCGATAAAGTAGGAGAATCTACCGTACGTATGACTTGGACAAGTAATGAAGTAAATAATACTCTTACAAAAGAGATAAGTAAGTCCAATATGTATCTTTCAAAAGCAACTATCACTATCACAAGAACTGCTGGTACGAAAGCAGATGTAGATATAACAAGATATGACAATAATCCTAATAATAATTCACCAACAACAACAGTACCAACATCATCAACAACAACAAATTCAGTAAGTTCTCCAACTGGACCTACCAGACCAACACCACCATCACAAGGAGGGGGTCCAGGAGGTCCAATGACTGGAAGAGCAGTAGCTAATGTAGGTTCAGAGAATCAGAATAACAATACAGCTACTCAAACAACATTAGAATGGTATATCATAAATGAGTCAAACGGAGCTAAGGTTATAGATGGAGAATTATATTTCAGATTAAATAAAAGTTATGTCAGCCAACTTAAAATACCAGTATCAAATATAACTTTATTTTCATATGATATACAGACAAAAAAATTAAGCGAACTCCAGACAGGGTATGTTTCCGGTCCAACATACTATGAATTTATTGGAAAAATAGCTTCTAGTGGAACCTTCGCCTTAGGATATGTAATCTATAAAGAGACAGATGATAATACAGATAATACTGATGAAAACACAACTATAGAATGTGGCAACTGGACTTGTGGTGAATGGAGTGAGTGTGATGAGGAAGGAAACAAGAAAAGATCATGTATAGACTCAACAGGCTGTGAAGCAGATAAAGAAGAGAAGAGTGAATGCTTCTTAGAAGAAAGTTGTGATGATGGAATAAGAAATCAGGATGAAAAAGGAATTGATTGTGGTGGAGTATGTCCGATGACATGTATAACTGCAGATAAACCAAAAAGCAATAAAAAGAACAGTTGGATTCCTACAGTTTTAATTATCGTCATCATGATAGCTGTTGGAGGACTAGTCTTTGAGAAATATTCCATGAAGAAAAAAGGAACTAAAACATCAAACAGTACATTTGAATATGAATTGATAGACAAAATCAGTCAAGAAATGTTCCAGCATAAATCGGCAGAAGAGATAAAACAAGAATTTGGTAGTTCTTCACCTCCTGAAGAACTAGATTACACCATAAGCCTAGTAAGCTACATCATTGGAAAAATCAACGAGTCTACACCTACACAATCAATAATAGATGAACTTGTACAACAAAAATGGGAACAAACACATGCAGAAGAGATTATAAAACACATTACACTGTTACATATGATGAACCAGATTGATGAGTTCTACTCAGTATCAGAACAAAATGAAGAAGAAGATAATATAATTAAAGACATCTTTAAGACTGATGGATTTAATGATGAAATGATTACAAAAGCATTTGAAGAATACAAAAACAAGAAAGGAACAAATATAACAAGTAACAAAACACAAGAAGACCAGGCCTCCGAGAACAATTTATCGACGACAACAACATCAGAAGAAAAAGAAAATGCCGATAATAAACCTAATAATAAAATAGCTGAGAATAAATTAACTGAGGATAAAGTGACGGCTAAAGATGCAGACGAACTCCCTAAACCTTAATAAACCAAAGAGAGTCTTCAATAAATATTAATCTTTAATCAATATAATAAATAACAAACAATTAAAATGATAATTTTAGGTATAGAATCAACAGCACATACATTTGGTATAGGCATAATAGAAGTAAAGAGAAATAAACTAAAGATACTTGCTAATGTTAGATCACTCTTCTCAACAAAATCAGGAGGCATGATCCCAAGCAAAGTAGCACAGTTCCATATTGACAATTCAGATAAGATAATAAAGACTGCATTAAAAAAAGCAAAAATCGATATAAAAGATATTGATCTTATTTCTTATTCACAATCTCCAGGCATAGGCCACTGTTTAAGAATAGGTGCAGTTACAGCAAGAACTCTTGCATTAAAACTCAAAAAGCCGATAATAGGCGTCAATCATTGTATAGCGCATCTTGAGATAGGAAGAGCAATGACAAAAGCAAAAGACCCAATCTTATTATATGTTTCTGGGGCAAATACTCAAGTCATTGCATATGAATCAGGTAAATACAGGATATTTGGAGAAACATTGGATATCGGTATTGGAAATTTCCTTGATAGCTTTGGCCGTTCATTAGATCTTGGTTTTCCAGGAGGACCAAAAATTGCAAAGCTTGCAGAGAAAGGAAAGAAATACATCGAACTTCCATATGTTGTCAAAGGCATGGATGTAAGCTTTGGAGGCATTCTGACAAATCTAAAACAAAAACTAAAAATAAAAGAAGAGAATAAGAAAGAAAACAAAGAAAAAAGTAATAATAATAAGAATAATAAAAATAATTCTAAAAAGATAAATTATACAAAAGCAGATTTATGTTATTCAGCACAAGAGACTGTGTTTGCAATGATGATAGAAGTAGCAGAAAGGGCAATGGCACATTGTGATAAGAATGAACTTATCCTTGGAGGTGGTGTTGCATGCAACAAACGTCTTCAACAAATGGCAGATAAGATGTGTAAAGCAAGAAAAGCAAAAGCATATGCACTTCCAAATGAATTAAATGTTGATAACGGTGCAATGATAGCATGGTTGGGATATGAAATGTTCAAGAAAAACAAGAAAGGAATCCCAATATCAAAAGCAGACATAAGACCATATATAAGAACAGATGAAGTAAAAGTTCATTGGCGATAATTACATTAAAATAAAATTATATAACACAAACATCAAATAAAATATCACAAATCCACAAATACCAATAAGAATCAATTAAGAAAAATACTTCCTATACACATCTATTTCTTTCTTAAAGTCAGATACTATCTTAGAATAAGCATCATCAACATTCAACCATTCAAAATCAGTATGTTCTTCGCTTAATTTAACTTCACCTGAAACAGCTCCGCATAAAAAAACAATCATAGTTATTACCTGGCCATCATCCCTTGTGAAGTGATGCACACCAAGCGGTTCTTTCACTTCAATATCAAGATTAGTCTCTTCTTTTGCCTCTCTGATCATACCAAGAAAAGGATCTTCTCCAGCGTCAAGCCTTCCTCCAGCAATTTCCCATGTTCCAGGCTTATGGACATCATTATCTCTTCTTCGAATCAATAATAACTCCTGCTTATCATTCACAATTAAAGCCTTTACCGCAATAGAAGAATTCATCGTATTATCATACCATTATGTTGCATACTGAACAATTGGATCAGTATTCACAACACTGTTTAGAAGAATTTTCATATCGCGTATATAATCTGCTTGATTCTGTAATGCCTGCCCTATGTACTCTTCTACTTTTGAGAAATCAACATTCTGCAATATCTGTGGTCTTTTCAGATGAGCCATAAGGTAAGCCTTTATCTCAACATCTTTGAATTGTTCAAAAGAAGGCATCTTTACATTCTTAAGATCCTGCAATCCTTTTTTCATATATGGCTCAACAAACTGACTTAAGGCTTCGGCTCTTGTACCTACAAATTCATAACCGTTCTCAAGACGCATCTTAACCTTTTCATAAAGCGAAGATTCCACCTCAACTGGTTCAACGACATCAACACTTACTATTGGACTTTCTTGCATTTCTCTCCATGAATAAAGCTGCCATGGCTCATATTGTCTATCCTTTATCTGCTCAACCAACATATCTGTCTGTGCCTTAAAATGAGTATATGCAGCACAATGCTGAAAATAATTACTTATAATATAAAAATATCCAGAAGTGCCAAAACCAAATCTCTTCTCAGCAATCTTATGCGCTTTAGGCATATTCTTCCAGAAAGTCACTGCATTGTCTCTAGTGAGAATTCTGCTTAACGAATATACGCTAGTTTTCATATCAAACTTATTGCCTTTGTTCACTGAATCTATTAATTCAAGCTCTTTCATTACCCTTCCAAAAAAAGCATCTTCATCATAAAGCTTTTCCAATATCTTGACATAATCCACTTCAGCCTCCTTTGCTGAAAAATTATAAGGTATGAAATTCATCCTACCATCAGAATTATTTCCTGAAGCAAAATCTTTCAATCTTCCTTCCTTTGCCAACCTATCCGCAAGCTTGGTATTTGGCATCGCTGTAAGAAGACCTACCATGATATAAGGTGCAGCCATTGAATTGCAGAAATCTATCAATGACATTCCTGATTGTCTTGTATCATTATCAAAACCATGTATCATTCCTACTCTTAACGCAGCACCAGTCTCTTTGGATATATACTCAAGATTCTCCAATGTTGAACGGTTATTCCTACCATGAAGATTCTGTTTTTTCCCTGTCTCGAGCAAAGAAGCTTCATTATTTGTCTCTACTCCTATGAATTGTGCAGTGAAATTTGTCTTACGAAGCCAATGCCTTAATTCTTTATACCTATCTGAATCCTGTGCAAGCCTCATGCTCAATTCTGTATACTTTGAGAAATGGAATCCTGATCTTCCAAAAGTTTCCTCGACTTTATGCATATTCTTCAATACCTCAATAGCAGTGTTAGGATTGCCTATGAAGTTATCATCGACTATGAAGACAGGCATTCTGATTCCAAGATTATACATCTGCTTTAATGAATCAGCTGTATACTCAAATGGCGTCACTCTTGGTTTCTTTCCAAATCTTGCAGTTATATCACAGAATTCACATGCTTCCGGACATCCTCTGACCACTTGCAATGCCATATTGAAATAATTATCAGGATTTATCGATGAAAAATCAGGTCTGAAGAATTTATCAGGAGTTGCTGGCACACCTTTATAGAATTTCTTTGCTGTACCATGCAAAAGCCCATCAAGAAGATCATCTATGACCATCTCAGCTTCATTTTCTACAAGATGATCTGCAATATCCATTAACGGAGATTTTTGTCCTACAACAGTTCCTCCTGCTATCAATACTTTTCCTGCTGACTTAACAATCTTAGCATCTTGGATGAAAGAATTCTCTTGAGCTATCATTCCACCCATATAAACATGATCAGCATCCGTAATCAAATCAGTTAGTTTCCTTGGATCGACATTCCTATCTATAAGCACAATCTCATTATAGAAAGGTTTTAGATGAGCGAAGAGTCCCATAAGACCTAAAGGAGGAGTTGCTCTTTTAGGAAGTCCAAACTCACCCCTCCTTACATACTTCTCCATGGTCTTCTTTACACTCCAAAAAGAATCCTGATCAAAATGAGGATAAACAAGTACCGCTTTTCTTCCGAGTTTAGATATCATAATGGATTAAATAACATTAGGCACTTTATTAATGTTTCCCAATTAAAGTAATCAATATAAGATTAAGAAATAAGAATAATATAAGATTAAGAAATAAGAATAAATTCACAATATAGTTCAATAACTGCCTTTCTTGACCTTTCCACCAGTAAGCGCCTTAAGAAGACTGCTCTCACCAATCCTTATTTTCATAGGATCAAGACTGATATAACCGTCATCCCTTCCAGAAGCTGCATAAAGAAGATCCTTGACATTGTCTGCGTTTACTCCCCCAGACATTTTGACTCCTCCTTTCTTAAAATACTGTTTCATCACTTCAAGAGCATGTGCACTAGCACCACCACTTGCAAATCCAGTAGAAGTCTTAACAAAATCTGCTCCGCACTCTTTAGAAAGATTACACGCCTGTATTATATAATCATCTTCAAGTTCAGATGTTTCTAGAATTACTTTTAATATAGCTCCTCCACTATGGGCAGCGTCAACAACTCTTTGAATATCATTTCTAACATAATCTATATCTCCTTCCATAAGTCTCTTATAATTAAGGACCATATCTATTTCAGTAGCACCATCTGCTGCAGCTGTTACAGTCTCAAATGTTTTTGCAGGAGTTCTGTACCAACATCCATTTGGAAAACCGACTACTGAAGCAATTTTTATATCACTATCATTTTCATCAAGAAACCTTTTTGCATGCAACACATCTTCAGGACGCACACATATAGCGTAAGGAGTAAATCCTTTCTTTGCATAACCTATTGTCTCCTTCATGAATTTCATAAAATCCTTTTCCCTTAATTCAACTGCTCCAGATTTGGATTTCTTTGCATCAAGCCTAAATGCTTCATCACGATTAAGATAAGTATGATCACAAATAGAAGCAATCTGCTTAGGAGTTAGATCATTGATTTTTACAAGATTTCCCATTTTGATTTCACCTATATTATTATACTTATATTGTATTGATTTTTATACACATATCATGCTTATATTGTATTAAAAGAGGTAGTTGCTTAAGCAGTTATAAAGGTTATTGGAATATAACTTTACCTTAAACAGGATTACCCCAAAGAAGTATTTTTGCTTCATTTGATAAATCTGGTCCCTCAGGCATATTCAAAGGAGGTTCTAAATGAGCAACAAATCTAACTCCATGATCCATTGATTTCTCCATATATTCCTGCCTTCTCCTATATGTATCAATTGCATCTTCAAGAGGCATATCAAGCAGATCTTTTGGTACTCTTGCAATATCACTCTCATTATTAACTACACAAGCTTCTAGCTTATCCATGCCAGTATAAGCCCTATACGCCCTATGTTTACCCTGTAATATAAAATCATCATTTGTTATTACTATTGCTGGTACATCAAGAACCCTTTGAAGAGAGAATTTATGATTTGGCAATCTATAAGATATATCCTCATCTAAACGAGCATACCTATGTTTTATCAAGTAATAAGTATCTGGTCTAAGTTTACTGCATTCAAGAGTACTGAGTATTGTAAATCGCATAAAAACCAAGTCAGAAAACACCTTATAAATGTTTCTAAGTCTAAATTAACAAAATAAGAATATCGAAAAATCAAGAAAATAAACTAATATAATTAAATCAAAATAAATTAAATAATAAAAAAGAAAGAAGAAAAAAGAAGAAAAAATCAGATATCTATACTACAATATCAACAACCTTTATCTTGAAAGTAAGTGTCTTTCCAGCTAAAGGATGATTCATATCAATTGTAACTTCAGTATCAGTAACTTCAGCTACTTTTGCAGGAATCTGTTGACCTTCAGGAGTCTTGACTCCAAGCATCATTCCAGCTTTAAGTTCTTGTCCATCTGGTGGCGGTGGCATCTGATCCTTAGGGACCTTATGTACTGCCTTTGGATTTGGCTGACCATAAGCATCTTCCGGTGCTAATTTTATCTCTTTTTCTTCGCCTTTTTCCATTCCAACAACACCTGTATCAAAACCTTTGATTAGTTGTCCTGAACCTACTTCAAATTCTAATGGTTCTTTACCCTCAGAACTATCAAAAACTGTACCATCCTCTAAGGTTCCAGTATATTCAACTTTTACCTTGTCTCCATTTTTTATCGGCATTATAATAACCTCCTATTATCATGAATAAACATGATCATTATCTATTGATTGTCCATTGATTATCTATTAATTATCTATTAATTATCTATTAATAGCCTAACAATCGCATCAAATATCGAAAAAACAAGCATAAAACCCATTTAAACGAGTATTTTCCTGAAAAACCCACTATCATTTAAGAGTTTTACGTACTATTCAAAGAATTGCTATTATTGGCATAAATCAACAAAAATCAGCTATATTTCACTAATTACATATCTCTTACTTTTTATATTAAATATATCTTACTTCTTATAGATATATTCTTCCCAGAATTGCCGAAATATAGGCAATGTCAATGTAGAAAGCACAAAAGCCATAGCTGGTATTATAGAATTCATGAAAGGTTTAGGAAGTCCAGCAACAAAAAAGAACAACACAATCACAATATAAGTAAGTATTACAAGAAGTATTTTCCTAGTAAAGCTCGTTTCCCATAATTTATCTACTTCAACACGCTTGTTTCTTTCCTTTATCTCCTTGATATCCTTTTCAAGAGTCTTTAATGTTACCATACTTCTAAAAAGTCCTTAGTGATATAAATAATTTTACATTATACTTCACATTACACTAAATGTTTTCGGAATTGAAGACACTTCTTTAACTACCTTATCTTTCTTCTCAGCATCAACACCAATCATGAACACGCTATACTTTTCCCCACTTTCTACAAAACCATCATAATGTTCAACAATCTTAGAGTATTTCTCAATAGCACAAGTGTTTCCATTACTTGTACGCCATGCTATCTTTCCTTTCTGACCAATCACAGTTTCTATAGTGCTTGTCGCAATTCCAAGTCCTTCATAATCTTTATGGGTAAATATTTTACACAAGTATTCACAATCATTAATAGGATAAGATATCGCACCTCCCTGATTAAGGCTATCAAGATAAACAGAAGAATCTTTAGATCCAACAATCCCAAAATAATCTTCATCAAGTGTTTTTCCTTGTTCACTAAAAATATTATTTATAAGATCAGTAAGCATGGATTTATCAACAACATCAAGAGGATACGTCGTTATGACTGAAGGCATGCATATTTTAGTACCACTGCCATCACCAAGAAACTCCTCAAGCAGACCAGTTGATTTTATATTACCTTCATTATCACCTTTAAGCGAAGTCAACTGTACACTATGTCCTGGACCTAAATATTTCAAAAGATCATATGCATCCTGTCCATTGTTCACCATGCCTCCCGTTATAACTCCTTGCTGTACTAATTTATTAAATTCGAGTTCCGAATAGATGGATTTTATAATATTGCCATCATTATCACAAACAGGCATATTTCCAACAACAATAAGTTTCTTTGCTTGCATATATTTTACAAGTTCTTTTGCAAGAGTCGTTGCATTGATATTGAATGTATCCCCATTATTAGCACCCAAATGCGTAAGTACAGGAATTTGCTTATTATGAATTGCTGAAATTATAGGTTTTGTATTTATGCTTACAACGTCTCCTACATAACCAGTATCATGCTCAACACCATCACTGCTCATCTCAACACCATGAGGCTGTACAATAACACTATCTATAGGTATAGCAACAGAATCTGTATCAAACCCTGCAAGTGTATCAACTACAAGCTGTTGATTCTCAAGAGCAAGAGGTACCATTGCTTCTATCAATGAAGCAGAAGTGATTCGTATATCATTTACTTTTTTACCACCTTTATATTCAGGCAATTTATCATATTGAACACCACCACCTATTACTAAAGGAAGATAAAACCCTTGAGCTGCCATATATGCAAGTTCACCGCATAATTGGTCAAGATTATCACCAGCAAGAAGCTTACCGCTAGATTTAATGACACCTAATTGATATTGAGGCAGTGTCTTAAGCATCTTTATCCAGTATTGAGAAGTCTTTATGCTATGCTTGTCTACTAGATCATCAACACTTTTATGGTGTATCATTCTTCTTCATCCTCAATATAAAGCTGTTCAAGCTTCTTGTTCCATTTATCTCCTGTTAGCTTACGTATCACTTTCTCTTCCCAAACAAGAGCTCCTTGTTTTCCAAGCATTTCAGGCAACAGTATATGAAGAAACTCATGAGTATGAGTCATAGCAAAATCTGTAATAAAACCACAGATGCTTCCGCCATTCTCTTCCCAGATACGCTGTATGTTGATGCAGATCTCATTGTTATCATTAACAAAACCGTATTCTGGGTCCATATACTTTTTGAGCACTTTCATGATATAATGTACGAACCTGTTCAAAGATATATATCTAATGACCCATATATAACAGATATAAACAATATTGTTTTATTTAGAACATAGTAGTAAAATTTATATAGGAAGACATATCCCCATAAGATAACATGGAAAAAACAACGACTGAACTCACCATTGAATATATCAAGGATCATCCAGACATAAAGAACTGCCTGAAGAAGGATCTGATTAATTACTCTAGTCTTGCAAGACTCATAGCAAAAGATTTAGACATTGCGAACAAGACTTCTAAAGAAGCAATACTAATAGCTGCAAGACGTTTCAAAGACAAGCTCAAAAAAGAGATAAGTCATGAAAAAGAAGTAAAATCACTTCTTGCAAGCTCAGAGACTGAGATAAAGAATAAGATCAGCGTATATATATTAGAAAAAGGCATCAATTTGGATTATATTGATGAGATACAAAAAAAAGTAAGAAAAGAATCAGGTAAGTTCTACATCATCGAAGGTTCAAGCAACTACACAATCATAACACAGGAGAAATACTCAAAAGATATAGAAGCAAGATTCAAGTCAAAGATAGTCACAAAGGAAAAAGATCTTGTTCTCATAAACCTCATCACACCAAAAGAAATTGAAGAGATACCAGGTGTAGTTTCTTACATCACATCATTATTCGCAGAGAACAACGTCAACATAATAGAATTCTTATCATGCTGGAACGACATAATCTTCATAATAGATGCAAAAGATGTCAGTAAGACTATTGAATTCCTAAAATTTTGAGATCACTCACATCTCTCAATGCAATAATCTCTTATCGCTTCTCCAAGGATAAGTAAATCCTTCATGATAGGATTATCTGCAGGACCGTTAAGATGAACATCCCAATTGTCTTCTTTGTTGAAAGCATAGCATCCATCTACATGATCATAAGTTGACAGGTTAAAGTCATTTATATGACTCAATATGCCTGGAAGAGCAACAGCTGGATTCCTACACATACCAAATCTAAAAAATTTATCGCCTCTTAAAGGACCAGTATAAGATATGCTATAATTATCATCAGCAACTTTAGCTACAACCATGCTATCATCTTCAACATTTCCTGGAATAGTAACCTGAATTTGATAATCCCAAGAAACTTTCTTACCAAGTCCTTTAGAATCACATCCTTCAACTCTTTTGAAATCAGTAGCATTATCTAAGAAATACTTAACAGCAAGCCATGTATCAAGGACTGCATCATTATTCAAAGGCCCCCTTATCAAAACAGAATTTTCCATTGCAGAATCTTCAGCAATCATCTGCTGAGCTGACTTTTCAAATATCTCACCAAAACCATGCATAGCATAGACATCGATAAGAGTGCAAGCTCTTCTAGAACCTGGAAGAGCATAAATACCAACATTATCTCTTCCTTCTATGAACATTTCACTTGCAGCAGCCTGAAGAAATCCAGGAAGTGCTGTAAAATTCCCATCAACAAGTTCTTTAAGTTTCATGAAGACAAGCACATCAGACCACATATATAAAACTTTCGTTTGTTTACTACTTGATAGTGACTAAATAAAAAAGATATGATGATTCAAAAGATATATAATAATCTCACTTTTTTTAGATATAACATGAACATAACAAGATTCGCACAATCATGCATCCTTCTGGAAACAAACAATAAACGTATACTTATAGATCCAGGAGTCATCCAATATGAAAAATCCTTTCCAGATAACGAATGGAAAGACATCGACATCATACTAGTGACGCATAAGCATGGCGACCATTGCAATGTCCCTGCAATAATAGAGATGATAAAAGACAGCAAAAGCAGGTTCTACACAAGTAGTGAAGTCACAGACGCTCATCCAGAACTAAAAGAACTAATAACAAAAGTCGTAAAAGAAGGAGACACAATAGAAGAAGATAACATCAGAATAGAAGTCACAAAAGCAGTCCATGGCTACACTCCTTTACTAAGAGGAGAAAAGGAAATAAACGAAAATATTGGTTTCATAGTTGATGACAAAGACAAAAGAGCGTACGCTACAAGCGACACCATCTGCTTCAAGAATGACTATAGATGCGACATATTATTCATACCAATCTCAGCTCATGGTCTTGTAATGACACCATTTGAGGCTGCATTGTTCGCAAAAGCAACAGAAGCAAAACTTGTCATACCAATCCATTTAGACAATCCAAGCTATCCCCCTGATATTGAAGCGTTCAAGAAAGAATGCGAAAAGAATGAGCTTAATTTTAAATTTCTAGAAATAAAAAACTCAATCGAATTCTGAAAACCAGATCTAATTCTAATTAATTTCAATGGATTCTAACTTTAGAAAACTAAAAACTTTCAAAGACCTTCTTTAAGAACTCGTTCTACATCTCTCCAACCAATATCAGTCCTATAGTGTAGGTTATTTCCTTCTATACTAATGCATGCCATTGCAGCATAAGCATTTTGTTTTGCTTCAATTATATCAGCACCTTCCCCCACTATACTAAAAAGTCGTCCACCTTGTGCATACATTTTTCCTTCAACCATAGCAATGCCTGCACCATAAACGCTAACTTTCTCCATAGACATCGCATCATTAACACCAAATATTTGTTTTCCATTTACATCTGAATAATCATCAGGATATCCTTTTGACGCACCAACAACACAAACTCTTACCTTATCATCTTCTTCAATCTTTAATCTTCCCAGATCCTGTCTTAATACTGCTTGAACTATATCAACATAATCAGTCTTTATTCCTGGAACAACTACCTGACATTCAGGATCACCCCAGCGTGCATTATATTCAATATTCTTGATCTTACCATTATTTGTTATTCCACCAAGATAAATCATCCCCTGATAACCTAAAGGAATATCTTTCATACCTTTAATTACAGGAAGAAATTGTTCTCTTCTAATTTTATCTTCAATCCCAGCAGTCACTAAAGCAGGAGAGACAGCGCCCATCCCACCAGTCTGCTCACCCATATCAAAATTAAGAGCTCTTTTATTATCCTGTGCTGATTTGAATATATATATACTGTTACTATCAGTTATAGCATAACAAGAGAATTCTTCACCTACAAGACCTTCTTCAATTACAAATTTTTGGCCAGCCTCGCCAAATTGTTTCATCTGCTCTATTCTTTCAAGAGCTTGTTCAAGGCTTGTAGCAGATAGTGCACCTTTTCCAGCACATAAACCACCTGCTTTCACATACAAAAGAAGATTAGGATTTTCATCATAAAGACCAGTAAGCAATGTCTTAGCTGTTTTAAGATGATGTTCATCAAATAAATCAAAAGCTTCTGACCAAGGAGAAGGTATCTGATTAGCTTTCATAAAGAATCTTGACCAAGGTTTATCAGATTCTAACTTTGCTGCCCTCATAGATGGACCAAATGCATTAAAACCATAACTTGTAAGAAGATCAACAGCACCAGAGGCAAGTGCATCATCCTGTGCAACATCAACCATATCAGGCTTATATCTTTGTGCAACCCTCACAATACTATCAGGATCATTTAATGAACATTCATCATCAATTAAAACTTCTTTATCCCTTCTATGTGTCATAAAAGCATTTCCAGGAGCAATTATTATCTTCTTTACATGACTGCTTTTCTCATAAGCTTCACTAAGAACATGTTCTCTTGCACCTTTACCAACAACCAAGACTGTTAAACTCTCCATAATCTGAACCCAATACAACAGCAATATAAGCATTGTTGTACTGGAATTTATTTTCAATATTAAAAATAAATAAAAACCTGTTCAAAAGACAAATTTATTACTACAAAGTAGTTAAGAAACGAAACATTTATAAGTAACAAGTTTCATTGTTACTATAAAGGAGTAAAAATGGAATCTACAAATAAAAGAACAATGTCAGCACAAGATTTTGATGTTACAACTAAGCAAAGCATCGAGCTAAAGCTACCTGGAAAAAAACAGAAAGTTGTGATAACAATAACCAAACGGCATTATTATGATCCTATAAAAAAGAAGATAGTTACAGATCAAGTAGTACATAGAGCTAAATTCAGAATAGGTAAAAAAATGAAAAAAAGGAGGGAGAACGAATGATAGAAGATGTTGCTAAAGAAAATGGAGTTAGAACACCAGATGATGCAGTTGTTGCAGCTGCAAGTGAACAAAAAGAAAACGAACTTGCAGAGATATTGAATGATTCAACTCCTAAATCAGAAGAAAAAGACGAAAGTGCATCAGCATACTTGACTGATGAACTTGAAAAATATCAATAAAATAAGAATCACAAAATAAACCAATTAAAGAGGCGAAACACAAAATGAAAAAAAAAGGATTTCTGGGACATAAAATAATAGAATATGATGAACCAGATATGAGTGGAGAATATACATATGTCCATGGAGAATGGATATTCTTTCAGACAAACAAAGCATAAATAAAATGAAACTGGACCAATTAGTCAAAACTTTAGGAATTGGACTAATATCAGTAGCTTCATTACTACCTATTTCTGAAACAGCACATGCAGGTCCAGGAACAGGTCCAGGAACCCCTCCAACACCAAAAAAAAAACTAGTAATACCAGCGAGCAGATTACCACGATTACCTCCACCAGAACTTAAATATGTTGCAAGGATGAATGGAATTCATCAAGATGTATACAATAAGAATTATGATGTAATAGAAGACAAAATAAAAGCTTTAGCTGCAGATATAGAGAGCGATCCAGCAATAACAAGCTCAAACACAATAAATATGGTTAAAATATTTTCTTACGATATAGATGAATATGTACCTGAGCAGAGAAAAGCAACAACAGTACAAAAAGCTTACACAGAGACAAATAGTGTTCCTACAACATATATCAAAGGAGCAGGTAAAGTCAGCATTCTCAAAGTTGGTGCAGGAATATTAGGAAGTGCAATGGACGTTGCAGGAGAAGTGCTTACTGCAGGAAGAAGTAGCACAGATTTTGGACCTGATAATCTAAGAAAAAGAAAGACAATCAAAGTAAGAGATGCATATACTACTACAACTTATCATCCAGCAGTATGTAATGTAAGAACTGTTCCTGAACATATTGCAACTGTAAGAATTACACCTTATTCTGGTAAAAAAGAGATAGTAAGTACAAGACCTATTAAAAGAGAACCAGTCAGAAGAAGATTATATAGAAGATAATTTCACAAAATTTAACAAAGAATAATTACATAAAACTATGTAAAGATATTACAAATAAATAATAATTACTAATTACTAAAGAAATTACTAAAAAAATCACTTAAAAAATGATAGAGTTCAAACAAGCAATAAGAGATGAATCACTAAGACAGGCTTATCTGGATCAGTTCTTAGAAATGTATCCTTGTAAGAGTATAGTACGGCTCGTATATAATAAAGATAGACAATCAGCTTTAGAACATGTTAAAAGGCTCAGTTCAGAAGGGATTATTGATGATATGACTGCAAAAGAACAAAGAGCATATGCTAGAGCAGAAGACAGCCATGTGCATTCATTCATGCTTTCATCCTTCATAGGCAAAGATCTTCCAACTACATTATTTGTCAATAAAAAATTATTTGAAGAGCTTTCTCCACTAGCAGCTGCTTCTATACTTGCACATCATGAATATCAGCATACTCAAGATTACCAAAATGGGATAGAACTTCCAGGGATTACAAGAATAACATATAGAAACATAAGGCATTTAGGAGATACAACACTTGAAGACGTATTAGAAACAAGAGCAGATGCACATCAACTTGACCAATTATCTCTTTTACAACAGACTGATACACCTATTTTCAGAGCAACAGCTGTTGAACTCATGAAGTATCACAGAAGACTTCGTGAGAATCCTGCTTTTACAAACTTTGACATGAGAGTCAAGATAGCACAGATGTCAACTTATGCTAACAAGATAACATTATTAAGGCATCACGGAATTAGGATATGATTATAATAAATATGATATACTAATTAATAAAAATAATTCTAAAATTAAAAGAATATTAGAAAGATAAAAGATAAAAAAATAAAAAGACTTAGACTTAAAGTCCAAGTTGTCCGTCAGTTAGTCCTTTTCTGTCAACAATCTGCTTAATTACTTTATCTTGCAATTCCATTGGAAGTTTCTCAAACATCTGATCAATTACAGATGAGATACCTCTACCAGAAGTTGAAGACCTTAAGTCAGATGACCATCCCAAAAGTTCCATTACTGGCATTTTAGCAGTCATGGTAACGTTTCCATTCTCTTGTTCAACATCTTGAAGTTGACCTCTCTTGCTTGTAACAAGCTTTGAAAGTTCACCCATATATTCATCTGGACCTTCAATTTGAAGAACTTGAACCGGTTCAAAAAGGATTGGTGAAGCACCTTGAAGCATTGCTCCTCTAATACCTTCCCTGATTGCAGGATAGATCTGTGCTGGACCCCTGTGAATAGCGTCTTCATGCAATTTCATGTCATGAAGTATTACTTTAACACCAAAGCAAGGTTCTCTTGCAAGTGAACCATTGTTCATTACGTCTTTGAAAGTATCAAGGATCATCTCAATAACTTCAATCATATGAACTTGTCCTTTTGTTGCATCAATGAATATATTTCCATTGTAGATTTCTTTTATCTTAAGAGCTACCTTAGTGTCATATCCACACTCAACAAATGTATCTCTTAATTCAAGATTCTTTCCTTTGACTCTTTGATCTACAATTTTCTTCTCTTTCATTGCTAAAGCAACAGCTTCTTCGACCGGCTCAACAGTAAAGTAAAACTTATTGTGTTTATTTGGAGATTTTCCCTCGAACTCACCAGTTGATGGTTTTGAGATTGACTCTCTAAATATTACAATAGGAGGGCTCGTTTCAACTTCAAGTCCTTTCTCACTTTTAATTCTATTCTCAATGATTTCAAGATGCAATTCACCCATTCCATGCATTAAGTTTTGTCCAGTCTCTTCATCAATCTCAATCTTAATAGAAGGATCCTCTTTCTGAATAACCCTTAAGATATCTACTAGTTTTGAGAGATCACCAGGACTCTTTGCTTTAATAGCTTTAGAGATTACTGGATCAAAAAGATGTGAGATCTCATCAAATACATCTGATTCTTTTGTAGTCATTGTCTCTCCTACAAGAGTTTTTACTCCTCCAATCAAAACAATATTTCCACAAGGTACATCATCTGTAATTTCTCTTTTAGCCCCATTAGCAATGAATACTTGCTGTACTCTGGACTTTTGTTTTGCTCTGTTAAGATAAACTTCAGTACCTTTCTTTAAAGTTCCACTAAAAAGCCTCCCATAAATGATTTCTCCTGCTTGTGGATCAATAACAATTTTTACAGGTACATAGAATAATGGACCATTTGGATCACATTTTCTTAAAGCAATACCATCCTCACTCTCTAAGTCGCCATGCCATAGCTTAGGTATCCTATATTCCTGAGCTTCAGTTGGTTTTGGAAGATGTTTGATTACCATGTTAAGTACAACTTCATGAACTGGTGCTTTTTTAGCAAGTGCATCAATATCATCTTGATTACCACTTGTATATGCATCAATTATCTCTTTGAAAGTTATTCCTTTCTCCTGCATGTAAGGTATACTAAGTGCCCAATTATGATAAGCACTACCGAATGCAACTTGTCCTTCAGCTACATTACATTGCCATTTCTCACCATAATCTTTCTCTGCAATTTTTTGTATAAGTACATTTACGCTTTTGATTATACCAAGAAATCTTTCCTGCATCTGTTCCGGAGTAAGTTGCAGTTCTTTAATCAACCTATCAACTTTATTGATAAAAAGTACTGGTCTTACTCTTTCTTTAAGAGCTTGCCTAAGTACTGTTTCAGTCTGCGGCATGATACCTTCAGACGCACAGCATAATACAATTGCTCCATCAACAGCTCTCATAGCTCTTGTTACGTCACCACCAAAATCAACGTGACCAGGTGTATCGATAAGGTTAATTAAGTATTCTTCTTCTTTAAACGCGTGTACCATACTTACTGAAGCGCTATCGATTGTAATTCCTCTTTCTGCTTCATCATCATGGAAATCTAGAGCTCTTGCATCACCTGCAAGATTCTCTGACATCATACCTGCTCCTGCAAGTAGGTTATCTGAAAATGTTGTCTTTCCATGATCAATATGAGCACAGATAGCTATATTTCTAATTTTATCTGGATTTGACGAGATATTTTTAATTCTGTCAACCATTTTTTCTGCCATTATTAATCACCTATTTCCAAACGAGCATTTCTTGCTCGATTTTATTAGTTTCAGTTGGATAAATATGAGAAACAAGTTCATTTGCATTAAACCAAAGTTTAATTTCTCTTTCTGCTTCTGAAGGATTTTCTGATGCATGAACTACATTTTCAAATACTCCTCCAGTCGTTATTCTCCCATATTTTCCTCTTATTGAGATTGGTTCTGATTCTTCAGGATTTGTTGCTCCCGCAATTCTTCGAACTTTCTCAATTGCATTATCACCCTCATAAACCATAGCCATGACTCTTCTTGTATGATAAGCCCCTTGTATATACTTTATGAGTTCATCAAAAAAATCTTTTTCTTTTAAATGTCTATAATGTTCTTCAGCAAGTTCTTTACTTACTCTGACCATCTTTGCAGCAACAATCTTAAGCTCAGTTTCTGAGAGCTTTGAGATAATGTTGCCTGTTAATGACTTAACTAAACCATCTGGTTTAATCAAAACTAAACATTGTTCTTTTGCCATTTTCCCTTATTCTCCTTTAACGTAGGACTTTGTCCACTTAACTGTCCTAGGTTTTCTTTTCAGCTTGAATGTATTCTTTTCACATTTTCTAGAACAAAAATGAAATATTTTTGCATCCTTCTTGATATACATCAAACCTGTTCCTTCAGGGATATCTATTCCACAAAATGAGCATTTAACCATTTTATTCACCTATAGTAAACTTTATGCATTTCCCCTTCCTTTTCTATTAAGAGGTCTTGCTTCAATTTCTGTTTCTCTGAGCATCAAAACATCTCCTGGCTGAACAGGCCCTTTAACATTACGTCTGATGACTTTGTTTTCATCTCTTCCTTCAAGGATAGTGCATCGTACTTGTGTTGCTTCTCCTCGTGAACCAGTCCTTCCAATAACTTCTTCAACTTTTGCAGAAAAAGCTCTTGTAAAATGAACTCCTTGTTGAGCATCTTTACCAGCAGCAGGTTTAGCAGCTGATTTTGAATCAGGTTTAGGAGCCGGACTTGACTTCTTTTCAGTGTTGTTGGTCTTTTCGTCTGCCATTTATCAACACCTTATTCTTTCTTCTCAGCTTCAGCAGGTTTTTCTTCTGCTTCCTTTTCAGCTTTTTCTTCCTTCTTCTCTTCAGCTGGTTTTTCTTCTGCTTTTTCTTCTTTAACTTCTTCTTTCTTTTCTTCAGCTGGTTTTTCTTCTGCTTTTGGAGCAGCAGCTTTATCAGATTTCAAGAATTCTTGAAGAACTTTAGTACCTTTACCTTCATCAACAACTGCAACAGCAGATGTAGGAACAACAAGTCCTGCAGCAGAACCTAATTCTTCTTTACTAGGTATAGCGTAACATGGTATTCCTTTTTCTTTGCATAACAAAGGTATATGCATTATTACTTCAGGTGGTGTAACATCTTCTGCATAAGCTACAACTTTAGCGCTACCTTTCTCAACAGCTTTTGTAGCTTCATTTGTTCCTTTTCTAATTTTTCCAGTTGATCTTGCGACTTCTATAACTTCATATAGATTGTCAAGTTTTTCTTTTGATAGTTCTGACATTTTAAAACTTCCTCCGGTTGTTTTAAAGTTTAAACCTCGTTTATATATTAATTCCTTCAAGGTTTAACCTTTTCATTATATGCGATTATGAGAATAACTCCTCATTCCGGTATTATATAGTATTTATACAATACCATCATCAATCACAGGTAATCTAAACGAACCTCAATCCCTTTATAAATGTTGCTGTTTATTGTCCTCAAAAGCCATAAATAATATATATTCAGATTATATGAAATAGTTCATGGATCCATTATTAAAAGAAGTAGCAAAAGAGCTCAAAAAAAGACGATATCTTAAGAGATTGCATCATGAGATTGACAGAATTCTCCATAAATTCAATATAACAAATGACTTTACAAAAGTAAAATATGGCTATATCAACAAACATTCACAATATTGCTCATTTTTCTGTAAAATATCAGAAAATAACAAATTAGGCAAAGAGATTACCATTCTTGTAAAACCTGATAATGATCGCGATAAAGAAGGACACAGAGCAATCAGAGTCATTATCCAGGTAGGTTCTGAAATATTTCAGGCAAGAGAAGATGAAGATAAAGGCCAAAAACCAAGAAAAGTCCTCAAAAGAGAAGTTGAAGACGCAATAAAGGACATAGAAGGCTTCATCAGAAGAGCTGCATAGATAACAAAACACTTTTTCTATAACTTCAAGTCAATTTGCAGTGTACCCAGGCTATATAAAATCCGCTTCATTTTATACCTTCATAACAAAAAATTGTTTCAAGATTATTGACGAGGGGAGAAAAATGAAAAAAATGAGAAGAATAAAAAAAATAATGTTCGCATTCGGACTTATATTGATGATGATAAATGTAGTATTTGCACAGTGTATTGAAAATGATGATGGTATGGATTATTATAATACAGGCACAATAAACTCAACAGATGTTTATGGATTGCCTTTCAATAATATAGATAGGTGTATGCCTGATGATGATGAATTGTTCCCAAGCATGCTAGAGGAGAACTACTGTAGGAATGATGGCATGGCTGATGTTGTTTTTTACGATTGTCCCAATGGTTGTAAAGACGGCGAATGCATTATGATAGAAGATGTAGACGAAGACATTGCCTGCTCAGTTCCTGCATCAGAGAATTGCTACACAACAGGATATTATGATAATAATGGTTGTCCAGAATATGAATGCATAGAGATTGCATGTGCAGAACCAGTCTGTAATGGAGAGCTCATTATAACTGGATATGATGAATATAATTGTCCCAATTATATATGTGAAGAAATAACATATTCATGTATAGAACCTATATGTGAAGGAAATATGATCATCCACGGATATGATGAATACAATTGTCCAATTTACTCATGCGAAACCCAAGTATGTAAAATGCCTGCATGTGAAGGTGCATATGAGACAGGAGAATATTACGAGAATGGTTGTGCAGTCTACAAATGTCCACCAGAGCCAGTTGAAGTTGAAGTTTTGCTTAAAGATGACTATGAACAAGGCAATAAGATAAATATCAAAGTCAAGAACAACAATAAACATTCAATATTTTACTCAATGAACTCTGCAACACCAAAGAGTGCATACCAAATATACCAGACAAAAGAATATGTCAACACAATAAATGCAAGAAAATTGTTATTGTTGGATCTATGTCTTCCAAGACCAACTGTATTTGGAATCGGTGAGATAGAACCAGGAGAGACAAAAATCATAGATACATGGAATCAGATAGAATACAGCTATGATGACAATTGTAGAGAAGAATATGACATAACATATGATATAGATGAAGAAATAGATGATTATAATATTGAAGTATATGAGACAGATGATTATGACATAGAAGAATCTAATGTAGAAGTATATGAAGTCGAAGAAGAGATAAAAGAAGAAATCACAAAAGATTATGATACCGTAGTGTATAATACTATTGAGTATGATTCTAAAGAAGAGATCATAGAAGGAACAACAAAAGAGATTACAGAAGTATATACGAATCATATATCTAGTGGCAAACAAGTACCGATAGGTACATATGAACTCAACTTCAATTATTATGACATAGACCCAACATTGCCATATGATTGCGGAGTGACTAGTACCAGAAAAGAACAAAACAGCAATATAACCGCAGATAGTGATAGCAATACTGTAATAGATTGTATGGTTGAACCACCAATTATACATACAGTAAGTGCAAAATTCAAAATTGTAAAAGGCAACAATGTCTGCAGTGTACCTGTCTGCGAAGATCTTGAGTTTACAGGAAAATACGACAAGTACGATTGTCCAATCTATATTTGTATAGATGACCCAGAACCACCTGTATGTGAACAAGGTTGTGAATACAAAGACAGATGCCTAACACAAGGAACAAGATTAAATCTTGACGATAAGGCTGTATTTTGTGGCATTGACTTTGAATGGAATAAGCAAAGTCAAGAAGGAGACTCATGCAACAACAACTATGAGTGTTCCACTAATCTTTGTATTGACAGTGAATGTGTCAGTTCAAGTGCGTGGCAGACATTCCTTAGCTGGATAAGCAAACTGTTCTAGTTTTCAAACTGAACTAGTTTTTATTCTTTTTTTTATTTTTCTTTTTCTATTCTTTTCTTTATTTCTCATAATTTCTTTTTATTTCTCTTTATTTCTTTTTTTATTTCTTTTTATTTCTCTTAATTTCTCTTATTCTACTCTATTCTACTCTTTTTAATCTCGAAATTCTCACAAAACTTTATAAAAAGCTAGTTCCAGGATAATATTATGTTTATATTAGACCTAATAGCACAAAGCTCATATAATCTTATAATGGTAATCTTGGCATTAGTAGTCATGACAATTGGCTCAATAACAGATTTCCAAAAAAGAGAAGTCGCAGATATGGTCAATTATGGTCTTTTTATCTCAGCGATTGCATTAAGACTTCTATTTGCAGCAATCACGCTCAATCCAATGATAATACTAGATGGTTTTATAGGATTTCTTATTGCAATGGCAATCGCCCTAGGAATGTTTTATGCTGGCCAATGGGGTGGAGGAGACAGCAAAATGATGATGGGGCTAGGTATTTTATTTGGACTTAAGATAATACCAGTCAGCGTTTATGGAATACTCAACAGCCTACTTGTATCATTCATAATAAACGCATTCATAGCAGGTTCATTATTTGGCTTAATATGGAGCATAGTTTTAGGTATTAAAAATAAGAAAAAATTTGTCAAATCATGGAAAAAAGCTTCCTCAAATGCAAAAGTCATGAAAAGATCATGCATCATTGCAGCAATCATACTAATTATCTGTAGTTTTTTCTTTAAAGATTTTGCATTTATATTTATTACACTAGCTGCATTATGTATTGGTACAATATATGCTTATATCTTCGCAAAAAGTGTTGAAAGAAGTAGCATGGTTGTTATGCTACCTCCATCAAAAGTTACAGAAGGAGACTGGATAGACAAAGAAATCAGACATAAAGGCAAATATATTACAGGTCCAAAAGACCTCGGAATAAGCAAAGCTCAAATAGCTCTTTTAAAGAAATACAAAATAAGCAAGATTGCAGTCAAAGTAGGAATCCCATTCATACCAAGCTTCCTTATAGGATTCATTATCACATTGCTTTTTGGCAATCTGATGACTCTAGTATTAGTCAGTATATTATTATAATTACATTACAACAAAATATAGGACAAATTAAACACAATTAAGCTCAATATGACTTCAAATCAATTTGAAGTCAAAGATATATATTTAAAAACCACCCAATTTATACTCATTATGGCAAGAAAAAAACTATTATTAATTAATCTTGAAGAGGACCAAGCTAAACAAGTCGCTCAAGTCATAACAAATGAGACAAGCAGGAAGATATTAGATTACCTAGCTGATGCTGATAAAGAATCAACCGAGACAGAACTTTCAGAGCACTTGAATATTCCGCTTTCTACTGTACACTACAATCTTCAGCAATTAATAAAGAGCGGACTTGTTGTTGCAGAAGAATATCATTATTCTAAGAGAGGAAAAGAAGTAAATCATTACAAGTTAGCAAATCAATATATAATAATAGCACCAAAAAATGTCAGTACTAAGGGACTCAAGAGTAAATTAAGATCATTACTACCTATTGCATTAGTAAGTCTTGTAGGCACTGCATTTATACATATATATCAAAATTACTTCAGAAGAGCTTCAGGATCTGCAATGAAATCAGTTGGAGATACTGCTCAATATGACATTGCAAGAGAAGGAGGAAAACAAGTAATTCAAGAAGTTGCTGATTCTACTGCAGCTGCAGCTACAACAGGTGCACAAGAGATAGTAGCAACCACTGCAGCCACAGGAGCAGAAGAAGTAGCCTCAACAGCTGCTACAAATGCTGCAGAAAACATTGCAGCAGATACAGTAGCTCCTGCATTAAACAATACAATATCCAAAGTATCTGATGTAGCACCCGAAGCGATTAATGAAGCTGTCAAAACAACAGTAGACAAAACACCCGAAATTGCACAAACAATACCAAATTATGCACTGTGGTTCTTAGCTGGATGCATTTTTGTCATAATTCTAATAATAATTATTGAGCTAATCAAAAAAGCAGTAAAAAAAGGTGACTCTGAATGAAAAAAATAATTTACATATTAACTTTCATGATAATCATGATAATATCTACAAGTACAGTTGTATTAGGCGAAAATTATAATGATGTTATTAATGACCAGGTTAAAGAAGGAAGTACCAAAACATATGTACTCGATAATTATGCTTATGAGATTACAATTGAAGATATAACGATGGCTGATGATCTTGAAGATAGAAAAGCAAAAATCAGTGTAAATGCAGAGGACAGTGGTCTACTATCAACTGGAGAGACTTATGCATTAGAATCAAACAAAGTTTTTGAGAGCATCACATTAAGATTAAATGGAATATCAAAGATAAACCAAGAATACTTTGCAATATTTGAATTAAAACATAATAAGAAAAGCATACCTTATTTTGGCATGGGTATTGATGAAAGTGCAGCGATATCAGATATAACAACATTCACAGATATTGCTTTCAAATTGGAAGATAATGGTTATGAAAGACCAAACTCAACATTCACATTCAATGAAGTCAATGCACGAGAATTAGAATATAAGATAACACTTGCTTTTTACAGCAATGAAGCAATAATAATCAAAGGTGAAAGTTTAACACAAAAACAGATTCTTTTCTCAGATGAACTGCAAAAAGTATTAACAGACTTAAATCTCAATTACAGAACCGTATCAAGTAAGGACGTAACTAGTGAGATGCTAATAGACCTTTTCAAGATAAAATATGTAGAAGCAACAAAAGACGCAAGGACAACAGAAGAGAAAACAACAGAAGAAGATATAAAAGAAGTAAAAGAAAAACTATGCATGATGCCATTATGTGAACCAGTTTATGAAAGTGGAGAATATTATAAAGATGGATGTCCCATATACAAATGTGGAGAACCAGAAGATACAAATGATATTGGTAATGATAAAAAACCAATAGATAACACAGATAGAGATAATACTAATATAGAAGAAATAGAAGAAATACCAGAGCAAAATACATGGAATAAATTCCTAGACTGGTTAACAAATATATTCCAATAAAAAAATAAAAAAATATTAGGAGGCAATCAAAATGAAAAACAAGATCATGATTTTATGTGTAACCATAATTAGTTTATTATTCATAGCTGCATGCCAGCCTGTTGAACCAGGAACCACTACACCGACAGGTACAGGCACCTATGATGAATATTCATTTGACTATGATAAAGATATCAATACAAAACAATTCAAGGATGAGAGTGAATTATTAAATCTCCTACAAGACACATCAGGAGGATATAATGATATTTATTCAATGAAATCAATGGGAAGAGGAATGGGAGTAGAGATGATGGCAGATATGGCTATATCACCAACAGTATCAGGAGCTGCTTTCGAAGAACAATCTCTTGACTTTTCAGAAACAAATATCCAAGTAGAAGGAGTAGATGAAGCAGACATCATAAAGACAGATGGAGACTACATTTACACAATTTCAAGCAATATATTATACATAATCAAAGCATATCCAGGAGAAGATGCAGAGATAGTTTCAACAATTAAGTTTGATAGTAATCCATCAAGTCTTTTCATAAATGACGATACACTTGCAGTATTTGGTAATGATTATGACTATGATTACTATGATAAATATGATTTTGTACCATATTCAAGTATGTCATTCTTCAATGTATATGATATCAGCGATAGAGATGATCCAGAACTTGAGAAAGAATACAAATTTGAAGGTGGTTATTTCAGAGCAAGGATGAAGGGAGACTATGTTTACTTCATAACTACAACTTATCCTCAATATTATGTAGATCAACCTTTACCTAGATTCATAGAAGAAGGTGAAATAAAAACAGTCTCTCTAAATAGCATTTATTATTATGACATCCATTATCAAAGTCCAATGTATGTTATAACTAATACAATTAATCTTGATGATACATCTGAAGATGTAAGTACAACTGCTGTAGTTGTAGAAGGAAGCCAAAACATGTATATGTCACAAGAAAACATCTACATAACTTATACGCAATACTTAAGCGAATATGAACTTCAGCAACAGATTACCATGGAACTTCTAGAGGATGAATTATCTGAAAGAGAGATTAATCTTATAGAAAAGATAAAACTTACAGATAATGATGTCTTGTCTCAATATGAGAAGAAAAACAAGATATGGCAAGTCTATTCAACATTCCTTTCAAGGATGGACCGTGATGAGCAAGATGAACTTCAAGATAAAGCAGAAATACTTCTCAAGAAGAAACTTAATGAGACAAAATACATGGAATATACAGTAATCAATAGGATTGCAGTAGATGATAATGAAGTAAAGCCTGAAGCAAACAGCAAAGTCCCAGGCCATATCATCAACCAATTCTCACTTGACGAATACAATGATGTCTTAAGAATTGCAACCACTGTAAGTGCAAGATGGTCAAGGTTTGACAGTACAAGGACTGAGTCACAAAACAACATCTATACGCTTGACATGGACCTTGATGAACTTGACAGCATTGAAGGTATGGCTAGTGGTGAACAGATATATTCAACAAGATTCATCTTAGGAAGACTATATATGGTAACATTCAGACAGATTGATCCTTTCTTTGTTATTGATTTAAGCAGTCCAAAGAATATAAAAGAACTTGGAGAACTAAAGATTCCAGGATTCTCAAGATACCTACATCCATATGATGAAGATACAATAATAGGTATTGGACAAGATGCAACAGAGACAGGAAGAACAACTGGCTTAAAGATATCATTGTTCGATGTAAGCGATGTAGCTAATCCTGAAGAAGTAGCACAGTATGTCACAGATGAACGTTATGTGCAATCTAGTGCAATGTACGAACATAAAGCGTTCTTATTCTCAAAAGATAAGGAGCTATTAGTAATCCCTGTATACAGCTATGATTACTCTGACAAAGGAGAAAGCTACAATGGAGCATTCGTCTTTAAGATAAAACAAGACGAGATTAAATTAAGAGGCTTGATAGATCATTCATCTGCAACAGAATATTACTGGCAACCTGCAGTAGAAAGAAGCCTCTACATTGAAGATATGCTCTATACCAAGTCAAGTAAGCTATTGAGGATCAATGCATTAGATGACTTGCATAAGGTAAAGAATATAGAACTTAATGAACCATCAACAAAGATTCCGGTTTATTAGATTTTATATTTAATTTTATTTTTTTATTTATCTTCTTTATTTATTTCTCTATTCATTATTTCATTTATTTTTCTAACCTACCTATCTATCCCTTAATTTCATCTCCTAATTAATTTAATTATTAGAAATCTTATACTCCTAATTTTACTCTCAATTTTATTCTTAATCTTATTATTAATCTAATCTTTCTTCAATTTCAATTTCATTGCTATTTTTCCTTGCAAGATAAATAACAAGCATCATTACAAGAACAAGAATAAATATTATAACAGTAATTACAATACCCATAATCAAATCAGTATTAATATTTCTTGGCTGTTTTACAACTTCACCTGATGAAACATTGAGAGTATCATCAATATCTCCCTCTATCTGAACAGGTTCTTCTGTTTCAAGTGGATTTGTAAAAGCAACAAGTTCTCTCTTTTGTTCTCTACCTCCTATATACACCTTAAAATCAGCATATTTTGAGTCTATTAAAGATAAAAGTTCAACATTAATGTCATATACCTTATCATTATCAAAATCAACACTTATATCCTGTCCAGGAGCAAGAGTAAAGAATGCCTTAGGTGATTCAGCGATGAATACAACAGAGCCTGAAACAATCTTATGCACTCTTATTGTCTTCTTATCCTTTCCAATATAAAATGAATAAGTCCTTCCTGCTTTACCATCTACTACATGTCCAACAGCATCAGTTACATTCATGACAGTTACAGATGAAGATGAACCACCACCGCCACCACCGCCACTAGATGTATCACCGCCACTTGCCGGACTATAAGCTGCAAACTCAGTAAAATGATATGTCCATATCAAAAGATCACTTCCACTATCAATAGAACACTCACCAGAACTTATCCCTGGCACTGTAACACTAGTACATGTTGTTGATATTGCACTAAGTGTTCCTGCCCCGTTTGTCCATGCAGCACTTTTTCCAGACATATTTCCAATGATTATCTTTACAGCCTGTGAAAAGTTAAGTCTTATGCTTGAACCCATATCAACTACAACCTCAACATCTCCTGAAGGTGCTGTATAATCAGAAGAATTTCTGACAATCGGCAGATTTATTGTACCGTTCCAACCACTTGGACCCTGTACTTCTGTACCAGAAGGGATATAAGCAGTATAATTCACAACTGCTTCCCTTATCAATGTAAAATTATTAGGTATTGTTACTGAATCATTTGATATTATACTACTAAGATTTAGATAAACATCACCTGTAGAATTCACTGTAACGTTTTCTAAGACTGAATTTTCTGGAACAATGATTTCATCATAATCATCACCAATATTCACATTGGGAGTATTAGCAATTGTTTGACTAGCACTAGTTCCAATCACAGTAAAATTAGATGCAACAGTATAATTGATATTATTGAGTGAATCATTTCCCCAAAAATAATAATTATAAAGAGTATTACTTGCTATCTGAAATGTTGCACTGCTTGCAAAATAATAATTAGTCCCACTATTTTGCATAGAGAAATTATTCCATGTACCATTATACAAAGAGATTATTACTGCACTGGTATTATCGCCGACAACCGTTACATTTAAGATATAATCGCTGTCATTTCTATACATCATTGGATCATTTATCCTATCAACAAATAAAGGAGCTGTCCTATCAACGCTAAAAGTCCTAATCTCACTTATATTAACATTAGTATTATTATCTGTACAATTCACATACCAAGTATAACTTCCCTCAGGATAATAAGCAGAATAATTAGCATAAGAGCCATTTGAGACATTAAATGAATTATTCAGAACACTATTGATATACACATCACAAGCAAGAATACTATCTATATCATCAGTAGCTGTAAAATTGATTGTAATGCTGTTATTATTTGTTGCTATTCCACTTGATGGTGTAAGAAGATTCATGTTTGGAGGTATAACATCTACAATGCTATTAAGTGCAGAATAAAGATCAATCCTTGAGAAATAAAGTCCAGATACACTATCATATATTTGTTCACCTGTGCTATTGAACAATGATTCAATCTCTGAAGGAGTCATTGAACTACCATTGAGTACAAGATATTGATTTATCACAGCAAATGCACCAGCTACATGTGGTGTTGCCATAGAAGTTCCTCCCATGACTTCATATCCTAGATTATATGAAGTAGAAGTTATCAGAGCGCCAGGAGCAAATAACTGCACTATTGAATTTCTATTGCTTGCGCATACAACATCATCAACATCACCATTAGAATCATCACAAGTATTCCCACCAGGACAACTTCCACCGCCCCAGCATAATGTCCCTGTAAATGAAGCATCATAAGTCATTCCAATAGGGATAGCATTTGCAATACATGCAGGGCTATCTATCTTTGATGAATATCCATCATTTCCGCTAGCTATAACTACGCTTATCCCAGCAGCAGTTGCAGCAGCAATAGGAGCAACATAAGAGGTTTCACCAGGCTGTGCATCACAATATGTTGAATACCCTGTACTGCCTCCAAGACTCATAGATATGACTGAGATATTATATGTAGATGCATTATTGATACACCATTCTATACCTTGAATTATATCGCTATCAGAAAAACCACCTAAATTATGATTATAAGCATTTATTGCAATTATATTTGCACCAGGAGCAACACCTTGTATTGTTCCGTTAGCTGCAACTGTTCCTGCAACATGAGTACCATGTCCATTATAATCCATAGGATCAGCGTTTTCAAGATAAGTATTATATCCTCCAACCACCTTACAACCATCTCCAAGACATCCACCAAGATCATCGTGAAGATAATTAACACCAGTATCTATAACACATACACTCTGTCCTGTACCGGTTAGATTGATTCCATTCTTCTGGATTGCCCATGCATCTGTTGCATTTATCACACCAAGAGACTCACTCATCTCAAAATATCTCATCTGATCGACAACAACAGCTTCAACATCACTATCTTCTTTAAGCTCTTCTATTTCACTCTCAGTAAGCTCTGCAGAGAACCCTCTGAATGTATTAAACTCATGCTCAATCTTCCTTTCATCAATCTTATCAGCGACTTCTTCTCTAACGCTTCTAACACCAATACTTGCAGATGCAACAGAAGTTCCTCTTCTCTTTTCCTTCATGATAACAATGACTTTCTGCTCAGGCTCAACTTCTTCAATAATTTCTTCCTCAATGATAATTTCTTTTCCAATAAGTTCTTCTTCTGCCAAGACAACATCAGTAGAAGCTTCATTATATATCTCAACACTTACCAGAGTAGGTGTCGCAGTCTCCATTATGTCTATTTCAGAACCTAGAACAATCGCACAAAGTACAAGTATTATCATCAAAAGATATCTTAATTTCATTTTAGTATTATCTTAACTTCATTATTATCTTAACTTCATCTTTAATCTCTTATTCAACCAATGATTGCCCTGCATTTATTATCTATACATCTGCATGAACCTTGCCCGCAATCAAGAGTGCCTGGCTCACAATTTAGCGTGCATCTGAAACCAGAACAATCAGGAGCAAGAGTAAGATCAGTACATCTATCAGCATGACAACACGAATTTGGAACACAATCACTATCTGAATTACACGAACCAGAACCAGGATCATCTTTAGGCTCATCATCCTTCACTTCACCGCATTCTCCTCTAAAAAACTCCCATTCATCGCACTCTGAACCATCTGCAAATACGCAGATACCAATCTGCCCATCAGGAGAATCATCAATCCTTAGATTTCCATCATTCTCAATACAATAGACAGAAGCAGGATTAGAAATCTGCTGACCCGGACCAATATCATCAGGATTTACAAAATCATCATTGTTGCAACTAACTAAAAATAGCAATAATGATAATAACGTACAAAAAGTTATGATTAGTTTTGTTTTCTCCATCATCTTGTTAAATTCTTACTCTAATTGGTTTATAAATATTATTATCAAATATTATTCTATGATATTATTAATTATCCTCATAATCATTAATCATCATTATTAATTATTATCAACCTTCTTTAAGGTATTCAAGTTCAACAATCATCCTGTCCCAAGTAGGATATTCTGTAATGATTGCCGACTTGTAAGGAAGTTCTTTATATATATCCATAAGCACCCATGAAGCAATCATTATCTGCTTCTTTTCCTTATCATAAGCAATCAATTTCCTAGGAATACCGAACAATTCAATTAGCTCTTTAACAACACATAAGTCAGCCTCTATAATCCCACGAACAATCATACCTTCATCATTCACAATATCATAAGGTTTCTTTATACTTTCTGCCCTTATCTTAAGCCGGTTGCCCATCTGCACCCTATCCTTGAGTTTTGATGTACAATAATGTACTTTCATTTTAGGGATTTCTTTCTCAACCTTAGATAAAAGTTTAAGTGCCATATCATGACTTCCTTTGATAGCGTATGAAAACTCATCCTTGCATACAAAACCTTCTTCATTAAGTGAATTTCCGTTTGTATCAGATATCTCCAGTTCATTTATATTCAAAAAATCAATATAAGGTGAGATAAACTTAATTAATTTCCATGTTTTATTATAATAACCTGGGATAGAAGGAATCTCAACTCCTACTTTCCAATCAAAACCTTGTGTTTTTGCAAGTTTCATCCTTTCCCAATATTTTTCATCATCAAGATCAGGATGAAATCTGATTTCATCTAGCCCAGCATCATATAAACTCCTCAATTTTTTATTATCAACTAAATCAAATGAGGTATAAAGATGGATATGGAATTTTTTCCCGAATTTTTTCTTCAACTGCTTGATGACAGAACATGTCCTTTGCATCTTTAGAAGAGGGTCTCCTCCAGTAATGCCAGCACCTGTTGATTTTGATATCTTTACTTCTTCAGCTATTTCTTTGATGTCTTTTATCTTCCTCTCATTCACATACATAACATCTCTAAGCCTTTTATTATCAGAAAGAGGACAATAATAGCATTTCCTCGGACAAAGACCAGTAATATATATAACAGTCTTCCTACCCTTCACACATTGCTTACATCCTTCACAAATAGGATATAAATTATATGAATAATTCTTATTTTGTTTCATTATTTTTTATACCCATCATTATTATTATATTATTAACTAATTCTCTAATTCTATCCTTTCTGCAACCCTTTAATTATCTCATAAGCCTTAAGCACATACTTCTCATCAAGATATATTATCATCTCAGGAGTAGCAGTCAAACATTCAGTAATGACAATATCATTCAAAGCAAACTCTCTTGCTATTGTCGACATTATCCCTTTCTGCTTTATCGCATCATCTGAAAAAATCATACTGATTTCAGAAATGTTCTTATACTTTTTCTTAAGTTTAAAATCACCCAAAACTTCTTTTACCTTAGCCTCATTCTTTGCATCAATAAATAATCTGATAGAAGAAGTGCTTAAGACAATCTTAAGTGTATCCCCATTATCATAATTAATAAGAGGGACTGTCCTTTGCAACTTTTTCAAGATTTCTTTATCTTTATCAAAATCCATAATTAAAATATTATCTTTAAGATTCACCCTTATGTTTGAGAATGCTTCCTTTATATTTTTATTATCCTTATTAAATTCAAACCTTCTTAACATTGCTATGACTGCTTCTAGTTGACTCTTTTTTGCAATACCTTCATTAATAAGATGCCTTGCAAGCGATCTCCTATTAATTAACCCTGCTATATAGCATTTTTCAATTTCAGGTTTTTTACTGAGAAATTGCCTAAAATTATGTTCTATTTGTGACATTATAACATAAAATAATACATTTATTAATAAATCTTTCTATTTATGCCACAAATATTAAATAGCACTAAAGAACAACAAAAGTAAAATGAAATACTCAAACCAAAAAGAAAAAAAAGATTATTCTAATAACAATTCTACTAGATGCATTTCTTCATTTTGGCAGTAAGTACTTTTTCTCATAGACCATGATATGATATTCATCTTATTTTGATTTCTTTTTTTGAAAAATAGACTAACAAGAATAAATGGAGGAATAAAAAATGAACAACAATGAAACAAATAATAGTACAGTAGATAACAATACAACAAATAATGGAATAACAATAAAATGCGATGGACTTGTGCAAGATACTTACACAGTAGAAGGAAATTATTCAGGAGTGATGTTTGGACCAGAACTGGAATTCTTTGTAGTTGATAAAGAAACATTAAAACCAAAGAATTGCTTAGACGAATTATCATCGCTCCCTGAATTCAATGAGTTTGTAAAGCCAGAGCTTGCATCAGAACAGATAGAGATACTTGCTCATCCATCAACATCAATAAAAGAATTAGAAAACTCTCTAAAAGACACAACAAAAAAAGTCATATCAGTTTTAGATAAAGCAGGTGCATGTATACTGCCAGTCTCACTTTTTGATACAGAAGAGTTCACAATAACTCCTGGACCAAGATATGAACTATTGATAGATACACTTGGGCCTGATTTCAGAAAAAATGCAGTTGCTGTCGCTTCAGATCAGATAAATATAGGTGCAGAAAATGAAACACAAGCATTTGACATATTCAATGCAATAAGATATTTTCTTCCTACAATGATGGCGCTCTCAGTATCATCTCCTTTCAAGATGGGAGAGATCAATGGCAAGAACAGCAATAGGATGGATGTATACGACGCTGCAATAGGCAAGTTCCCGCATCTTACTGGAGTGCCAGATGAGATGCATTCTTTAAAAGACTACGCAGCCCATCTTGAAGAACTGCCTGTGTTTCAACACCCAAATATGATGTATAAATACATGAGACCCATGCCACACCGAGGAGTAGCTGCTGAGATAAGATCGATTGACAAACAACATACAGTAGATGATTATCTATCTTTAGTAGCGCTCACTAAAGCTGTTGTTACAGAAAGGCTTTGCACTGGAAGGCTTTTCCCTAATCATGTAGATGAGAATTTTACAAAGGCAAGGACTGAGCCTCTTGCAAAAGGATTCACTTACAGGATGATGATGGAAAGACTATCAAATTTTCTTGAACCATCTGAACAGCAATATCTTCAACCATTACATGAGAAAACAATTAACGGCATGCATTCTGACACAATGCTAAATATGGCAAAAAGCAAAGGTGTTGAAGCAACATACAGAAGCATGATAAGTACTTTCAGAACCAGTTTGGGGTGCTGAAGATGTGCAGGATGTCGATGCTGATAGCAAAAGAAGGAGGCCTGTCAAGGCAGGACCTCTCTTCTCAACTTCAGCATATGAAAAATATGGCACTGGGAAACAATACTGTGCCATTCAGATACGGTCATTTTGTAGACAGCACACACTACGATCCAGAACAAAGACTGATACATGGGGATGGATTCGGTGCTTATTATCATTCAAAAGAAAAAAGCACAACAAAAAGATATGATAGAGCAGTATTCTCAGTATCTGACGAAGAATCAACAAGAGATGTACCTGAAGACCCATATGTCAGCATGATGCATGCACGTCTTGTAACTGAAGGAAATAAAGATCCATCAAATATCCAACCGATAGAGCTTGAAAGCATAGTAGGAATGCACAATGGCACAATAAGAGGATTAGGAGATGGAAAAGAGAGCGATTCAAACTACATAATGAGAAGAATTGATTCATACTTCTCATCAAAATCATCAAAACCATCATGTATCACAGCAAAAGGACTGGAAAAAGTGTTTGTAGATGAAATCGTCAAAGAATGCAGCAGTTATTCATCAATGAATCTGATATTTTACTCAAAGAACACTGATAAAGTATATGTCCTATGTTCTTATGATGAAAGCAAAGTAATATCAAGAGAACAGGCGCAGTATTATACAATGACAATAATAAAAGATTGCGATAGGATTCTTGTCAGTTCAGAAAGTGATTGTGGAAAAGTTATGAGGAACAGCAAAAGGATAACCACAAAAAATCACACATTGTACATAATCGACAAAAAGACTGGTGAGATAGAAGAATATGACATGGGAAAGCTTGAGAAAGCAATAGAAAAGAAGAGCAAAGAAGAAGAAGGAAAAGAGAAAAAAGCAGAAGGAGGAGACAGAGAGGAAGGAGACAGGGAAGAAAAAACAGAAGGAAACAACTCAGAAGAAAACAATCAAGAATGTTCAGGAGAAAATAGTGAAGGCCAAGGATAAGATAATTAAGCAAATAAAGAATAAAAAAAGAAATAAAATAAAGAATAACTAAAAAAAAAGAGAATAAAAATAAATTAAAAGTTATTTATATAATTCTTGCAGCAATTCTCTTGCATTCTTGATTACTTGAGCTCCGTCTTCTCCTTCTCCTTTGTAATCCAATTTACACTCAATACCGCGTTTATATGATGCTGAACCTCCTCTTCTGCCTCTTAAAGCAGGAGGAGTAGAGACTTTATCAATATCCATCAATACTATGTTTAAATCACCAGCAAGAGTATAACCTTTAATTGTAACTTTAGTAGGATCAAGTGTAACACCATCCATAGGTGCCTCAGCATCATAATCAAGTTCACATCTTTTGTATGAATAATGCACAACACTATCTTCAAGATCAACAGTAATTCCTTTTTCTTCAAGCTGTCTTACAAGATCATCTACATTAACATCAACAACCTTAGGTCCACTAACACCAACAGACTCAGCATGTGACATGCTTCTTTTAATTCCAAGAAAAAACTCATCCGATACATTCATGAACAACACCCCATATTATTAATTATTATCAATAGGATTATACTCAAAATAATCATTTATATAATTGCTTCAAATAGAATCTAGATATTATGAAATAGATATAGAAAAATAAAATAGCCTTACACCAATTTCAAAATATCAAATCAAGAACGCGCCTGCTTCCACAAAATCTCAAACTGTTTACGATATCCTTCTGCCACAGCCTTATCTTTTATCAACACTCCATAAGGATTTTCAGTAAATATTGCAATTCCAACATAATCTCCGATGATGATTGTTTCCTGCAATTGTTCATATTCTTTTGGCAAATATTTTATTTTGCTTTTTGAGATTACACTTAATTGTTTACCAAAAATTCTGATTGTCTCATCAAACACTTGTCTAGCTTTTATTTTTTTATCTCTTATCCTTGCATGCAGATTCTTCCACCACGTTTTACCCATAGCATCATACGAAACTCTTTTACCACCACCAAAAGTATTATATTCCTTGCCGCCAGAATTAAGCAATGTCATATACATCTGATTAAGTCCTCTCTTCCCTTTGAAAATCTCACCGAAAGAATCAACTTTTGCAATCTCTTGTTTTTGTTTGAGTTCAGGAAGTATCTGATCGAATCTTTTTCTTTTGTCATCTATGAAATCATGGAAATTCTCAGGATCAGTCGCTTGATACACTCTTCTCTTACCTTCAAGGATAAAGCTTACAAGCCCTTTCTCAATAAGCGTATTCAAAGCCCTATGAACCACAGAGTTCTGAACACCAGATTTCTCAAGTATTGTTCCAGCAGTGCATGACCCTTGTTCAAGAAGAGCTATGTATACCTTAATCTCTGCTTGAGTAAGTCCAAGATCCTCTAAAATACTGACATCCATACCAATATAACCACACTATACAATATAAACCTTTCGTTTATAGTCCCAATTAGGAGGATAAAAGTTAAAATAGTTACAACTGCTACCAATATTAGGGGGTAACAAAGATGAAGATACTAAGCTTAAACTGGCCTATAATCATATTTTTTACAATCATATTGTATGTGCTTACAATAATCACACTTCCTTTCAGTACAGTCTATGCGACAATTTTCCTATTTGCATTGATAGCTTTCTGGAGCAGGATGCCAGGAGTAGGATGTTATCATCCATTCTTCATATTATATCAATCAGACTTGATAGATATATTCACATTATTTGTAGCGATACATGTAGGAGTGATAGAAGCAGTCATATTCACAGTGTTCTGCAACCTATCATCAAGAGCAGCAGGAATATATCCACCGTGGCAAGGAGTAATCAAGGACGCGATAATCCAATCAGTAATTGCAGTCATGGCACCATTATTATATGTAATAGTTGGAGGAAATATTTTCGCACTAGTTGCAGTTTACACAATACTTCGTAGCCTTGGCTTTTTCATATTCGGATTCATCTGGCCAATGTTCAGCATTCCGCAATTGCTTCTCATAGAAACTGGAGCTGCTGTCGCTGTATTTGTAGTCAATATGTTTTACGCTAAAATATTCGGAACATTCTTTGAAAGCTTGCTCCAAAAAGGTGTTGCATTCAGCTGGATATTATTTTTATTTGCAACAATAGTAATCATAGCAGTATCCATATTATATCTTGGACTCTCTCCAAAAAAAACTGGTAAGAGAGCGAAGAAGATTGTCAGACATATTGCAAAAAGGACTATGCAAAAAGAAAAGTTTATACAACAAGAAAGAACTATTCAACCAGACAGAGATCTTGAAGAGATGCAATGGATCAAAGAGCAATTATAAAAAAGATTGCCCTCCCTCTGAAGATTTAGAAAACTAATTTATAGATTATCTATAAGAAACATCAGGCTTGCACATTTCCATCATCTTGAAAAGCATTTCCTGTTTATCAAAACCTGATTTCAATGAGAACTCAGGAGCTTTCACAGGCTTATCATCAGCTCTACCAAAACTCCACCGAGCAGAATTCTTAATTCTTTTTGCAGTCACTTCTTCTGCAACAACATCGACAAGTGCAGGATTCATGTAACTTCCGAATACTTCATCTCTCATCATGTTATCATGACCATTACCTTGATATTCATTAAGCTTCATCATATAGCTTCCAAAATCAAAACATCTGAGTGATCTATCTGGATGTACAGACATTGCTGCAACTACTGGATCCTCAAGATCAAGTTCTTGTATTGGACTAAAAGAACCACCACAAAGATAATGAACCATATCTCTGCATCCTTCAGCTGTAAAGAAATTACCATCTTCCATAAAATAATATGCTCTAAAAGAACGTACATGACTGGAATTGCCTCTTTGTACATCAGGTGAACTGATCATGCCAAATCCCATAGAATGACCACCAATGTGTTCATCAAATACCCACATCATCGGCTTAACTCCTTCTGCAGTATGTAAACCAAGTACTTTCATATCACCTTTTCCAGGCTTGCTTTCCGGATAAACATAAGTCCATATATCTGATCCATATTTTTCTAAATGATTCCAAAGTTTAGCATCTGCCTTATGCATCTTTGGTTCTTTAGGAGCATTTGCATGTTCTGATTGTCTTTCTCTTGAAACCAAATCCCAAGCTTCTTCTTTTGTAGGAATATGCGGCCGATTATATGTCACATGATGATATGTCTTCCCAAGATTAGATCTTCCAACAGGTGATATACCATGACCAATCCTTGTCGCATGCATACCTTTTGTCATCTGAGCGATCATAACAGATAATGGATCACCTTTCCCTTGTTTTCTTGCTCTTCTTCTTTTATTCCTGTTCTTCCATCTCTCCTGAGCAAATCCCTTAAGACGTGGTCCAACAGTTTCATAGAATTCTCCTTTTCTTTTTCCAGGAACATCAAAATCATTCATAAAGCGTTTTGCCTCAGACAGATAACCACCTATCATACGCTCAGATTCCTTTGGACTTAAAATCTTATCCTCAAGCAACCCAAGTTCATAATCTATATAACCAGAATCATCAAGTATTTCCACATCATCTTTAACAGTTCTCCTAGGAAGTACTCCCTCAACAGCCATTGCAAAAGAATAGACCTCATCAAATATAGGACGTATGCCAAATCTTTCTTCTTCTTTTGGTTCTGACTTAGGTTCTGACTTAAGTTCTGGTTCTGATTTTTCTTTTTGTTTAGTCTTTTCTGTTTTTGCACCAGGATTTGTAGATCCATCTGCACCATTCCAAGTCACTAAGTTTGGAATATCTAACAAAGGAAATAATCCTTTTCCCATATCAGGAGCACTACCTGACTTTACTCCAATATAATGATCAGACTTATGCTGTGATACTTCTACATAACCCTTTCCTAAAGAAACAGGATAATATTCTCCATTGAATTCAAAGTTTGATCTTTTACCTTTTGCTCTTTCAAGATTGATCCTTGATTCATCAGTAGCTTTCCTTATCTTTACATCTACATACCTTCTTTCATCATTATCCGGAACAAGACTATCAACATGTGCTTCAATCCTATCAACAAGATCCTTAACTCCATTCTCATCAGCAAGATCTACTTCAGTCTTGAAAGCAAAATCAACCATTCTCATCTCAGTTGTCTGCATCTCTTCTTTCTCTTCGGGAGTGCATTTCTTTATCCTAACTTTAGTGCTTCCTCCAATTGCTTCAAAAACATCATTAGGAGGTACAAGTTCAGCATATTCATCATCAGCTAGTTCCTGAATTCCTACATCACCATGCACTACAAATATAGAATCAAAAAGCTTATCTTTAGGTTTATGCGCAAAAGATTCACAAGCATATAATATAGTATCAACACCATCAGTAGAATCATAACGGAATATATCCTTGTTTTCAGGCTTAAATTCCTTCAGAATAGGATCAAAATCGCCAAAATCAGTCACTTTCCTTGCTTCAGTCTGAGCTACTACTTTCTCAAGATCATCAGAATGCATCCAAGTATGATACTTGATTATGACAGTATCTCTCACTTGCGGTTCAGCTTCAACTATAGTATTCATACACACTAGCAGATTCCTTCTATTTATAAAGTTTTCGTTTTGTAACCACTTACTAGTAGTTAAAACTATAACATTTATAAACAAATAATCACTTTCCCTTTATATGAGCAAAATTAGCAATGCTTACCTGAAATCTTTAAAAGGAATGAAATGGCTTTTTAGAGAAACTCCTGCTGAAATAGCAGTAGTTGGACTTCTAAGCGCTGCTATGATGACAGGTCTTGGTCAGAGATGGGAATACAACAGAGACAAGATATTCAAACTCGGCTTCTCAGAGATCAGCCAGATAAAAGACAATGCAGCAGCTCAGGAAAAAGAAGTAGATTCTTTCACACTATATCATGCAGGACTTAATGACACAATAATGAAAGTTCTTGAAACATGGAACCATTCATTCGCATTCTCAAAATCAGCTGGAGAGGCTTATGAAAACTTTGCTACAAGACTCCACAACAGGATGTCTTCACATGAGTATACATATGGATTCAAGACAATAACTCCAAGACATAATCTTGCAGACTTCTTAGAGACAGTCCCACTAGACGCACAAGCTGCGCTTAAAGAATTAGCACCATTCAGCCAAGTCGCTAATGGAATAAGAGGAGTAAATGGTAATTTTGCAAGATCATGGGATGAAAAACATGATGATAATTATCATTCAGAGATGCGTACAAGACAGGTATCTCATACAGACAGTAAAGGAAATACAACTTATTCTACTGAAACATATTGGGTAGATGTATATGACGATACAGATCATTATTTCACATATCACAAGAAAGCAGGAGAAGCTGCTTCTCAAAGTTTAGATGCATTAGTAGCGCAATTTAAGGATCTTTCAATAAATATTAACATGATGATGGCTGCAAAAGTAGGAGAAGAGAACAGAGACGCAATCATGGAAAGCAGAGAGAAAGAAAAAGATATAGAAGAAATGACTGAAGCTGATATCGTAAGGATTGCAAATACATGGAGATTTGGATCAAACCTGCACAGAAACAGAGGTACATTCAGAGATCCATTGGCTACTATGAAAAAAGATGCTCCTAAATGGAGAGCAGCAAAAGCAACTGCTAAAACAGTTCATTATAATACAACAAGCAGAAGTCATTCTGGACCTAGAGAATTCCAATTAGCTGAATCAGCACTTGCACACGGTCAATCATTAGAGAAATCATTAAGAGACGCGATCCAACCGATCCAATATGCTCAAGGAAGAATTCCAGGTCTAAAAGCGAAGATTGACAAGTATGTAGATGATGTCTTATATGGAAGAGTAGAAGATAAAGGCGAAATAAAAAAACAAGCATATGAAATAAGGGATACTGTAATTGATTTATATGAAAAAAGCTTCCATGGAGGATTTACCATGGAAAAATACAGAGGATGGATGGTCGCGATTTACGGCGTACTTGGTTTACTTGTCGGTGGAGCAGCAGGCTTCGGACTTGACAGGTTAGGTAACAACTTCAATTGGTATAAAGAAAAAAGAAAATCAAGAAACAGCGACAGGGATGAATGGCTTAGAGGAAGACAAGAGACATATTCATGGGACAGACCAAAAAAAAGCAGATTCAGCAGCATGATCCACACAACAACAATGAAAGATGAACCTAAACAAGAAGAGCCAGAACAAAAATATGAAGAACCAAAGTCTGATTATAAGCCTACATGGAGAGATAGGATTGTCGATCAGATCAATAAAGGAATATATAAATTAGAAACAATGACAAATAAAGATAACAAAAATGAATATCAAGGCAAAGATAGACCACCAAGGGATAAAATATGAATGAATCAAAACCCGCTAAAACAAAAACAGAAAAAAGAGCAATAAGGACCTTATGCGGATTATTGGCTTCTACATTCATCGCTTTGAATGGGATAAGAGCAGTAAATGCTGTTAAAGAATTTGATTTCTACTATGGGTATACTACAAGCAATATGGGAACCGCTGTCAAAAACAGTGCAGTACAGATGTTCAGAACAGATAAAGAAGTGCATGGGCCAGTTGAAGGAACATGCATATATGTACTATCTTTACCTGGACAATTTCTGGGATATGGATTCAGGGCAGGACAAGCACTAACAGCAAAGACTCTTCCAGGTTATATGCATCACAAATAAAATTCTTAAACAATTCTTAAGCAATGAACCTAAAGACACAGTAAATTATATATATTCTAGTCAATAAATCCTATAAAACAAGAGGTAAAATGACTGAGAAGCAGTCTACACTATCAAAACCAGAAATATTCGTATTGTACTCATTAGGACAATGTTATAGACGCTTCAGTAATCGATTCACAAATAAACCATTAGCAGTTACGATATCAAAGAGCGTCTTTATAGATATTCTGATATCTTCAAAATCTGCACATAAGAAATCAAGAGCATTATACAAGAATCTTGAATCATTAGAAAAAAAGAAATATATAAAATACAAGAATAAGGAACTCAGCTTCACAAAAAAAGGATTCAAGATATTTAATGACATAAATAAGAGTGTAGGAGAATATCTTGACATAATTCAGCACATCCATAGTCCAAAAATAGTCAAGTTACATAAAAAGCTCCAGACAAAACTAAAAAATTTCAATAAATAATAATAACAATAATAATATCAAGGACTGATTCTTAATGAAAATAAAAAATATTAACATAGAGAACAAGACAGTGCTTGCACCTATGGCAGGAGTGAACTGTACATCATTTAGGTTCTTATGCAGAAAATACAATGTTGGGCTTCTTTTCACACAGATGTATGAGGTAGAAACAATTATAGAGAAGCATCATGATGGTTCCTTAACAGAATTTCTCAATATAAAAGAAGAAGAGTCACCAATTGCACTACAACTGATTGGCTCTGTAAAAGATGATTGGAAAACAGCAGTCGAGATAGCAGAAAAATATGTTGATATCATTGACATAAACTTTGGCTGTCCAGAAGATGAATTTCTAGAGAAAAAAGCAGGAAGTTATCTAATGAAATCACGTGAACATATAGCAAAAATAGCAAAAACATGTGTATCAGCTACAAAAAAACCAGTCACTGCAAAAATTCGCTCAGGATGGAATAATAACATAAACGCATTAGAAGTTGCAAAGATTCTAGAAAAAGAAGGGATATCAGCAATCTCAGTACATCCAAGGACTGCAGAAGAACATTACGGCGGAAAAGCAGATATAAATATAATCAAAGAGATAAAAGATAATGTTTCAATACCAGTTATTGGAAATGGAGACATAACTCTGCCAGGTCATGCAAAATCAATGATAGAAAGAACAGGATGCGATGCTGTCATGATAGGAAGAGCGGCAATGAGAAATCCAGAGATCTTCGAATACACAAACTTCCTCCTTGATAACGGCAAAAGCAAGGGCGAATTTAGTAAAGACACAAAAAACCCTAAAAAACTGATAAAGGGTTTCATAGACTTCTATATAAGATATGAGAATAGAGAATCGCTCAATGAAATAAAGGATCATTGCATCTGGCTTTTGCATCAGACAAAAGGAGCTCCAGCAGCTAAAAAATTAATCAGAAAAGCAAAAACAATAAAAGAGATAAGAACTATAATCAAATAAAATATAAGATTAAGCTAAAAAAAGAGGATAATAAAATGGACATAATAGACAAACATTTTCAAGCACTACCGCCTAAAAGAAAAGCATTCACACTCATTATAGCTGCAGGACATATATTAGTTGCAATATATGCTTATGTAATCCATTTTACGACTCTTGCTGAGAGTTTCCTTCTATGTGTAATAGGATTATTATATGCTGAACTCCTAAAATTACACTATAGACTAGAGAATGTAGAAAAAAACAAGTCAAAAGATTCAAGAAATAATTCTTCAAAATCATCTCAGAAGAAATCAAAGAAAAAAAGGACATAGATAAAAACTGCAATCAATCCAGCAAGTATCTGCATCCTTAAACCTTCTAAGATTGATGGGAATAAAAATTCTAAATCTAATATATTGAAATAATTCATAGACATAAAATCCATATGATAAAATGTATATGAAACTAATAAGATAAAATGTATATATGCTGAGAATAACAAGAACTTAGATAAGGCATTTAAGAACCTATTTCTTCTTTTTATCATTAACAATAAAGTTAGAGATGTTTTTATAAACTTTTCTTGGGTAACCTGTTAAATGTGATAATGGCTTATAATCCATTTTAAGTACCTTAAGCGGATTTGTCTTAAGTATGTCTTTTGCTCCTCTAAGCTGTGCCTGGAACATTGTAGCAACCAAAGAAAGAAGTATCATCCTTTTGATAGCAGTATATTTGTACAATTTACGGATATTCTTCTCATCTGGTTCTTTTCCGATAATCCTGACCATTGCTTCAATCTTCTCAGAAAATTGTGTTGGACTAAAATTATATTTCTTAAGATTATTCTTATATACATCAATATTCTCAAGAAAATCATAAACATTCTTTTCAGATAAAACCTCATGATATTTTCCATAACCGCACTTCTCAACATAAAATGCATTAACCATCTGCTCAAAGTGCATTCTTAAAGGAACACTGACAATTGGTTTTTTAAGATATAATGCTTCTGAAAGCAAAGAAAAACTCCCACCCATGAATACTGCTTTCGCATTTGCAAAATGAATTAGGAACTTTGTCTCATTAAATTCGTGGAATATCAAATTCTTATCAGTCTTTCTTTTCCCATAACCATAAACAATAAACTTCTCATCTTTTATCTTTTTAAGTAAATTAAGAAGCCTTACATTAGTTGAAGAAGTCTGATATACAAGAATATGATTACCATATTTTGGACGAAGTTTACATATTTCCTTTCTGACTACTGGGTCAGTCAAGAACACATTGTGATATTTAACTTCAGGATAAAAGAAAGTCGGAATAAAATAATAATCTGAATCAAAAGTCTGAAGTATTTCTGCTGTAAAATTAAATAATTTAGGATATAATTTTATAAGAAGCCTCATATCGATATTAGTCCTATTTATGATTGAGATATTATTACATGAGATTACTGGTATTCCTGCTTTTTTCCCCATAAAAGCTGTAAGGCTTTCAAAATCTGATATTATCACATGAGGTTTAATCTTGTTAATAGATTCTTTAAGAAAATGATATGTTGTAACAAGATCCTTATCAAGCGTTTTAAGCAAAAATACTGCTGAATGAAAATTACGAACAGAATCATTATGATAAATTACATGAAAACCCTTTACTCTATATATATTCTTAAATTTCTTTGAAAGGTAGTCATAAGCACGATCGCTAGTAAAGATATGGACTTCATGGCCTTTCTTCAAAAGATAATCTATTACACCACAGCTCCTTGTAGCATGTCCCATGCCTTCACTGTTCACTCCAAATATGATTCGCATATGATTTCCAGAATTCTTGTATTTAAATAGATTTTGATAATAGATTTCAATCAAATCTTATACAAACTTTTATAAACAAAACAATCTAAAATTAAAATATGATAAATATCTACTTAACTTTTGGTTGGGTCTATCTAGCCATGATTGCCACTTCTTTTTGGGAAGCATATGTAGAAGGCAATCATCCTTGGGACAAAGGAAAATTAGGATGGAAACTTAAAATAGGTAATTACACAGTTCTGACAGCGTACCATTTCTGGTTATTCTTTATCATGTACCCAGTACTTATGACATTGCCTTTCATAATATTTGGATTTGATTGGAGATTGTTTGGTATAGTACTAAGTGCATATTCTTCAGGCGTTATTGTAGAAGATTTCGGATGGTTCTTAGTAAATCCTAAATTCAGCATAAAGTGGTGGAATCCTAAACATGTAACTTGGTATCCTTGGCTTAAGTGCGGAAAACTTGCTATACCATTATTTTATATCGTAGGAATAGTTATTTCACTCCTTTCATGGTATTTCTTATGGAGATAAAGCATGATAAGCGTCGTCTTACCAACAAAGAATGAAGAGAAATGTATAGGACGTACTCTTAAACAATTCAAGACATTAAAAAAGAAATTCAATCTAGAAGTTATTGTTTCTGATGCAGGCAGCAGTGATGCTACCATTAAAATAGCCAAAAAATATGCTGATACAGTCGTAGTCCACAAAAAGAAGACAAGACAAAATATTCCTCAAGGAAGAAATGCAGGAGCATATGCAGCTAAAGGTGATATAATAGTACAATTTGATGCTGATATAAGGATTGGCAAAGATGGTAAAATCTTTAAGAGAATCAATGAAGCATTTGAAGACAAGAAAATTGTAGGAGCAACAGCAAATGTCAAGATATATCCTGAAGAATTAATATGGTCAGATAGGATTGCACAGTTCATATTAGATATTGTAATTAAGATTCTCACTTTATTTGGCTCATCAGCAGCAAGAGGAGAGTGCCAGATCTTCAGAAAAAGTACTTTCAAAAAGATAGGTGGATATAATGAGAAATTCAATGCAGGAGAAGATTATGATTTATTTGCAAGACTAAAGAAAGTCGGCAAGATAAAGTTTTTCCATGATGTCACAATTTATGGATCTCCAAGAAGATTTCGAAAAGAAGGTTATATTAAGATATTTTGGGTATACTTCCTTAACTATTGGTATAATCTCTTCTTCAAGAGATCATATTCCAAGGAATGGAAAGAAGTCAGATAAATAAATATTCTGATTAAAACAAACACATTAAATATTATTTTGTATCCTTCTCATATCATCAAGCTCAGTATTCTCACTACTCCTACCAACTTCTTTCTTTTTCTTAATCCTATTTTTAATCACACGCCTAACAGTCTTCTTGACTGCTTTTGAATGGCTTTTTGAAAATCCAAATACAGAAACATAAAAGATAGTGATTATAGCTGTAACAAAAAAGAAAAGTATCCAATTGAATTGAACACCTTTCTCAAGTAGCTTATCAAAGAAATCTCCAAAAACAGAAGCATAAAAGCCATTGATTATGAAGATAACAGGAGTGCCGATAAGTGTAAGTGCTACCTTATGCCATATATTTGCCCAAACTTGAGGCCAGACAAAAACATCATAGATCTGCCAAAAGACCCATCTAATAGCTGTAAAAGCAAACATCGAATATAAGATATCACTACCTAACATAGGATGGACAAAAGGCATGAATAGACATGCTGTTGACAAGGAAAGCGTGTCACTGACTACGGCGCCCCATTCAGGATGTACGCCACAAACCCTTGACCAGATATTGCCGAATACTACCATTGTTATACCCCAATGAGGACCTAGATTTACAGCAAGCAAAAGAGCAAACAAATCGACAAAATCTGTATTATAAAGTATGAATAAAGGATGAGGTATTCCTACACCAGGAAGTCTGCTCCAAAATGATATTATTGCAAACAAAAATATTGTTGCATATATAGCATTGAAAGGCAATAATAATATTGTCAGAGCATAAAGTGCAACTGTTGTAAACAAGACCAAAGGCCAATTAATCATTAGCATGAATAGAAGATTATTCTTGCAGTTATAAAAATTGCCATAATGATGATGATAACCATATTATTAAGAAAAGAAGTAGCCCCGCCCTGTTAATGGGTTTTTGAAAGGTTTAAGGGATATAATATAACTGCTATATTTCTAAAAAAGGATAAAAGATTTAAATTATCAAGATAAATTAATTCATATGGAAGAAAAAAAGGGAGTTATTGTTCGTACCAGTATTTCACTTATCTTAATTATCTCATTTTTATTTATTGTCTACTATTATTTCACTACAATTATTAGTCAAAGCACACAATTTTTTGCAGAAGCTTTAGGAATTGTAATATTATGTGTTATCTTAATAATAGTTAACTACAAATATATTTTAAAAGCTTACAGATCTTTTTCAACATATTTTAAGATAACAAGTATTTGCCTAACTCCTTTTTTAATTTATCTGATTATTGGTTTTTTTGAATGCATTATCCTTACCCTACATTGGTTTCGTTCACGAGGTTTTACCTTAAGCACAAATCTTCCCATGGTAATCAAATATCAAATCCTTCCCTTGCTGTTGATTCTAGGTATTGGTGGTTTAATTATTGGTTCGATAATTTATGCTATCCAAAGATATATTAAATTAGATTTGTCTAAAGGTACAATAATTTCAGTTATTATTTTAAATTTATTTTTTGTCATATGGGTTTTTTCACCAATTCTTGGTTATTTATTACCTTTCAGATCGTTTCTATATGAACTTATGAAATTATATAGTGGGTTAGGAATCTTTCTTTTTTTCCCTAGTGCCTTTCCATACAAGTTATTGACAGGAGGTTTTGGAGACTTCCAGGTATTTAGTCCTTCTTTATTGTTAATCTTCTTTATAGTTAATACAATATACTCCTATATTATAGTTATTTTAGTTCGTAACATAATATTGTTGTTTTCTAAAGTTATTAAAAGAAAAAGATAAGCCAGCCCATGTTTATATATATCTTATAAAATACAAGTTTTTTAGAAAAAACCAAAAAGGGCATAAAACCCTTCAAGGTCGCAAAATACTCTATAGCCCCGCCCGGACACTCGACCATTATGAAAGAATTAAGAAACATGATTATGCTTTATCAGCATTATTAGTTGAAGTAAAGTGGTTGATATTTAACTGTGTTTCTGTTTTTGGACGCAGTTTGAATATTGGCTTGAAGAATGGCTTTCTTGTAAACTCCAATTCAAATTTCATAAAAATACCATCAAATACCATTACAGCACCACAGAAAGGACAGATAGAGGTTAATTTAGCTCGTTTCATCTCAACCCTTAACTTACCAAAGGTATTGTATTTTCTCACATTACGACTAGCAAAGAACATTTCAAGTAGTGTATGAACAGTAGCTTCACTACCACCACCCTTAACTACATAATTACCAACATACTGAATTGCTTTACTCAACTGTTTAGTTGTTATTATCTCATGTATTTCTACAATTTTAGAACCTTTAGTAATCCTTTCCCACAATCTACTTATTAGACGCTGTGGTATTCTTGTACCATCAAAGACAATATGTAAATGTAAATGATAACCTCTACCATAGTTATGATTATGAAATGCCCATATACCATAAGTAAACTCATACTTAACGTTATGTTTGTCACCATGTCTTTTAAGTTCTTGCCGTAACCTTTTCCACCAATAAGAAAGCGTTTTATAATCTTCTATTGTTATTGTATCTAAATTCTTTAATGTTAAAGTCAAATGTTTTGGATTCATCCAACTTCTAAAGTTATCCTTATATTTTGATATGAACCTTTTGTACTGTTTCTTACCACACACAGGACATACTGCTAAATTACAACCTATTCCAACTTTATACTTACCACAACCATTATCACATGTAAGCGTTAAAAACTGTTTACAGCACAACCTTAATCGATTAATATACTTCCATATCTCATGATCCAATGATTCATCAACACCAAGATATTCTTTTAGTCCATTAATAATTACTTCTACTTCTTTTTCTCTATTATTTGTTCCAGATGTTGCTTTATTTTCAAGTGAATAAGGGAATTCCAACAAACTTTTTTGATTGACATCGTATTTCATGATGTCCATAGTGTTATAACTTACTCTATATAAATAAATACCCTACTTGTACAAAGTGTGTTAAACCTCGACGGTAACAACAGTACTCAAAACTACACAATAAGGGGTAAAACATAGTAAAATGGTGTAAAACAAAACAGGTAACTAATCAAAAAATTCTAAAAAGAAAATAGCTAACGCATTTTCAAAAATATTTAAGGCGCAAACCCTTCGTTGTCCACTCTGGAAACAGATAGAAGTAATAGTGGTGGCAGCAGTACGTTTCCATTTCCGATAAGTTGCGCTATTATTTATGCTCACCTAACCATTTAAATTAGCAGTTCAGTCCAAGTATTCCCTCACTACTAAATTTAAAAGGCGGTTCCGCGAGGTTGTTCTAGGCGCAACCCATCGGATACCAGAAATGGAAACTGATAGAAAATTAAAAGGTTTTAAGAGTTAGCTAATAATTGTTGCAATTCTTCATCAGTAAAATACCTTTCAGGATAAAATACTGCATCATATTCATATTGAGTTATATAATTATGCTCAAGCAAAAGGTCTATTTTTTGTCTGTAACGTGGGTCAGAATTATCACCAACTAAATTATTTCTCATAAAGAATGTAGGATCAGCAGTAATCCTTTCTACATAAGTACTATAATCTTCAGTTAAAACAGTTCCATAAGGTCTTATATACCCATGACAAGGATCTTGAGAATTACATTCTTCATTACTCCAAACTCTTACATTCCCATACTCTTCATTATCTGATGGTTTAAGTGTAGTCAAGGTATTCTGGTTAGCAATTAAATCTGCAGTTGATTCAATTCCTTGTATATTCATCCACTCTTGAAAAAATGGAGTTTGTAATATAACACTTTCAAAATAAGACCTTCCTTCCACTCCAAGACTCGCCATGTTAGCTCTACTCAAAGAAGGATAACGAAGATCCTCATGTAGATGAGCTAATTCATGCCTTATTGTTCCAAAACTACCTATTTCATCACTTATTGCCCATAAAGAACCATCTTCATTTAATACTAAATTAATAGAATTATCCCGTATATCATAACTTGAACCTCGTGCATTATTACTTTCTATCTTAATAGTTATAACATCTTTATCATCAGGAGAAGGAAAAGTTTCATAATAATTCACAATATCACTAATAACTGCTTGTCGAACTTCCTCACTTACTTCAATGTCATCTCCAAAAACAATGTCAATACCATATTGCTCAATCACTTCTTCTCTAGTCAAATCAACAAACTCTCCATCCTCACTAACTCTTTTCCAATAGATAGAATTAGCAAATCTATCAGCTCCATCGGGATTAATGGGGATTACTTCTACGCCATCACTTGAATATATTTGTTTGATTGCTACTCCTTCTTTTACAGTAATATCCGTTTCAACTACTGTTTGCAGTTGAGTTAATTCACCTTTAACAACAACTGGATTATTAGAAAAAGTCATCTCAACATTTCCATTGTCATTAAAAACAACTGTACTTTCATCACTAATTCCATCAACAACTAATCTTTCTATTGAATCATCAAACGTCTTAATATCAATATTATTATCATCTTTTGCAATAACTCTCATATTACCATCAACATATTGGATGCAACTAACTGTTTCATCACATCCTGCATTTGTATAAAATTCAGTTAAACCATTTACAGTAACTGTTTTAGATTTTTCTCCATTACTATATTGACTATATTCGGTATTTGCAGCAAAAGCCATATGTCCGTCTGAAAATAGTGAGATTTCACCTGAAAAAGCAGCAGTTACTATGCCATCTTGAGATTCAATTATATTTTCACCTGTAATTTTTGTTATACCATTATTAATAGCTACATTTATTGTAGAGCTATCTGTGGTGGTATATAATTTATCATCTATCTGAACAGTTCCAGCATTCACATGAACATCTGCACTGTCAGAATCAGACAAATCAGTATTACCAGCATCAATATTTAAACTCCCATCTTCTAAAATAGTTACATCAGCATTAGCAATCTCTGTTCCATCAACCAATACTAACTTGCCATCTTTTGTAACTCTTGCTCCTGGATGATTATTAATATTAAATGTAGTTGCTTGACTGCCTTTCGTACTAACGATAGAACCATCATAATTTTCAATCTCTGCTCCATCATCTGTTATTCCATTATCAGCAAACCACCTTTCCTTAATATTTGGATTATTATTTAGTATATGCGTATTGGATTGTGCTCTTGAATCAAACTCATCCATAACAGATGGATTATCCATTAGAGATAAATCTTGATTTACTGCTCTAGCTAAGTCAGTATTCCCTAAATCATTTGAGATTGAAGGATCAGTTCTAATAGCATCTGCAAGCCTATTATCATCCACTAAATCAAGATCTGTTATTTTACCCTCATTAATTGCTGTAACAAGGTCTTGTCCTTCTAATTTATTTATATCTTCTTGACTTGTGTAATCACAACTATCCCCACTATCTCCTGGAGGACATGGTGCAAATACTACTGGAATAACTAATAACAGTATCAACAAATATGATAATCTCATATTACTTCTAACCTCATGTATTCAAAACTATGACCTTCTCCATTCAAAGCAGTAATTTTTATTGAATAATTACCAGTTAATGTAGGTGTAAACTTTATTTTCCCTGTCATTGGATGTATATTAAATAATCCAGTATCATCAAGATAAGTCAGAAATGTATTTGAAGGGTCTGATGCTTGAACTGTATAAACAAACTCTTCAGCAACATTTACAGTTAGATCACCTATTGGATTAATAATTGGTTTTTGATTAGGCATATCAACGGTCAAATGCATATAAGCATATCCCTCATTGCCATTTTCATCTACTACTTTAATCAAAATATTATGTTCACCATTAGGTACATTATCAGTATTAAATATAATTAATCCTGTACTCTCATGTATATCAAATAAACCAGTATAATCTGAATATTGAACATTACTTCCATTTGCTCTGACTGTATATTCAAAAGTACTACTTTCATTAATGATAAATGATGGGATTGGTTCAACATATAAGCTATTATCATAATCAAGATTTGACCAATTATACTTACTTACAAAAGCATAAATAAAAGGTTGACCATTATAAGTATCATTAAATATTAATTCAAAAAGTATAACATCTTTCTCTATACTAACGGTCTCAAATAAAAAATTTTCTTCAAAAGCTAAATAAGAAATATAACCTAATGGCATATCATTAGGCGTCTTAATCTGTTCTGTAATAATTTTATTTACAATACCATATATTCTCTGAAAATCAAAATCAATAGTTGCTTTAAATCTATCAATTGTACCTTGTTCCTCTCCAAATATTATACGTAATGGATATTCAATGTTCAATACAATCCCATTGTCATTTATAACAGCATTACCAACAATAGAACCATTTGTTATATCATATCCTTGTTTCTTTAAAAAAGTAAAATTATTCAGACAGTTGTTTACTTCTGCTTTGATATACTTAATTAATTCTTGTTCAATAACATATTTATCAGGAATATTTGACTGACTATCCCAATAGATAGGTATATCCATAAAAGCATATTGTTGATAAGGTACTGAAGTTTCATAATATCCACCTTGCAATGAAATAAAATAAATTCCTTTTTCTGCTGTTGTTTCAATGCAAGAAGTAACATAAGATTGAATTTGACCTGTATCTAAGCTATTTACATTGTCCACTTCAAAAGAAGTATTATTGAAAAGAATAAAGAATAGTACTAATAATATGAAAATTACTCCAACAATTATAAAAAAAGTTATTTGACCCTTTTTATCCATCATTACACATCTCTTGCATATTATAATCTATAAACATTTTTATTTATTCCTACCTTTAGCAAATTCAACATCTTTCTTACTTATCTTTGGTTTATTCTTCTGTTTAGCATTACTAAATATACCAGCACCATTAGGTTGTCTACCAACCATTTCCATACCATCTAAACCTTGCATTAGTTTCTCTAAAATAGGATTCATAGCTTCTTTATATTCTTCAAACTCTTTCTGTTGCTGTTGCATATTTTCTTCCATAAGTAATCTCTGATTCTTTTCTTCCTCAAACTTATTTTGCAGTTCAGTTGCACTCACATCAACAAGTAAATCTTCTTCTTGAATATTATCAGTCATTCCTAAAAATTCTGAATAATAATGTATCATATCAGACTTTTTCCAACCAAATCTATATTTTAAATTAGATTCAGACTTATATCGTGGTAACCAATAACAAGCAGAACTATGCCGTAAGTCCATCATTATAATATCCTTATATTTCTTTCTTCCTTTGCTTGTTTTCTCTCCCCATATTCTTTCTGCAACTCTTTTCAAATATTGATTATTTATTTCTGGATTTAAATCAAATAATAATTCCTTACCATTTCTTTCTGCTAACCATTCTTTTAAGAGTTTAGTACACAACATTAATTTAATCTTTCTAGCAAATGTTTTTGATACTTCATCTCTTATATATAACTGATATCGTTCATTTTTCTCATCCCAAGTAATATCAGAAACTTTAATATTTTTCAATTCCCAGGGTGACCTAATACCAGAATCATATATGAAGGTGCATAATATCTTATAATCCCATTTACATCTATTAACAAATTTATTGAATTCTTCCTGATTCATATAAACCCATGGTGGTTTTTTATCTCCTGTTTTCTTAACATCAAGCATAATATCTTGAACATGATTATCTTTTTTCCTTTCAATACGCATATACCAATGCCAAAATGCAGCAAGTGTTTTTGCATAACTATCTACAGACTCATATTTATTACCATCTTCTTGTCTATATTTACCTGTACGCATACCATTAATCAATTCAAGAACATAGTCATCTGTAAGATTTCTTAAATCAGTAACACCAAACAATTCTTCAATGAATTCAGTCATTCTTTTCATTTTGCTTTTCAAAGAACCAACTCTATCTTTAGCTCTAGGACCTTTAGTACTTGTCGGTGCAACATTCTTTCCTTGAGCCATATCACTACAATATTGAAGTATTAAATCAGAGTTTTGTTTAGAAATACCTTTAATCGGTTTAGGCTCTTTTTGCTTCTCTTTTTTCTTTTTCAGCTTCAAATCTACCAAATTAGAACTAACTAAACAATACCAATATATAAAACTTGTCCCTAAAACCTTTCAAAAAGGAAGATAGCCCCGCCCGGACTTTCAAACAAAGTTTGAGCTTCATCGCTCCACTTTGATATTTGAACCGAGGTCCCAGGACATTTTCATAAGAAACAATAAAGGTTCTCATTCCAAAATCCTGGATGATTGGTCTAATGCATAAACATTAATTGACCACTACACTACGGGGCTATAATACAATCAAGAATTTAATAACCATTTAAAAATTTAATGCTTATGACATCTAAATTCTAATCTTATCAAATAATCAGTAAACTACTAATTCAAACACATATTTTAGTTGATACAAATATTTAAAACATGTATAATGAATAGAAAATACATGGCAAGAGAATTCATGAACTTAATGGAATTTGACTTAAGACCCATGGAATTCAAACTATATCTCGATCAATTTGTTGTAGGGCAAGAAGAAGCAAAAATTACACTTGCAACAGCCCTCTGTTCACATTACAAGAAATTACAGTATAAAGAGGCGATGGGAATAGATAATGACCATCTACCAAAGCCAATTCTCTTATTCATGGGTCCAACAGGTTCTGGTAAGACCTATATGCTTGAACTTGCAACAAAATTACTAAAAGTCCCGTATTACATCACTGATTCTACCCAATATACACAAGCAGGTTATGTTGGAAGAAGTACAGAAGGCATGTTCCAGAAATTATTTGATAGAGCAAACCAGATACCAGCTATTGCTCAATTAGGAATTGTCTATTTGGATGAAATAGATAAGATTGCAGCGTCATCAGATGGATTTGGTAAAGATATCACAGGAAAATCAGTACAAGAAGAATTACTTAGAATTTTTCAAGGGACTGAAATGTATGTAAATTATAGAGAAGAACGAAAAGTAGAAGAAGTCACATTAAACACAAGCGATATATTTTTTATTCTTAGCGGAGCATTTGACGGACTCCAGACTGAAAAAAAGAGTTTAGGTTATGGTGCAGTTACAGATAAAGTACCTGTAAAAAAAGCTTTAGAAAATTATGGTTTCATCAGTCAATTCTTAGGAAGGATAAGTTTCATATCAGAACTTGATGAATTAGATGTTGAGCAATTGGGTAGCATACTTAGCATGAAAAATTCTCCTGTCATCCAAAATAAACAACTGGAGTTTGGTGCATATGGGATTGATATAGAATTTGAAGAAGATGCATTAGGTGTATTAGCGCAAAAAGCAATTGATCTAAGAATGGGTGCAAGAGGGCTGCATGAAGTGATTGATAACGCATTATATCCTTTCCTTTATAGTATGCCTTCAATGAGTTGTAGAGAACTCTTGGTAACTCCTGAACTCGTCCAAGACCCACAAAAAACATTAAATTACTATTTAGAACAAAATCCACCAAAACTAAGAAGTGAAGAACCAGAAAAAGTAATAACTTATACTAATCAAAAAGATTTTGTAAGAAAGAAATATGAAACTAGAGTTGGTGTATATATGGGAGAATTAAAAAAAATTGATATAGCAAAAAGATTCAGAAGAGCAGCAGCATCATATGGAATACATTTCTTGCTTGAACCAGAAAAGGTAAAAGAAAGAATATATACTATGCAACAAGATTTACGTGATTTCTGTAGAGAATTTGAAAGTCAATATAAAGTAAAATTAAGTATAGACCCACAAGCATCAACAGAACTAATTAATGAAACTATGCTTAATAATTCAATGGAAGTAAGAAGTATCATACAAGGAACTACAACATGTCATATAGAAGACTTAATTGATGTAGGATTTAAAATGCAATCCCACATAAGAATCACACAAGAAGCAATAAAAGAACCTGCAAAATATGCAGAAAAGATGGTTATAGAAGGCTTCATAAATTAACAAAAATAAAATTAAAAAATATTAAAAAAATAAAGATAATAAAAAGAATAATTACTTCTGAACGCAAACACATGGCTTGTATCCTTTATTCAGCATTGCATTCTTGCTCTTGAACTTAACCATGCTTTTAGGTTTGATGTTCTTTGCAAAGATACATTCTGGCATATGGAATTTCTTGCCTGATTTTGAAGCGACATATGTCTTCTTCTTATGTTTTGCAGCTACTTTCTTTACTTTAATCTTTTCGACAACAACTGTTTTTGTCTTAGGACTAGATGTTGCTTTATCTGCAACCTTATCAAGTTGTCTCATACAACTGTTGAAGACTGCAACTTTTTTTGCCATCTCGCCTATATTTTCTTTCATGTCACCTTGTTCTTCAGCAAGTTTAGTCATAGCTTCGCTTATTTTTGTGATTTCACCGCTTAACTTTAGAATATCTGACTTAACTCTACTAAATGATGCATAAATATTTGACTCTAATTTGTCCATATCACTCATAAGTACCACCAAACCACATTAATGAATATGAGTTTATAAAGGTTTCTATCTTTTAGTACTGATAAGTAGTAATACACTACTCAATTATACGAATTCAAGAATTCTTCTTCCATAAAATGCAAATCTCCTGGAACAATTACGCAGTGCAAAGGTCCTCCAAAATCAAACGAAGTAAGTTCTTTAACAGTTCCAGATTTAACAATGAAATCATCACTTCCTATTCTTGCACATCCTACAACAATAGTATTCTCATCAAATAACCCTTTTTTCTTCTCTTTTTCAATTTCAATAAACTGTTTCAGACAATCATTAACTGTCATAAATCTAGGAGGAAGCGGTTTATCATTTCCTTTCAATATATCTTCTTTTGAAGACTCAGCAGTCTTGATATCAAGAAGCACTAAAGTATGCATACCATTTTTTTTATTCATCTCAACAACATCATATGCAGTTGTTGGCTTCCAATTATCTTCAAAGAATACCATTGATGTAGTTTTCCCAAATTTATAAAGTTCCAAACCAGAGACTCCAATCGCATTCATGATAGATGCATTATTGAAATATTTTATTTCAATACCTGCTTTCTTCGCTCTAAGAGCAAGATCTACATGAGTAGTAGCACCAAATACGTCACCGATTATCAAAAATGCAGTATCACCTTCAGATGCATCCTTAAGTATGGTCTCTTCTGCCTTCTTTTCAACCAATTCCCTATTTGCAATGATAATATCCTTACCATAAAACTTTTCCATATTCTCAACAGAAGTCTGAAGTATTGAAGTATATGATTCTAAATACACTTTATTACATTTCTTCACTGCTTCAAGAGCATTGATACTAATATCTTTCTCATTACCCAGTCCAAGCCCAATCATGTATAACATAATACAAGAATCACCTTCATATTTTTATTGTTTACTAATAATAATGGATAAAAAGTCAGCTTTGCCTGATGAGGCGATAATCCCTAAATGTTTATTTTGGGATTATAGTAGCGCCGTGCCAGCAGACTTTTTACAAGCTATTCATTCTCTCAATGTTCACTATTCTCATCATTTTCTTCATCAATATATTCCACAATCTCCACATAAGGATTATCTGGTAATTCAAAACAGACCCATTCCGTTACATTGAATTCTGCATAACTCTCATTGACAAAAGTCCAATACCCATCATTTGCTTCACAATCTTCTTTAGTCCTAAAATCCCATATATCTATTACTACATTAGGATCAATCAGCCCAGGAGCAGATGTTCTAACAATCACACCAGAATCTTCATTATCAATTTCCTCTTCAATATAATAATTTAGGTTAAAAAAAGATAATATACCTAGAATCAGAACAATCAACACTATAATAATTACTGCTATAATTAATTCTCTTCTTATTGAATCAAAAAAATTCTTAGACATTTACTTTGATTACATAGTAGGCATCTGCATTCCACCAGGAGGCATTCCTTCTGGACCCATGTCTGGAGGTGGACCTGTTGAACCTGAGATAACATCATCTATCCTAAGGATCATAGTAGCAACTTCTGCTGCTGAAGATACAGCTTGTGTCTTGATCTTCAAAGGTTCAATAACACCCATCTTTGCAGCGTCTTTAATTTTTCCAGAGAATACATCAATACCCATTGTAATCTCTTTTTTATCATGTGCTGATTTAAGTGCAGCTATTATATCGATAGGATCAAGACCAGCATTCTCTGCAAGTGTCCTTGGAATTACTTCCATTGCTTTTGCAAATGCTTCAACAGCTAATTGTTCTCTGCCAGATAAACTTTCTGAATACTTCTTTAATTTCATAGACATCTCAATTTCTATTGAACCAGCGCCGTAGACTATTTTCCCAACATTAAGTGTCGCACTAAGATCTCCAATTGCATCATCAACAGCACGTTTTACTTCATCAATTACATGTTCTGTTCCGCCTCTTACAAGTAATGTGACTGATTTAGGATTTTTGCATTCCCTTACATAAGTCATGCTCTCGTCTCCTACTTTTATCTCCTCAATCTTTCCTGCTTTTCCAAGATCGTCAGATGAAAGATCATCAAGATTATTCACTATTGTTGCTCCTGTAGCCATAGCAAGTTTTTTCATATCACCTTGCTTTACTCTTCTTACAGCAAATATTCCTGCTTTTGAAAGATAATGCTGTGCAAGATCATCAATTCCTTTCTGACATAATACTACATTTGCTCCAGATGCTATTACTTTATCTATCATCTTCTTAATCATAGCCTCTTCCTGGTCAAGGAACGCTTGCATCTGTGAAGGATCAGTTATCTGTATCTTTGCATCTATTTCAGTGTTCTTTATCTCTAATTGAGTATTAAGAAGTGCTATATGTGCACTTTCAACTGCTCTAGGCATTCCAGAATGAACTCTTTCCTTGTCAAGAATGATTCCTTCAACAAGTTCACTATCTTCAATGCTTCCGCCTACTTTTTTCTCAATCTTGATATTTGATATATTGACATTGATCTTATCACTTTCCTGCTCAGCAACATCAAGTACTGCTTTGACGACAAGCTCTGAAAGTATTTCTTTTGATTGTTCTGCACCTTTTCCTGTCATAGCTGTCTGTGCTATCTTGATAAGTTTTGACTTATCTTGAAGAGTGATTGGTTCAGAAACATCATTAAGTATTTCTAATGCTTTATTGGATGCTAGCCTGTATCCTTTCACTATAACTGTAGGGTGCACTCCTTTTTCAAGAAGTTCCAGTGAATTCTTAAGAAATTCTCCTGCTAGAACGACAACTGTTGTTGTACCATCTCCTACTTCATCTTCCTGGGTCTTAGCAACTTCAACAATCATTTTTGCAGAAGGATGCTCTATTGTCATCTCCTGTAAGATTGTTACACCATCATTTGTTACAATTACATCTCCTAAAGAATCAACAATCATCTTGTCCATTCCTTTTGGACCTAAAGTGGATCTAACTTGATCAGCAACTTGTTTAGCTGCTTCTATGTTTACCTTTTGAGCGTTAAGTCCAGAAGTTTTCGTAGTTCCTTCTGGCAAAATAAATATCGGTTGTACCTGTGGGTTTGCCATTTTATCACCTTTATATGAATCAATATAAGATTGGAAACCCTCAGAAATCAAAGATTTCTCGTGGGTTTGCCATATTTTAATATTTCCCCCTTTATTTCAAATTTTCTGGATTGAGTAGTTTAAGTTTGTTTAAAAGTATTATTAAAGCGCAATATCATAAAATAATTTTATAAAATTTCATGATGCTTCTTGTATAACAAAAAGAAAGCGCCTCCAATGACTACCACTATAAGTAATACAATAAGCCATATAACAAGATTAAAACTCATTGATGACATTGGTTTAGAGTCATCCTCTACTTCTTCTTCTTGGTCCAAAAGCAATTCATAATCATCTGTCAGATTCTCAGTAGTAATATTCTTAGGTTTAACATCTTCTTCTACAACAGTATCATCCTCAACAATAGGGATATCATCAAGCTCAAATGTCTCAATGCCCATCGCTTCTTCTGTTGAAAACATCGTAGTTATTCTTCTTTTGGTATTTGACATTATGATCTCATCAAGCCCAAATGTAAAATCAACAAGCCCATCATTATCAAGATCAAAAGACTTCTTGCTGAATTTCTCCAATGCAAATTCCTTATCCTCATAAGTATTACTGATAATAGAAAAATAAACTTTCTCAGGTGTCATAGTATCAATGGTTAATTTTACTTCAGCACCATTAAACCTGAATCTATAGGCCTCAAAAGCCCTCATAGTATCATTTCTTGTTATAGATTTATTACTAATCTCATACAAGTCTTTGAACTGAGTACTTCCTGCAAAACAGATAGGTAAGACTAATAGTACAAGTAAAACTATGAACCCCCATTTCATACATTTACCAAAAAGTCCTGTTTTTAAAAAGATTGTGGTCAAACTAATCAGATTTTAATAGAAATAGTAATTAATAAAGCTAAAAACAAATATAAATGAGTAGCATTTACATACATATATGATAATAACAATCTCAGGAATGCCTGGTTCTGGTAAAAGCACTATTGCAGCAAGCCTTATCAAAGAATTCAATCTAAAACATTACAATATGGGTCAGATGTGGAGAGATATTGCTAAGAAAAAAGGTGTAAATGTCACAATAGGACAAGAACAAGCAGAAGATAACCCAGTAACAGATAATGATATAGACAATTATCAGAAAGAATTAGGAGAAAAAGAAGACAATTTCCTAATAGAAGGAAGAATCTCATGGCATTTCATTCCAAAGTCAATTAAACTGTTCATAGACTGTGACATCAATGAAGGAGCAAAGCGAATATTCAATGATATAGTAGAAGGTATTGGCAGGGATGAAGGAGAAGCAAAAGATATTGATGAGATGAAAGAATGGATCCAGAGAAGGATGAATTCTGAGAAAAAAAGATATAAGAAATTTTACAGCATCGATGCATATGACAAGAACAATTATGATATAATAATAGACACAACAAATCTTAATATAGAAGAAGCCATAAGAACAACAATAAAAAAAATAAATGAGAGAATAAAATAAAAAAATAAAACAACAAGCTAATAGCTGAATTACTGCAATCTATGATACCTTAATTCTGGACTCCCATTATTATCTCTAATCTGATAATTGTTCCCAGAATATCCTATGACATCTCCTTCCTCAAGCATCCTTGTCAATGCTGGTTGCTGTCCTAATTTTTGATCTTGTTCAGATCTTTGATTTATCTTTGAATAGACAGCTACACTACATAATGCAATTGTAGCAGCAGTTATACCTATAAGGAACCAAGGGATATCTTTCTTCTTTGGCTTATTATACGCTTCTGTAAATTCTGCTTGAATCCTATCTACTATCTCGCCATACCACCTAGTACTCTCAGAAGGGAATTCTGCATAATCCTCTTTGCTGTCTATCTCAATCTCTACACCTTTATGATAGAGCCCGAAATGTGAATCTCTCCCATACTTCAATTCACATTCAATCCCATCCTCATAGCCCCCTACATTGCATCTGCCCTTAAGCTCATCATTTTCTATCCTCCAATTCCAACTATCCTCCATCAACTCTCTTATTTGCTGCCATGACATAACTGTCTCTACATATTGTTCCTCTCTTTGTTTTGTTTTTTCTTCAAGTGTTGTATCCATTTTATATCACCCCAATAGTTAATATTAAAGGATAATACTCTTATTTATATTAAAGTATTTAATGAATTTTTAATGAAAACCGATAAATTTATTAAAAATAAGCAATATTAGTAAAAATATGGTTAAACTTGACAAAAAAGACAGACAAATATTGTATGAACTTGACAGAAATGCAAGACAACCTCTTTCAAAGATTGCAAAGAAGGTTTCTCTCTCTAGAGAGAGCATCCTCTACAGGCTCAAAAGATATCATAAAGAAGGAATAATAAGAAATTATCTAACAATTATAAACACTTCAAGATTGGGATACACTCATCATAAAGTTTATGTTAAATTACATAATATAACTAATGAAGAAGAAAAAGAGATGATAGACTCATTAATAAGAAATCAAAATATAAGTTGGGTCTCATCATGCGATGGAAAATATTCCTTAATCTATGCTCCAAAAGCCAAATCTATGTTTGAATTGCACAAAATAATCATGGACATTCACAATAAATATGGGAGATTCATCAAAGAGAGCGACACAACAACAATCGTACAAGCTCAATATTTCTACCGAGATTATCTGATTGACAAAAAAGCAACCACTGAAAGAGTAATTGAATGGGGTGGAAAACCAGTTGATATTAAACTAGATAAGATTGACATAACAATCCTAAAAGAACTCTCCAAAAATTCAAGAGTAAGAGCGACAGAGATTGCAACAAAATTAAAGATATCCGCAGACACAATAATTAAAAGAATAAAAAACCTCGAGAAAGCGCATATAATAGAGCATTATATGATATGGCCTGATGTCAGCAAACTTCAAGGCATATTCTTCAAAGTATTGATAACATTAAACAATATGAACCAACAAAAAGAAAAACAGCTTATTGAATACTGCCTCAATAAGAAAAATATTATCTATATGGTCAATTGCTTAGGACCTTGGCAACTTGAAATAGATATAGAAGTTAAAAACATAGAAGAGTTCAGAGAACTCATGCGTGAGTTCATGAACAATTTCTCAGGGATTGTTTCAGATTATAGCACACTAACCATATGGGAAGAATATAAATACAGATTTATAGACGAGAGTTCATAATTAATCATCTTGCAAAAACATTTATAAACAAACCACGACTCAACACACATAACGCAAAATAACAACAAAATATCAAAAAGATATCAAAAAAACAAAAAAAACATCAAATAATGAGGTAATCACAATGCTTAAGAAAAATGATTTCATCGAGATTGAATATACTGGACTGACAAAAGAAGAAGAGATAATCTTCGACACTACTGACGAAAAGACTGCAAAAGATAGTGGCATCCATAATGAAGGTGTTAAATACGGTCCTGTTACAATATGCATAGGTCAAGGTCAGACTATCCCTGGACTAGACAAACAGCTTGTAGACAAAGAAGTAGGAAAAGATTACACTGTAGAGATAGCAACAGAAGACGCTTTTGGAAAGAAAGATCCAAAACAGATTCAGCTCATCTCAACAGCAAAATTCAAAAAAGCAAATATTAACCCTATGCCTGGACTTCAAGTCAATATCGACGAACAGATGGGTATAATTAAGACTGTCAGCGGTGGAAGAACATTAGTTGATTTTAATCATCCACTATCAGGAAAAGATGTTGTATACAAAGTAAAAATCATAAAACAGATTGACGACGTTGTCAAGAAAGTATCTACACTAATGGGGGCAATGCTCCAGATCGAAGAACCAAAAGTAACAATTGAAGGAACAAAAGCAATTGTAGAGCTTGCATTCGATATGCCTCCGGATATTACAGATGTTCTTAAGAAAAAAGTTCTTGAAGTCTTACCTGAGATAAAGGAGATAGAATACAAAAAGCAAGGAGAAGAAAAGAAAACAGCTACGCCAACAACTTCCCCAGCACCTGCTGAGAAGAAAGAAGAGACTCCTGCTCCTAAAGAGAACTAAAATAAACAGAACTAATTAACTAAGACTCAATCTTGAATTTGATCATAACCTATTTTTTTTTCAAATTTTTCTATATATGATTTTGCAAGATCTAATTTACCAATTCTTGCCAGATCTAATATTCCAGTATAAGCATGTCCTGCTACTGACATCTTATGTTTAGGATCAGGTGATTCATCATAAATACTAAATAATGTCTCAATACCATCTTTAAGCTCATCATCACTAAGCGTACACCTATCAAAATGTGAAGACATCTCAATCTTTTTTATTCCAGAACTAAGCGTTTCAACCATAAATCTTCAAAAATCATTATAGCTTTATTAAATTTAGTACGATAAGTTAGTAAATGTATAACAACACATACAACAACTCAACATAATAGTTAATATCTGAAAATAAGTATTCGCCCTTGCTTAGTGATTAAACCATCAAATTTATATATGAGTATACCTTAGGATATACTAATAGTTAGAGAGAGGGATATTAGAGGTAAATAAGATGGATATGTATATTGATGAAGAAAAAGGAGAGACACAAGTCCAACCTGAAAATTCTACTGCTACAAGCACAAACGCTCCTACTGAAAAATATGATAAAATGCATCAGTCTTCTAAAATTGAAGGAGTCAAATCTCCTGTTGAAAATCAACTTGACGAAGAACTAGAAGAATTCCTCAATATTCAAAGCGCTAAAATCCGTGTAATTGGGACAGGAGGAGGCGGAAACAATACTATCGATAGGATTTCTGAAGTAGGTATAGCTGGAGCTGAGACTGTTGCAATTAATACAGACGCACAAGACTTACTTTATACGACTGCTGATAAAAAAATCCTTATTGGAAAAGAAGCTACAAAAGGTATGGGTGCTGGTTCAAATCCAAAACTAGGTGAAGAAGCAGCAAAAGAAAATGAGCAAGAGATAAAAAAAGCAGTCTCTGGAGCTGACATGGTATTCATTACATGCGGTCTAGGAGGAGGAACAGGTTCTGGTTCAATTCCTGTGATAGCAGAGATTGCAAAAAAAACAAGTGCACTCACAATATGTATTGTTACAATGCCTTTTGCAATGGAAGGAAACAGAAGATATGAAAATGCAGTATATGGTCTTGAAAAAGTTGGAGAAGCGTGCGATACATTAATCGTAATACCAAATGATAAGCTCTTAGAGCTTGCACCCGATTTGCCAATTCATACAGCATTCAAAGTAGCTGATGAGATTCTAACAAACGCAGTCAAAGGAATTGCTGAATTAGTGACAAAAGCTGGTCTTGTAAACCTTGACTTTGCTGATATAAAAGCAGTTATGGGAAATGGAGGAGTTGCACTTATTGGTGTTGGTGAATCAGACACAGATAATAGGGCGTTAGAAGCTGTAGAAAAAGCGATAAGCAATCCACTGCTTAATGTTGATATAAAAGAAGCAAACGGAGCACTCATAAACATTTCAGGAAGCTCATCACTGACATTAGACGAAGCAAGACGAGTTGTCGAGGCTGTAACCGAAAAGATAGATACTGATGCCAGAGTTATTTGGGGTGCACAGATCTATGAGGATATGGAACAGACTGTTAGAGTCATGTTAATTATTACAGGAGTCAATTCTGAACAGATTTTTGGTACAGGCAATACTCTTCTAAATAAGAAACAAAAAGAGATCTCTGACGAATTAGGGATAGAATTCGTCTAGAATACCTATTAGATATTTCCCTGAAGATTATTATTTCTTTTAGTCATTATTTATTTTAGAATTCAACAGTATCTACAGACGCAGGATCATCCCATAATTTTTCCCAAAGATTATGTGCCTTCCTTCTTTTCCCAGCATTCAGTATAGAAGTCATAAAGGATCTATCCCAGCCACTAACAGCTTGATTAAACAAATAATACTTAAGAGTACTAAGATCATAACGAACATCTTCTTTATTAGGCTTCCAAAACCTTATCAAATCATCTTTAGTATGTGCGTGCATTGTCTGAATACCTGCAGGAGTTACCAACTCCATTGATTCGATATAAGGCATCTGCATGTAAGTATTCCAAGGTAAGGTTGAAAGAGGATCAATTCTTTCAAGTTCATCAACAGCATATTCTCCATGCTTGATTACTTCCTGCATTGCATCATTAAACCCACTTGTCCTAAGTTTTGCTCTTTGTACAATATCCCTTATAGATTCTCCATTATCCTGCCTATAAAATATCCTAAACTTACCCTCTTGCATCACATCACATTTAGGATCAAATCCATCAACAAGAAGTCCATTCTCAAGCACATGTTTTTCTCCTAATAATCCTGCATTCTTGAAACAAACCACGCTCCTATTGTATACTAATTTAGGCATTCCTGAAGAATTAGGCCTTACATCTAAATCAACATTATACAATGTCCTATACTCTGGTTTCTTTGAAAAGATTAAATCTCTAATTGCCATCTATACCTCATCATAAAAGAAATCCTTCCCCTTATTATCTTTTATTATGATATAGAATAGAATCAATCAGAAAATCTTTTAAACAGATCGCAACCTTCGAAAAAGTTCATGAAACAAGAAGAAACAAAAAAAACAAAAGAAACAAGAAAGACAAAAGACACATTCCCTAAAGAAATAAAATATTTCTGCAGGATACATAGAAGAGAAGAAAGTGCAACATTCATAGGCATAATGGAATGTGAAGAAGTTAGAATTCCTCTTTACAATACTGAATCAGGACATACCTTAAGCTATGACTCAGTGATAAAATATCTTGCTGATGATAAATTATCCCTTGAAAAATGGAAAACATATGGACTTGATATCTCAAAATTAGAAGATGATCTTCTTGAAGATGCAGATAGACTTGGATTTCCAAAAGCAGATATTGAAACAATGATAGAAACATGTAAAGATGCATATAAAAGGGTAGGTAACCATCTAAAAAAGGAAGATGGAAGCCAGATTAGCCAAGAAGCATTCATATATGGTACAATACTGAGCTATTTTCATGGACATGTATTTAATGAACTAATATAAACAATATTATGCTATAATACCTATCATTTAAGCGTAACCTTTAAAAAGACATCCCTACTTCTTAACCTATAATTCTTCTAGTGTCTTAAACGGCCTAGTTGAGCAAGCAATGATTAAAATGGAAGAAGAAAAACAATCATTTTGGAAAAGAATGAAAAACTTCGGTAAAGAATGTCGAAGAGTACTTAAGGTGACCAAAAAACCAACAATGCAAGAATTCAAGATAGTCGTAACTGTGACTGGAATTGGTATTTTGCTGATAGGTTTTATTGGATTTATAATCACCATGGTTAAACAGTATTTTTTTTAGATGAATTTTAGGTAATAAAAAATGGAAGAAGAAAAAAAAGAGCAAGAACCTGTTGATTTAAAAGATAATGAAGATTCTGATTCAAAACTTGACGAAGAGATAAAGGAAGAAGAGAAGGAAATAAAAGAGGTTGATGAAAACCTGGAAAAAATCGATGAAGAAATAGAAAAAGACGTCGAGAAAACTCAAGGAGATGAACCTGAAATGCAGCAAATTAAAAGAGCAGAAGAACAAGTAGAACAACAAAAAGAAACTGAAGAAAAAATAGAAGAAGCAAAATCAGAAGAACCTGTTGAAGAAAAGCCTGCTGAAGAAGAAACAAAGGAAGCTCCTATTGAAGAACCACAACAAGAAGTGGAAGAGAAACCTGTTGAGACAGAAGAACAAGTTCAAGAAGAAATAAAACAAGAAGAGCCTGTTGAAGAAAAAACTACTGATGAACTTCCAAAAGAAGAAGAACCAGAAGTGAAAGAAGAAAAAACTGAAGAAGTAGAAACAAAAAAAGTTCCAGTTGAAGAAATTTCTGAAGATATTCCTAAACCAGAGGAGAAAAAAGAAGAAACTCCTATTGAAGAACCACAACAAGAAGTAGAAGAAAAACCAAAAGAAGATAAAACTGAAGAAGTCTCAGATGTTGATGAGAATGAACAATTGATAGATGAGCTTAAAGAGAGCGATAAAGAAGAAGCTCCAGTTGAAGAAGAAAAACCAAAAGAAGAAGAAGAAAAAGAAGATACAGATGGTTTAAAAACTCATATTTATGCACTAAGAACAACAGCAAACAGAGAAGATCAAGTAATGGACTTCTTAACATCAAATGCTGAAAAGAAAAATTTCAAAGTATATTCTGTAATAAGAGCGCATGGAATGCGTGGTTACATCTTCATTGAAGCAGAAAACAAAGGAGATGCAGAACAAGCAGCATTTGGAATACCTTATGCAAGAGGAATATTACCAAATGAGATTCAATATAGTGAGATCGAACATATGCTTGAACAAGTAAAAAGAGAAGTAAATATACAGCAAAACGATATTGTAGAGATAATCTCTGGACCATTCAAGCGTGAAAATGCAAAGATCATAAGGATAGACAAAGGCAAAGAAGAAGTTGTAGTAGAACTTCTTGAAGCTGCTGTACCTATTCCAATCACACTCAAGATGGACGCTGTAAAAGTTATCCGTCGTGAAACAAATGAAGATGAAACAACACCATCTTCAGAATAGATTAAAGAATAAAACAAAATAACCGGTTGCCCAAAACTGCTTTGGTTAATGCAAACAAAAAAGTAGAGGGAATCCAACACCATAAGGTGGGAGAAAAGAAAATGGGAAAACAAAAATTAGATGTTCTAGTAAATGGCGGAAAAGCTACAGCTGCTCCACCACTGGGTCCAGCACTTGGTCCAATGGGAGTTAATATTGGCGAAGTAATCGCTGAAATAAATAAGAAAACAGCAGCATTCGATGGTATGCAGGTTCCAGTATGTCTTGAAGTAGATGATGAATCTAAAGAATTTACGATTTCTGTTGGTACACCACCTGCATCAGGACTAATCAAGAAAGAAGCAGGTATCACAAAAGGTACAAGCAACGCTAAAACTGATAAGGTTGCAGACCTTAAGATAGAACAGGTTATCAAAATAGCACAGATGAAAGAAGAAAACCTTCTAGGCAAAGATGCATTTGCCAGAGTAAAAGAGATCATAGGCACATGCAATGGCATGGGTGTCATGGTTGAAGGTAAATCAGGAAAAGAGATGTGCCAAGAGATTGACAAAGGTGCATTCAAAGACAAGATCCTATCAGGTAAGACTGAACTAAGCGCAGAAGAAATGAAAGCGCTTGAAGAAGAGAAGAAGAAATTACAAGAAGAGATCGAACAGCGTAGACATGAATTCGAAGAATTAGCTGATAAGATCCTTAATGAGATGGCAGGTAAGACCAGAAACGAGATCAAGAAGAGAATGATTGAAGCTGAGATACCTGATGTCATCCAGCATGAAAAACTACCTGCAGAAGAAGCTGCGGGAGATGCTAAGGACGGAGACGCAGCAGCAGGCGCTAAACCTGAAGAGAAGAAATAAATCTTCTTTTTTATTTCTCTTTTTTTCTTATTTGATTTTTTATTATCATTCTTAAATTATGTATTATAATTTTTATTTAATCATTCATTATCATCATTCTCATCTAATCTCCTATTATCACGAGTTTATTCATTATATGAATATTTAGACATATAAGCACTATAAACTTTATATAAGCAAAAGCAATTACATCATATATGCATCCATTCAAATTTATGTTACAGGAATATGAACCATTAGCTAATCAGACATTCATGAGAAAAGACTGCAGAGTCATTGCAGCAGTATCATCTGACCTATATGAACTTGCATTTCTAAGAGTAGTCCCTAAATCAAGAAGAAGATTCATAGGAGAAGGCATAATATTTGAACAAGCATTTGAAAAGCAGATACTTCCAAGCGATTTAAATGATGTCCTACCAAGAGATGACTCATCAATTGATGAAGCATTAAGACTTGCCGAAAAAAGAGCAAAAGAAGCAAGCACAGTAGATAATTTCATTACAGAGAATGGACTTGAAGATTATTTTACAACAGGAACATTTAGTGATTGTTTGACTTTTGATAGCGTTGCATTAACATACTATGCAAATGTTGAGAAAATGCTTGATGGAAAACTAAAAAAACACCCTTTTAGTGATGGCAAATCAAGAAAAAGACCAGGTTTTTATCTAAATACATTAGCAACTGTTGCATGTAATGAATATGCCCTAGAAAGCAAAAGAAATAGCCTTAGACAAGCATTTGGAAGGATATATGAAGCAATCAGACATCGCTCTTTGAAAGATATGAAAAAAGAAGAACTAGCAGAGATTATGAAAAATAGACATTTTAATATGATTGCAGATGCAGAGAGTGCAGAAGATAAAGCACATGAAAGAGACCATAGAATAGCAAAATACAAATTTAAATCAAGATTTACTTATTTCCCAAGATATTGGCTTGGATCAAAAACCATCACATATAGCATGAATCAAAATGCATCTGCAGAATCAATCAGGAAAGTCATGGCAGCCAATAGAAAATATGGAGCAGAACAAAGCGGACTCCCACCAATAAAAGACTTTAACCAATTTCTAAATACAATAAAAAATTAAATTAACAATCAAGTTAATAATTAAAATAAATAAGAATAATAAAATAAGGTCAATCACTTGACCAGTTATTATGACTGATTATTTAACCATTCCGAAAAAAGGAGCAGGTCTATTAACACTAGCTTCTCTACCTTGTCTTTTCTTCTTCATTATTACTAATAATATCAATTCCATCAGTAATATGAATAACAAGAAGATTATGATTCCCCATCCAAAAAGCATTGCTGGATTACCAAATATTGCAAATCCTGTTATGCCTCTTCCTAGAGTAGTCTCATTATCACCAGTTTGATTATCACCTACACCATCACTTCCGCTTGGCACATAGACATCGACTTCTCCATCAGATAAGTCTTCATCTTTATCCCATGCACCATCAGGTAGTCCAGTAACATTAAAATGTCTTCCACCAGAGGTATCATCAATAAATACTGTCACTCTTGGACGTCTACCGCTATTTCCTCTGTTATTGTTTCCGCCATTATTATTGTTATTGTCATTATTATTTTGCTGTGCACTTACTGTAACAGTAAAATCATCTGTTGAACATTGATAATCATCACATACGCTAACACTTATTGTGTATGTTCCTGCAGTGGTAGGAGTCCAAATTATTACTCCGCTTGCATTTATACTTCCACCAAGTGCTGTAACATTTGAACTGTATGTCAATGAATCATTATCTGAATCATCCACATAAGGACTCAAATCAAGTACAGACTGCACTCCAACAGTTCCTGCAGCGCTTACTCCTGATAGATTTATCACTGGAGCACTGTTCTCAACAATATGAACAGTTACTGTAGCAACGCCATAAGTATTGTTATTGCTATCAATAACATTGTAAGTGAAATAATCTGTTGCTGTTGCACTTCCTGAAGTATATATTACTGCTTTTCCATCAAGTGTTGATGTTGCTGTTCCATATACTGGTGCTGAAGCAATATCATATAGCCATATGCTTGTATACATTGCAGTATCATTTGCAAGTATGTTAAGTTGTGTATCACTACCAACAAGCACGCTATATTCATCATCAGATAATTGTACAAAAGGAGGCATTGTTGTATCTACAACTATTGTTCCGATTGTAACTTCAACTTCATTTCCAATGCTGTCTGCAACAGTCATATTCAGAGTATAATTTCCATCTGTTAGTCCAGCTGGTACTGTAAAAGTCACAGTCTCTGAAGCACTTGTTACAGTAGTAGGACCTTGGCTATTTACCAAAGCTCCAGATTCATTGAATAGATTAAATGTTACATTTACTGGATACTCATTGCTTGTGAAATTCACACTTACATTCTGCTCTGTGCCATTATTTGCAAGAGGCATAGCAGGATCAGTCATAACATTTGTAACATTAGGTATTGATGTATCCTTTGTTATGTTTGGTCTATTATCAATGTTTGAGTTTCCTGCAAGATCTGTATCTCTTAACAATAACTCAAAATCACCGTCTGGAAGTCCAGCAAAACCTGTAAGATCATTCAAGGTTGTTACACCTGACACGCATGAATCCCATGCAATATTATTAATTGAACATTCTGGGTTGGTTGGCTCGTCATCTATAAAGACAATTACTTTATCACCATTAACAATGTCCCCTGTCAAAGGAGAAGTTATATCAAGTCCAGGTGCAGTTTTGTCTACAATAAAATCGCCAAGTTCATAATACATTGTATCTGCATTATGGGTTACACTCATGTTAATTGTATAGTTTCCTTCAACTGTTCCTGAAGAAACAGTATATATTACTGGTAACTCAAGAGCATTTGCAACATTTTGTGCAATAGGATAATTTACTAATGCACCTGTTGCATTGTATATCCAAAATGATACTGCAATCGGATAAACACTGCTTGTGAAGTTAACACTAATATTCTCATCTTGACTTCCATTTGTATATAATGGTAAGTTTGATGTAATTCCTGATACTATGAAAGGAACATCAATAACAGTTATGTTAACTGTTCCATAATTACTAAATATATTACCATCATTACATCTGTATGTAAAAGCATCATCACCATCATAATCAATAACAGGTGTATAATCAACCTTATCACCAACTACTGGAGATAATGTTCCATGTGCTGGTTGTGAAGCGACACTATAAGTCAATGCATCACCATCACTGTCAGTACAATTAAGTGTGATTTCAACTTGTCCGCCTTCATTTACGCTTACAGATAAATCTGTTGCAGTAGGCTGATGATTAATTGGAGTCACATTAATTGTAACAAACACTCTTACACTATCATTTTGACCATCATTAGCTACATAGCTAAATAAATCAATTCCTGAGAAACCAGGATTTGGTGTATAATTAAAAGCACCATCCTCATCTGCACTGAAGTTAAGAACTCCATTTGCTGTACCTGTAATAAGCCTTGCACTTAAAGAATCAGCATCAACATCTGAATCATTAAACAAGATTCCAGGAGCATATACATGAAGCACTCCATTCTCAGTAACAAAATAAGAATCTGCAATAGCAGTAGGTGCGTGATTAGTTAAACAATTAAGACTTAATGTCAAATCAAGATTTTGTAGTATTGACAACTGTGTCATATTATCACTGCAATCTGGAGCTGTTGCCTCAATTGTATAGATAGGAGTAAATTTTCCTGTCTTATTTAATATATGATCTATAGGGTTCCATACTCCTGCTACATAATCAGCAGTGTGTGTAGCTCCGTAATAAACATCAACATTTGCATTGCTAACTGGAGCGCCGAACTGATCTTCTACATCAACATTAAGATACCATTTCCTGATAAGTTCAGGATCATATCCTGGGAAGAAAGTAACTAATTCTTCTTGTGTTGTATCATCATATGTTACGTTAAGTAATACGTTATTAAGTGAATCTAATAGATAATAACCCGCTTGTGAAACAACTTTTGTTCCTGTCTCAATAACACTGTCTCTTATCATGTTATTGCTGCTTGAATCAAATAGATAAGCGACATCATCAACATTGTTCTTAACGACATTGCCGACAAAGACATTATCAGTATTACCTTCATCACCGTTATGAGTTATTCCTCTAAGCATTATACCGTATCCATTGTTCTGTACAGTATTTCTCTCAACTTCGCCAAGAGTTGTCTTGTAGAACAAGATACCTTCATTATCATTCTGTTCGATTAAGTTATCTTGCAATTCAACTACTGTTGAATCCCAGCTTGATATACCAAATCCAAATGATGTTGGATATATCTGCGATAAAGAAGATACAGTATCATCATTATTCTTATCAACAATACAATCATCAACCCTTATATTATCACTAGTATGTATTAGTACTCCACCAGCATCATTGTATGTTATATTGCTTGATCTGATAGTGCTGTCTGTAGTTCCGATTATGAATGCACCAAGATCCCAGCTGTATTCGATCAAAGAATCAGCAATCTCAATGTTTTCACTATCTTCTACATATAGACCCATACCGATATTGTTCCTTAGGACAAGATCATTGAATTCATGACCGCTTGAGTCATATATATATAATCCATGACCAGCATTATTCTCTATTGTAACATTATCAAGATCAGCAGCATTACTATCATATATCTCAATTCCAAATTTATTGCTTGCAATATTAGAATCTTTCATGTGAAATCCATCTGCACCATACAGCAATACACCATTATTATTAATAGTAGGTGAACCCCATACTTTAATATTATCAAAATTCATGGCATCTGCTCCACATAAGATAAGTTCTGAGAATTCTTTATCAACAACTGTAGCAGTATTTGAAGCGCTTGTATAGAAGCCAATTTCTCTGCTTCCAGATCCTTCAACATTATTAACAGTTACATCACAATTCTGATCATTAACCCATAAATCAAAATCTTGTGAATCATCAAATAAAGAATCTTCAATCACAACATTGCTTGCTAATCCTGTTATTTGTATTCCATATTTTTCTGCAAAATAAACTTTTGTGTCGTCAACAAGCACATCATTACCTGAAACAACAATACCATTATAAGGCTCATTAATTTCAAGTCCTTCTAGTGTTACATTATTTACATTTGCTACATAGACACCTGTAAAAGGTCTTCCATCATAGTTTATTTCTTTTCCATTGCCCTGAAGCACTACATTATCAGTAGCGATTGTAAAACATGTACTTGAATTAGGATCTGTAACACTTACATCCTGATCCATTATATATACACCTGATTGGTTTATCTCTTGACACTCAAGAGCTGATACTACTCCTACAAATAATAATAAAATAGCAATTCTTAGTATAGTTAATGATAAGAAACTTTTTCTCATTTTATTTGCTGTGTTCATTCTTTAACACCCCTCACTCTATAAAATCCAACATCTCCTTTTGGAGTCACGAGCCAATTTGTCACACCACCATCAGTACCTGTATATTTGACAAAAGTATTCTGAATATTCTCCCAAATATTACTTCCACCAGGGGTTGTTGGCAACATATTTCCTGATTCCTGTAACATATAATAAGCATCAGTAACTAAATTTGTTGCAGCTATATCAATATTTGAACCAACAAGATCTATTCTACAGATTCTTGGTTCTACAATTGAATTTGTACTTGCATTTGCTGTAACTGGAGCATTAGCATCAGAAGTTGTTTTTGTATTATCATTCATTGGTGCCATAGGTGCTGTTGCAATCGGCTTATTTTCCTCAGTTGCACTTTTTTCACCAGAATAAGTTGGCTCAGATGCAGCACTTGTAGTATAAACTCTTGAGGCTGGTTTCGAACTTGAAGCTGCTCTTGAGCTTGAGACAACCCTTGTTGTTGAGCTTGCTTTCTCAACTTCGTTTGTAGCATTTTGATAATCATTAGTAGCAGAATCATAACCATTAGTTGTAGTAACAACATCATTTGTTCCTGAAACAACACCTGCTACTGCATTTGTAGCTAAAGCGTCAATTCCGCCGTCATAATCTGTAGCTATATCGCTCGCATGCACTAAACTTGCAAGTCCTAATGTAGTCAAGACAGGTAATACATATCTTGCTCCAATTCTTCCTAGAAACCCTCTTGAAAGAGGTGTATTTTGAACGTGATCATTTATTGTGAAGTTCTCTTTTTTCATGTGGTTAACCCCCAAATATCCTATATTGTCACTAAGTAGTTACAACTTATTTATAAAGATTTTGGTTTGTAATCACTTTAAAGTGACAAAATAAATAAAAAGAATTAAAATATAAGTATTTTTATTAATAAATAAATAAGTATAAAAAAATTAATAAATAGAAAGATATATTAGAAATAAAATAAGATAAATTATATTAGAAAAGTTTATATATAAGTATAAATATATATAAATAAAATAATATAAAATAAAGCTAAAAAATAAGTATAAACAGAGACAACAAAGATGATTGAATTCAAAAGAAAACTTTACAAACGAGGATCCAGTTTTGAGACAACTATCCCGATGCCTTTGTTATTCTCACTTGACAAGAAAAAAAAATACCATGTTGTGTTTCAATTCGATCAGAAGAAAAATAGGTGGTATGTTGAGTTTGAAAAACTCAACGACCATAAACAATAATCAAAATTAAATTTCACATTTAAAGTCTCTGGCGAGACTCAGGAAAAAGAGGAAAAATTAGATGATGGATGAAATTGCAAAATTTCATCCTTGTCCGCAAGGACTATGGATGAAATTGCAAAATTTCATTCATGAGGGATGTGCCAAAACACATCCCTCTTTCATGTTTGGAATTTGCCAAAAGATGAGGGGTGACTTCTGCAGAATGCAGGAGTTCACTGCTGAGGGGAGGGTGCGCCAACACCCCCTCTTATTTTTTCATTAAGGCAATATCATAAAGAGGTGCGTAAAAGATGCAAAAAAGACTAAAAGACATCATTCATACAATTGATTATTACGAACTTCTGAAAATAAAAAAAGATCTTGATCACGGTGGCATACACCTAACTAAATTTATAGAGAACGAGATTAAGGAGAGGCAAAAACAGCATCATACGTATTGCACGACGTGTGATACTGATATTGACCCGCATAGCAGCACAACCCAGACATTAATCTTCGGATCAGAAGATTTCAAGAAGAAGGCAACTTTCTGCGGGAAAGATTGCCTTCAATATTTCTTGAAAAATATTGAAGAGAAAAAAAATAATATGGCCACCCATACAACCCCTATAGAGTAACTCTTTATCCATCTTGCATAACAAATAAACTCTAAGTCCTGAAATCAAACACCGCACTTTTATAGACTTCTGGAATTTTATTTTCTACAACATTAGCAAGCTCTCTAACTTCAGTTAAATCATTACCTCCATCGTTCTTCTCGACATAAAACATGTACATAGCATTTCCATTCCTCGGCTTAAATCTACCAATAGTCTTGCTATATCCTGCTTGTGCAAAAGCATGTCCGATCTTATCTGCAAGTCCTGCTTTATCGCTGTATTCAAACATCACAACAATCCCAGGAACAATTTCAAAATCAAAATTCTTATAATCATTGATTCTGCTAAGTCTCATCTCCCCTTCATTGATTGTCCCTCTAATACTGCTTGCTTGTGTCTGCCCGTTCTCACCTACAAAATAATCGATTGTAACAGCATTCTGTTTTTTCTTATGTGGTTTTCTTATATCCACATCTATTTGATTTTGTTCTGCAGTCTCAAGTGCCTCTGCAGGTTTAAGCTCTTCTCTTCGAAGCATGCCTTTCAAAACATATCCTGCTAAAGGTCTTGCAAATTCCTCGAGTTCATCATATGCAATAACCCTCACTTCTCTTGGTTGACCAGGTATCAACTGTGCATTGATATATCCTAATTTCTCTGCTAGCTCTGCATATTCCTTCATCCACGGAGGGACTACTTCCTTGTTGACTGCACTTGTCATATCTCCATGCTTGAAGAAAGCGACTGCCTGTTTTGCTGCAGCAGTAGCACAGTTATAATTCGCTTCATCTGTTCCAGCACCGATATGAGGTGTCAAAAGTACTCTATCTCCAAATCTTGCAAACCTTTTTTCTCCTTCCTTATCGCCACCAGGATGCACATCAGCTGCATACATAAAACCAGGTTTTGCATCAAGGACCTGTTCTAGATGATCATCATCAATAACTTCAGCCCTCGCAGTATTAACAAGAACTGAATTATCATCCATAAGATAAATTAAATCCCTATCAATAAGTCCAATTGTATCCTTATTCTTAGGAAGATGTATTGATACCATAAAACTATCTGTATAAAGCTCTTCCATTGTTTTAACAAGAGTCACTCCTTTATCTTTAGCGACATTGACATTTATGAAAGGATCAAAAGTATAAACATCCATACCAAATCCTTGACCAATCTCAGCAACTAATTGTCCTATATAGCCAAAACCATGAATTCCCAACTTTTTGCCTCGAAGCTCTCTTCCACCATATTTCTTCTTCTCAAATTTACCTTCTTTTGTAGTCGGATCTAAAAGATGTACTTTTCTCATCATATTACCAGCCATAGTGAATGCAAGTTCTGCAACTGCATTTGAATTCTGACCAGGTGTATTCATGACAGTTATTCCGTTTTCAGTGCAATAAGGAACATCTATATTATTATAACCAGCACCTCCCCTTATAACAAGCTCAAGATTAGGCATAGCACCGATAACTTCAGGAGTAACATTGTCCCCTCTAACCACAAGTGCATTTGCTTGAGCCATTTGTTCTGATAAAGATTCATCATCAGCATACTTTTCTATATTTTTACCTTTCACAACTGCAACCTCAAGCCCTCCATCTGTTGCAATGTCCTCCAATGCCTTGTTTGCTTCATCTGCAAATGGAGCTTTTGTAACAACCAATACTTTCTTTGTCATATCTATCACCCTATTATTGACAATGTCCAGAAATATTTGATTTCTCGTATTTTGTCACTTATATCACCTTATTAAATTCACTAATTGTTAAAATTAATATATTATATTCAACAAAATAATCTAATATCAAATCTGACAAATGAATATAAAGCTTATGACATATTTGTTAAAAAATGACAAAAATTGTCATATTTTAATAAAATATTTAAATTCTAGCACATTTTATGTCAACATGTCAAAAGAAAAAGATAAAAAAGTAGAGAAAAAGACTGAAAATATAAGAGAATTTGTCTGGAAGATAATAAATACAGATATTTCTGTTAAAAAAAACTTAGCAAGGAATATTATCAATACAAGAGCACTTGCAAAACATATAATCAGAACACAAAAGATTAACACAAGCCTTGACTCAGTCATCAGTGCAATAAGAAGATATCAAAATAGCGACCAAAAGAAAGAGAACGATCTTTCTATTTACAATATGCTCAAACAAGCACGTATCAACATAAGAACAAAGATGTCTGCACTCCTCTTGAAAAGAACAGATGAGGTCAAGACTATACTTGGCAGACCTGACAAGATAATCGGTTATTTAGAACATGAAATAATAAGAGTGATTGAAGGAAAGGAAACCCTCCTAATAGTATTTGATCAAAAGAACTTTGATAAAATATTGAACATTTTCCCAAAAAAAGTCCACATCAAAGCAAAAAAGCGTGTAGGCATGATAGAAATAAATTATCCACTATCTCTTGAAAAAACACCTGGAGTTTTCAATACAATCAGTAGCGAGCTTGCAGAGAATAATATCAGCATAATAGACGCAGTAATCACATCAAATGAACATATTATAATCATCAAAGAAGATGAATTGAATAAAGCATTTGAAACACTCTATAATCTTTGTAAATGATTTCACTGAATAATTTCATTTTATTTTTTAACACAAAATATTAATGTGTAGAATTAAATTCCTTCCATTCTCTTGCGAGATTTGGTTTGCTCTCACCAAATAAACATTCAACAAAAGCATCTCTAGCCTTATCATAATCAACTCCAAGACTATACCTTACTCTCTTAACCATCCCATCAGATACAAGTTCTTTACAATCTAAGTATGCAGAAAGTTTTTCAGTCCGTGCAAGATCCATCTCTTTCAAAGCTTCATGAGATTCTTTAGTAAGATCAGCTCTACCATCATCAGCAAAGACCACATCACCCTCAACATAATCAACGATACTATCATCATAAGCACCTAACACTGTAAGCGGATCATGCATAATAGAACATGGTTTCCCATCATCTTTCCATACTTCAATATGTTTTGCAAGTAGATTATGTCCTTTTTCATCTGAATCCTTTAATGCTTCATATAATGGATCACCCACATAAACGCCAAACTGTTGTCTGCCATCTCTTGTACCATCATAACTACCCCAACTAGAATGCGTCATGAGAAATGATGGTTTGTCAACAACCTCAAGTACTGCTTTAAAGCTATCAACATCAAGTCTGACATTATATTGCACAGTAGCTCTTTCAAATGCACCATTAAAATTCATCCCCATCTGGACAAGATTTATCTTTTCTGCTTGTTGAGGCTCAACTTCCAATAAATTTGCAAGATTAGAGAGTGCACCAAGACCAAAATAATTCACCTTATCATACATTGACAAAGTTCGAGAAAGCATTTCTGTACTACCAAGATAATATCCACAATTAAAAGAAACAAGACCAGCTCTCTCAACAAGAGTATCTTCCCTGTTTTTCTCACTTGGAAGGCCTGCTGCAATAGGTAAAGGCATATCTAAACTGTTTAGAAGAGTGGTCAAAAATCTTGCTCTACCCCTAGAAGATGCTTCATCATTAGTTATACATAAAACTGGATCAAACTGCTTCAAATTAAGTGCCGCCATTACAGCTACAAAGCTATCATCTGGATCTTTTCCAATATCCATATCAAAAATGGATGGATTTCTATTAACTATTGCCATGTTATCAAATTGATGAAAGTCATAAGGTATTCTTAAATCTAACTACTAAATATAAGGCTAAATAGAGTAAATTCAACATATTTCAGTGCATTCCAACGGAAACCTTTATAAATAAATTCCGAATCATTTTATTTAGCATATAAAGTATAATTGATTTATATGCTCCAGAAATGTTTTTAGCATTTCTCGTAGCTTAAATTCAGATTTAAGATTATAATAAATTAATAATAATAACTTAAATAAGGTGATTTCATGGCAGACACAAAATTAGCATCAGTAGGTTCACTTCAAAAAGGAAGCTACATCGTTATCGATGGAAATGCTTGTAAAGTTGTAAGTACTGCAACATCAAGGCCTGGAAAACATGGGCATGCAAAAGTAAATATGATGGCTGTAGGGATTTTAGATGGCAAAAAAAGAAATCTTGTATTGCCAGGACATGATAATGTTGAAGTTCCAATAATAGAAAAAAAGACAGCACAAGTATTATCTATTTCAGGTAATGTAGCAAACATCATGGATTCAGAAAGTTATGAAACATTAGATCTTGAAATTCCAGAAGAACTTGAAGGACAAGTCACAGAAGGCTGTGAAGTTTTATTTTGGGAAATATTAAGTTCAAGAGTAATGAAACAAGTTAAATAAAAATCATGAAATAAGATACACTAGGTGATTATATTGGCAAAATTCGCAGAAGCTGAAGCAAGAATTATGAAAAACAAATATGTTTGCAGAAAATGCAAGTCCGTCATAAAGTCAGAACCTATGAAGGTCATTAACAAGGAAGTACGATGCAAACGATGTAATTACAAGACTATGAGGCCTAAACGTAAAAAGTAAAAATGCTTTTAATGCCTATTCTTGATGAATATAAATTTACTCTTATTTTTTATTCTATAGTTATATTAATTTTATTTCTAAACAGAAAAAAGTTTGAAATACATGGGATATTAGGATTCTACAAAAGTAAATTCGGAATTAATCTAATAGAGAAGATTGCAAACAAATTCAGAGAATGGATCAAACTATTTGGTTATTGTGGAATAGGAATCGGATTCATAGCAATGATAATAGGTGCTTGGAATCTTTTTGAGAGTGTATGGATACTTATTTTTGATAAGATTGAAATTCCAGCAGGCTCACCAATTGTATTACCTGGTGTTCCACTTGCAGGACTTGGAATAGTATTTCCATTAGTAATTGGATGGATTACTATAATAACTGTTATGATAGTTCATGAATTTTCACATGGGATTGTAGCAAAAGCTCACAATCTAAATATCAAAAGTACTGGTATTGCTTTCTTTGGTCCTATATTAGGAGCTTTTGTAGAGTTAGATGAAAAAGAATTAGCAAAAAGATCAGATATAGAGCAATATTCCATTATGTCAGCAGGTCCAGTCTCAAACTTTGTGCTTAGTTTATTTGCTATCGCTATAATATTCTTAATAATATCACCATTATCAGGACTAGTCTCAGCAGATCCTTTCCTTGAAGTATCTACTCATACTGGCTTTCCTGCTTATGATGCAGGCATAGAAAATGGCAGTATAATAATGAAAGTAAACGACCAAAATATAACAAATACAAATGTATTAGTTAATACATTAAATCAGATGTCCCCAGGAGAAATGGTCAAGATAACAACTGATAAAGGAGAATTTGATATTAATATGACATCTCATCCAAATAATCCAGATATTGGTTATTTAGGGATTTTTATTTCTCAAAAAACATTACCAAAAGAAGGTTATTCAATACATCATGAGATACTTTCTTGGTTTAATGAATTATTCTATTGGATTGGACTTATTAGTTTTCTTGTAGGTCTTTTCAATGTACTACCGCTTTTCATCACTGATGGTGGTAGAATGGTAAAAGTAGCATCAGAAAAATTAGTCAAAGATAAAAAGAAAGCATTAACAGTATGGAAGAACATCAATTTTGCATTCTTATTCATAGTATTGATGATTGTCTTAGTGATGATTATGAAGATGTTCATATAGAGAAATATAAATAAAAAGTCAACTGATATATTAAAACAATTTTCTCAAATTATTTCTTAATTTTTTTAACTTTCTTTACTTTAACCTTATCATTCTTATTATTCTTTATTCTATAACCAATCTTACTTAAGAGTCCCATCATCCCATAAGCTTCCCTTCTGGTCAACACAGATTTCTTAAAGACATTTCTCCATATCTTCTTTTGCGTCTCATTCTTCTCATTCTTATAGCCAACAGCACCTATAACTTTATCCATCATAGAAATAAGTCTTTTACCATCTTTCTCATCGACAGGCTTTATCTTATCTGCAATCTTAGAAGTTTTCATATTTTTATGCAGTTCATATAATATTATAGTGACTGCATGGCTTAGATTAAGTGTAGAATATCTCTTTGAACTATTGATTGTGCATATCAGATTACACTTCCCGATCTCTTCATTTGTAAGACCTATGCCCTCTCTGCCGAAAAGCAGTCCAACTTTCACTTTTCCTTTAACACCAAACACTTTCCCAGCAAGTTGTTCTGCAAGAATTGGAGATCTCTCAAGATTATAATCAGTATTAATTTTAGCAGTAGTTCCAACAAGTATATCATATTTAGGAATTTTCTTAACAACCTTTACCAAAACCTTACCTTTAGCATGCTTCATCCTTCGATAGAATTCATCATTTTCAAGATCACATTGAGGATTAACTACAATCAATTTACTAAAACCAAAATTAGCCATAGCTCTACATACTGCTCCTACATTGCCCTCATGTTCAGGCTCAAGTAATATTATTTCTATCATAGAAGAAATGAATCGTTATCAGCTTTTAAATATTACCACTAGCAAGAATTATTGCTATTCCTATGCCAATTAAAGTTCCAATTGCAGGAAACAATATCCCATAGAAATATTTCCATCTTGTTTCTTTTCTTTTTATTTCTTCAAAGTATTTTGACATAAGAATAATTGGCATCACCATATGAACTCCATGTATCATTACTATAAAAGGAAATACTACTATTCCAAAAGGACTTGCCCCACCCATAACTACTTCAAAAATCCCGATAGATATCCCGCCAGTAATTAATGCCTGGCCTGGTGTAAATTTATATTTACGAATAACCAAAAACCAAAAAAAGTAGGCAAATAAATACATTGGTGTTGTAAGTAAGATATCTTGACCCAGACTTATTCCTGGAACTAATGGATTAAAGAAGAAATTCACTAATTCATCAATCTCTGCAAAAAACCATCCTATTAAAATGAATAATATAATTGGCGACAATGAAATAGAAGAAACATATGAACTAAGAGAATCTTTAAATTTCCAGACAACCAAAACTAGCAGAAACATAATAAAAATACCTATGGCTGCAGCCCAAGCATTAAAGTTTATCTGCTCTTGACCAGTCAAATGATCAGCAATACCTCCAATAAAGAGTATTATACAAGAAAATATGAACCAGATAGTAAACCATCTTGGTAACAGTTTATCATTCTTCATTAAAAGTACAGGATTCCTAGAATATTTAAAACTTACTAAATCCACCAACTCAAATTATTTATTAAAAATTAACCTTAGCGACAAGTAAATACACACAAAAGTTTAAAAACCACATTGCAACTTCCTCTACTATGAAATTATTCAAACTAAGCCAACTCGAAGAGATGCTCCCTAAAATTCAGGTAGAGCATTATCATGTTAGCAGTCATCCTCTCCTAGCAGTTGTTTATACAAATACTATTGAAAATCTGCAAGGAAGTAGCGATATTGTTGATTTTGTCGAGCAACAGGGATTAAGCATTGACAAAGAGAAGAATAATGTTTATATGCATCCTTCTCCTATTGCAACCTTTGTAAGAGAAGGTAGGCTTACGACTGTCAAATTAGTACCATCAAAAGTAGAAGGCGAAAAGTATGCACAAGATTGGGGCATTGCAGCAGATTCAGCAGTTGAAGCGAATGAAGACCTTGTGATGGATCATATTGACAAAGTTGTAGCAAGCTATAATGCAAAAAGTCTTTGGAAAGCAGCAAAAACTATAGAATTCTGTGCAGAGACTGCTTATGAACATGAAAAAGCACAGATAAAATATGAAGCTGGAGTTAATCTAAGGTATGTTAATATATTTCCTGAAGACAGTGTAAACCAAAATTGGTTCTATGATAATACCTCTGCATGGAGTGGGATAGGACAAGAAAACACTAAATCAACATTAAAATTAGTTGTAAGCAATCATCCTCTAAAAAAAGCTTGGGGAAAAGCAATTATTACTGCTCAATCACCAGAACCTATACTAAATAGACATCTCAAAGCAGCAGGATTACTTAACTCTGCATCTGGTTCACGTGGTGACCACGAACATTCAGATTCTTACTTTGCTCCAGAAACGAATGAAACAGGACTTTATACAGCATTCGATAAGCTTGCAGAGATAATGAAATTAGATGTGACTAAAGATGAAAGATAATACAGCAACAGTATGCACCAAAACTGATACGACAGCAAGTACAGATTTCTTAGCAGAACCTTCTATTGAAGATCTCGTAGGAAAAGAGATTGTCATGACCGATAATCAAGGTTGGAGCAAGACAGGCACAATCATGCCAACAAACAAAGACAATTATCAATTCATATATAGAGTTAATGCATGGGAGATAGCTGGTGTCAATGTCAATGAATGGAAGCCACAGCAGATAACAAGCAATATCTACAGCACAAACAGCCATGCTGGACAAATAATAAATTATCACGATAAAAATGATCCTAAATTTAATTTCTCAAATGCATTAGGCTATGATGTAAGAGATGAATTCTTAAAAAAAGCAACTATCAATAAGAGAGATGTTGAAGGACAACCTGTTTCTTTTTAATCAGCATCTTAAACACTTTATCTGCAATAAATTTTAGATTGATAGTATCTTCTTGATTATACTCCACAAGCAAATCAAGATAATACTTGTCACCAGTTGCTAAAAATGTCCTCCAAAGCTTCAATGGATCTCCCCCATGTAATCTCTCAACTATCTCATTTTCTCTTTTTATGCCAAGCTCTTTCTCAACAATTTTCAAGCCCCCTTTCAATTCAAGAGCAGCACAACTATGCCTAAGATCCCAACATAAAGTATTAGATAAGATATCATTAAATCCATCACCAAAATATTTCTTAAGGAAAGGCAGATCAAATACATTTCCATTAAAAGTCACAATCATCTTATATCTAGATAATATTTTCTTGATTATAGAATGATCCATATTTTGGTTCCTGACAAAAGTCATTGTTTCATAACCATCAAATAGCGTCATGCAAGTTACATAACCCCCCGAAACACAAGACATCTCTATATCAAGAAATACGCATGAATCACTAAAATAATCATAGAGTCTCCAATGCTCCTTCAAAGGAAGTAATGATGCAAAATATTTACTATCCTCGTTAAGAAGGCTTCTGTTTGCCTGTGAAAGATGATAATCATAGACTAATTTTCTTTTTTTTGATATTCCTTTGACCTTATCAGAATGCAAAAAATCATTCCAATCTTTTATGCCTTCATTCCACATCCTATTCTCCTTACCATAAGAGATTCCATTAAGCAAGACAAAAGTGCTTCTTATCATAAGATAAAACAAACAAAGAATATATTTAAATCAATCTGCAGTACATGTCCAATGGGAATAAACAAAATGAAGAATTAATATATCCAAAAATAGGATCAGAAATGAATTGAGAAATAATCACTTATTTCCTGAATAAAACATCTTATCCACAGATACATCATCAGAAGAATATTCTTTCTTTACTTCTGGCTTCACTTTAGTCTTTGACTCTGCTTCCTGCTTTTCTTCTTGCTTCTCTCTGACTTCAGTATTAGCAGCCACTAAAGTAGCCTGTATCTCCTGTCTATCTTGTGAATTCAATTTTGATTCTACATCATTAAGTTTTGCAATAATTTCATTGACTTTATCTCTAACTAACCCTATTTGCGATTCCATTGCAGCTATTTTATCATTAAACTGTACTGTAACTTTCCTTATTTCAGTATTAGCATCAACACAACAATTTTCTGCTTTTTTAATGTTCTCCTTCATCTCCTTTTGACTGACATAAAATTCTTTATCATTATCAAGAATAATGTTCTCTGCTTTTTTCATAGCCTCTTCAGAATCTTCAGCCAAACCATGCTTTTTAAGTTCCTTTGAGATCTCTCCCATCTTCCTTATCTTTTCATATGAGTCCATAGTAATCAGTATTAAAAAAAAGTAAGCCCTATATAAATATTGCGTATATCCATTATCCAATAGATTAAACAATAAATCTATAACAAATTCACAATAAATTCACAATTAACTCGGAATATCTACGAATTTTGAAGTAAATTAAGCATTATATTTGCGTTATATATGTGCAATTGTACAAATACTTAAAAACCAGCAGCCTTACTCAATTATAGTAATGTTAGAACAAGAGTTGCAAGGGTTAAGGCATAATTGTGGTATTGTTGTAGCACATACTCTGCACGACGTTTATTCTTTTGGAAAAGCACTGCAGCATAGAGGAAGAGAAGCAGCAGGAATAGCAGCTATTGGATATGATCGTATAGATGTAGCAAAATGGAAAGGTACTGTTGACAGATTTGATGTTACCGATCTTTTCAAAATATTTCCTGGGCATCAATATCATACATATCTCATGCATATTCGTTATGCAACTAGGGGTAGAAAAGATCAGATTCTAGAAGATGCACATCCTCACACAATAGGTGGCACACAATATGATTATGGTGATCATCGTTTCATAATGGATTGTGAAGCAGTCATTGTACATAATGGACAAGTAGAAGACCAATATTTACAAGGAATTGATTTAAGTGATGTTAAAACAGGATGTGATACTGAAAAAATACTGCATTATATAGTAAACCATGGTGCACGCGGCTTCTTAAAGGATGTTCCAGGTTCATTCACTCTTGCTATGGCTGATAAAAGGCATAAGGATGTCATTGTCTGCAGAGACAAGACAGGTATCAAACCAGGTGTTTTAGGATGGAAAGATGGAAAATACGTTGCTGCCTCAGAAAGCATCGCTTTTGACAAGAATGGAGCAGAATTCAGAGAAGATCTTGAACCAGGAAGTATATATTATATGCACCCGCAAGGAAACTATACAAGACAGCATGTGGTAGATGAGATACTCAAATTATGCTATTTTGAATATAATTACGTAGCGCATATGGCGTCCATCTTAGGCGGTGTTAATGTAAGGGTTGTCAGACAGCTTATGGGTGAAGCACTTGCAGAGGAACATAAATTAGAAGATGTTGATATCGTATCATATATGCCAAGATGTCCTCAACCTGCTGCAAGAACTATGGCACAAAAGCTCAATAAAAGATTTGAATATATATTCTATAAGACCAGAGGAGAACGTGCATTCCAAGGATCAACTCTAGAAGAAAGAGCACAGTCTATAAGCAGTAATCTATTCCTTATGCCAGGTGTTGAAGCAAAAATAAAAGATAAGACTGTTGCTGTTGTAGATGACAGCATAATCAGAGGCAATAATGCAATGCACATCAAGCATCTTCTCTATGACATTGCGAAAGTAAAAAAAGCATATATGGTAAGCTATACACCTCCTGTAGGTATAGTAGGAGAAGATGGAGTTCCAAGAGGTTGCACATTCGGTGTAGATATGCCTCCTGATGATAAATTCATTGCAAGAGATAGAACAATGAATGAGATAAGTGCAAAAATGGGCATGCCTGTGAAATATCTCTCTATCAATGGAATGTTAAAAATATTTGAAAGACTTGGAATACCTAAAGAAAAGCTATGCTATTTCTGCGTAGGTGGAGAACATCCATTCAAGGACATTCCAGAGAATAAATAACAATTACAACCTTAACTCAAACACTAGTTCTTATTTTAACCACTAAGGAATAGTAACATACCAAAAGATTTATAAAGCAAAAAACAGTTTTGTCATATATGCCAAGTTTTAACACTACATCTAGAAATGCAAAAAATACAGTCACAAGGACAACAATACACAGACCAAGTGATAGGCAAGTAGGTTATGAAGCCTCTGCTTTAGAAAATAATGTCCATAGTACTGTAAATGAATATACAAGACATCTTGAAGAACTTAAATCAGCAACTCATCAAAGATTTGATCAATATCTTTCTCAAGGAAGAAAATTCGATGTGAAGAATTTCCCAACAGAGAGAGATTCAAGAAAAATCAATGTTGGTGAAGGTGATTCTAAGATAGGTATTGAGATTATATATGAAGGGGTTCAATCAGTCTCATCTGGATTCACTAAACTATTCAGGGGAGGAAAACCAAAAAGCTCATCTGCAACAATGTATGCTGTAATACATAATGGAACAAATACTCGTCTTGTTGAAGCATGTGAATTCAGTGTTTATGAAGATGGCACCAGATTACAGCATGGTGATCCTGAAGCACAAATTGCAGACTATCTCAGAGGTGTTGTAAAGCAGGCAATAAGCAAAGTCATAGTGGAACAAGCAGAGACTAGCAATCACACAATACTCAATCTTGCATTTGAATCTAATCTTGTATGTGAAGTAGCTAACATGCTGACAAATCCATTTGTGATAAAAAAATATAGAGAGATTGCAGAAGCACAATCTATTGAAGATTATGTGAGCATATCAAGAAGCTCATCTACAGACAATATAGATGAATTATCAGAGAATACACTCAAAGAGCTTAAAGGAATAAGAGCAAAAGTAGTTCAGTTTGCCGAAGGTTTGAAAACAAGATATGATGAGTTGAAAAAAGAGCTTGATGGAAACAAATCTCAAGCAACAGGAAGAATAAATGATGCAGTAACTAAAGCAGAAAAAGATATTGCTGATTATAGAGATAAGCAGATAGAAAGGATAGATCAAAACTTAGGTCTTGAGACTGCTGCAAGAAAAGAAGCATTAGAACAAGAATTAAAAAGCCTTGAAGAGCAAGTAGAAGACAGAAGAATAGAGCTTCTCGAAAATAAAGGTGCAGTCAAGGAAAGAGTATATTTCCTAAACAGATTAAATGCAATATTCCCAGATTATAATCCTTGTGGAGGTTATTGGAGTTCATCAAGTTCAAGACATAAGAACCAATCAGTAGGTGTTGACTATAAGAGCGAACTAGCAAATGCATTGCATGAAACAACTGCGGGTAATAATGTATTTATCAATTCTGACCAGGTATTGAATCTTGTAGAATTATATGCAACTCATGTAAGAAAACCTTCAGAATCTCCAAAACATAATAGGGAGAGCGTACAGAAGATTGTTGATGATGTTGCATGGGTAATCACCAATCTTGAACCTGAAAGCTATGATATGATCTATGAAACAATCAAAGGCATGAAAAAAGGAAGAAGGCTTCTTGAATTATCAGAGATACATGGTGCATTGGAACATCTCCTTAGAAGAAATATAAAGAAGAAAAAAAGAAGATAAATAAAATAATTTCAATCTAAAATCAATTATAGTTTATTCTTGATATTATACAGTAATTTAAGATCATTCTCATCTTGACATTCATCTTTCACATCATTATTCTTTTTATCAACCATATTCTTTATTAGATTTTTTACAATACGACTAACATTTACAGAGCTTCCTTTCCTTGAAGAATAAAGCAAATAGAAGACCAACATTACAACTGTCGCAAAAAGAAAAAGTAACCAATCAAATCCTGCACCTCTTGCAAGAAGACCATCAAAATAATCACCAAAAAGCTTCGCCCAAAAGACATTGGCCAAGAATACACCAAATAAGCCTGATATCCATTCAAGAATCCATCTGACTAATGGTCTTGGATAAAGGAAATAGCTTATAGGCATTATAATAATAATCCTAATCAATGTATAGACAGACATCGATATTAAAATATCACCACCAAGGGCGATATGTATGAATGGAATCATAAGACACACAATAAACTGTGCAATCGCATCATACATCACAGATATCCATACAGGATAAAAGCCACAGAAACGTGGAACTACATTGGTGACAAATGCAAATATAGCTCCTTGCATCCCTCCTATGTTTATTGCGATAATCATGCTGAACACATCTATCAGATCAGCACAATATAAAAGCCAAGTAGGATCATTTACAGCTACTCCAGGTAGTCTGCTCCAAAATGCTATCAACGTAAACAGCAATAATGTGGCCATCTGCGTATTAAATGGCAATAATATTATTATCATCACATAAAGTGCAATACTCATGAATGCAACTAATGGAATTATTAACATTCTTTCCTCCAACATTAAATCTGTCCAGAATTAGATTACTATGTATGCTGGCGCCCATCGAGGCGCACAAGTTTTAATAAAAAACTTGTAATTGCGCCGTGCTCCAGCATACATCATCACATTATTCTGGACATAACAAAAACACCAACAAGCCAGAAGAACACCTAAAAAAGAAGAAACGAGAAGTATTTATAATAGTAATCCTACCCCTTAAGTAGAGTAATCCATAAAATTTATATATCTCAAACAAACTACCTAACCTATGATAGAACAAGTATTGAGAAACATTGGCCTAACACAATATGAGACAAAAGTATACATAGCTCTGCTCGACTTAGGAGAATCAACTTCTGGAAAAATTCTTGCAAAAGCAAATCTGCATTCAGGCAAGATATATGAAATCCTAAACTCCCTCAAGCAAAAAGGTCTGGTAAGTGAGATAACAAAAGCAGGTGTAAAGCATTTCAGTCCTGCTGACCCGAGCAGAGTGAGAGAATATCTAAAAGATAAGAAAAAGAATCTTGAACAACAAGAGACTGACTTCAATAATATTATACCTCAGCTCATGAAAAAAATAAATGCTGTAAAGTCACCAGTCCATGTCGAAGTATTCACAGGATTCAAAGGTCTCAAAACAGCATATTATAAAGAAAGAGAAAGATATAAGAAAGGTAAAATTGTAAGGATTCTAGGAATATTAGCATTTGATAAATACAAAGGACTTGGCAATTATTATGACTTCTTCACATACAATATGGAACCAGCAAGAGAACTTCCTGGACTTGATGTAAGAAAGATTGTAGAGCCTGCAGCAAAAAAAGACCGAAAACTATTAGGAAAATATGCAAAAATAAGATATTTGGATTACAATTCCTTTATGAGCATCAATGTCATCGATGACCTCTCCATTCTCGGCATATTCAGTGAAAGTCCTGTGTTCATAACAATAGAAAGCAAAGAAGTGGCAAAAAGCTTTAATCATAGCTTTGATGCCATGTGGAAAATCGCCAAGAAATGAATTAAGTCAAATTAAGTTATATAATGAATTTCTAAGAAATAAAAAATCCCCTCCCCCAGACTTGAACCAGGAACCTCACCGTAACCGCTGATTGCTTATCATCTTAGCACTCAAAGTGCAACTCAAAGCAATTTGCTACAGCGGTGCGCTCTAGCCAATTGAGCTAGGAGGGGATCTCCTAAAATCAAGTTGAAAGAGTATTGACCCTTTTATAAATATTTCCCATAAATATTTCCTAGGTAATATTTATATAACCCCTAAGAACACCATTATCTGGCGATAATGTTGAACGAACACAGCCTTCAAAACATAATAGAAACAGAAGGATTCATACTTCTTGATACAGGTGGAGTCAATAGAGATACATGTTCTTGGTATAAGGATCTTGTTTTTGGAGCAAAAACATTCTGCCAATTAGACCAAGATGAATTAGAAAAAGTAAAAATATCATCACATCAATTCTATGACTGTATAGAGATGCCAAACACTCACTTTGTTTCAGGTGTTGTTGAAGAACTAAGATATTTCAGAGAAGTTATTAGAAGAAAACTAAGAGATATGAATCAAACTGGTAAAGAGATGATAAAACATAAAGAGATAAACCCCAATAATAACGGCTACTACCCTACTAAAGAATTACTTGAAGGCATAGCAATGAAATATTGTGAGATTCATAGAAAAGCAAGAAGAAAAATACTCAAACCTGAAGATAAAGCATTATATGACTATATAGAAAGAGAAGTAATAGATATTGCTACTAAGTGTTGGTCAAAACGAGATTATAGCATAAGATATGAGAATCGTTCTATAAAACTAACTCAAGACAACCATACAGACGAACAGATAGTCGCAACAGCCATATATTATTCAATCCACGATAATCAGGGTAGTGCAATCTTAACTGTTGATTCTGATCTTGCAAGAATATTGAGTGATGTAAAGCATCAAATGCAATATTACAAATCAAATATAGGACAACAGATATGTGAATATTTAGCTAAAAATCCCATTAAAGTATATTTTCTTAAAAAAGGATCTAATTGCAGAATATTATCAAGAACAGATAGAAGTTTTGAAAAATATAAAAGTTCAGAACCAATCTTATTAATTTAAATTTTACTAATTAGAAATTAAATTAAAATACTTAGAATAAATCTAATCTTCTTTAGTGTCTTTTTTATCTCCTTTAAAGTTTTGGATGACAAGCTTAATCTTATTAGAACTTGCTTTCTTTTCCTTGCCACGTATCCTATACTTAAGAAGCGCTATTGGAAGTGTAAGTCCACCAAGGATATTCAAATTGCTATATAATTTATATGCAATAACTCTTTCCTCATAACTGTCAAGAGAATTCATTTCCCATTTAGCGATTGTACCTTTCTTCTCATGGGTCATTATCTTTGTTGGTCTGATTGTTCCAATTTCAAATTCTTTACCTATTTCAGTAATCTTAGGTATTCTATCAAGTACAATCAAATCTTCATAATTTCTCTTAGTCCTATTCTTAATATGCAATAGAACCTTAAGTTCAGATAATGATCCTTCTTTAGTCTTTATGCTTGATACAGATTTCCTTACGACCAATGGACTTCTAAGAAGATAATATAATGTTATTAACACAACAAGAGCAATTATAAGATAAACTATTGGCCTATAAGAAACAACAACTGTAAGGCTATAACTTTCTCCAGGTTGCAATTGTTGATGGAAAAGCTTGTACATTTTTCCATCAAAGAATTCAAACCTTGAACTAGCATCACCTCTTATGAAGAAATAATTCAATAAATTTGTTGATACCCTATACTTGCCATCTACTTCAAGATTTCCCTGATTCATTACAACAACATCATGCTTTGTAAGCATGAGTGAATGTGTAAACTCAGCCTCATAATCTTGCTTTTCAATACCAATCACTTCATAATCCACTGACTCAGATAATATAGTCATATTATCAATCCATAATGCTATTATCAAGTTATCTTCCTGAGGCAAAGTAGAATCAGGCATTGATAGAGTGAATTGAACTATCTTCTGCTGTAAAGGTTCCAAATCAGTAAAGATTTCCTCATCAAATACATCACTACTAAGTTTTATTTTAAGCTTATCGATATTCCTTACATTCTTATTTTCTAAATCTATAGTAAAAGTTGACGCTAGTGTAGGATCTAATTTTCCAATTTCACTGACATTCATCAAAATGATAGGAGTATACTTTGCATCTATCTGCTCTTGTGACATTACATTAACAAAAGCATATACTTTCTGCAAACCTGAATCCTTATCACTTCTGATATTGAGCTGGATTCCATATTCTCTTCCTGGAATAATTACTTCTTTTGGTTTAGCACGAAGCAATATATTGCCATCATCCGCAGGATGCAACTTCAGAGAGCTAGGATTAAACTTAATACTCCAAAGATCAATGTTAGGTGAATAAAAAGAGAAAGTATCAGTATAATTCTTGGTATTTACTATGCTAATATTGAATGAAGCTTCTTCAAGTTGAGATATTTCATCATCCACTGGCAGTACTTTTACAAAGACATCATCTTCTGCCAAGCTAAATGAAGATAATATAAGAATAAGAAGAATACTGGTAAACATCACTATTAAAGGCTTTTTCATTTCATCCACCATGTATATATTCAATAAGAGGTTATATATAAAGATTTTCATGTTTTAGGTTAGATGCAATATCAAAGAAAATGGAGTTAGAACAGAGAAATATTTATATAAAAACACCCTTCTGAGTTAAGAATGGGCAATATAAAGGGGCAGATAATTGGAGGCAGCTTTGACAGCCTGTTCATGAGGCAAAAAAAAGGTGAAGCTTTAGAGATAGGTCAATTAGTCATCTGCGAAAATGAACAATTCAAGATAATACTCCAAGTTGTTGACTTGAAGCATGGTAGCCAGGTATCACAAAGCAATATAGAATATATTTCTGGCATGAAGATTGAAGAGGATGCTGATATACAACTGATGGATGAAAATTTAAGGTATTATACTATTGCTGAACTAAAAAGCGTACTTGCTATAGAAAAAGGCAAGACAAAATTGAATAAACGCTTAGCAGACTTTTTTTCTGAAATCAAGACATTAGCAAAAGAAGACATAGATTTCCTTACAATGCCTGACAACCCATTATATATAGGAAAACTTCGTTCAGGCTCCCAAGTCATAGATTCTGATCTGTTCTTAGATGGAAAAGATGTACTAAGCCACCATATATTAGTAGCAGCAACAACAGGAAGAGGAAAGAGTAATCTGACATCATGCATATTATGGAATATTCTAAAACATGATTATTCAGGCATCCTTGTGCTTGATCCGCATGATGAATACTTTGGAAGAAATAAACTCGGTCTGAAAGATCATCCTAACAAAGACAAAGTTGTTTATTATACTCCATTTAATGTTCCACAAGGAGCAAGAACATTGGCAATAAACCTATCAAAAATCAAGCCTAATCATTTTAGTGGTGCAATGAACCTCACAGATGCACAGAATGATGCAATCTATACTTATTTTAAGAAATTCAATGAAAATTGGATTAAGCAGATAATGATTGGAGAAGAAATAACTGTAAATGGTAGACCTATCATTCATGAAGGAACATTAAATGTACTCAAAAGGAAGCTGATGACATTGTTAAGTATCAATGTGAAAGATACAGATATAATCTGCAATGGCATATTTGATGAAAACAAAGGAGCTTCTACAATTTCAGACATATGTGATGATCTTGAAAATTCCAAAGTTGTAATAATAGACACATCAAATTTCAGCGGCAATCTTGAGATACTTATAGGAAGCATGATAACAACTGAAATATTCAATAGATACAGAAGATACAAGAGGCAAGGCACTTTGCCGGAAAAACCAGTCATTTCAGTGATACTTGAAGAAGCCCCTCGTGTATTAGGAAAAGAAGTACTTGAACGTGGTGGGAACGTATTCTCAAGCATAGCAAAAGAAGGAAGAAAATTCAAGATGGGTATATGTGCTATTACACAACTTCCATCATTGATTCCAAAAGAGATTCTAGCAAACATGAACACAAAAATAATCCTTGGTATTGAAATGGCATCTGAAAGACAAGCCATTATAGACAGTGCAGCACAGGATTTGACTTCAGACAATAGGAATATAGCCTCATTAGACAAAGGCGAAGCACTTATAACTAGCAACTTCACTAAATTTGCTACACCTGTAAAAATACCATTTTTTCCAGATTTGACAAAAACTGAACTGGAAGATACAAATGAAGTGAAAAAAGATTTCACAGGTGTTCAATTCCAATAGAATCTTAACAAATTGTCAATTATATCAAAAAAAAGGGGAAATATGAAAGATAAGAAGGCACAGGCCTCTTTCGAGTATGTAATTCTGTTAACATTATTTCTCGGAATCTTAAGTACTATTATATTCTATTCAACAAGTCAAGTCAGTTCATATGTCTCGAACAATGAGCTAAGCGACACTGCAAAAAGTATAAGCCTAGCTGTCAATAAAGTAGGAGCAGTAGGGCCTGGCACTTCAAAAGTAATTATTATCGAAATGCCTAAAACAATTGTACAAGCACATGCATCATACAAAGAAATAGTGCTCGTATCCAATGAGAAAGGCCGACTTTCTGACATGCATTTTCCTACAACTGTCCCAGTTTTTGGGTTATTAGAAACAAGTAAAGGAAAAAGATTTGTTATCGTAAGAGCAGAAGACAACGGTTATGTTTCTGTAATGCCTCTTGGTTTGAAAAACTTCACAAAAGGCCTTATTGCATACTATAATTTTGAACAAAAAAATACTTCTACAAATAATATCCAAGAAGGAACCGGCAAGATAGCTGATGCAACACTTGTAGATAATGCAGATTGTAATAATAGTGGTTATGTAGGAAAAGGATGCACATATGATGGAGATGGAGATTTCATAAATTGCGGAAACGATGCTTCCTTTGATATAACAAAACAACTTAGTATAGTTGCATGGATCAAGACAAATGACAAAACACTTACGAATCAAGCAATAATTACAAAGAGCGATAGCACTAATGTACAATGGGAATTGAGAACCAATGGAGAAAATATTGAATTTAAGAGTAAATTCGGTGCTGGAGCTTTAACGTTTTCAGGAACAAGAAACATCTTAGAAGACTATTGGCATCACGTTGCAGTAATATATGACGGTAAGAATATAACATTGTATCTAGATGGAATCAAAGATGAAACATATGCACAAACAGGACTCATGGATAGCTATCCGAATCAAGATGTAATGATTGGAAAGACAGATGGACCAGTAACTAACTATTTTAATGGTAGTATAGATGAAGTAATGATATATAATCGCGCTCTTATTGCAGACGAGATAGACAAGCTTCATACAATAGGAAGATCTATTGGAGAATAAACAATATAGCTAAATTTTTAGAAAATGAAAAGAAGAAAATCCCAAGTAAGTATGGAATTCTTGATGACCACAGGTCTAATCTTAATAATATTTATAGGAGTCATCTTTATAGCCAATGCAAGAAGAGCAGATACATTCAGATATAAAGATGCACTTGAATTGAAAGTGCCATGTGAAAAGATTTCAAGCCTAATATCAAACGCAGCCTCAATGGGGCATGGTGGAAAACTTACAGACAAGATAGAATTTAATACAACTATATTAGGTCAAACAAGACAAATTATGATATGGAAACAAACTAATGATGAGAACAGAACACATTATTGCAGTTATTCTCCATATAATGTCACAAATGGATATAATACTTCATTTACAATCCCACCTCATGTTAGTATTACATTTGCAAATGTTGACGGAGAAGTTGAAGTAAGAGATTCTGTTTTAGAAGAAGGCCTAGTAGCCAATTTCAGGATGGATAAGAATAAATCAAACACATATGCTATTGACAATTCTGATTTCCATTATACAGGAGAATTAAAAAATGGCGCTAATTGTGGTTATGATGGTTTCAGAAAAAAATCATGTTCTTTTGATGGAAATGATGATGTAATAGAAACAAGTTATTATCATAAAAGCCAAGAAGCCACAATAAGTTATTGGGTCAATTTTAATACACTTACAGGTAATTCTGCATTTGGTTATTATGAGTCCACTGGAGATAGCAATTTCTTCCTAGGTTTCCAGGGCACCAGTAATCATATATCAGCAGGTTATGGTAGCAACTCAAATATGATAAGTCAAAATACTATTACAGGAGGAATAAATGATGGACAATGGCATATGTTAACGCTTAGCATCAATCAAACACATGCAGGACTATATCATAATGGAAACTTAATATCTTCAGAAGAAGACACAGGAGGAAATTATTTTGATTATAATACAAACTCATATGGGAAATATTTCTATATTGGTAGCCTTAATGGAAAAAATGAAGATATAGACGGAATGATTGACGATGTCCGTATTTACAACAGAGCACTTACACAAGAAGAAGTCAAAAGATTATATGATTCTTATTTCAATTATGTAATAGAACAAGGAGATAATTACATAAGATAAAGACATATAATAACATTATAATATAAAATTAATACAAAATGAAATCAGTACTAAGAAAATACTTGGATAAAAGAAAAAGATTGAACAAGAAAGGACAGATTGTAATATATGATTTCCTTTTTGGATTCATTGTATTCATAGTAATACTTACCATGATAACATTGATATGGTTCAAAGCAAGTGCAAGAATACAATTGGATCAAGAACAAGAAACAAAACTTAGATTAGCAAGAGACCTCAGTGCAATAATGACACAAACACCAGGTAATCCTGTCAGATGGGAACTAGATAGTACAGTATGGCAATCTTCTAATTTCACAATAGGTCTTGCTAGTGATAATAATGTCTTATCAAAACAGAAATGGGATACTTTCGTTGCAATGCACAATACACCTTATGACAGGAGTGATGATATAAAATCCATGTTAAGACTTGAAAGATATGAATATTATATCAAGATAAGAGACAAACAGTCAAATGCAATTTACACAATTGGTAATCCACCAGAAGAAAATCTTTCAGTAACAATATCAAGAAAAATCCTCCTTGATGAAGAGATTAATACATTTGAATTCACAATATACTAATTTATGATATAACAGAATTACATAATTAAAAAAATAATTTTAAGATAATTAAAAAATAAATAATAAGATGAAAAGAAGAAAAACAAGTTCAAAAAGAGGAGCAGTATTTTCTCTTGACGCAACATTAGCTATATTATTCAGTATAATAGTCATAATCTCTGTCAATGCATATTTCAATAGGATAACATACAATAAGATGTTTTTAGGTCATCCAAGCGAAGCTGCATCTGATGTCATGAATTTAATGCAAAAGACTAATCTTCTTGAATCATTTTACCTTGAAAATGAATTCTTTTTCAACAATACAGTCATGGATTCAAAAGGATTAAACCATGGCACATATAATGCACCAGCATATATAATATCAAACACATATAATTATTATGACCATAGATTAGTTCTTGATGGAAGTAATGGATATGTAAATGTAAGTAACGCACCAGAATTAAACTTTGATGCAGATGATGATTTCTCAATCTCTTTATGGGTTAAACGTGAATCAAATAATGAGGATATCCTTATATCAAAAGGAGATATAGATGATGAAGTATTAACTCTTAAAATAGATAGCATAGGTCAAGTCGTTGCAATAGTGGCTAGCGAAACATTGACATCATCACAAACAATAACAAATGATAATTTATGGCACCAAATTGTATTAGTAGTCCAAAAGAGTACAACAGACTCTATAAAGATATATATCGACAACCAGACTGCAACACCAGCACAATTAAACATTGTAACACCAAAAAGTCCTTCTTCAACAAATGATATGTTGATTGGGGTTGGTGAACAAACCTCATTACTGACAAGTTATTTTAAAGGGGAACTTGATGATATAATATTTTTCAGTAAAGCCCTTAGTACTACAGAGATAAACAAACTTTATGCAAAAGAATCAATCAATCCAAATATCATAATTGCAAAATACGATTTCAACCCTATTGTTTCAAAGACAATAAAAAGCATAAATAACTCAATAGATAATTACCTTCCTAAACAATATGCAATGATAGTGCAAATGAAAGATAGCAACAATATAATAATATCTAATGGACAACAGCCAGATGTTTCATCTGTTAACAATTTCATAACTTCTGGAGAAAGAATGGTTACAATCAATAAATCTGATGAAATAATAAATATAGTGAGAGTAAGATATTATGCCTGGACAAAATAAACAATTAATTAAAAGAAAACTCAAAATTAGAAAACTTAACAAGAAAGGAGTAGTTTTTGCAGCATCTACTGCATTATTCATGACAGTACTCCTTTTATATGCAGTCACTGTATATCAAACCCAGGAAGAAAGCGACAATAAAGTCATAATAAACTCTCTTGCAACAAGAGTTATAGAACTTGCAGATTCTGTAGAAAATTCTGTTAAAAAAATATATTTAGTGAACAATAACATGAGCCTTAATATCACTCCTGAAATAATTGATGGATATCCAAATGAATATATGGATAGGATCATGATAAATACATCTTTAATTGAATTCGGTCAGACATCAGCAAAATTTGAAAGTGATCTTGCTGAACTAGAAAGCCTGATATCAGCAACAGCTTATGGTGTGTATTTCAATTCAAGTGCTATAATCCAAAATCCTACATTATACAAAGGAGATGGAATAAGCATTTACAAGACTGCAAGCAATACTTTAACAGGAGAAGGCCAAAGATTGATAATATATTATAATGAATCAGGTGATAATACAGCAAAAATACCAGGCATAAATATAACAATTAATTCTTTTGAAGATATGAGAGGAATTTATGCCAGCTCTACTCCTACAGCAATATTTGACAGCCATTTCCTAAACATAACAATAAATGATATGGATTATCCAACAGAACTAATAAATAGCGAAGACTCTGAAGAAAGCAAAAAGATATTATTTGATACATTAAGTGATTCTGAATCTCACACCTGGCTTATCAATAATACAGGCAATACTACAAGTTTTCTAAATATTACTCTTGATAATGAAAAAGTAGAGATAACAACATTAGAAGGAAATTATAATGTTACTGCATATATTTATGTAGAAAGTATAGCATCATCCTATGACTTTTACTTTGAGCCATATGCATTAAAAGTAATTATACCAAGATATGAGACACAAAAAATATCTCAAATAAGGTTCATTTAGTCCTTTATATAACTATTATTAAGTTTATATTGATTCACTATTCTATGATAAAGACATATCTATTTAAAGAAAGCCTATATGAGTTATAGTTATGGATACTGATAGGTCTAACATTCCAACACAGAAGAGTCCCGTGCAACCACAAGGACAAGAGAATCAAGCAGCTATACAACAGGATATACTCCGAAAAAAAGAAAAAATTAGCAAAATCAAGAATTTTTTGCAACTTAAGATAAAGATACATCAATTAATAAGCATGAAAAAGCTTGATGAAGCAAAAGACACATATTATACTCTTTATACATTATATCAAGATATCATCAAAGACTCAGAAGAGCAAGAAGTAACAAAATTACAAAGTGATATTTCCGCTATATACTCAAAACTAACTACGAGTATGAAAGCAACAACAACAAAACAAAATAGCACTGAAAAAAAAGCAAGCCCTTCATTAAAAAAAGAAAAAGTAATAACCACAGATTTTGATTTGATAGTAAAAACTGTTGAAGAAAAAGGTAAAATAAGTCTATCTGAAATACAAACAGAATTCAAAATAAGCAGAAGACTTGCTGAAGAATGGATACAGATACTTGCTGATTATGGTTTAGTAGAGATAAAATATCTTCCAGTAGGTGGAATTGAAATATTGAAGATAGAGAAATAAATAAGATAATAAAACAATATAAAGAAATTAAAGAATTAAAATAAAAAGATAAATAAAAACCATTAAATAAAAAAATCATAATACTAAATAAGAAATAAAAACAAAAGATATCAAAACAAAAAAATGTTTGAAGTAATAGACAAATACACAATTGAAGCAGAAGGCGTTCCTGTAGATGTAGAAGTTATACAATACGGTTCAAAGCCTGTGAAATATAAGTTAATCCTTCAAGAGATTGGGATTGGGACAGAAGCGTTCCTTGATGAAGTAAGACAAGAACTTGTATTAGATGTAG
>CAZOOV010000007.1:0-140879 GCA_964581515.1 uncultured Methanosarcinales archaeon | reverse complement strand
CCTGATGCTGCGGGAGCATAAAAAGCAGAACCTTTTTCTAAAAACTTAACAATTTCACCACCGCCATCTCTTGTTCTTTGATTAATGCTTTCTATTCTTTCTTCAGATATCTTACCTTCTTTAACTAATACCTTTTAGAAATCCAACTATCTTATCTATAATCAACCATAGAATACATGATTAGGAGTGAAGTACATGTCCATCCATATATTCTTCATACTCTGTCTCCCAAGACTCCTCATCAGATTCCTCTTCATCCATTTTTCAGCCTCCTATTTATCTCAATCATATTAAAACATTTGAAGAATAAATTACTTTTGAGCTTATTTGTGCCATAATATATAATTAATATAAAATATTCAATATCCTCATTCTCCCAAAACTTTTATAATATATATATCTAAATTTATATATCTAATGAAAAAAGAGGTATATTTTAATATATTAATACTAATTTTGATTCTTATTTTTATTCCTTGTTCTTATGCTGGAAGTTATAATTGGAATACTGGTCTTATGGGTTATGCAGTTGCTCCTGGAGAGGATATTTGTGTCAATTCAGGCAATGCACAATTATATTCCAGTACTATCCCCACTAGTTCATGCACTTACAAACTAGAACTTATCAGTCTTGAGATTGATGATGAAGGTGATCTTTATGTTGGAGGCACTAAAGTAGCAGATGATTACAATTCTTGCGCTTGCAATTGTAATTTTCCTGATGAAGACACTACAGGTTGTCTAGATAAGATATGGTATAATGATGATATATCCTCACACAGAAATACGAACGGTGGAACTTCGGTTCAGATGTGGATCAAGGATGAATGCAGTGTAGTTAGGTGGGGAAAAGCTACTTTTAAAATCTATGATCATTCTTGTGGCACAACTTCTTGTACAAAGCCTCATACTGTTGGCTCTTGTACTAATACTTGTAAAAGTAGTGGGGCTGGTTGTAACACTTGTACTCCTTCGTGTTCTTGTGCAGCTGGATGGAATGATTGTGATAATAATATGGCTGATGGTTGTGAGACTAATGGTGCTTGCTGCACAAATCTGAATTCAGTTTTTGCAGGAAATGTTGGTGACAAAAATCCTTGGCATGATGAGTACAGTTTGAAAAACTCAGATGATAGCAGTATATCTTCCTACACATCAAGTGCTTGTTGTGCTGAGTCCAACTCTTGTATATGGGGTGGTAATTGTTATGTAAGCGGTAATATAAAATCAACAGGATATACAAACAACAAAAAAGTGTTGTGTGCTGATAATAATGTTGTTAATGCAGGTGCTTCTTGGATAGACTGTGATGGTGATAGGGCGTATCATTGTGGAAGGGTTGCAGATACTTGTGGCTATGGTTGGGATGCTTATCAAATCTCAGGAGAAACCATTTCTCATGGTGGATATTCTTTGGGGTCCGTAGATGGCACAGAATGTTGTGGTGATGATAGCAATGAGAACATAGGATATAGGATGACATCAAAAACATTAGACAGACACGTTAGTTGGGATGATTTAACTACTGATGATGCTTGTTGTGATAAACCTACTGATTGTATTTTAGATAATGATTGTTATGATGATGATATTGGTTATGCTTCTATAACTGGTGTAAGTTCAGATTTTGATGTTTTTTGTTATAACTCAAAATGGTCGGATGTAGATTTATCATCCACACGTTGCATTGCTTCTGGTAATGACTGGGCTGAAGCAGGAGAATTAAATGTAGGGGAGTATGGTGATGATAATAATGGAGGTCCAACATCGACAACTAAAGAATGCTGTGGAGACGACAACAACGAACATTACATAAGTTCAGGTCCAGGTCCTGCAAGATGTTGCAATAGTCCAACTGATTGCGTGGACTTCACAGGAGAATGCAAGCCTTCAGGAACTTGCATAGAGATATGCTGGCAGCCTATATCATCAACAATACCTATGCCAGGAACATTATATTATGGTGATGAAGACATAAACCTCTTCAGCGATTACGACAACAGAGATGGAAAAGTTGGAGATCCAAACTGTCTTGTCAATGTCACATCAGTAAGTTTCTTTGACATAAATTGAAAAATAAAGAAAAATAAAAAAATGAACCTAATTCATAGGTCCCATTCCTTGTCCATTTTGCATTCCTTGGTTCATGCCTTTTCCTTGTCCATTTTCAATGCCTCTTCCTTGTCCTTGTCCAAAATGCTTCTGATGCATCTTCTTTAGTCCGCCAAGAGGAATTCCAAGTTCTTCCATGATTTCTTTTGCAGTCTCATGGTCGCCTTCTTGTCTTGCAACGTGCGCTGCAACAAGCTCATCAAAGTTATCTTCATTGATGTATTCAGTGAACTTTTCTTCCATAGGTAGGCCTGCAATTGCTTCTAACCATGCGTCATAATCTGCATTGTCAAGAGCATCCTTCACAGCTTCTTTTGCTTCTATTTTAGCAGACATTCTTTCATGCCATTCTTGCATTTTTTCAAAACTCTCTTGTGTCAATCCAGATGACATTGCTTCTTTCCATGCATCAAAATCATCATTTTCAAGTGCATCTGCAATCTCCTCTTTTGTTTCGCTATCAAATCTTCCAGCTCCAAAAGGCACAGCAAATACCATAGATACTGCTAGTACCATCAGTGCCAGTCCAATTGTCCACATCTTATTCATTTTCTTTGTTTTCTTTGTTTTTTCCATTTTTTCCGACCTCCTTAAGTTAATACAACTTAGAAAACACTTCATTTATTAATGCCTTATTTAGGAGGGATAAGATTTATCCTACACAAGATTTATAAATGAATTTTCACCTATATAGCGTATGAATGCATACAAGATATTTTCCTGGTTTATGGGCTACAATGCGATGCTCAAGATTGGCTTTGCGTTAATTACACTTCTAGTTTTCATATATGCATTTCATTTGTATAAGTTGACATCACAAAAACAACTCAAATTATTCAGCTTTGCATTCTTGTCAATATCTTTATCCTACATAATGAATTTCCTCATAGGATTATCTATATTTTATATGCTCCCAACAAGAGCAGTAGGAAAATTCATGCATACAAGAGCGTTTCAGACAGCCATGATATTTGGGAATTTTCTTCATATGTTACTTTTTACAATAGGTCTAGTCTTACTGACATATATGACTTTCAAGCATAAAGATAAGAAATTACTCTTCTTGTTGCTTGCACTAGGTATACTGCCATTATTATTTATCTCAAAACCAATATTACTATTTCATCTGATATCTGTAGCATTCTTAATAGTGATAGTCCTTTTTTACAAAGCAAATTATAAGAAACATAAAAAGACTCAATCATTTCTTGTCCTTTCAGCTTTCTTATTCTTACTCCTAAGCAATTTATTATTCATATTCTCTATACAATCAGCTCTCTCTCATTTCATAGGGGACATGCTTGAACTTGTAGCATACTTATTGATACTAGCAAATCTAATGTTATTAAAAAGAAAATGAAAAGAGAAAGACTCCAACTCATACATGATATACTAAAATCATGCAGGAAAGGCAATGTGAAGAAGACGCATATTATGTATAAAGCAAACCTTTCTCCGCAGATGCTTGATACTTATCTTAAAGATTTGATGGGAAAAGAGTTCATAGAAAAGAAGAGCAACGCATATTCATTAACAGACAAAGGCTTCAAATACCTTCAGGAATACAATACAATTGTTAATTTCATGGATTCTTTCGGACTCAACTAAGTATTTCTATAAAGCAAGATTAATCAAAATATTTATTAATGCTTCAACTTAAAACAGCACTATGACAATGATTGCTAAGGTATTATCATTTTGTATGCTTCCAATCAGTATATTGATAGTTCTAGAGTCTATGGGTCTTTACACACTCCATCTTCCATTTGATAAGATTCTTATCGGGGCTATACTGATGATTGCACTCCAGATCTTCTCTTTAGTCATGGCATTAACACATCAAGGGGGCATGGGTGTAATGAATATAATCACTTTTATTGTTTTCATGATACCAGCAGTGGCGTATCTTGCATCTTTTTTCTTCGGTATAACTTTATTTACATCTCTACCTATGATACTGGGCATCTTGATGTTTGTTGAATCATTATATGCACTGCACTGAGATCTGCTCTGTAGAAAGTGTAGATTAGCAGCATCGGATGAAGCTCTTTAAAGTTTTACATAAGGTCAGTTCAGAGGGTTGGCTCCTACGGAGCTTGAACGATTATATGATTTATAGTCCAGAGCTGAATCGCTGCTAATCCGAATTAAGTGAGATTTTCTACAGAGCATATTGGATTAAATGTTTCATATTAGTCTGCACTGAGTAAATCTTTTTAAATCAACCATTTCTATAAAATCCTATGGCAGACAATATTATCATTCTAGGTGCAGGTCCTGCAGGCTTATTTTGTGCAGAAGAACTAAAAAGAAACGAAAAACAACCTAAAATCATAGAGAAATCAGCAACAGTGGGTGGACTCTCAAAAACTTTGAGCTATAAAGACTTTAAGTTCAATCTTGGTCCTCATATATTCTTCACAAAAGATGAATATCTAAAATCAATGTTAAAAGATACATTAAAAGAGAATCTCATAAGCCACGAATGGAAAGTAAGCCAGATAATAAACAAGAAGACATACAACTATCCAAACACTCTCAAGAATCTTCGCAAGAATCTAGGCGCGATGAAGATGTTTCATTTTTTCATTTCATTCCTGACAAATTCCTTAAAGAGAAAAAAGAACAATTTCCAATCATATATCTATTCGAAGCTTGGAAAAGCATTTGCAGACTTCAATGTAATCAATTATACAGAAAAGATGTGGGGCATCAAAGCAGATCAATTATCAATTAAATGGATAAAAGAAAGAGCAAGTAGATTTTCTACTTGGAACGCACTAAAGCATGCAATGAAACAACCTAAGAAATATTTCTATTATCCAAAAGAGGGGCTGGATCAGCTATACACTGCTCTTGCAAAAGGCAAAGATATTGAATTCAGATCACACCCTGAAAAAATAACTCATAATAATATCAATATCCAATCTATAAAAGCAACAGGGATGGATCTTTTACAAGTCAATCATCTCATCTCATCAATCCCTCTGCCAGATTTTCTAGCTTCGCTTGATCCAAAACCGCCAAAATCAGTTATGGACGCATCAGCAAATCTAAAATATAGATCGCAAGTTCATCTGATACTCCTGATAGATAAGCCAAAGATTACAACTAGTCATTGGATCTATTTTCCAGAAAAAAGCACACCTTTTGCAAGGATATATGAGCCTAAGATGTTCTCAGAAAGCATGGCAAGACCAAATCAAACATCATTGGTAGTTGAATTCTTCTGTTTTAAAGACGACAAGATATGGAAAACAAAAGATGAAGATCTTTTCGAAATGACCATGCAATATCTTACAGAGAATAATATTTTAGACAGCAAAGATGTATTCAATTACAAAGTGATTCATCTGGAAGATGCATATCCTGTATTAGACATGGAGTCAGTAAGCAATCTAAAACAGATAAACGATTATCTTTCAAAATTCGAGAACTTATCATTGATAGGAAGACATGGTCAATTCACTTATGATAACCAGAATCAAGCTGCAGAAAGTGGAATCAATGCAGCAAGAGCTGTAGTTGGGAAAAAGCCAGGACTAAGTAAAGACAGTTACATAGATCTTTGACGTTCTACATAATACTTCATGCTTTCGTAAACCATCTTAGGAAGATCATATTCTGCTTTCCAACCTGTCAACCGACGCAATTTTCGAACATCTGGAAGTCTTCTGTCAGAATCTTCATATCCTTTCCCATAGAATTCTTCGCCAGAAATGCTCTCCATTCCAGCAAGTTTCTCATCAGGTCTCATGAAATGCTTCACATAAGTTCTCTGCATCAATACTGCGAAGTCTTTTATTGTTATCTCGTTTTTAACAGTACCAATATTAAATATTTCTTTGTCACATACATTGCCTTTATTTTCAATAATTCTTATATGTGCATCAGTTGCGTCTTTTATATAAGTATAACACCGTCTTGCTTTGCCACCATCGACAAGATACATCTTCTTGCCATAAAGCAGTGCGTCCATGAAAAAACTGAACACTCTTGGAATTCCTTCCTCTTCTGATGGTAAAAAATCAATCATAGGTCCAATGTAATTGAACGGCCTTACAATAGTATAGTTCAACCCCTGCTGAAGTCCATATGCATGAATTACTCTTTCAAGCAACTGCTTAGAACATGAATATATCCATCTATGCTTCTCAATCGGCCCAAGTATGAGGTTACTCTTCTCTTCATTGAATAAGAATTTCTTATCCTCCATATAAACGGAACCTGACTTGCCGTATACTTCAGAACTAGAGAAATGCACTATTCTTTTCTTGAGTCTTGCACATTCTTCTATTATGAACAGATTATCTACAAAATCTAGCCGAAATGTCATCAAAGGATCTTTGATGTATATCCCTGGGTTTGCAATTGCAACTAGATTTACAATTACATCATTCTTTTCAATAAATCCAGACAGCTTCTTCTTTTCTTTTTGTATGTCAAGCTTGACATAGTGTGCATCCTTGAAATGATTATTTGTCGCTTCTTTTAGTTTATCATCTACTATATCAACTGCAGTTATCTTATATTCTCCTTTATCTAAAAGTCCTGCGACAAGATGTGATCCGATAAATCCGCTTGCTCCTAAAACCAGTATTTTCTGCATATTCTTTAACTACTCAAATATTTTTATAAGTATTTCTAGAAAGCAACTTATAGTTCAAATCATCATATAAATGCTTTTAAGCCATTTATCATTATTTATTGATTATGGCAAAGATACTCCTCTTGAACCCTTCTATGGAGGATATATACAAGAATACTAAGGTAAAGGGCTCTGTTGCAGCCTATTTTCCCTTGAATCTTTTACTAGTTGCAGCTCCTTTGATAAAAAAAGGGCATGAAGTCAGATTTATTGATTTTTTCATCCAGCCGTTCAACAAAACAAAGCTTATCAACCTTTTAGACAGCTTCAAGCCAGATTATGTCGGTACTACTTTTACAACTCCTCTTTATGATGAAGCTCTTAAGATTATCTCTGTGGTAAAAGAACACAACCCTCATATCATTTCTGTTGCAGGAGGCACGCATATGTCTTCGATGCCTCGAGAAACATTAAAGAATTCAGATATAGATATAGGTGTGATGGGTGAAGGAGATTACACTTTTCTTGATATAGTTGAGAATCCTTCCCTTTCAAAAGTAAAAGGTATAATCTATAAAAAAGAAGGGATAATAATAATTAATGAAAGAAGACCTCTTATGGAAAATATAGATGATGTCCCTTTTCCTGCTTTAGATCTAATTAACATTAACGATTATAACATTCCTCATACAATTGCAAGAGAGAATCCTGTTTATCCGATGGAAACTAGCAGAGGTTGTATGTATGGTTGTGTATATTGCAATAAATCAGTGTTTGGAAGATCATTTCGAAAAAAGTCAGTAAGAAAAATAATAAAAGAGTTAATCAGGATAAAAAGCCTAGGATTTAAGGAAGTTCACATTATGGATGATGGTTTTACAACAGACATGGAGCATGCAGAAAAAGTATGCAATGCAATAATAAAATCAAAAATAAATATAACAATAAATTGTCTTAGTGGAATAAGGGCAGATAGAGTAAACCTCTCTCTCCTGCGCCTCATGAAAAAAGCAGGCATTTACCGTGCAAGTATTGGTGTTGAGACAGGTTCACAAAAGATTCTTGATAACATTGACAAAAAGACATCATTAAAAAAGATAGAGCGTGCATTCAAGCTTGCAAAAAAAGCAAAGATAGAGACTTTGGGTTATTTTATGTTTGGTCTTCCAAATGAGACAGAAGAAGACATGAAAAAAACAATTCAGTTCGCAAAAAAACTCAGACCAGATGTTGTTAAATTTGATATTATGATGCCTCTTCCATCAACGCCTATCTTCAATGAATGGAAAAAAGCAGGACTACTAACAACTTATGACTGGAAGCTATACAATTTCCACTCTCCTGTGAAGGTATACACTCATCCTAATCTTGAGTGGAAGACAATATACAAATATTTGCATAAAGCGTATAGGTCATTTTACTTATCACCTTATTTCATAGCAAGAAGGCTTTTGTTCTCTATAAAGAGGGGGACTTTGGTTGATGATATGAAATTATTTTTAAATACAAAGTGGTGAATTATAAAAATACATTATAATAGATGATATATTAAAAGAGGGGTTTATTTGAAAGTAAAGAATCTTGTCCTTATCTTCATATTTATGCTAACACTACAGTTGAATATAGCTTACGCTTTTTTCTCACCAAGTACTCTTGTGGTAATGTCTGCTGCAATAGCAGTTTTCTTCAAACAACTGATAATCATCATAATTGCTTTCATAATCTCAATTTTCATCAATCTTAAGACAAAGAAGAAATACAGAAAGAAAACAATACTAATAATAATCTTAATATTTCTGCTGATTACATCTATTCTCTTCATAGCTAAATTCAAAGAGGTCAAAGAGCTTAACACTCCTTCTGAATTGATTGATGGGGAATATTCTGGGCTTATAGCAAATATAACTTCTCAATTAGGTAATCCTGAACAAAGGAAGATTCTTTTTTCAGAAGAATATGATTGTGATTATGATTCTAAAGAGAAAAGAATCAATAAGTCTAATGAGAAAGGAGTGGAGTGCATATTATTTGAGCAGTATAAGAAAAATCTTTCAATCTTTTGGAATGAAGGCCATATTGATCTTGATAGTGCAACTCCTTCACATTATGATACTTTTAGGGTCTTTGGCATAAATAGGGATGAGGAAATAAATCTAAAGAATTCTAAGGCAATACCTGATTATCTTGATTTATTATTAAATCCAGAACATCTCAATATATTCTTTAGTGAATACAAAGACGATAAGATCTTGATATATTGCCATGGTGGCACATCGTCTTATATTTTATCATACATCTTGAACTTATTGGGATATAACGCTTATTTCACTAATCTTAGAACAGTTAAGGAAGATGATTTCATTAATTCAAGTATGGTACAAGAATTAGCAGATCTTAACTCTGTATTGATTATACCATATGATGCAAACAGGAATAAAGGTAATTTACATATAGATTTTGAGGATTCAAGTGCAAGAAGATTGTTTGAGGAGATATTTCCTGATATTATTTCATACAAATATAAATATCTCAAACATAACATGACAAATGAAACTTTTGTTAGGGATTTCTCTGGTAATTTATCTAACAATGATGTATTATGCCATACAGCTTTGAACTGTCTGCTGACACAAAATCTCATCTATTCATTAAATATGACTGATGAAATAGATTATATTTATTATTTAGATATACATGACATATGAAAATGACAAAGCCGTTGACAAAACCGTTTAGAGAGGAAACTTTGCATATCCCAGTGGGTTTTATATGTAATAATAACTGCATATTCTGTATGGAATCCAGAAGAACAAGATATCTTGAAAGAAAAGATATACCTATTTCATTTCATAAGAAATCTCTTTCTGACTCTGCTGGAAAATTTGACAGGGTGGTTTTCACTTCAGGAGAACCCACAACATATGAAGGACTTAAAGAATTGATAGCATATGCAAAAGATCTAAAATATAAGGAGATTATGCTGATAACGAATGGAAGATTACTCAGCAACTCAGATTTTTTGAATTCTCTTGTAGACAAAGGACTAAATATGGTAAGCGTTTCTATTCATGGCCATAATGCAAAATTGCATGAATCACTTACTCGGTCTCCTGGTTCATTTGGACAGACCATAAAAGCACTTTCAAACATTAAGAAGATGAAGGAGTCAGGAGCTAAGCTTGAATTCACCATGAATATGACCTTGACAAGGATGAATTACATGCATCTGCCTGAAGCATTAAAATTTTTCATATACTTTAATCCTAGAAGGATCATACTCAACTTTTTCAATCCAAAAGGTAGGGCAGGAGATAAGGCAAAACTCCTTATGCCTAAGTATTCTGATATTATAAGTGCAATAAAGAAGATTGATCCTAAGATAAATCCTCCTTATGTCTTTATTGACTTTCCAGCATGCACTACAAAAGAATTCCTCTCTCATCTTGGTTCTATAGAAGATTATCATATAAGAAGACCTAATCAGGAAATAACAGGGGATTTATGGAGAGATGATCTTGAAAGGGGAAAATCTATGAATGAGAAATGTAAAGGATGTTTACTTATAAATAAATGTCATGGTTTTACAGAAACATATTTGGATTTATATGGTGATAAAGAGATAATCCCCTTCAAGAAGCTGCCTAAGATATTATAACTTTTACAATATTGTTTCCATTCTCCATAGTTTTCTCAATAGCGATCATGCCTTTCTTTTTGATTCTGTCAATAATGTCTTCATCGACAAGCACAACATTTTTCCCCTGCTCCATTGCAATTATAGAAATATGGGATAATGCAGAACCTCTCTCGCTTACAATGAGATCAACTTCAGGCAAGAGCATCACCAAGTCTGGATTAAGATATTTAACAACAATACATTTGCCTCCATTGTAATTGTATATGTCCTCAATAATCTCATACTTGAACTCTTTTGCCAATATTCCAGAATCAACCAGGAACCTTCCTTTAATTTCCATCTTCAAGTCCCCTCTCCAAGCCTTAAGACATCTTCATAACTAAGATCAAATATATTCTTTATCTTTTTCTCTTTTGCAACTTTAAGTAATTTATATCTGATCTTGCTGACAATAAGTAATGCAATTGACCTTAGCTCTTCACGCAATGCAGAATACACATGGAATAATTGCTCAGGCTTATGTATGCAATTGCTCAATTCAACATTTTTCTTGCATTCAAACTCTTTTGTGAATTTTGCAATCTTCATAATCTCATTATCATTATATTCAGAGAATCTTGGTGATGACAGCTCAAATGCATTCAGTGCATAATGTCCAAATTTCTTTTTGAACTCATCACATGAATTCTTTTTCAGTGCCACTCCCTTGAGCATAATCATCTTCTTATCCTCAACAGTTATGATCCTGGAGATATTCTTCTTCTTCTTCTCAGTAAGATGTGAATACATTAACAACATATTATTAAGAAATATCATATCTGCAATCTTGTCAAACTCCTGAAACAATCCTTTAACACTATCTGTTTTAATATCATAATGCTTGACAAACTCATATATCTCTTCATATTTGTGTTTATACCACAACCTTAGTTTGACTCCGTTTATAATTTGCCTGAGAAATCCCTTTGCTTTCAACAGTTCATCATATATCTTTTTCTTTTTATCAACAATCTCAATGAATTTTTTTGTCAATTTAGATGGATTTTCAACAAAAATTTCCAAAGCATCATCTCTTGTCTTCATAATAACTAAAAGCATGGTTATATTCGTTTATAAAATATTTTATATACTGGATAAGCCCCTCATGACATACATTTAAGTATATATCCTAAGATGGTAAAAAACGGTGGAATAATTCTTTCTCCTGGATGCACTAACGACTGTTTCTTCTGTGGCATTTCACAGAAAGGCAAGACAGTCCAGGAAGAGAACAAAGAAAGTATAGATCAGGATAGTCCTGACTTTAAGCGCCAGAAGATTGCTGTAATGAAGAATATTGCAGAGTTCTATAAGCGTGGAGTGAAGAATATTGAGATATCTGGTTGTGATCCTATTGATTATGATGGCATAATCCCTCTTATTAAATACCTGAAATCATTTAATTTTGAAGACATAATACTTGCAACGCATGGAAAAAGATTGCATGATAAGGAATTCGCATCTCAATTAGTAAGTTCAGGTATAACTACAGTGAGGATTCCTTTGTATGGGCATAATGCAAAGATACATGACAGTATTACTCTTATAAAAGATAGTTTTGATAAATCATTGCAGGGAATTAAGAATCTTCTTAAACATGATGCAGATATCAATATAATAATAACAACTTTAATATGCAGACAGAATAAAGATGACATAATTGACTTGATTAATCTCCTTAAGAGAATTGGCATAAAGAAGCTTCATATATCAATCCCTAACATCCCAAATCAGGATTTCTCAGATTATATTCCTATTAAAGATTTAGGTCCTATTGTGACTGAGATATATGATTACTGTAAACAAAATGATTTTGAAGTTGAATTCTCAAAGATCCCTTTCTGCGTTTTAGGAAAATATGATGAATCATTCAAGAATAGGGAGTCTCCACCAGATTTAGGTGATTCATGCCAGCCTCCTGAACAATATAACTCAGGGATAAAAGATCTTCCTTGGTACAGGCTGAAAAAAAAGACAGAAGTATGCAATGATTGTTCTTGCTACAAGATCTGTGATGGTTTTAACGCGATTGATCTTAGTGAATTTGGTATTGGTGATCTTAAACCGATTAAAAGGACTGGAAGCCCAACTCAACTGGATCTCTCAAATAGTCTAAAAGAAAACTCAGATATCCTCTTATGCATCCCTCCTTGCTATGAGACTACTGTCCCTCCGCTTGCAACTCCTATCCTGAAAGCATACCTTGCTTCAAAAGGTATTTTTGCAGATCAGATTGATCTCAATTTAGATTTCTTTGAAGATATGAAAGCTAAGAAGCTAAATCTCTATACAGATGGTAAGGGGGGTGGCAGTTCTGAGACTGACAGGACAGAACCTGTAATCAATAAGCTTGATTATAAGAATATCCGCGAAGCATCAAACTCTTTTATAGGTGATAAACTGCTATCTGACAGTCTGATGAGCTTCCTCGAGAACAAAGAAGATAATGAAGATAATGTCTTTTATTCTTTCTTCAACAATAATATCTGTTCCAGGTTGGCCAAATATAACATTATAGGGTTCTCTGTGACTTCTATGTCGCAGATACTTGCTACATTGACTATATCAAAGATGATAAAGAAGGAAAAACCAGAGACAAAGATAATAATAGGAGGTCAATGGGTATCTTTTTTCAGGAAGTCGTTAAAGGACATACCTCATTTCTTTGATATCATAGATTATGCTATTATTTTTGATGGAGAAGAGCCATTATATCTTTTATTAAATGCTCTTAACAATGGCAAATCAGTTTCAGGCATACCTAATCTGATGTATAAAAGGTCAAAAGATCAGAAAATCATAATTAATACTGGGAAATATGAAGCAGACCTTAACACACTTTCATGTCCTAATTTTGATGGATTAAATTTGGGGAGGTATAAAGCAACAAGACAGAAGAACAAGTTGCATCTTACATATGAGACTGCAAGAGGCTGTTATTGGAACAAATGCTGTTTCTGTGATGATCTACCCCTTCCAAAATCCACATATAGGGAAAGAAAAGTCAGCAAAGTAATTGCGGACATAAAGATTCTGCAAGAAAAATATAATGTCAAATCTCTTGTTATATCTAATGCTACATTCTCTACTAAGCAACTTCAGGAATTCTCTAGACAGATGATAGATGCTGATATAAAGATTGAATGGAGCACAATGCTCAGATTTGAAAAAGAGCTGACTAAGGAAGTCTTGATGCTTGCAAAAGAAGCAGGCTGTTTTTATCTTGATTTTGGCATGGAATCTTCTTGTCAACGTCTTTTGGATCATTGTGAGAAGGGAATAGACTTCAAGAATGTAAGGCGGATAATGGACGATGCAAAAGCAATTAACCTTAAATTAGGGATACAAGTGATATTAGGGCTTCCATCTGAGACCTTGACTGAGGCACTAGGGACAATTAGGTTCTTGCTTGAACATCCTGAGATTGATGCAATATTCAGCATATTTTATTTGATTCCTAATACTAAAGTTTTCAATCAGCCTGAGAAATATGGCATCCAGTATGATAAAAATATGACTGCTCCATTCAAATATTCCTATGAATACAAGCATGTCTCAGGAGAAGTTGATAGGACTACAGCAAAAGATATAATAGATTTCTATTGGGATTGCAAGAAAAAGAATATAATGCCAAGAGACATTCTAAAAGAGTTCAAAGAATCCTTAAGTAAAGATGAATAGGAGTAGAGATGAACAATGAGCAAAGATGAACAATGAGCAAAGATGAATAGCAGGATACTTGATCTCAAGACAGGATATGGATGTAATAATAATTGCGTTTTCTGTGTAGCACATGACAACAAGCATTTAGGTGACAGGACTACTGCAGAATTGAAAGCTGACATGAAAGAATCTATTGGCAGGTGCGACCGTATTGTCTTTACAGGAGGAGAAGTCACAATAAGGGATGATCTTCTGGAATTATTATCTTATGCAAAGGAATTAGGATTTAAATCAATCGAATTACAATCTAATTGCAGGATGTTGGCTAATAAAACATTTCTAAAGAAAGTCATTGATGCTGGAGTCACTGCGTTTGGACCTTCTATACATGGGCACACTGCAGCCCTTCATGATTCATTGACAAGAGTTCCTGGTTCTTTTCACCAGACTGTAAAAGCTATAATGAACATGAAAGAATTGGGGGCAGAAGTAGGTACAAATACAGTGATTACAAAGCAGAATTATAAGTCCTTACCTGTAATTGCATCTCTTTTGAAAAAATTAGATGTGAACCAGCCTCAGTTTGCTTTTGTACATCCAATGGGTGCTGCGATGGATAACTTTGATTCAGTTGTTCCAAGAATGATGGATGTTATCCCTTTTCTTCATACAGCCATTCAAATCTGTCTTGATGCACATATAAATGTCAAGACTGAAGGGGTTCCTTATTGTATGATGTATGGTTATGAGGATCTCATTTCTGAGTCTATATTAATAGACATAGAGACGAAGAGTATGTTGTATGATGATGAGGATTGGTTAAATACGCGAAAATCAAAAGCTAAAGATAAACCTGATTCATGCAGAAAATGTAAATTCGATCAACTGTGTGAGGGCACATGGAAAGAATATGTCAGTTTTAACAGTGGAAATGAGTTTGTTCCACGTCAACCTTTTGCAATAAAAAATGATGTAGCAAAATACATAAGGACAGCACTCTCCAGGGGCATGGGTATTCCATTGATTGATGTAGATTCCGCGAGACTATCTTTGAAGTGGATCTCTGGTCTATCTATGAAAACATTGATTAGTCTGAGGAGATATGGCAAAAGGGATGCTTATAAGTTGATAGCGAAGAAGCTTTCTGCCATTCATGAAAAGTCTGTGATGGAGATAAACAAATCATATGTTCATAAGTATATAAGAAAAAGAATAAAGGATCTTCTCGCTATGGCAAAATCTATGGATGTATCAGATAAGACACTTTCTCTTGCTAAAGACTATATGAATAAAAGACTTCCTAAAGATTTAACTCCTGACCTTATACATGGTGATTTTTCCCCTAGGAATCTCATATTGAACAATCAAGGCATATTCCTAATTGACTTTGAAACAGTAAGGAAAGCTTCACTAGAAGAAGATATCCTTTCTTTGTTCTTTAGGGATAAATCAGGAGTCTTCGCTTCAACATATGCATCTCAAAATCCTCGTGCAAGGCAGGTTATTGAGAATATGAAGAGGGATTTTGATTTCTATAAAATATATGATTGTTTTATTGAAGGTAATTTCATTAGATTAGAAGAATATCTTCTATATGGAAGAAAAGATTAAGCCTGTTCACCTTTGCATATTTAATTATTAACTCTTGATTGGCAGAATTATTTTCCTTTGTTCTTACAGATATTTAGAGGTAGCTTGTCTGTACTCTGAATCTTTGTCAAATATTCACTCATGAATTCTTTATTGCTCGACGGAAGACACATCCCTTTATACTTCCCAAAGCATTTATCATTCTGCATTTTTTTCAACACTTCTTTAAGACTTTCTTTTTTTAGATTGCCAAAGCTCATCTGTATCATAGCACAGGGCATGACATCACCATATGCAGTGATTAGTATCTTTTCCTTTCCTGCAGGACAACCTGTGCCAAAATAGTTCCTGTCAGTGCATGAGTGTATATCTTCTTCTCCCAGAATCTTTTTTATTTGTTCTTCATCATCAAATAATATGTCTTCTCTATCACTTAATTTACCGATTGGGGCAAGCAGGTTCACATGCGTTTCTGCGCCTAATTCCCTATTAATCTCCTTCATTTCATCCAATTCTTTTTTTGTAGTATTATTTGATGTTATGACTGAATTGATAAATACCTTAAATCCCATCTTTTTAGCAGTTCTCACTGCTTTCACAGCTTTCGCATATGATCCTTTCTTTCCTCTATGCTCATCGTGCTTATTGGCATCATGCGAACCAATACTCACAACCATCATCTTAAGTCCTGCATCCTTTAATTTTTCCAACATTATATCATCCAAAGCGTATGCATTTGTGACCATCGCTGAATATCTCCCTCTGGATTCTATATGCCTTATCAATTCAAGAAGTCTTTTCTCATATAGCAAAGGCTCTCCTCCTGATAGGCAGAAATGCAATGCTCCAAGTTCAATAGAATCATCGACTATCTTCTTCATCTCATCAACATTCAACAGCTTCTTATCTTTCCTCTTCATTTTGTGTGAATAGCAATGCTTGCAGTCAAGTTGGCATTCATAGCCCATATCCATCTGTATGGATCTCAACATCTGTTTTCTGAGAAATATTATATTTGCGTAATTTTTAATTATTCTGCCTACTAGCTGAGGCTTCTGGAGAACATATGGTATATTTTTGGCTAGTCTTTTAACTCTCATGTGTTCACTCCCTATGTCATATTTCTTGCTTTTGCAACTTTATAAAATTGTCGTTGCTAAAAACATGATGAAAGCCAAACGCTATTTTCGAGTCCATAATTATTTATATATGAGCAAGTATGAATTGAGTTTGCATGTTCAATCTAGAATCATTATCACAAGAAGCATATTTTGCATTAGGAAAGATAGATGCAATCCTCTCTCTCATCTGCTTCATAGCTTTAATTTATTTAATATATGTCAACATGCCTCACTTATCAAAATTCTTTAGGTCAATAAACAAAAGAACATGGTTTATTCTGCTTATCATCCTACTATTCAGCATGATCTTAAGGACAGCAATAGTTGTTCCTAAGAATCTTATCTATGTGGATGAACATATGTATATGCATAGAGCAGACCAGATGTTTTCAGAGAATCAGGGATTGCCTTACGATGATATTGATATTGTATGGTATTCTAAAAGCAACGGATGGCCTTTTTTCCAATCTATTTTCTTCAAGCTGTTTGGACCTAGTAATCTTCTTCCGATATACATCTCATTATTATTGGGCTCGTTGACATCCATTATGCTCTTCTTCATCCTTAAGATACTCACAAATAATATTAGGATAAGTATTATCTCATCATTAATTTACACTCTATTCCCTCTTAATATATTCTGGTCTGCATCTGCTGATAATACTGTTCCTTCAGTATTTTTCATCTCATTATCAATCTTATTAATATTGCTTTATTATAAGGAAAATAAGGATTCGCTTCTCTGGCTAAGTATAATCTCTCTTGCTTTCATGACACATTTCAGGATTGAGAATTATGCTATTGCTATTGTCTTTTTTTTAATATATCTATACAAGAAAAGAAATATTATTTTTTCTGCCATCTTAAAGTTCATAAAAACATTACTTCCTATAGCGGTATATGCAGTTCTTGTCATTCCAGACATCTTGTTCACACTTGCATTCAGCAGTACTAGCTGTAGTAATATAGAACCGCAAAAGCTTGCTTCATTCATAACATCGTTCTCTTCAAATTATCTGCATATGATTCTGTTGGTGCTGATTATTATTCTTACATTTATAGGTATATTATATTTATCAAGAAAGAACAAGAAGCAAGCTCTGATGATTTTTTCGCTTTACTTTTCAGCAGCCTCAATTATTATATTTTTCTGGCTTAATTCTCTCTTCAATTATTTTCCATTCAGTCTTGAGTATTACAATCTTTACAACAGATTTTTATTGACAGGGGTTTTTGCAACAATTGTCTTCATTGGCTGTGGTTTAGATTATATTAGAGTTCTGCGCAAGTCAAATTATTCTTTGCTCATTCTGCTTCCTATTATTGCACTTATCCTTATATTGGCACTGACTCTCCTTTCGGATGTTGATAAGATGAATAATAATGCTTTAATACTTCAATCGCAGGTTCCAAAATTCATCTCAGATAATTTATCAGATGAATCTATTATCGTATCTTCTTGTCCAGAAATATTTTTAGGAGATAAAAAAATAATTGATTATGATTCTTATTTATCGTTAAGTGAATCATCAACACTTTCTGAAACTTTTCTCTTGAGGGATATGTGTTATTATCAAAGAATTCATTCCAATATCATTGAGAGTATCAATTCTTCAACAAGCCTTAAGATATATCATATATTTGAAAGGGAAGGGTTTATTTTTGAGATATTCAGAGTGGGATGATTTCTGCATCTTCAAAGTAATGTCTTGACAGTAGGTGTGCGAAGAAATCAATCATATTGGAAACACCCTGGGTATTATCATCTATCACTCCTTCTTCTATATTATGCTTTATTATCTCAGAGAATTTATGAGTTTCTCCTGCCTTCATATGTTTAATATACTTATGCCCTCTAAGGAATGATCCTGTGACAAAAAAATCTATTTTAGGGACAATGAATCCTTGATTGTGCTTGTCTCCGCTTTTTTTTATTGAACCTAGTATTTCCATATTATCAAACATCTTAAGCTTGAGATCAAAGCTCATATTTTTATTGTCCATGAAGTCTATCATCTTGTGCCTATCAAGTTTAGGATGATGCATGAAAAGATGAAGATAATCATATAGCTTCTCATATTCCATCTCTAGTTTCTTGAACATTTCCTTATCAATTGTTGCTGAATTTTTGAAAGATATCCTATTGCAGTATAGTTCGCAATGGTTGAGAAAATTGAATCTTTTACTGTAATCCTCTTCGTTTTTTTCCATTTCATAAATAGGTGTTATCAGATTTTGTTTATAATCCTTACATATTGGCGAAGATGCTGTGAGATGTAATCTGGAACATGCATAGTCCGATAATACATCAATATATTCTTTCATTATCTTTACGCCTTCATAAGACTCTACTAATGTGGTACCTGGTGTATCTATTATCATATTCAGTTGGCCAAAAACCAATCCTGCTTTCCTTGCTGTCTCAAAAAATAAGACTATATCTTCTTTCTTGTATGGTTTGTTGAGGAATTCCAAAGCCTCATTGCAGAAAGATTCAACTCCTATGCTTGTTTTGGACAATTCACATCCGCTTTTTTTCATTGTCTTGAAAATCTCTATCGTGAATTTTTTGTCGACTCTCATGAAAATAGGATGCCATTTAATTTTCAATCCTCTTTTAATTATCTTTAATGAAAGTTTTTTTGCATATTCTGGTACAAGTGATTCAGTATTTAGCATGAAACTATCCATCCCATATTCTTTGTTGAGATGCTCCATCTCATCAATTAGGATGTCAACTTTCTTTATCTGGAATTTATCATAAAGGTTGCAAAAATCACAGAAACTGCATTTATTCCAGTAGCATCCAAAGTTTATTGAAAGTTTTGCTTCTTTCTTCTTTATCTGTGTTTCAGTAGGATACATAAGTACCTGCTCATTGATATTGGTAGATAAATCAGAAGATTCTTTATCATCAACTTCAATGTCTGATCTCTCCTTCAATATTTTGAGGAATTGCTTTTCTCCTCCTAATTTAACAAATTCATCAAAAAATCCTTTTTGTTGTAAAGCTTTTAACTCTTCATCAGCTGTCAATATTATTGCAGGTCCTCCCATAACAATAACACAGTCGCTCTTCTGTTTTATGAGTCTCGATAGCAGCATTGCATAAGGAAAATGCACAAGAGAAGGTACAGTAATACCTATAAAATCATACTTCACTAGGTTTTTATCTTCGATTATCTCCTCAAGCGCTTTTTCTAGCCATTTAATGAACTCTTCTTCAATACCTTCAAGGAAATGCCTATCATTATTTAGTCCATGTTTCTTTCTAAATATGTCATAATCTGATATAAGAAAATACAATGAATTATCTTTGAGAAATGGATTTTTCTGTGCTAGTTCATATATATTCTTCACTCCATTTAGGTCCATTTCTTTATTAACTTTTTTAAGCCAGTTGAGATGGTGAAATATATGGAGATAGTATTCTATCTTATCTTTGAGTAGATTCTTTTCTTTTAGAAGTTCTTTCATTTCTGCTTTTGTCCTATTAGCATCTTCCTTTATACTCTTATCGTTTAGCATCCTCATGATAAATTTAAAATGTAAATCTATCATATTAGACTTAAGGCCATTTTTTCTAAGATGGTTTTCTATGAAAATAAGGCTAGGATAGTCTAACCATGAGAAATTCTCACCATAAGATGGTGCTGGTGGCATCACTAAGGCAATTTTCTTATCTTTGAGTTTTTCAAGTTTTGATTCAGACATTGTTATTTCTAATCTATTTAATCTAACAGATTATTTATTAAAGATTAATCCTTTTATACCATCAAGATTTTGTTTGAATGTATATCTATTGTTCATCCTGAGCAGATTCCTTAATATTATTTTTGGTCTTAGGTAATATTTTCTATATGCTTGGTCATATGCGCTCTGAACTTCTTCCATACTAACGCTTGGAAGACCCAATGTCACAAATTCACCTATATAATCATTATAATCTTCATTAGCAATCCATCCGTTATCTTTTGCCTCTTTCCATACTTCTGTTCCTGGGTAAGGGGTCATTATGGAAAAGATCGCATGATCCGTATCAAGCTCAAAAGCAAGCTTCATGGTCATCTTAAGCGTTCTTCTTGTCTCACCGATTACGCCAAACATATAGCTTGCTCTTGTCTGTAGACCTAGTTTTTTACATATCTTAACAGCATTCTTTGCTTGTTCTATTGTTGTCCCTTTCTTCATTTTGTTGAGCAGTTCTTGACTGCCAGACTCTATGCCAAAAAGCACACTATGGCATCCTGCTTTTTTCATCATCCTAAAAAGTCTTTTCTCTACACAATTGACTCTCGTAAAACAAGACCATGTTACATCAACTCTTTCTTTGATAATCATATTGCAGAATTCATTGATATTTTTCTTGTCTGCAGTGAAGTAGTCATCAAAGAAACCTACTTCTTTTATCCCATAATTCTTAATCAAGTATTTGATTTCATCAACAATCCTTCTCGCAGAATGTGATCTGACTTTTCCTTGTGTCCATGGGTTGCAAAAAGTACATCTGCCGTGGCACCCTCTTGTTACTATCATAGATATTGCAGGCAGTCTCTTATATGAACCAGGGGAGGGATAATATTTATGTATAGGCATTAAGTGGTACGCGGGGAATGGAAGGTCATCTAAATCATCAATCATAGGGCCAAGTTTGTTATTCATTACTTTACCTTTTTTATCCCTATAAGAAACACCTAAAATTTTATTCTTTGCCATCCCATTAACAATCTCTTTCATTATAAGCTCGCCGTCTCCTCTTATTACATAATCAATATTCTTATCAGCAAGAACTTCCTGCGGAAGTGTGGCTGCATGCACTCCTCCAACAATTATTTCCACTCCATCAACATATTTCTTGAACAATGCAGCTATCTTATGTGCTGTCTTTATTATGGGTGTCGTAGCAGTCATTCCAATATAATCATAATCAGAGAATCTCCCTTTTGAGAGCATCCTCTCAAGATTTGCTAACGTTATTTTGAAAGCGACCATATCAAGATATTTTACATGATGCCCTTCTTTTTCTAGCACAGCTGCTATATAACCTAGGCCAATAGATGGATAACGTGAATAGTTCTTTTTATCTATGTGGCATTTCTTGTTTGTTTCATAGTCTGGATTTATGAGAAGAATCCTTTTCATTTTACAACCTGATAGTATGTAAAAAGATTTATAAATAATTATATTATAGAATGCCATATATTATAAAAATGGAAAAAGTGCATATGATAAAAGGGGTGGGTATAGCTATTTTTATTATTGCAATTCTTATTGCATTGGCACCTATACTGAAGATAAATTTTTCTCAAAACAATACTCTTGATAATATTACTCTCACTGATGATACTGGTATTGATGATTCTGAAGAGCTAATTGAGATTGCACCGCCTGAACTGGATTATGCAGGTGTTCGCAGTACTATCTTGACTGAATTATTGACAATATGTGACTCCAGTAGCAAGGATTTCAATGATATGTGCAAGACCCAGATTAAAAGTCTTGTTACAAAATCTATTCCTCTTGATATTGGGTTTGATAATATGAATTGTAGTATGAAAAAAGACAGTGAGAGCCAAGAACAATGCATAAGGGAATACTTGCATAGGTCTGATGATCAATGTGATTCTATAAAAACTTCTGCAGTAAGCTTTGATGATATTAGATTTAATCCTTCAGCATCAATGAAGGAAGATGACATGTTTCCATCTGTCAAGGGAGAAGAGGATAGGTTAGCATTATTAACTGCTCTTGTCGAATCAAACCCAGGCAGATGCTTATGCATAAGTTCCAGACCTGAACTTAAGTCAGAATGTCAAGAAATGGCAAGCTATGATTTTGATATATGGATTGCAAGGTCAAGGGTGGATATGAAAAAGGAGAATATAAGATTCTGTAATGATCTGATAGGTGTATTCAATCTGAGCAAAGAAAATTATATTGTAGAGGATTGCATTAAATATGTGGCATTCGTTAACACAGACACATCTATATGTGAAGAATACTATGGTGAGACTGAGCGTGGTCTTGAATGTGCTATGCGCACATTATTGCATGTTCCAAAGGAGATTCCAGGATATGGTATTGTTCTTGAGCCTGGTTGTGATAAGACAGAAAATAGTTTGTATAAATCAGAATGTGAGAAGAAGCTTCCTGATTATGAGCTTCTTGATGAGGATGTAAATACACTCCCTGTGGAAGTGGATCCTTGGCAAGAATTTTCAGATATCAAGACTACTTCAGAATGTGATCTTATATATTCATCAAATGTAAGTGCTTATGGTCTTGACAAATCACAACAATGCTATCTTTATCTAGCAAAGCAGAATACTGACTTGGATATGTGCAAAAATATAATATCTCCATTTGTTCTTGGGAAATGCTACAAGGGGATAGCAGAATCTACAAATGATATGTCTGTATGTGATAATCTCAAATCAGCTATTGCAAAGAATGTCTGTGAAGGATATCTTTCTATGAACTTTTCTTAGAAACATTATTGAAAAAAGTTTTATTATTTTAGAATATAAGGATAGATAATTAGCAATTACATTTATTATTTGCGTTCTTTGTACATCCGTTAACATGACTATTATTATGGCTTCCATGACTTCCATGACTTCCATGACTTCCATGCGACCCATGACTTCCATGCGACCCATGACTAGAATGGCTTGTATGTGTCGCTTTTGCTACTCCTCCTACCCCTGGAGGATCAGGATATGTTACAACAACATTATTATGTGCTGAAGCAAGCTTTGCCAGTGGCCCTAAAGATAAAGCACCGATTATCATTCCGCATTTCAATAGATTGCTCTTTGATATGTTACCTTCTTCACCTAATAGGAATGCATTAAGAACTTTCTTTATTTCAGGCAACCTCTTTTTTTTTGCTGGCATTTTATCTTAATACTATAAACTCTATCTTTTTCATTTATATGTTTTTCTAATAAAGCAAAATAAGGGCAGTAATAGAAATAATTAACTATTGCAATGGCACGGTTTCCCGCTTGAATGAGTTCCATTCATATGGCTTCCATGGCTTGAATGACACCCATTCACATGGCTGTTATTATGACTTCCATGACTTCCATGACTCCCATGACTTCCATGGCTCCCATGTGATCCATGACTAGAATGGCTTGTATGTGTTGCCTTTACTATGTCTGTTCCTGCAGGATCAGGATAAGTTACAACAACATTATTATGTGCAGAAGCAAGCTTTGCTAGTGGTCCTAAAGAGAGAGCTCCAATTATCATTCCGCATTTCAATAGATTACTCTTTGAGATATTGCCTTCTTCACCTACTAGAAACGCATTCAAGACTTTCTTTATTTCAGGCAACCTCTTTTTTTTTTCTGGCATTTTAGTCTGATATTATCAATCACTATTTTATTTATTTGAAAATCGCGTTAATTAATTTTCAAGTTTAAAAATGTATTTTTATTATAAATTCCTAATACATTTTTATTATTTATATGTTTTTTCCTGTCTTTATCCATTTGTCAAGTATTGCCTTACATTCATCGTCGAAGAAGTATTTATCGACAATATAGTCGAATTGTGCCATGTATATCTTGCATCTTGGTGTTTCAGGCACTTTTGCGATGATACTTCCCTGTTCAAAATAATTGCAGACAGGACATAATCCGCAATATGGCTTGTATACGCAGTCATCGCAGATGAAGCAGTCATTCACAGAGCTTGCAACAATGGCACATGTCTTGTTTGATGTCAGAACTTCAGGATATTTCATATCAACATCCCCTATCTTGAATATATCTCCCTTTACCATCCTTCCTTCATCGCATGTGAATATGCTTCCATCATGATTATAGAGCAGTTGTCCTATAGCAGCACCGCATGGGCTTCGCAGGTCAAGGTAATCCTGATCAGGACCTTGTCCTAATATTTTCCTGAGCATGATCATTGCCATCCTTTCCCTTATCAGTACTCCTTTCTTGTTCTGCTCAAATATATATTCCATTGCAGTCTTCCAGAAATCTATGAACTCTTCAGGTTTATACCCTATGTTCTTCCATGCTTTTGTTGCACAGCCAAGGCTGCTGAGGAATCTGAGATGTATTGTATCATAACCATTATTGATATATTCGTCGACGACTTCTTTTGGACTCTGCAGTGCTTTCTGCGTCACAGTTATCAATGCACCTGGCTTATCATTTATCCCTCTTTTCTTGTATTCCTCGTTTATCTTCTTGCTCCATTTTATGACGTTGCTGTAGCTTCCTCCTCCTCCTCCTAATGGTCTGTTGTGGTCATGTATCTCTTCTGGCCCATCAAGGCTAGTGCATATCTTAATATCATTGTCAAGAAGGAATTGAAGCTTCTCATCGTCAATTGCATTAAGATTTGTAACAATGACAAGGACAAGATCTTTTTGGTGTTTCTTATTGGATTCTTTTGCATATCCTGTGATATATTTTATTATCTCAAAATTAAGCAAAGGTTCTCCTCCCTGAAATTCTATAGTGATTGTCTTGGAAGGGCTCTGGAATATGAAATCAACAGTCTTTCTTGCAGTCTCTTCATCCATATCATGTCCTTCACAGCTTGTGTCTACAGAGCTTGCCTGGCAGTACAGGCAGGTCATATTGCATCTTAATGTTGGCACGACTATATGCAGCGAAGTTCCCTGATCAAGGAAATTGTATTTCTTTCGCATGCGGCTGATCAATTCTCTCTCGCTCTTATCTGTGATAAGTATGCCTGTATTCTCAAGAAGTTTGAAAAGGCTTTCAGTCATGTTTTTGTTCTGGAAATCATCAAAATCCCTCTCACTCATCAGAGCCCATGATCCATCATCTGTCGTGACATAATACATATCCCTTACTTTTTTATACCTGTAATTATTGAATATTGCTTCTTTCCTGTTTTTGATCTCAACTATATCTTCTTTTGCCATATTTCTATTCATCCAATCAACTATTATGGTTTTTATACAATTGCCTTGTTCTTCATAAGAGCAAGTACATAATTGAAGAATTCATAAGCGATCTCTTTCGGATCCATATCTTTATCTTCTTCAGGCACAATCTCAACAATAGCATAATCTCCATCAATGAATTTGCATTCGTGGCTGCTGCTGAACTGCTCAACACTCTCTTTAATTACATTGATATCATACAGTTCCTTGCTCAGTCTAAGCCTAAGGATGTTATGCTCTGTATCATGCTCTATATATTTCATATTTTTTATTTATCCTCTTTTTCTTCTTCATTTCTTCCTTCTTCACTTCTTCCTTCTTTACTCTTTTCTTCTTCACTTTCATCATTTATCTTTTCTTTATCTTCTTCTTTATTATCTCCTTCGTCCTCTTCAGCTTCTCCATACTTATCTTCCCAGGGTATAGCAATGTCTTCTATGTCATCATCTGCCTTACTTTCTATATCTTTGATCTCTTTTTCTATCTCTGCAAAGTCAGGATCTGATCTGTTTGCATTTACATTTAGTCCAAGATCAATGTCAGGATCATTTGCAAGCAAAGCTCTTTGGATGATAGTGTCCCTTATTGTCTTGTTCTGCTTGTTCTTCTCGTGATAGAGTACATAGCTGAGAAGTTCATTATGGAATTCCATCCCTAGCTTCTCTACATCATAATCTTCTTTTGGCTTCAGGATCACTTTGATCTCCTTCTTTGTATCACCATCAAGGATAACATATGCCTTGTCTATGAATACATAAGAAGCTGTATATATAACTTCCATAGGATATATACTCGGATTAAGGTTGATTATGCATGCATTATTTTCTTCATCTATCTCAATGGGGATGTTTGGTTGTTTTTCCATTTTATTTCTCCTCTACATCATCATGTATGCTGCCTTGATGAATATCATTCATTTATCTCATTTCCTGTAGCTATGATCCTCTTATACGCAAAAAAGATTATTGCCACCAGTACAGCAAGCCATATTGATAATGTTATCATATGCACATAATGCTCCTTGACATATAATGACAGGTTTGAAAGCACATTCAGCACAGAGCCCTTGACATATAATGTCAATATGGCTCCTCCAAATAGGTATGGTGCGAATGGTATGACTTCTCTCACTTCAAATGTGGCATTTTTAAGGTTTTTTCTGTTCAAGTAGTCATTGATCTTTTTTATATGGGTCTGATCAATCTTGAGATTGCTGGAATTCCCTAATTTGAGAACTTTTTTTAGTATTTCCTGACTTTCTTTGCTATTATCAGGACTTCTGACAAGCACCATATTCTTTTTTAATTCATCAGACTTGACTTTCTTATGCATGATAAGCCTGCCGACATCATTGACAAGTACGCTCAGCAGTATCAATATGACCATCATCAACAGGAATGACAATATATATGATAGATTATACACAGATTTGTCAAGCACAAGCCTTAACACACACACTATTATCAGCAGACTTGTAAAATTATTCTTGAATCTCTTTCTTATATATAATACGAGTGCAAGAATTGCACCATATTGCGCCAAGATAGACAATACAGACTCTCCTAGGTTCACAACCATATTCAACAGTACTCTTATCCATGATATGCTGAATAGTATCAATATGGTAGGAAGAAAGGACTTGATCTTAAGTGTTTTCTTGATTGCATTGATCTTATCTTTTAATGGTGTGCCAAACAATATCTTGATTATATAATATATGAATAATGGAAGTATTGTATTTACCAGTATTGCAAATGAAGGGATATATTTGAAATATCCATATGAATAAGCTGATAAGGGTATCACAGCAGCAAATGCAAAATACAATTTTGCATCACCTTCTGTCCATACTTTCGCAAGCCATAGTACAAATCCCAGCAGAAGCGACAGCCCGGCATTCACAATCACATCAAGAAAATGGCTGAAATGGACTTCAGCAAGGAAATAATTAGTTATTATGACACATGAATACATCAGGATACTGAAGATTAGTGCAGTAATGATGTACTTGTTCCTAATCTTGCCTTCTTTTATGTCCTCATAGCTGGTTGCTATTCCCAAAGCGACAATAGCAGGCAAAAAGTAGTATAGTAAGTCAATTATATTCAACACCTCAGATGCTTCTAAAATATTCATAACGATATCAATAATAATATATTATTTCACATTGATTCAACAGGTTTATAAATTTTTATTTACGCAAGACTCTTATTATATCTTATTATATTTTATCTATTATATCTTATCCTGATTCAAGGTTTATCATTACTCAGATATGATTACAGATCATAATGCATCAAAGCAGTCCTTTCAAAAACATTTATAAAAACAAAATCTCAGAATATGCATAAACAGTAAAAAAGCTGTCCTCAGCAGGTTGTAACTGAAGATGATGAAGAAAACAAATATTATACTCTTATCAACAATCCTAATCTTTGTTCTGCTATCTTCTGTCAGCTATGCAGCATTAGCAGTACCTTATAGGACCAGGTTTTATTATCAATATGGTACAGCTGGAGCTCTGACTCAAGTGGGTGCCTCCTGTTGGGGTGTAAGGACTTGCTCAGCACATGTAGGGACAGCTGCGAATCCTCTCTTCTGTCAACAGCAAGGTAATGTATATGCTGAAGCAAAATCAGAAAAGACAGCTAATGCTGGGATAGCCTGGAGTAGAGATAACTTTATCTACAATATCAACTGGGATACAGATCAGAATGACTGTGAATGCTATGGCAAGGAATGGATTTCTTCTGCATCGAAATTCGAATCAGGCACAACCAGCCGATGCTGTGGCGATGATAGTAATGAGAATGTTGAATCCAGGAATTGCTACACAGGAACTGTGCGTGGGACGTTTTGTACATCCTCTACATCAGATGATGCTTGCTGTACAGCAACTACTGATTGCGTATATGATAATATCTGTTATACTGCAAATAATTTAGGAGTGGATTTAGATGGTGATAGTAAACCAGATGCAGCTTGTAATTGGCAGGCTACATATGGTCGTTGGATTGATTGTGACCAGAATGATTGGTGGTGTGGGCAATGTGATCTAGGTGCAGGGATTTTAGGGTGTATAGGAACTGATTGTTACATTAAGACAGGAGAAACAAGTTCTCATGGAGAATATTTAGCAGGTGAAACTGAATGTTGTGGTGATGATGCTACTGAATATACCAAAAAATGTAGGGATTTCAGAAAGGAATATCCTACTGGTTTTGCATATGATTCAATCCTGGAATGGTGTCAAGACTCGCTTGTGGCATGTTGTGATGATAAATATGATTGCATAGACAAAGATAATAATTGCAAGAAGGGGTTTGTTACAGGTGATCCTGCAGCTACACCTTATGAAAATTTAAATCCTGGTGGTGTAGATAATATAGCATATGCTGAGGGATTGGGAGTTGTAGCTATGGGTGGTCAGATGTGCTATTGGCTTGATTGTGATGAATACCATTCCAATTATTGCGATGGCTATTGCAGAGGAGGCACTACTGAATCAGGTGGTGCAAAGTCAGGAGAAACAAGTTTTCATGGCGAATATAGCGCAGATGACATTAGTGCCAATAGAATAGAATGCTGTGGCGATGATATGGATGAATATTACATAAACACAGGTCATGGCCCATCAAAATGCTGCGATGATGCTACTGATTGCATAGATATTGTTACTGGTGAATGTAGGCCAGGAGGCACATGTGTAGAAAAATGTTGGGTGCCTGATTCAACTGCAGTCCCTGCTCCTGGAACAATGGATTATGGGGACGAAGATGGAGATGGATTCAGTGATTATGACAATAGGGACGGCTTAGTTGGCGATTCAACATGTTTAACTAATGCAACAAGCGTAGGTACTATCAAGGATACAAACTAAATAATAATCAATTTAATTATCATTAACTCAAGAATAACAATAAAATTATTTAAAACCAAAGTACAAAAATGAATAATAATATCAAAAAAGAGGAATATTGAGATTCATGAAAATAAATAGCTTCATTTGGATTATTGTATTTATTGCATTAACTAGTTCTGCTTTTGCAGGTGATTTACCTTGTAATGGTATAAGTGCTAATAGTCACGATCAATTTACTTGCTGGTGTAATCCTGGTCCTGTTTATAATCCTCCTGAAGCACAGGGACAAATTACACATCAAGGAGAGTGTATTGATTGTATGAATCCAGTCACACGCAAATATTATGATAATACTTGTGATTTTGAAGGGGTAGGTCATAGTGCTGGTCCTAATTATTATACTAGAAATGAAGTTTGTTCAATTTGTGACTCTGATAGCGATGGTTTGATAGATGGGACTTGTCCTTATGGTCAGCTGACTCATACGAGTTGCGGATATGGTATTAAAGGCTGGGCTCGTGATTCAAGGTTGCAATCTGGTGCATGGGATTTATCTAGCCCTTCAAATCAACTAACTGTAGATATTTATTATGAATTAAAACCCTCCGGCCCTAGGACATTACTTACAACAGTAACAGCTAACCAGCCTGCTGGAGCTTATGGAAATCATGGTTTTGAGATAACAGATCTCACTACATTAGCACCAATGATCGAAGCAGGGGATGAATTTAGGATAATAGCAGAAGCTCTTCCTGTCTCAGGCAGTTGCAAAGTTATATTGGATACACTTGATCTTGATTGTTCAGATACTGAAGACTGCAATGGCCTTGATGATGATGGCGATGGTTTTATCGACGATAACAATGGCGATCCTACATTCCATCCGACAACTGGTCTTCCAGTATCTCATTGCGTATGCCAGCAGTTCGGCACAAAATGCAGCATACAGCCTCCTTTTGTGAACTCTGTATCTGCTGATTTCAAAACAACTCTTCTAGGCGTACCTACATCTTGTGATTTTTGCGGAACAACTGCTTGTGCAGGATCAGGATTCAATGATCCTGACGGTGATGGTTGGGATAACGCTGATCAGACTGCTTTATTCAGCTGTGATGCAGGCACACATACAGGTACTGCTTATCTGAACTGTTCTATCGATACTAGTGTTTCAGCGACAGGCACTCCTTATTATCAACAAGAGATCTGCGTATCAGATTGTAATATCGGATGTGATTGTAATGATTTCGATTGCCAAGTAGGAGATACAGGTTTGAAATGTGACGGCTGCCATTGGCTGGATGTCTCAAGCGATTCAGAATTATGTAATGGTATGGATGACGATTGTGACGGAAGTTTAGGTCCTAATGAAAATACTCAAAGCTCAGGAATTGAGATTGGATCTTTATTATGTGCAGATGGAATAGATACTGATTGTGATGCGCTTACTGATTGGGATACACAAGACTGGACAGGTGGAACACCTGGTGCAGATAATGGCATTCATGGGGATGATGGTTGTGCAGTTGACGTAATCTTTGTCAATTTATCTAATAATGAACCAATCATAGGATCTACTATAGATATCCATTGTCAAGTATCAGTCAGCTCAATAAATAGTGCTTTTATATATTTAGATAATAATTCTGATGGACAATATAGACCTGCAGATGATGTATTAATTCCAGGAGGAGTATGGGGTACAGGATCTCAGAGCGATATATACATGGTAACTTATCAGACAACTCAGTTAGGTATCAACATAATAGGATGCGGCATCTATGATGATCCTGTTGAAGGCATTAACAGAAGTTATCAATCAGGTGCTGATCAGTTCGCAAGTATGGACGTCATATTATGCCCTGAAGGCACAAGGTATTGTCCTGATGGTACATGCAGAGTAAGCTGCGATACTGGATGCAATAATGATACTGTCTGCGATGCAGGAGAGACCTGTGCATGTTCAGACTGTTATTATGAAACAAGCGGTGTAGGATGTGCTGCAGGATTAACATGCTGTCCATTCGGAACATGTCAGCCTCTTGACGCTACATGCTTGCCGACATGTCCGCAACCATCTATCCTTCCTGATCAAAGATGTGTTGGGGATGATGAATATCTATATGATGAATTAAACCAATTGTGCGACATAAGTTATGGAACAAAAAACTGCTGCATCTGCGAGACTGGTCCTGACCCTACAACAATGTGCACGACCACTAGTGTGAATTTGATGGATACATGCGGAAATGTATGCGGATCAGTTACAGGAACAGATCCATGCAATCCTGCAAATTGTCCTGCAGTTCCTCCACCTGATGCAAATCAGATGTGCATCACATATGTACAGTTCATTTATGATACAGATGGTAATATATGTGATTCAGTTACAGGAACCTTAAGTTGTAATCCTACATGTCCTACTGGTCCTGATCCTTCAGAGATCTGCGTAGGTACTGAAGTCCCAGTATATAATGCAAGCCAGGAGATATGCAAATATATCACAGGAACAGATCCTTGTATACTCTCTGTATGTCCTGCAACACCTATTCCACCTGATGTATGTTATGGTGACACAGTGGATGTATACGATAATAATGGTGATATATGCAATGTTGTCACTGGAACAAGAGACTGCAGCACTGTTTGTCCTCAGGGTTCAGATCCAGCAACAATCTGCACAGGAGAGAATGAGTCTGTCTTTGACGGTACAGGAGCTTTATGCAATGTTATAATCGGCACAAAAGATTGTGCACCATCATGTCCTGTAGGTCCTGATCCTTCTGAAATATGCACAGGCGTAAGTGTTCCTGTATATGACACAACAGGTACAATATGTAAATCTGTAACAGGCACACAATCATGTACAGTATGTCCTGCTGCCCCTGCATCTGGAGAGATCTGCAGTGGAAACTCAGTATATGTATATGACTCAGACGGAAATGTATGTGATGTTGTTAATGGAAATGCTGCATGCGTAACATGTCCTTCAGGCCCGACACCAGACAGCATCTGCATAGGTGAAGTAGCATATGTATATGATTCAAATGGTCTAGTGTGCAACACAATATCAGGAACAAATATTTGCAATCCAGTAATATGCCCTGCTGGTCCTGATCCTTCGACAATATGTCAGGGAAGCACTGTGCATGTGTATGATTCCAATGGCGATGTATGCGACAGCGTATCAGGTTCAGCTTCATGTTCAACATGTCCTGTTACTCCTGATCCTTTAACGATCTGCGTAGGAATAACTGTATATGTAACAGATGCAAATGGAAATGTCTGCGACGCAGTCAGCGGATCAAAAGACTGTATACCTACATATCCTCCAATATATCCAGAATATCCTCCTGTATATCCTCCTCAGGATCCTCCAGTAACAATAAATTGCCCAATAGGACCTGCACCTTCAGAAGTGTGTGAAGGTGAGACAGTCTATATTTATGATAGTACAAATACTGTGTGCAGGATAATATCAGGCACACAATCTCCTTGCGGAGCATGTCCGGGTAGTCCTGATCCTTCAACAATATGTCAGGGAACAATAGTTCCTGTATATAGGGGTAACACAATCTGTAATACAGTCTCAGGAAATCTGGTTTGCGGAGCTAGTTGTGGTACTATTCCTGCTCCTCAGGATCCTACTACTATCTGTGTTGGAAACTCAGCTACTGAAACCAATGCAGGTGGTGATGTTTGTAATGTTGTCTTCGGTACAAAGAGCTGTGGTAGTGGATGTCCTGCAGGAACATTAGATTGTGGAGATGGTACATGTCAAGAAGATTGCGGTATCGAAAGAGCATGTGACTATGACGGCATCTGTGAAGAAGGAGAATCATGCTTATGCTTTGATTGTGAAAGCAAGCAGGATACATGTCAGGCAGGTTGTGTATGTGAAGCTGGCTTGTGTGCATGCAGCAGTTATTGTGGAGACAGTGTACAGGATGCTGGTGAAGAATGTGATGATGGAAATACCAATGTTAATGATGACTGCACAAATGGCTGTAAATTAGCAACATGCGGAGATGGATACATTTGGTTTGGTCATGAGGATTGTGACGACGGATTATTGAATGGTCAGGAAGGATTCTGCGCAGATGATTGCTATTATCCTCCTCAGCCAGATTCATTGAATAAACAGCTTGTACAAACAGCTTATTATTATTCAGAAGTTATGGCAGTTTCATATCTCTCTTCTGTAAAATATCATTTGACAGATAATCAGCTTAAGAACAGGACAAACAAGATATTTAACCCTCTCTATGCTTCTGATATGAACAAGTATGGCAAATATCTTTCACCAGACAATTGCCTTGAGTCAATGCATCCAGGAGAGAGCTGCATACAGATATGGTACGTGAACACAAGTGAGATAGGTGACTTTGAACTTTATGATTATAAATCAGACCTAATAGCAGGTACAGCAAAACCAGATACACCAGTTAATCCATTGCCATTGTTTGTACAATATGATGCAACAGGAACACCTTCGCCAAGCATAACTCCATTCCTAATGATAAGGGTAATACCTACAGATGTTCAGCAAGGTCCACAAGGTCAGGGAGTTATAAGAGGCCCTACTCGTTCAGACGGACTCTGGGCATATGTTCCTTCTTTACCTCTTCCTCTGCCTGCAGCGAACATAATGGCTTATGAAGGTAAATGGTCCTGCAAGCCAGGCTATGTACGTGACGGCGTAAAAGAGCAATGCATGCCAAAAGACAGGCTTAGATGATAATACATCTGAATCCAATCCTACTAAAACTTTATAAAATTCTTACCTTTTCATTTCAATATGGATGATATTGACAAGGAAATACTCTCTAAACTGGAAAAGAATTCTCGCACACCTTTTTTGCAGATCGCAGATGATTTGAAAGTTTCAGAAGGAACAATCAGACAGAGGGTGAGAAAGCTGCAGGACAAAGGAGTGATAAAAAGCTTCACAATAGATATACATAAGAAGCATTCAGATATTATTGCCATGGAGATCAACCCGGATAAGCCACTGAGGCAGATCATAAGTAAATTAAAAGAGTTAGATATAAACAAGATTTACACTGTTTCTGGAAAATACAATCTTATCTGCCTTGTAGGGGATAATAAGAAGAATATAATTGAACAGGCAAGCATTATTGAAGGTATAGACAGTATAGATTCTTTTAAGGTTATAGATGAGGTGTAAATATGCCAGATGAGATAGAATTGAAATTCATAGAGATAGATAAGGAAGAAACAATACAAAAGCTTCAGGCTCTAGGTGCAGAGAAGAAGTTTGAGACAGAGATGAAGAGCATAACATTTCTTGCAGACGGCTTTTCAAGAGCAGATTCAACAAAGAAATATCTCCGTCTAAGGAATATAGAGAAAAAATCTTACCTAACATACAAGAGCCCTGGTACTGGCAAAGATGTTCACATCAGAGAAGAGATTGAGATTGAAGTACATGACTTTGAGACCACAATTAAATTCCTGCTTGCATTAGGATTCCACCCTACTCCTATATTCAAGAAGAAGAGGCAGCATTTCAAACTAGGGAGTACATGTTTTGAGATAGACGAGATAGATGATGATGGGAAAAAAGTTCCTCCTTATCTTGAGATAGAGGCAAAGACTGAAGAAAAACTTTTAGAGGCCTGTAAAAAGCTTGGTCTGGATCATTCCAAAGGCCACAAAGGCACGATTGTTGAGATATATCCTGATAAGTTTGATATATAGTAAAGGCATTAGAAACTCAAACATATTTTGCCTTTGCTATGTACGGAAGCATTTAAATTCTTATTAGAATATTAAATGTTGACAGTATAGGATAAAAGCCAGTTCAGAATATACTCTCCCCAACCAAAAAGCATATAAAAAATCTTCTTACAGCCAAAGTTGGATAATCATTATTAAAATTAGATCATAATCAAAAGATGAAATGGAGGATTGTTTAACATGTCAAATGAGAAGACTATTAATTCTATGAGTAATGAGAATAGGAAATTTCCACCGCCAAAGGCGTTTAGTGATAAGGCTTATATCAAAAGCGATGAAGAATATAAGAAGGTCTATGAAGAATCCATAGCAGATCCTGAAAAATTCTGGGCTGAGAAGGCAAAAGAGCTTGAATGGTTCAAGGATTGGGACACTGTATTTACTTGGGATAAAGAAAACGTCAAATACACTTGGTTTGATGGTGGAAAACTTAATGTATCATACAATTGTTTGGATAGGCATCTAGAAAAGAAAGGCGACCAGATTGCAATTATCTGGCAAGGTGAGCCTGAAGATGATGTTCAAGAGATTACATATAAGGATCTTCACAAGAGAGTTAGCAGATTTGCTAATGTCCTGAAGAAAAAAGGCATCAAGAAAGGAGATAGGATCTGTATATATCTTCCGATGATTCCAGAGGCTGCAGTTGCAGTTCTTGCATGTGCAAGGATTGGTGCAATACATAGTGTTGTATTTGCAGGTTTTAGTGCTGAATCACTAAAAGATAGGATTTTAGATTCAACATGTAAAATGGTTCTTACATCAGATGGTAGTCTGAGAGCTGGAAAGAAGATTGCACTTAAAGCAATTTGTGATGAAGCAGTTGAAGGATGTGATTGTATAGAATCAGTAATAGTTGCAAAAAGAGCAGAAATAGAACATAATATGAAAGAAGGAAGAGATTCATATTGGGAAGATGAAGTTGCAGCAGATGATATATCTGATGATTGTCCTGCAGAAGAGATGGACTCAGAAGACCCATTATTTATTTTGTATACTTCAGGTACAACAGGAAAACCAAAAGGGGTTCTTCATACATCTGCTGGTTACCTGACATACGCGACTCAAACTTTTAAGTATGTCTTTGATTATCATGAAGGAGATATTTATTGGTGTACTGCAGACATTGGATGGATTACTGGTCACAGTTATATCGTATATGGTCCATTATCTAATGGTGCAACTACTCTTATGTTTGAAGGGGTTCCAACATTCCCAGATAATAGTAGATTCTGGCAAATTTGTGAGAAATTTAAAGTAAATATATTCTATACAGCGCCTACTGCAATTAGGGCACTTGCAAGATTTGGAACTGATCCTGTTAAGAAACATGATTTGAGTTCTATTAAGCTTCTTGGAACAGTTGGTGAACCAATTAATCCAGAAGCATGGATGTGGTATTATGATAATATTGGTGGCGGAAAAAGCCCTATTGTAGATACTTGGTGGCAGACTGAAACTGGTGGAATCATGATTACTTCTTTGCCTGGTGCAGTAACTGTTAAACCTAGCGCTGCAGGAAGACCTTTCTTTGGAATCGAACCAGCTATCTTAAATGAAGAAGGTGAGGAAGTAGGTGTCAATGAAGGTGGTTATCTTGTCATGAAAAAACCTTGGCCTGGAATGATGAGAACAGTCTATGGCGATCATCAAAGATTTGTGGATACTTATTGGGGCAAGTTCAAGGATATGTATCTAGCAGGAGATGGTGCAAGGGTTGACGAGGATGGCGATTACTGGCTTATGGGAAGGATAGATGATGTAATCAATGTATCTGGACATAGGATTGGTACTGCTGAAGTCGAGAGCGCTCTAGTAAGTCATAAAGATGTTGCAGAAGCAGCAGTAGTTCCTTTCCCTCATGATATAAAAGGACAAGCACTATATTGCTTTGTAACTTTGAATAAGGGAGTAGAGAAATCTGAGGATCTCATGAAAGTGCTTAGGAATCATGTAGGGGTTGAGATAGGTCCTATTGCAAAACCAGATAAGATTCAATTTGCAGACTCTTTGCCTAAGACAAGAAGTGGAAAGATTATGAGAAGGATCTTGAAGGCTCTTGCAGAAGGAAAAGATGACGTAGGAAACACGACCACTCTTGCAGATCCAAGTGTAGTTGACACTCTTATGGCAGACAGGAAGTAGATTGATATGAAGGCTTAGCCTTCCTTTTTTATTCTTTTTTTCTTTTCATTTTTTATTATTTCTTATCTCAATGGTAATTTATACTAGTTGCGAGGCATATGTATTGGGAATTTGTCTGCCGGGTGGAGTTATTTGGTTTTTAACTAAATTAGTTAATTTAACTATTTTTATCAATAATAGACCAACATAAAACCTATTACTATTTTAGTTAGAACTTCCCAGTAAAACATAATCTTTAAATATAACCCTCCTCTAAATCCTACTAAAAAGAGGGGTAATCTTAGATGGATGGGGATAATATCAATATTTTAGGTAATTCTAGCTATTCTATTGTCTCTGAGAGCACTCCTACTCTCAATTATGAAGGTACTTCCAACTCATCTATCTCTACAATTTCTGAAACATCTGAAACATCTTCAACCTCTAAAATTTCTCAGGCTCCTATTATCAATGAAAAATCAAAAAAACGCACTTTTAATCATATCCGATTACTTATAATCTCAACATTGACAGATAAACGAAAGACAATAAATCAGATAGCTAAGGATATAGATGTAAATTGGAAGACTGTTGAGAATCATTTAACTCATTTGATGGGCAAAAAACTAGTAAAAGAAGTATTTTCATCCAAATATGTAAGGATATTTGAATTGACAGATGCAGGTTCTAAATATCTTAAGAAGATTAAAACTGCTCATAATAAGACTAATATCATTCCTATTAACACAAGTATTTCAGATACAGAAACATCAACAACTTCAACAAACTCTAAAAACTCAACAAACTCTAAGAATTCAACAAACCCTATTAATATAACAAACACAACCAATATGATTGATACAACAGACACAAAAAAGATATCAGAAGAAGATTATGAATTATCGAGGGAGATTCAAGACTGAAAATGATTGACGAAGAGCTCAAAGAATATATCCATTCTCTGTTGAAACAGGGTTATGATATTGATACTATCAAAGAGACCTTGATAAAAGCAGGGCATGAGATAGCAAAAGTTGAGAAACTCACATTGCATGTCTTTGAGTTGTTCCATAAGGATCTTACTAAATTTATAGACGAAGAGATGAAAAAAGGAAGGACTATTGATGATATAAAAGACGATTTATTGAAACTTGGACATTCAGAAAGTAAGATTAAACAAGTTATGAATTATCATCGAAAGAAATTACCCATCCATAAACGTATGAGTATGCATAGCCTTATCCAACAGGAGAAGAAATGGTTTAAGAGTTGGCTAAAAATTTATGTATATCTTTTCTTAGTCCTTATAGTGATATTTGGAGCAGTTTTTCTCTTGACAAAAAGTGTAGAACCTTCAGTCGGAGCACAATCTTATGAGGAAAAAGTGGGTATTTGTTCATTCAAGAAGATAGATTCTTCAGATTCTCATTTAGCTAGTTTCAAATCATTATGCATCTCTATGATATCTGTTGACGGAAAAGCATGTAATGAGGTTAATTTAACTAATGATAAGCAAGAATGTGAAGATGCATATAATCTTTATAGATATTATCAGAACAAAGATAGGGAGAATTGTGATAATATAAAAGACCCTTATCTTAATGAGTACTGTCATCAGTTATCAGATGGAGCGTGTTTTAATTATTTAGGTTATGAATCGCATTGTGAGTCAATAGTTAAGGGTTCATTGTCCTATTGCTCGTCACAAAGCAACAGTAATTCACCTTTGATAGGGGATTGTTTTGATAATTATCACTTTTATAATGCTATGTCTGGTAATAAGAGGGATTGCAAGAAGATAACAAATGAGAAGATTAAAGTTCTTTGTCAGGCTATTATATAGATAAGATCAGATTAAAATGATATAAATATACTGATAATCTAACATAAACTTTATATAGTCCTTTCAAGCTTAATATATAAGGTGAAATCATATAGCAAAGATATTCAAAATAGATCCTGATAAAATAGATGCATCTAGTATTTCTCAGTGCGCTAAATCAATAAAATCTGGTAAGTTAGTTGTGCTTCCAACGGAGACAGTATATGGTCTTGGAGCAGATGGGTTAAACTCAAAAGCAGTTGAAAATATATTCAAGGCAAAAGGAAGACCTTCTGATAATCCTCTTATAATGCATATATCTAACTATGGCATGCTTAAGGATATTGTAAAAGAAGTTCCTAATGATGCAAAAAGATTGATTGATTGTTTTTGGCCAGGCCCACTTACAATAATCTTTAAGAAAAAAGATATTGTACCTGGCATTGTAACTTGTGGACTTGATACTGTTGCTGTTCGTATGCCAAGTCATCCTATAGCAAATGCACTTATCAGAGAAAGTAATACTCCTTTAGCAGCACCATCAGCAAATATTTCTGGAAAACCTTCAACAACAACTGCACAGCATGCAATCGATGATCTTAAGGATAAAGTTGACATTATAATCGACGGAGGAGACGCAACTATTGGTCTTGAAAGTACAGTAGTTGATTTAGCTACAGGAAAACAACCAGTTCTTTTAAGGCCTGGCGGAATAACTTTAGAGCAACTTGAGAAATGTCTTGGTAAGGAAGTGAAGATTGCTAATCCTAATTCAAAAAAGCCTAAATCTCCTGGTATGAAATACAGGCATTATGCTCCTGATACAAAATTGATTGTTGTGACAAGTAAGACTGATAAGGAAATGTGCGAAAAGATGGGGGTTCTGACAGCTAAACTTGGAAAAGAAGGAAAGAAGATGGCAGTCCTTGGCTCAGATGAAACATATGAAGAGAGCACACTTGATCCAAAATGCACTCTTTATGACTATGGTCATCGTTTTGACCTTGATGTTTTTGCAGCAAATGTATTTAGGATACTAAGGGATATAGATAAAGAAGGCTATGACTGTATAATCGTCGGAACATGTCACGAAGAGGGCATAGGTTTAGCAATCATGAACAGGCTTAAGAAAGCTGCTATTGAGATAATATGATCCATTCTTTTTTCTAATTAATTCATTCTTTTTTCTAATATATATTTCTCTCTCGATATATGCTTTCTTCTCTTTTTTTAATTACTCTCTTAATCTTTTACTCTCTGCTCATTCACAATATGCTCTTTTGCCTGACTTACTAATTCATTCAAGCTTTTTTCTTTATATTTAGGGTCCAATATGTTTCTTTCTGCTGCTGTTCGTACTAGATCTGCTGCATCATATTCTCCCATGTGTTTTAACATCATAGCATATGCTAAGAAAGTAGCTTCAGGTTTTATTCCTTGTATAAGTGCAGGATTATATGTGTCTGGTAAAAGATTGCCTACTTCATCTGTTTCATACCATTTATCAGGAGCAGTGCCATGTATTGGTTCATACATGGAAGGATATTCTGATGTGGGATTTATATTGCCAGATATTGCTGTACCTATACCTCCTTGTAATAATGAAGCAAGATCAGAAGCAGCGTCTCCCATGAAATTTTCCATGACTACAACATCGAATTGTTCAGGATTTTGCATAACTTGCATCATGAAATTATCAAAGTGCATATATCTTACATCTATTATATCTCCCATTCTTTCTCTTGTCTCTTCTTCGACTCTTGTCCAAGAAGTTGATGCATCAAAAAGCACATTGTTCTTGAATACAAAATGTATTCTTGGTTTTTCAAATCTATCTCTTTCAAGTGCTTCTCTTAGGGCAAACTCTGTAAGTCTTTTGACTCCTTTGTATGAGCAATGCATTTCCTGCACACCAAGTTCATCATCAGTACCTTTGTTTTTTACATATCCTTTATTGATATAGAGCCCTTCAGTGTTTTCTCTGCAGATAAGAAAATCTACATTTGTAAATGTCCTGCCTAGTACTTCACATTTTGTTCCAGGCATTTGTTTTATTGGTCTTAAGTTTACATACTGTTCAAAACCTTGTCTTATCTTAATTAATATGCCATTTTCTATGACTCCTGGTTCTATTTTAGTTGGGTCGCCAATTGCTCCAAGAAATATGCTATCATATTCTCTTAATTCTTTCATATTCTCGTCTGTAAGTTCAGTTATTCCTTTCTCTATGAAATAATCTGTGTTAAATGGTGTCATTGTGTGCTCTATTGGTCTGCTAAGTACTTCTTTAAAACTATCATAAAGACTAAGCGTTGCATCTGTGACTGTCTTTCCATTCAAGTCTCCTGCTATTACAGCGACCTTGTGCATTTTCTCCTCTACTTTATCCTCTCCTGCATCTTCTTTTTTGTCTTCTGATATATACTCTTCTTCTGATTTTTTTTCTTCTACCATTTTACATATCATTATTTTATCGAAGTATAATAACTTTTGTTGTGGAAAATAAACGACAATTTTATATATCAGCTATTCTTTACAGCTCTTATGAAAGAGGATATGCTCCGTTCGTGGGGTCTTAATGATAAGGAGATAAAGATCTATCTTGCAAATCTTAAGATGGGCAATAGCACAGTCCAGAAGATAGCAGATTATGCTAGCGTTAACAGAACATCAGCATATGATCTTTTGAAGTCGCTGGAAAAGAAAGGATTTGCAAGCTACATAATACAATCTGGAAAAAGATATTATCAAGCAACAAATCCCAGCAAACTTTCAGATATACTAAAGGAACGAGAGAATATGCTAAAAAAAGCACTTCCTGAGTTAAAAGCGATGTCTGAATCAGTCGCAAAAAGACCAAAAGTTGAAGTTTATGTTGGTAAAGATGGGTTAAAGACCATATTTGAAGACATACTTGATACTGCAAAGTCATTTGAGGGCATAGCATCAAAGAAGCAATTGTTCAAATTATTCAAGTATTATCTCCCTCATTTTGTAGAGAGAAGAAAAAAGAAAGGCATCAAGGTAAGACTTATCAATGAGACAGAACCATATGATCTTTCTGCACCCTATAAACTCATGAAAGGAAAGATAAAGACTGCAACTTGGTTATATAATGGTAAGATTGCAATGATTTCCCTTGAAGAAGCAGAACCCATGGGTATATTGATAGAGGAAAAGAATTTCTTTAAGTCACAGAAGATGATGTTTGACTTCATTTGGGATAATCTATAATTTTAGTTTTTTTACTATTTTTATTATTCTTATTATTTTTCTACTATTTCTTTACTTTTATTTTTTCATTATTTCTCTTATTTTTCACTTTTCTTCTATATTAAAATTAATTAATTTTCTTAGAATAACAAAACAATTTCACTAGCGTTCTTTGCTTTGTCTTTCAATAGGAAAAACAAAACATTTATATATAAGTATACTAATTACTATACTAATTGGTGAAAATAGCAGACTAGATATTCTTAGTCTCGCCAATACACCCCCTAAATTGCTATTTTCCCAATTATCCTAATTAAAAGAGAGGTACCAGAAAAATGGATTTTATCGTAAAACAAGCCCAAGAAAATATGACACAACAATCAGCAGCACCAGAAGTAGGAGTAGCAAATATAAAGATAATCGGATGTGGTGGTGCAGGTAACAACATGGTTGATTGGCTCTATAACAAAGGAATACAAGGAGCAGAAATCATCGCTATCAATACAGATAAACAACATCTTGAGATAAGCAAGGCTGATAAGAAGATTCTTATTGGAAAAGGTGTCACAAGAGGGCTTGGATGTGGCGGATTTCCTGAAAAAGGTACCCAATCAGCACAAGAAGATTCATATGAGATAAAAGACAGTCTTAAAAATACAGATATGGTTTTTATATGCGCAGGAATGGGCGGAGGAACAGGAACTGGTTCAGCACATGTAATTGCAAAGATTGCAAGAGAGATGGGTTGCATTGTAATTGGAACTGTAACTATGCCGTTTAAGATTGAGCGTGCAAGAATAGAAAAAGCAGAATTCGGACTTGAAGAACTAAGAAAGAATTGCGATACTGCAATTGTAATTGATAATAATAAATTGACTCAAATAGCAGGTAACCTACCTATTCAGCAAGCATTTGCTGTAGCTAATGAGCTCGTATCAACAATGATCAGGGGCATAGTGGAAACAATTGCTGTACCTTCACTTGTAAACCTTGATTTTGCTGATGTAAAAGCGATAATGAAGAATGGAGGAGTTGCTGCAATAGGAATTGGGTGTAGTGATACTACAAACAGGGTTGATGAAGCAGTTAAGGGAGCATTAAGTAATCCTCTATTAGATATCTCTTATGAAGGGGCTACAGGAGCATTATTACATATTGAGGGAGGACCTGATCTTACACTTGATGAAGTCGCAAGAATTGGTGATCTAGTAACTGCACAGATGGATGCTGATGCAAATGTAATCTGGGGCGCACGTATAAACAAAGAGATGACTGGAAAATTAACTGTTATGACAATCATGACAGGTGTTCAGTCACCATACATAACTGGTCTTGATGCACATGCTTCAACAACTGATAGTATTGAAAATACTGAAAAGATGATAAGTGATGACTTAGGCATTAGTTTGGCTTAATTTTTTATCTATGCCTTTATTTTTTTATTTAATTACATATTTTTTCATAATTTAATCCTAATTAATATTTAATACTGAGTACTCGAGGTGTAATGTGTTTTTCCTAGAGAAAATAGTAGAACTTATAGGAGTATCAAATCATGGAGTAGAAGGAATCTTCTTTGATATAGGTATTATTATAATCCTAGCTACAGTACTCGGTTTCTCATTAAAATTATTAAAACAACCATTAATCCCAGCTTATGTACTTGCAGGAGTTCTTTTAGGACCATATGGGTTAAGTATGATAACAAATCCTCATGTCATTGAAACACTATCTGAGATGGGTATTGCATTCTTATTATTTGTAGTAGGTATAGAGATGGATTTCAAGAGACTGAAATCCATCGGGCTAATTGCTACAATAGGTGGGACAATACAGATATTGATATTAAGTTCTATGGGTTGGTTGATAGGGATATTTCTTGGCCTTGGACCAATAGAAGCAATTTATTGTGGACTGATAGTATCATTCTCCTCAACAATGGTCGTAATCAAATTACTCAGCGACAAAAACGAGCTTGACACATTACATGGAAGAATAATCATTGGATTCTTACTTATGGAAGACATATTTGCAATACTTGCACTATTGATCATATCTAATATGTCACAAGTCGCGTCTTCAGGTATAATTACAGTCGTCGCTTTGCTTTTGATTAAGATATTAATTATCTTGTTATTCAGTTTCCTTGTAGCTAAATTTATTTTCCCTCCATTATTTAAGCTTGCAGCAGAATCACAAGAGATATTATTTTTATTAGCTATAACAACATGTTTTGTTTTCGCATTCCTAAGCAGTCTGATTGGTTTATCAATTGCAATAGGGGCGTTCATTGCAGGTCTTAGTGTTGCTAATCTGCCTTATAATTATGAGATTATGGGTAAGATTAAAGCATTATTGATATTTTTCACAACAATATTCTTTGCAGCACTTGGGATGAAATTGCAATTCATTTCTTTTAGTATGATATTAATCCCATTGGTGATATTTATAGCATTTATATCATTAATAAAACCGCTTATAACCAGTTTCATATGTTCTTTCTTTGGATATAAAAGACGTACTTCTTTACTTGCATCAATCACATTAGCACAGACATCTGAGTTCTCACTTATAATAGTGGCACTGGGGGTATCACCTGCAATTGGACAACTTGTGCCAGGAAGCATAATACCAAGCCTTGCTATCTTGCTTGCAATAATAACTATGGTAATCACTTCATATACAATAAAATTCGACGAGCAGATATATGAAAAGATTAAGAATGTCTTCCATTATCTAGATAAGATTGGAACAGGTAATATGGAGGTTGATTTATCCAAGCATAGCAAGAATCATGATGTCATATTGATTGGACATGACCGTATAGGATATACAATACTAAACACGCTTCAGAAACAAAAAAAGAAGATAATTGTTGTTGATTATAATCCCGAAACTGTAAAACAATTGATAAGTAATGGTATCAATTGCATATATGGTGATATAAGCGATACAGATGTTCTTGATAGACTTAATGTTAGCAAAGCTAAACTTATAATCTCCACAGTTAATGAGTTGCATGATAATATGACTATATTAAAATATGCAAGAAAACTTCATTCTTCTGCAACAACCATAATGACTGCATTAAAAGTAGAGGATGCACTACAGATGTATGCACAGGGTGCAGATTACGTAGTACTTCCACACTTTCTAGGAGGTCATCATGTATCATTAATGCTTGAAGAAGAGGCTTTGGATATAAATTCAATGCTTAAGAAAAAACTGACTCATATCAAGGAATTAGAGCATAGAAAACATATGGGGCACTACCATCCAAGACATAATAATAAATAATAAATGGATTTGAAGAAGAATTTAAGTAAGTAAAAAGTCAGCTTTGCCTTATGAGGCGATAAAAATTATATTACTAATTTTTATAACTGCGCCGTGCAAGCAGACTTTTTACAAATGGATTTGAAGAAGAATTATAAATGGGAATCATTTCTTTACTGTTAGAATGATAAACAAAGATAAATTAGACGAATTAAAGAAAGAATCAAATCTTATGCAGCCTATTGTAAGAATAGGAAAAAATGGCCTTAATGAGAATGCTCTCAAAGAGATCCAAGTGCTTCTTAAGAAAAGAAGGCATATTAAGATAAAAGCGCTTAGTAACAGTCTGCAAAACAATTCAATAGATGATATGATAAGCAAAATAGTTGATGAATGCAAATGTACTCTTGTGAACAAGATAGGTTTAACATTTACAATATACAAATAATGCTTTCTTAACGAAAAGCACTAAACAAAGTTTAAGTTTCTTGACAGAAACTACTAAACAAAGTTTATACTTTCTTTACAGAAAGCTTTATACAATAAAAATCATAGATTTTTAAGCATAAAGCTTTTCTAACGAAAAGCTTTATAAATGCTTTTTCTTAGAATGAATATAAGTACGTAATTTACATAGTTGTAGCTAAAAGAGGTTGATGTAGAAGATGATGGAACCTGCAAACACTGAACTACTTAAAGAGTTTAATTTCAGTCCTCAGTTGATTGAGGTAGGTAAGGATCAGCTCATGAAAGTGAACTGGCCAAAGCCAGTCAAATGCTATCGTCTAATACAAGAATCATGGAAACATTCTATTGAAGAAGGTTATTTCTGGTTATTGAATTATCTTAGATCAGACCTTGGTTATGCAATGATCTATAAAGTAACTGATTTATTTGCAGCATCTGAACAGAGTAGTTTTTTTGGTCTCGGACAACAAAGAATTGGGATGCAGCAGGATAAAGTAAGCAATTTTCTTGCGATTATAGGGAAGATGACAAAGGAATTATTCCAGCTTGTAAGAGAACTACGTATCATTGATGAAAGGTTAAGCCATTATTATGATAGCGTAAAAAGGTCAAAAGATGTCTATGCTGTAAAAGATTCAGGAGCTAATAGCAGGAAATGGGAAAGTGCAGAAATAACACTGAAAGGCTTTTGGGTAGATTTAGTTGAGCAAGGTTCAAAGAATCCTGCTTCAGTATATGGTATGGCAAGAGAAGTACAGTTTACTACACTTCCTGATTTATTTTTCTCAATACATCCTATTGATGAAGATAGTGTAGATGCTGCTGTTGACAGCGACGAATTCAGAAAAGCATTCAATAGGAAAGTAAGAGAGGTATTAAAAAGAAAATTAAGGACTTATCTTGTATGGAAAAGACAGACTCAAAGAGAACTGCTTGATAAGAGAGGATTCACACTAAGATATATGCACCAGCATGTCCATATAATAAAACTTTACATGACATATGTCAAACCATATCTTAAGAATATTCAAAGATTAGAACTAGATGCTGAGAAGAATGAATCTCCTGATCTTGTTGCTGCTTTTGAAGGATCAGTCATTGAAGTTGAATTTATGGGTCAATTTCTTCCAATGGGTAACAAGAAATATTGGAATGTCCTTTCTATACATTTCTTGTTCAGAACAAAACCTTCACTGAATTATAATGCTGAAGGGTATAATAGAGGGCCTATTCATGAAGGACAGGTAAATATCACGTATAGGACTTATGCATGGACGCAAAAGGAGATAGATGCTTACAAAAGAATGAGGAGCAAAGAGGATTTTTTACTACTTAAAATCATTGATAAGAACCTTGATTATGCAATGGGCGCTCTCGGTGATGATTTCTTCCGTTATCTTGATGAGGCTGAAGAAATGATGAAAGATAAGTATAAAGACAGCGAGTATGTGCCTTTTAGAGACCTTATGGGTATGGGAAAAGAAAAAAGTGATAGTGATGAGAAAGAGAAAAAGAAAAAGAAATCAAGCAATAATCCTTTTGCTGCATTAGCAGGAGGTTTCCAGGATTTAGGTAATATGTTTTCATCAAAACCTAAAAATGATAAGAAAAAGAAGAAAGGGGGCGATGGGGAAATAAAACTTGATTCAGTCAAGAAAGCATCAGAGATCAAATCTGCTCAAGCTGACTCAGGCCAGAAGAGTTGGTTAGCTTATAAAAATTATAAGAAAGGTCATAATATGATTGCGTGGTAATATGTCTGAGATAGAAGAGATTAAAAAACTTGCTCCTGAAGAGCGCGCAAAAAAGCTCAAAGAATTAATTGAGAAAAGAAAAAAAGAAGTAGAAGCACAAAAAAAAGAATTAGAAGAGCAAAAAAAAGAGATTGAAGAACAAAGTAAAGAGATAGAAGAGGCTGAGAAGCTTACAGAAAAAACAAAGAAAGAAGAAGCAGAACAAATAATCAGGGAGAAGATGGCAGTCCCTGAGCTTGAAGAGGTCAATGTTGCTAATCTTTTTGAGCAAAAAGAAGAAGATCTCGAAAATAAAGTCGAGAAAGCTCCACAAACACCTACTCCTGAAGAAGGAGCTGAAAAACTATATCAATTTACTCCTGACGCTCCTACACATGATATGTATGCTTCTGCAACTAATCTTTATCAACAGATTAAGGAAAGAGGCACAGTAACTCCTGAAATGGCAGATCTTGCAGGAAGCCTGCAATATGCTATAGGAAAGAAACAAGAAGATATGAACAAAGGATCATACAATGCTAATGATGAGATTGAGACTCAAGCAAATCTTGTCAAGAGTATTGCAGATAAGATCTTATCATTATACACAGCGGGCACAAAAAGAGATACAACATTTTATTGATGATATTATAGGATAATATTTGATAAGAGTAATGTTGGGTAAGAATAATATCCGATAATACTCATAATTTATTTGGTGATAGATGAATGGAATTCAATTACGGTAATGAACCTGCAGCATACACTAAATACGGCGGTGAAGGTCCTGTTAATGATACTTCTGACCTTGGCGGTACTAATGCTGACCCTAATATAGAAGCACCAATAATCTATCCTGGCGAGCTTGGACAGTCTGTAACAGAAGGACAGAGATTTGGTAATTTCATTCAGACTGTGACTGGTGCAATAAGGCTTGGAGCATCAAAAGTAGAATTGCAGACTCAGATGGGCGGTGGAGCTGAAGCAGTAGGTGCAGAAAGCTATGGTAAGGAGGCGCGTGAGGCACTTCGTGAACTAGCTAGAGCAAATGAAGTAGAACTAACTTCAGTACACGCGCCAACACAAGTTGGTAATGTATCTGGGTTTAATCCTCAACAAGGTTTTGTTGATGAACAGAGAAAATCAGCTGTCGATGAGATCAATAAAGCGATTGATTTTGCCTCAGAAGTCACAGGGGGAGGAACTATCACATTCCATACAGGAGAATATCAAAGGCCAATCTCTGAGCAGGACTGGGCAATACTAAGGGATGATAATGGGAATGTGGTGAAAGATTCTGATGGCAATAAACAATACATGTTTTTAGGCTATAAGGAAGAACCAGGAAAAGCTGTCACATATATGGTAGACGACAGGACTGGTAAGATTATGGGAGACGTTCGAAAATCGAATGTAATAAGGGAACCGGTATATGTGCGTGCAGATCATGATTATCAAGGAAAAGATGTTGATGGAAATCCATTCTTCATCCAGAAAGGGGATCTTATTACAGAAGAGGGCGAATATATAGATATGGCTAATCCAGATCACTTGTTCAAAAGGGTAGCAATATTTGACGCTAAGAATATGCGGTTTAAGACTGAAAAGCTTACATGGGATGAAGTTGAAGCTAGAAGGGATGCATGGAATGAGAAGCATCCTGGAGCTAATATGACTTCTGAAGAAATTGCATATAGGATTCAAGTAGAGACGCAAATCATGCAGTATAGAGGTCATTCTCTTTATCACGGAAGGATGTATGAGAGTGAGAAGAAATCCAGAGATGAGCTCAAAGAAGCACTAGCATTCTATGAGGAGCTTGAAAAGAATGTGCCCCCAGAAGAAGCATGGAAACTCAAGCATGCAGATCCGCGAGGTGGATACCATGCAAGAGGGCTTGCTGGTGTTGATTATAGGATGCCAAGCGATATGTTAAGAGAAGCGTTAAAACAAGCGGATCAATCATTACAGTATACGCATGAAGCTTCAGCATCAGCAGATGCGCAGGCAGATACGCTTAAGGACACTCTAGAGCATGTATCTCCTATTGCAGACTATGCAAAAGATAAATCATTTCTTTCTGTGGCAGAAGCAGGAATTCATGCATGGGAGAAGACAAAAGAAGGAAAGAAGAAAGGCACTGTCAATCGTGATATTATACTTACACCTGAGAATATATTTCCTGAGATGGGATATGGAAGCCATCCAAGGGAGATTAAAGAACTAGTATTGAAATCAAGAGATAAGATGGTTGATCTCCTAACTGAAAAGAAGATATTAGATCCTCACAATAGACTTCGACTTGTGAAAGATCCTGAAACAGGAGAAGAAAAAGAAGTCTTAAAGGAAGTTGATAATCCTTGGTATAACAAGAGCATATCAAAATCAGAAGCAAAAAAACTTGCTGACAAGCATATAAAGATGAATTTGGATACACAACATTTAGGTATGTGGGGTAAGCATTTCCAGCCTAAATATCTTAAGGATCAAGGAAGAATAGAGACTCCTGAAGAGACAAAAGAGAGATTCATGAAATGGTATACAGATGAAGTTAAAGACCTGGCAGAAGCAGGTATAATAGGAGAGACCCATATTGTAGATGGTTTCTCATCAGGTGGTCATCAACATCTTCCAGCAGGACAAGGAGATTTACCTGTTGTTGACGCAATAAAATACTTGAGAGATAAAGGATTCAAAGGAGTGATGATTTCAGAAGGTCATGGAGAAGAGAGTTGGGGTAGAGGAAGGATACTTACAAAACCATGGGAAGCATTTGGCAGTACTTTATTTGCAAATGGAGGTTATTTTGGGGGAGGAGCTGACGCAGGAGGTGGCTTTGGAGCGCCAGTTAGATTCACAGATGTGCATAATTCATATTTTCAGAAACAACAAGGTCCTTATTTTGTATTTGGCGGGTATTCACCAAGTAATGATTGGACATTATGGAGTGAGGTTCCTTTAGAATAAATTTTTTGGGAATAAAAAGAGAAATAACAAGGGCAACTGATTAAAATGTGTTTTACACCAGCAGTATCACTTACAACAGCATTAATTGAATTCTTAGTTGCTATATTCATATTATTCTATTATAAAAAGTCAAGCTTTAGCAAGATTGCGGTAATGCTGTTATTTTTATTAGGGGCATATCAATTCAGTGAATTCATGGTATGTGTGTCAGGTTATCCAATATTATGGGCTAAGGTTGGCTTCATAGCCTATACATTATTGCCTGCAGCAGGACTTTGGTTCTGTCTGAAAAATACTGGAAAGAAATATAATCTCTTTGCATTATTCATTGCACCAATATTATTTTCCATATTTGCATTAGTTAAACCAGATTTCATAATGGAGAGCACATGCGGGACATATCTTGTCGTCATAAGACACCTATTCTTTGATCCTGCTTATTATTGGGCTAGTGCATTTTATTTAACTTATTATTTCGGTTTTATATTCTACATTTTTTATGTATATGTTCTAGATTTTAAGAAAGCAAAAGATGACATAGATAAAAAGATTGATGGTGATCTAATGGTAGGCATTGCAATTTCACTTCTTCCTGCAATTATCCTGTTATTCATTTTCCCAAGTCTATATCTTAAATTTCCTTCTTTGTATTGCCAGTTTGCATTGCTTTTTACGATAATAATCCTAGTTGCATTCCATCTAGATGCTAAGAGGACAAAGAAAAAAGAGGCAAAAAGAAGAATAAAAAAGGAAAAAAAGAAGAGAAATAAGAAAAAGAAGAAACAGAAAGAAAAGATAATGATTATAAGAACGAAAAGAGCAAGAAAAAGTAGAAAGAAGAAGTCTAGATAATCGTTATATTTAATTCTCAGTCATAGAAAGCTTTAAAAGGTATATTTCAACTTCATTGACCTATGAAAGGAATAAACCTAGACAAATACCTTGTAGAGCAAGGAAGCAAGGTTTCTATAGCTGATTTTGACCCTGATGAGAGTCTTAAGATAGGCAAAGACGCAGCTAAAGCAGCTCATCTGGAGAATGTCGCTAGGATGAATGAACTGCAGGAGATAATGTTTGCTGAAAATAAACATAAGCTCCTTGTTGTATTACAAGCGATGGATTCAGCAGGAAAAGATAGCACAATAAGACAAGTATTTGGTCCTTTAAATCCACAAGGAGTACAGGTAACAGGATTTGGAAAACCAACAGAAGAAGAACTGGCTCATGATTATTTATGGAGAGTACATCAACATGTCCCTCCTACTGGCAAAATAGGGGTATTTAACAGAAGCCATTATGAAGATGTCTTATGTGTAAGGGTTCACGATTATGTTCCTAAATCACAATGGAGTAAAAGATATACACACATCAAAAATTTTGAAAAGATGCTTTATGACGAAGGCACAACAATATTAAAGTTCTATCTTAACATCAGCAATGAAGAGCAATTTGAAAGACTAAAAGAAAGAATTGATATTCCTCATAAGAATTGGAAAGCAAAAGCAGGAGACTGGGAAGAAAGAAAATTGTGGCCAGAATATATGCGTGCATTTGAAGAAGCAATGTCAAGAACAAGTACAAAAAGTGCTCCTTGGTATGTAGTTCCTGCAAACAGGAAATGGTCAAGGAATTATGTTGTAAGCTCTATTGTTGTTGAAGCACTTGAGAATATGGATATGCAATATCCTCCTCCAGAGAAAGGACTAGATAAAATTGTGTTAGTTTAAGAAGAAAACTGGATTTAATTTCTATTTATTATTCTCACATCTGTTCTAAAACATCAATGCCTAATAGGCTCAATCCTGATTTAATCACTGTTCTTACATTGTCTATCAATGCAAGCCTTGCATTCCTGGTGTTCTCATCTGCTTTAAGGACAGGGTTTTGATTATAGTATTCATTAAACATTGATGCAAGATCAAAAAGATAGTGACATACTAGGCTTGGTTTATGCAGTTTAGCAGCGTCTGCAAGCATGTTAGGGTAATTATTGAGCATCACTAGGACTTTTTTGTCTACAGGTGTATCAAGAAGCGAATAATCTATTTTTGTAAGGTCAATATCTTTTCCAAGCTTTCGAAAGATTGAACATATTCTTGCATAAACATATTGTATGTAAGGACCTGTGTCGCCTTCAAATGCTAATGATTCTTTAGGATTGAATATGAAATTCCTTACAGGATCAAATTTAAGGAAAAAGAATCTTATCGCTGACATTGCAATGATTTCTGCTCTTTTTCTTATTTCTTTGTTGTCAAGAGAATCATATCTTTTCTTTACTTCTTCTTCTGCAAGGTTTATCACTTGATCCATTAGATCATCAGTATCCACTACGTTTCCTTCTCTGGACTTCATCTTGCCTTCTGGAAGTTCAACCATACCATATGAGAAATGATAACAGTTATTTCCGAATTTCCAACCAAGAGCCCTAAACACTTCAAAGAGAACTTTGAAATGATATTCTTGTTCATTGCCAACAACATATATCATCTGATTGAACTTGAAATCTTTTGAACGAAGATTTGCCATGTTTATGTCTTGAGTTATATATACAGAAGTACCGTTTGATCTGAGAAGAACTTTTGTACCAAGTTTCTTTTTCTCAAGATTTATTATGACTGCGTCCTCATCATTTTTCTCAAATATTCCTTTCTTCAGACCGTTAAGAATTATATCTTTTCCACCTTTGTATGTATCGCTCTCATAATATTCTTTTTCTATCTTAAAATTAAGACGTTTGTATGTCTGGGCAAATCCAGAGACTGCCCATTTGTTCATCTGTTTCCATAATTTGATAACTTCTTTGTCTCCTTTTTCCCATTTTAAGAGAAGGTCTTGAACTTCATTCTCAATCTTTGGGTTTTCTTTCTCTGCTTGAGAATATTTTACATAATAATCGCCTACAAAATGATCAGACTTCCTTTTTGCTTTCTCAGGAGTCTGTCCCTCGCCAAATTTCATGTAAGCAAGCATGGACTTACAGATGTGAACTCCTCTATCGTTTACAACATTTACAATGTGGACCTTATTTCCTTGTGTCTTAAGTATCTTTGATATAGAATCTCCAAGAAGTATGTTTCTCAAATGTCCAAGATGAAGTGGCTTATTTGTATTAGGTCCTGGTGACTCTATAAGGATAGTATCTTTGCCTGCTTTTGAGAGTCCATATTTATCCTTTTGTTTTTGTATTGCTTTGATTATATCTTCTGCTATAAGGCTTTGATCAACGAAGAAATTTAGATAAGGGCCAAGAACTTTTGTTGTTATAGTGCTATCTAATTTGTCTTTTATTTTCTCATTTAGATCAAAAGCGATTTCCGGTGGAGCTTTCTTGAATGCTTTTGCCAGAGGAAAACAAGGGAATGCAAAGTCACCCATTTCAGGTTTTGGTGGGACTTCCAGTATTATTTCCGGTAGTTTAGTCGCTTTTTTGAGCAATTCTTCTATCTGTTGCCTTATTTCATCCATAGTGCTGTAGAAATATGAGGGTTATATAAATATTACTAATTAATATTAAATTAAAATAAATTATATTATCATAATTGTAGATTATGTATTATAAGAATAAGATATGAAAAAATAAAGAAAAACTTAATCAGTGAAGATATTATGCTTCTCTTCGCCTTGTATCTCCTTAAGGATCCTTTTGATGACAGCTTTTTCTGGGTCAGGCATAAGCTTTACTCGCTTTTTTATGTCTTCAAAGCTTTCAAATGGTTTTTCATCACGTTCTTCAATTATCTCCCACATATGTTTTTTACCCAGGCCAGGAAGTAGCTCAAGCTGGTGCATCCTTGTTGTCAAAGGTTGTGCAGTATTGAAAAAATCAATGAATCTTTTTGATTCTTTATCTATAAGATCCTTTATTACAAAGTCTACTTCGCTTTTTGCTGTACTTGTAAGTTTATCATAAGGGAGTTTGCCATTAATATGGTGGATCTTTTCACGTTTACCCTCACCAATATATACTTCTTCATAAGGCTGAAGGAAAACTCCTTTCTTGGGAACTATCTCTAGAAGAATGAATCTATTCTTGCCTATTGCTTGTGCAACAGGGGTCTTCATATGTGCAGGTCTATCGTCAAATGGATAACCATTTGGCAAAAAGTCAAGTACTACTACTTTTTCTTCTTTTTCGTGCATTTTAACCTAGTAGCAATTCAACTAGTGTATTCTGTTGAACTGTTCCCCCTTAGAAGTACTTTTACGAATACCACTATATAAACTTTGTGATTTTGGTAATATAAATGTATGTTTTTCGAAATAATAATAGCATTTGAATATAATAAAGTTTATTATGTGTATCATAATATCGAATATAACATGGCATTAGTTAAACTAGTTACTGAGATGTATGAGAGTAAAGGGAGTAATAATTCACTTGCAACTAGGAATCCTGCTAGAACAATCATGGATGAATTAGGACCCTATTCTCATTTTGTAGAATATTTCCAAGAATTAGAAGATGACCCTGATCATCAGGAGAATTGTTCTTTAGATGAAGAACTAGCTAGAAATCCTACTCTTAAACCAGAAAATCCTGAACTCATACATGGTAAGTGGGTTGGTGAGATCCCTTCTATCCCTGGGAGTAAATTAAGCATCACCCAATATTCACATATACATAAAGAGGGATATAAATATGTAGCAGTCTTTTTACAATACCTGCCTTCTGAGTCTCAAGATGTCCAAGAGAGCTTAAAACAAGTAAGAGATGTGTTAACTAGCACTCGATATGGCGCTTTAACGAGAAAGTTCTAAGTGATTATAGTAATTAGATTTGTTTAAAATATTAATGATTAAAGAAAAAATTAAAATCTAAGAGAAAGACTTGACTGCATCAGCAATCTTCTTTGCACTTTCATTTGTCATAGTTATTGTATAGCCTGAAAGTAATACCTTAACTTCTTCAGGATATTTAGGTAATGTGTCTACAATCTTGACAATATGCTCTTCTTTTAGTCTTGGAATCTTAAGGCCTTCTATTTTTGCTATAAGTTCTTTTGTCTTAGTAAGAGAATATTTTGAGAATTCCTGCAGATATGCATAAGTTTTGTTTGAACGGAAATTAAGTTCTTCTTCTTTTTTCTGGATTTTTGCCAGTTCGTCCTTAACTTCAGCCATTGTAATTGGCTTTTCACTGATTATTTTAACATTCGCCATTTTGACCTCATAGCTTCTTTAGATGTATAGGATGAACCAACAGGCATTTCTCACTCTTGCCGTCTTTGATGCCGACTTTGTAACATTTGCCTTGCATACCGTTGATAACACCAGTTTTTCCGTGGAAATCTAAATGATAGATGCCTTTCTGTACAGCTGGTTCTGCTTTTAGCTGAACTTTGTCTCCATCAGTAAATTTCTGAAAATACTTAGTAATAGATATTTTTCCCCTGTCCTTGATGTCTTTTCTCATCTTAGAACGAGTTTTTCGCCTATTTCCGCCTATTCGTTTTACCATAGTAGTTTGATAGAATTTAGTTCGATTTATAAAGGTTATTGTTTGTGGGTACTAATTAAATCAAAACCAACAAATTTAAGCTAAATCAATACAAATCCCTCTATCTTTTAACAATTACAGAACAAATCTTTATAAAGCAAAAATGGTTCTTTTCTTATATGGATAATTATAGTGGTAGGGTGGCAATTACTGTTGGTGCAACAGCATTACTTCTTGGTTTAGGAGCTATGCTAGGACTTGGATTAAGGGAAGCCAGCAGGTTCAAGAAAGAATTCCAAGAGAATCCTCCTGAAGGAAGACTTGCTTATTCTGTGAAGAATCAGATACATGTTGTTGATGTAAGCGATACTGCAGATAATGAATTCTCAGCAGAGAAATTTCAGATTGGCAAAGGTATTGAAGATCTTCTTTGGATCAATGATAAAGAGATAGTTTACAGTGCACAAGCGGGCAGGGGATGGGACCTTAAGACGCCACCCTCGCATGGTTTGTATAAATTGGATGTACCAAGTGCTACAATAACAAATCTCTTCAATCCATATGATAGTAGATCTTCAAGTTTCTTAGGGGATATTAAGGTGCTTGAAGAACAGCAAGACAAAGAGAAAGAAGACTTCATAGCAAGAGCAGAAAGTAATAATAACAGTTATGTCGTCTCATGGACACCTATTGTAAAGATCAAGGATTTAGGTTATGATAAGGGAAGTTCAAAAGTATTCATGCATATGGGGGATGAGTGGTATTCTATCAATACAGATGGGAGTGATTTCCAAAAACCAGTTGTAATACCAGATACAGTGCAGATCGACCAAAGAGATGGTCCAAGAGGATATAAAGCTACAGCAAATTTCATGGATGGATTAAACATATATGGTGAGAAGGGCATAGGTTATCATAGAGTAGACCGAAAGGGAAGAAATCCTGCATGGCTCCATAAATAATTTCTATAACTTATTTGTATTATAATTTATTTATATTTGTATAATCTTGCAACTTCTAAATTAGCTTTCTTCTGTGCAGCCTCAGGAGCTACACCCTCTTCTATCATTCTTTCTTTTGTTAATGCGTAAGTAAGTGTAAGAACTAATGGCTCACATGAAGAACTAAACTTCCTTTTGAATATCTTAGTATCAAGTTCATATTGATAACCTGCAAGTCTTCCGCTTGAGAACATCTCAAATACTCTTGTATCCTGCATATGATTCAAGATATATTCCATTGAAGCGTTATGTAATGAGCCCATCTCTTCTGGCAGTGCATGTGCATAAAGACAATTGCCGACGATACCTGTTGGTTTTATATGTATGTCTTCAGGCTGGACCCATCCTGTGCACCATCCTTCTTTTGCTTTTGCTCCAGCAACAAGCCCACCAATGTAATTATGTTTCTTTTTTTGATATTTTGTTGTATCTCTGGTCTTAAAACCATTCTGAACTGCATTGCCCATTGGAAGCATTCCTCCATCAAGGACCCACATACGTCCAGATCTATCAAAATATCTTTCATTTTCTTTTTCTCTTCTTGTGTTTGCTCCGCCTATGTTGTGTGCAGTAATATCTATTCTCACTCCTTCTTCATCACCTATCGTAATGAGTTCTTTAACGTTTCCAAATACCCCTACTTTTCCTCTGTTTCTATTTGTTCTATGTCCGTTGAATGAGTCTAGGCTAGTCTGCAGATGCACCCCTCTATATTTACCCAGTGCTTTAAGGAATTCTCTTTTATCATTAAAATAACCATTTGTAAGAATGCCTATGCTATCAAGATCCCATGTTGAGGGTTTCTCTGCATATTTCAGTTGCCACTCTGCACTGTTTCTAACAAAGTTATCAATATCTTCCATTGTATTTTCATTAGTGATTGCCCACATCCCTGGACCTACCTCTTCAGGTGCCATCTCCAATTGACCTATCATTTCTCGTTTCATCTTTTGTATATTTGGGATTAGCATGACTTCTTCTATTGTTGGGTTTGGACTTCCAAATCTATATATCATCCTTTCTTCTCTGCTGATTCCGTCAAGCACCATATAATCTTTGCAGAATTCCACCAGTTCAATGACATCATTTTTTCTTAATGTTGGTTCTCCACCTGTTATGGTTATTGACCTTATGCCTGCTCTAAGGAGTGGTATTAATGCTTCTTTGATATCTTCAACAGGAAGTCCTTTCTCTTCTGGCTTTGAACCACCTCTATAACAATGCCTACATTTAAGATTACATCTTCCAGTTAGTTCAATATATGCTTGTCTGATATTTTGTGCAGGGTTATTGATCACACCTTCAACTACTCTTTCAACTCTTGATGAGATATCACTTTCAGAATCAGAATATGAGATCAGCCCCATTCTTTTGTAATCATTCATGAATGCAGTAATCTCAGGTGAATAGTAAGATATACTGTCAGGTAAGATTGTATCTTGTACCCCTATAGCGTCTCCTTTTCTCACTAAGACTTGTTGTGGAGCTTCTTCGTGGTATTCAGAAAATAATGACATAAAAGCAAGCATCTCTTCTTCTGAGCCCCAGAGCTTTGCCATCCTGCTCCTCTTGAGATCAGCATTCTCACTATATCTTTTATTAATATCATTAAAAATATTAAGGGTCAGGTTTCCAAGGTTTGTAAGATTAATGAGTTGCATTTTCTCAGAATTGTTTTGCAACAAGCATACTAGCAAGATTATCCTTTGTCATCACTGGCATTCCTGGACATTCAGCTTTTGCCTTTGCAACTGTGCCTTCAAGAGCAGACACTGCAACATACTTTGTTCCTTGTCCAACTGCTGCATTCTCATCATGCAAGCTCTCAACATGTCCATAAAGCCTATGTGCATTAGAAAATGTTTGACCATCTTTAACATCATTTACATCAAGAATATATCTGCTAAATTGTTTCTCTGGCAATCTATCAGGTTCACTTCCTTCTTGAATACCCATCTTTTCCAGCATATCATCTACAGAATCTGCATATTCTATTTCATACCCACATGATGGAAGTAAGTAGCCAAGTAAGGCTCTCATGCTTTCTCCATGCAAGAATACTAATGCTTTTGGTTTGTCGCTCATTTTATTGTGCTGGGTATTTTATCATTTATAAACCTTTCGTTTTGTAACAACTAATTAGTAGTAACAAATACAACATTTATAAAGAAATAAAGCTTTCTGAACTTGAGGTCTATAAATGTCTGAAGCAATAGAAGAAGAACTGCTTGAAACAGGAGGTGTAGGTACGCTTGATACTGCTCTTCTCAATATACATAAGGCAATAAGTGAGACTTGGGAGACCAAGACTAAAATGGATGGGAAAACCCTTGAAAGGATGCTTTATGCCACTAGTGCAGCAGTGCTTTCATATTATGTATATGATTCACACAATTACATTATGGCAATACCTGCATTCTTATCAGCTGCAAAGGCAGTGAGTGTAGGAGCAAGACCTGAAACAACACTTGATGATCTTCGCATAGGTGAAGCAATAAATCTTCCAGTTAATACTTGGAGAGGTGTTAATCTTTTTCTATATAGTGCTTCTCACTTATCTAATGTTTTAGGTACTATCTCTTTGATTGCTGGAAATATTTCATCTGCAATAACAGCTTATGGATTCGGGCTTGGAACCTTAACATGGATGACTGGAGATTACATGTCAAAAGCAAGGACAGATACTCCTGAATCAAAAGATAAGAACATATCACTTTATCAAAATTTGAAAAAAAGGATGAACAAGGTATTTTATCGTTAAAATGACATCTGAAACAACACCTATAAACGAGATAATCAAGTCAATTGATGGATTGATTGGAGATAATGAGTTTTCAGGAGATAATCCATTTGCTCTTGCATTACATGACAAAAGCACAAATCAACTTTATAGATACGAACTTCGAAAAGGGGATGATTGGCTCACAATACAGCAACAGGAAAATTGCACTGGTTTAATCAGAACTTTTCAATTTCAAAGATCAGGTGACACATGGGAATATATTGATCCATATATGATAAAATATAATGAACCTTCCACAGATCTTCTTGAGACAGCATATCAAAGATTAAAGATTGCAATCGAACTATCAAAACCCAAACAAATAACAGATGATGCAAACACCGCAAAAGTTCTTCCAGAACATTAAACTTATAAATTTCAGCCTTAATTTATATCATTAATGAGAAAATCATCACTTAAAAAACCAAAAACTTTTCGTGAAAAAATAGAATTCTATATGATTGATTGTAAGACATTACCTGGGAAGTTTATAGATGTATTTGTAATCCTATTGAATCTATTCATACTTGCCTTGTTTGTCCTGGAAACATACCCACTTCCAGCGGCTCTAAGACAAGTTCTTCATAAATTAGAATTCATTACAATACTTTTATTCATTGTTGAGTATGGGCTTAGGCTATATGGATCACCTAATCGTATCAAGCATATTTTTGATGTATATAGTATAATTGATTTGATAGCTATACTCCCTATAATATCGTTCCTTCCTTTTGTGACTGTGAATATGGGGATAATAAAAGTACTTCGTATAGCAAGAGTCTTCAGGATATTTAGATTCTTGAGGTTCACAGCAGACCCTTATTTCTTTTTTGGAGATGTCACCTGGCATTTTCTTAAAGTCATGAGATTGCTTTTCACCATATTGATGATTTTTTTCATATCATCTGGATTATTTTGGTATGTAGAGAGTCCAATCAACCAGAATGTAGCAACATTTGGTGATGCATTTTATTTCACTGTAGTTGCGCTTACGACTGTAGGCTTTGGGGATATAATCCCTTTTAGTGAGTCTGGCAGATGGGTGACAGTGCTTATGATAATATCAGGTATAGTTTTCATCCCCTGGCAGGCAAGCCAGATAATTCGTGAATGGATGCATGCCTCCAAAAAACATATAACCTGTCCTAAATGTGGACTTAAATATCATGATAAGGATGCAAGCCACTGTAAGGCATGCGGACATATAATCTATCAGGAATACGACGGAAATTAAGATAAGAGAATAAAATAGAAAGTCAGCTTTGCCAACTGAGGCGATAATTTTCTTTATGAAAGAAAATTATGGTGACGCCGTGCAAGCAGACTTTCTACATACATAATTAAAATAGTATAAAGATAAAAGACATAAGACAAAATGACAGCAATAATATGGCTCATAATATTCCTTGTAAGCATAATAATACTTCTGAAATCGTCTGATTATTTTACAGCAGCAGCAGAAAAAGTAGGCATAATTCTTGGTATGTCACCTTTCATCGTCGGTGTCACAATTGTAGCAATTGGCACATCGCTTCCTGAACTTGTTGCATCAATATTTGCAATGGTGTCTGGTTCTTCAGAAATTATCATAGGTAATGTACTGGGTTCAAACATTGCAAACATTCTTTTGATACTAGGTCTTCTTGCAATAATCGGAAAGATGATTGATACAAAGTACACAATCATCAGAGTGGATCTTCCAATACTCATGGCATCTGCATTCTTTATACTTATCACATGCTATGATGGCATCTTCAATATATGGGAGGGTATTATCGGTCTGATAGCAGCAATATATTACCTTTGGTTTGCAGCATCGACAACAAAACCTCAGAAAGAAGAAAAAGCAATACAAAAAGAGATGAAAAAAGAAAATCTCCCAAAACAGTTTATAATTATATTCATAACAGCAATACTAATATTTATCTCTGCAAAATACACTGTGGACTCAGTAATTAAATTATCAGAAATATTCAACATAGGCAAAGAAGTTATTGCAATCAGTGCAGTTGCTCTTGGAACATCCTTACCTGAATTATTTGTAGGTATATCAGCAGTCAAAAGAAAAAAAGGAGGTATGGTCTTTGGCAATATACTGGGTTCAAACATAATGAACTCATTTGCAATTATGGGTATTCCATCTCTTTTTGGCGCTATCATCATCCCACGCAGTCTGATCTTGTTCAGTATCCCTGTTATGGTTGGGGCAACATTGTTATTCGTCTTTATGACTCAAGAAAGGCATACCACTAAATGGGAAGGTATGATTCTCATGCTTGGCTACATTCTTTACATAGCAAAGATATTCAATTTATTCTAAGTTAGTATTAATTAGAAGAAATAAGAATAAATAAGATTAGAATTAATGCTTACTTCTCTTTACAATCACAGCATCCTGCACATGGGTTGTAATCAGGATCGCAGAATTGTTTTCCGTCTTCACCAAGAACAATCTTGATTATATCATATATCTTTTCTTTATCATGCATTAATATTCTAGGTATAATTTTGTTGAGTCCAGCATACATTATTTCTAGCCTTAATGCTTGTTTATTTTCTTCCCAGTTTACATATGTCAGTTTACCATAATCCCAAGGACTATTAGCTATTTTATCATGAACATTCTTCCATTGGTTTTCTTCCATAAAATAACCTTTATCCAATGCTTGTTTGTAAGTGTTCGCAAGTCTGAGATTGTGTGTTTCAGTTGTCATGTCTTGGATAGCTTCAGGTCCGAATCTGAAATCAAGCGCTTCTTTATCCAGGCTTTTATCTCTAAGCTTGTCAGCAACGCCGTTAATCATATTAACTCCACCAAGGACAAATCCTCCATAAAAAGGAAATCCTGCAACAGCCGCTCCAGCAAGTATGTTTCCATTTTTAATAAGTGGCAAAGCAGCTCCAGCACACATACCAATTGTTGCTAAATAAGCAGGCAGTCCAAGTATACAGCTATGGATATAAAAATGAAAGAAATTATAATCAAATTTATTGCTCATGAAAGGTGGAGGGACTGATATCAATCTTTGTTCTAATGATTTTTTTGTGATTGCATCAAGAGTCTTATCCATCAGTTTATCATTTCTCGCCCCTATCACTGCAGTACGTTTCTTCTCTCCTGTAAAAAAATTTTTCTTATTGCTCTGATAAATTGCCAAGAATTGTTCAGGATGTTCTATATTTTCACCGGCAAATGTTTCTATTGTTCCTGCATTTCTGAAATGAATGTCCCATCTTCCTTTTCTTGTCTCTTTCCTTTCCTTTCTCTCTATTGAATCAGTGAAAGATGCAGGTATTATTGTTTTAAAACTTTCACCTCCATAATAAGGGATGTGCATAGAAAGCATGATGCTCATATTTCTTTTTCTTGGATCTACTTCTTCTATTGGTTCGTCAAGGTCCTTGCCCAACTTCTCTCTTACTTCCTTTGCTCTCTGTTCTTTCAATTCATCCAGTAATTCTTGATAAGTTGGTTCTGCCATTTTATAATGCCTTTATTTTAGCACATACTCCTGTCCTTTTTTCATTACATGCACTGTCTTTGGATCAAATCCAGCAGCAATTATTTGTTTTTTCAGAGCGTAGCATGCACTTTTTTCTCCATGTTTGATATATATTCCTTCGAACTGTTCTCCTTTAGCAGGGTCATGGAAATTCTTCAGATGTGCAATTGTCTCTTTACAGTCTGCATGACCGCTAAGTCCACCCATTTTCTCAACTCTTGCATTAAGTGGTATCTCGCCCTCTTGTTCATAGAAAGGAATCATTTTTTGTTTTTCCATAATCATCCTTCCTCTTGTTCCAAATGCCTGATATCCTGTAAGGAGTACCATATTATTTGGATCAGAGATATGTCTTCGAAGTATTGCGTCAATCCTACCTCCTTGGCACATTCCTGACGCGGCAATTGCTGCCCAAGGTCCAGGTGGCATCATTCCTTTTTTATATAATATTTTTCCATCTGCAGCTTTCTTCAGATGCACTAATCTATCGAATTGGAATGGATTATAATGTTTGCTTATGAATTCCTCTCTTGTGGATTCGCATAAATCTTGCATGTTTCGCATTATTATTCTTCCTACTTTGTTTGCTGTAGGACTGCTTGAATAGAAAGTCATGTCTTTTGGTAATCTATCTTCTTTGTCAAGCCGATATAAGAAATTCCAAAGCATATGTGTTCTCATGACACTGAATGCTGGTATGATTAATTTCCCTTCTCTTTTTGCCACCCATTTTGCAGCGTCCTCAAGTATTGCAATAGAATCTTCAAGACTTCCGTGCACTTTATCACCATATGTGGCTTCAACGACTATTACAGTCGGTTTTGCTTTCATCTTTGTTGCAGGATATTTTACAATAGGTATATCTGAGATAGGATGTCCAAGTATCTTGTAGTCTGTTCTTCCAAGGTCATAAGAAGTAAGCAGTACTAACGGTTCTTTGCCTTCTCTTTTTATCTCAAAAAGGATCTGTGAACTTCCAGGTATATGTCCTGCTTCATAGAATGTTATATCTATCTTGTCATTTAAAGGTATTGTTTGTTCATAAGGAAAGCCTACTTTTGGCGTAACATCTGTATCAAACATTCTCATGACAGCCTTAAAATCTTTATATGTATATTTTCCTTTCTTGAAAGGGATCCATTTGCCTTTATTTGGTCCTGCTTTGTATTTTTTCCCTTTGACCATCCTATTATGGATCATATGTGAAGTTGCAGACTGATTTATCTGTAGTTTAGCGATTGCTGCAGTTTGATAAGTAGAATATATTTGGACATCTCCTCTTTGTTCTTGTGTTAACTCTTTATACAATTTTAGAATGTCACCTATGTGGTCTGCATGTGCATGTGTAAATACAATATTATCCAATTGAGATAATACTTCTTTTGGTATAGGTAGTGGATCATCATCATGTCTGCTTTCATAATCATAACCTACATCAATAAGATCAAATAATCCTCCTGTTTTAAGGAGTAATTTAGAACCTGCAACATCTTCAGCAGCAGTAAATTCACATATGCTTATTGTATCATCAAGAGAATCAGCAACTTTTGGTGTAGTTGGCTTTTTCTTAGCTGTCTTTTTTTTAGTTGTTTTCTTTGTTGTCTTCTTACTACTATTCTTAGTTGCCATATTAAACCAAATCAGAACTGCCTTTATAAATATTTATGCATAAGTAGTAACAATGTGAATATAAAATCCACCTATAATCTTCCTAGAATCCACATAAAATCCAATATATTAGAATTATCTCACAATATGCTCATTCCAGGCTCTCTTTGCCTGATTGCCTTGTCTTCAGCTTCAATATATTGTCTCATGACCTCTTCAAGTCCATAGACAAATTCCATTTTCAGTATATCATGTCTTGGTACAACAAGTCCTATACCTTCATTCACTGATAACTGTGAAATCATTCTAAAATTATCATCACTAAGCACTGCTTCATATAATGTGAATGTACCTTCTGGTTGCATATCATAATCGCCCACTTTGACCATGCAATCGCTGATTGTCTTAGCAGCGTAAGGTCGAAGTTCTTCCCATAATTCTCTTTTTTGCGCTTGAAGTACGCTCTCATCAGGTCTTACTCCTCCACCCCAGAAAGAGAACTTACCTCTATACTCCTGAATAGGATATTCATTATCTTTTCTTTGTAAATAGAACATTACCTTATCTGAGTTTGCTACTAATACACCTACTCCAGCAACCCTTTCTTCTTTTGTTTCTTTTTTGACATCTGATGTATTTGTCATAATAAACAAGAATGATTATAGATATTTAAATTTATAGGACATAAAAACCAGATTTAAAGAAATTAGAATAATATTAAAAAGAAAAAAATAAAAAAAGCTTATTCGATCTGTCGAACATAGCTGATTTCTGCTTTTTCTAGGACTCTGTCAGTGATAACTGCAACAACTAATCTGTCTTGATCCATTTCCTTAGGGCTCAAATCACCATAGCCTTTAGTGAACTGGTCATAGTTGTCTTGCCTGAACTTTTCATGTCCTGGTGTAACTCTTTCTGCTTGATTTGCACCAACGAAAGATTTCCAAGCTTCATGCTGTGAATCTGCAGCAGCTTCAAGATGTGAATATCCTCTGTTATCTTCATATGCAACAGCAGTGCTCATTGCTTCAAGAACAGCGTCTCCACTAAGTTCTCCTGTCTCAATTGCACCTACCCAATATTTGATTACATCTTTTGCAGCATCAATATTCTTTACTTGATTAACTGCGTCTTGTTCAGATAATGGTGTTGCATATTCTGGCTTTAACCACCCTTCACTAAGCCCTACATTGTTGTAGAATGTATGCAAATCTGAAGCTAATGTACCTTCTTGTACTCTTACTTCAAGATCTTCAGCTTCAAGTTCTGCTAAAGCACCTTTCAAAGCTTTATATATCATTGATTCACTCATTTTATCGTCCTCCAAATTGATTATTATGGAGTGATAAAATCAAAGTCAATTTAATATTAAACTGATATTATTAATATTAATAATATTAAAATAAAAAAGTATATAAATGACAAAAGAAATCACTACTTGAACACATCATGAGACGAAAGATAATCAAGCAAGGAGTAGGAGGATCAACAGTATTTTTGCCTGCTAAATGGATCAAAGAGAACCATATTAAGCCAGGAGATGAGATAGATATAACTCTAAAAGATAATAATTTAGTCATATCAGGCACGCAAAAGGCATTTGAAAAGACAAAAGAGATAAAACTGAAGAAAGTAGAAACTCTTGATTATATCAGGAGTATCATCTCTTCAGCATACAAGGCAGGCTATAGTGATATAATGCTTCATTTTGAAACAATGCCTTCCTTAAGTGCAATGAATTCTATTGTAAATACTTTTACAGGATTAGAAGTTGTGAATCATTCAGAAAATATAGTAAGAATAAAATCATTTCTTCAAACAGATCAAAAAGAGATAGAGAATCTTATAATAAAAATGCTTCAGACAATTAATTTGATTGTAACTGATATAGATGATAATTGGGACAAGGCAAATCTTGCAGATATGGATGCTCTTGTCAACATAAACATGCGTAAGATGCGCGATCATTGTTTAAGATCAATCCATGCAACAAGGTATGGAGGAGACAAATCTTATGATTATTATGATCTTGTAACTATACTTGAGAAAATTTCTGCTGAACTTCTTACAACTGCACAGTATATCTCATCTAAAAAACCCTCTTATTCAAAGTTTATGACTAAACTTACTGATATGACTGAACTAATCTACAAAAGTTATCTAAAAAAAGAGTTTAAGGTGTGCAGAAGTCTATGGCTTGAGATAGGCAAAGAAAAAGACGAAAAGATTTCTCCAAATGGATTAAAAGATATGGTGAGAAAAACTGACACGGGACTTGTTGTCCATTATAATCTGATTCTATGGCTCTATAGGCATCTATCGTCTAGATTGCTTAGCATTAGCGACTAGATAAGTTGCAAGAAGTTGATTATTAAGTATTGTATCTGCCCTAAGTTCTCTCATAGAACTCCCTAGTATTTCTTTTGTTGCAGTATAAATTGCAGCGTATTGTACTCCTTCTTTAAGATGTCTAAATTCATTATCAAAAGAATTCTCAGTCCCCTTGATGCTAAGATAGTCTACAAGTTTCATATCCCATTCTTCAACAGGCACTTTATGTCCCATGAGCACCATAGCAAGATCAAGAGCAGGATGGCCTATGCCACTTCCTTCAAGGTCAACCATGTATTTTCCAAGAAGATTATCTCCCTTTAAATCACCATGTATAAAGCACTTTGGTCCTATTTCATTCAAATATCTGATAGCATCATCCATTAATATAGCATCATAATTTACAGCTACATTAATCCCACAAATTCCCTTGATTGAGTCAACCATATCAGCAATACTGCTTTCTTCTCTTAATTTATAACCTTCAATTTCTACATTATTCTTTTTCAAAACCCACTGTGCATTTGCATGGAGTGCTGCTAATGATTTTATCCAGTAATCAATCCCTTTTACATTATCGTCCACTACTTTTTTATGAAATGTCATATACATACCATTAGTATCAATAGCAATAGGAAATTTACTAGGGATAAGAAATCCCATCTCTGGAGCAAGATAATAGCCTGCTGAAGCTTCTCTTTCGCTTCCCTTCTCATCATCACTGACTTTGATATGCCACTCTCTACCTTGCTTGTCTTTTGCAGTGAATGTAGGATGCCTTGATACAACATCATTCGTTTTTGCCGAGGTAAGTATTGATGTGACTCCTGCATTTGATTCTAATACTTGCTCTGGAAAACCTGCAAGATATAGTGCGTCTAAAATGTCATCACCATGTGATTTTACTTTTTCTCCAAGTCCGCTAACAGCAAAAGGAAGTACATTTGTCGCAAAAGAAGGCTCGCTTACAGTGCGTGAAACCCCATTATACAAAGCAGAATAAAACTTCTTTTCAAAATCTGATCTGAATTTGATGCTATCTCTATCTAAGAGGCTTTGCCATCTGCTTTTTACATCAGAAACAGCTTTAGCCCTATCATCATAACTTAGATTAAGTAGCATAGAACGCGCTTCTCTTCCCAGTTGTTCTATTTCAGTGATTTGCGCAAAAGAAAGCCTTCCCTCGTTAACAGCCCATACTAAAGAGTCATGCCAGGAGTCTCTTTGAATAATGCCTGAAGAAACTAAGTTTTCAATCTTTTGTAATCTTTTATCATAAAGCATTTTCTTAGGAGGCATCTTGCATAACCTCTACATCCTTGTACCATTCATTACAGATTCTATCTTTGCAGTAAGCCCTTCATTGCCTGCTTGAAAGATATATGCTCTATCCATCTTTGCTTTCTCGTAGAATTTTAAGCTTGTAATTAACTCACTGAATGCTTTAGTATAACTAGGATTGCTATAATCATCTCTTAATCTTTCAGATTTCCATACTTCATGATCATCGGTAGGTAACTTATAATCATTCTCAATGGTTGCAGCAAGAAGATCAGCAAATCTTCCGCTCCCTTTGAGTGCAATTATTTTTGCAGGATCTCTTGCTTCTACTGCTCTTTTTGTCTCAATAAGTGAAAGATATCCTCCATTAAGGACGATTGCGACACGTGAAGAATATTAATTTTTTATTCTTGGTAATGATGATATTGCATGGTCTGCTGCTGGAATAAAGCTTGTTACATAACTGCTTTTCTCAAGTGCTTCACCTTGCTGTCCCCAACCATCTCCTCCTCCAACGACGATAAATCCAGTACATGGTGCAAGAGGACATGGCCATTCATCCATTTTGACTTCATCATTCCCAGGATAGATGGTTGTTCTTTTAGGTACTACATGTAATAATGAAGGAGTATTTGTATTGACAATTCTTTCAATAGGCATACCTAAGAAGTCTGATTTTTTTATAGCGGCTCTGCATATATATTCATTAAGTATTTGATCAGTCAACCAAATTGAAGAAAGCAAAGCCATTACTCCAGACTGCGTTCCACCAGTAATAATATTTGACTCAAGATTATTTGCGGCACGATAGATGTCAAGTGCAAAATAATAAGCATCCGGAAGGTCTTTATTATCAATCATCCCTGAGATAAGGTCATTAATAGTAGGAACACCGTCAAGATTAAGTCCTGCTGCGCCACCTATTACTTGGATGTTTCCTTTCTTTGGAAGTCCCACAAGATTATGCACAGCTGTTGTTGTAAGAAAGTTAGGTGGATTTTCTGGAAGTTCAATGCCTGCTACTTCAAGAGCTCTTCCTGAAGGCATATATTCTGTAGTGTCTGAGAGATAAGGGAATTCAACAGGAACATCAAGCTTTTGCAGATTTCCATAAAACTCTCTGCCAAAAAGTACTGAAATCAATTCAAAATCCAAATCTTGTGTTGGTTTGCTCATCTTCATGATCTTTTAATATTATCTTCTATGATTGTTTCCTATGATTGTCTCCTATGATTGACTTCTAAAATTGTCTTCTAAAATAATTCAGTGACATCCTTCATGTATGGTTTCTCAGGAACCTTAAATCCATTTGCAATGTTCCTGACAATCAGTGCAGTCTTCAAAGCGTAATCGTCATGAGGTGAAGGCCACATGTCATCAGCTGTTATCCTTGGGATATATTTCTCCACATTTCCTTTCGCAAGTATTATTCCATCTTCAACTTCCATCTCTGGCAGCCTGTCCATCATCAAATCAATGAAGTCATCAATCCTAACTTTCATGATTGCAGCAACTTCTTCTTCTTGTAATGTATAAGCGTCAAGAGGTTGATCGCATCTATATACAGTTACATCCTGAACTTCTCGATTATTGATTCCAAGTGCATCATCTTGATATAACTGGATTCTTTTTCCAAGATAAGTCAGATCTGAGAAATCAACATCAAGTCCTACTTCTTCTTTAATTTCCCTTACTCCCTCTTCAACTTCTTCACCAGGAGCAAAATGACCCCCAACTAATGTATCAAGTTTATCAGGGCAAAGGTCTTTATCAGAAGCTCTTTTCTGCAGTAGAAGACTGATGATTCCATCTGATGCAATAGTATATACGTGGAACTGGAAAGCACCATGCCAGTCGCCATCTTTATGGATAAGATCCCTCAACTTCAGCTTTCCTGTCTTATCACCTTCAGGTGTAAGGATCTCAAAGAATTCATTCTTAAGCCTTCCAGGATGCTTAAGCCTAATCTGACCATAGAAATGATTAAGGATTTTAGGATCAATACTATTGGTATGTCCAATTACCTCATTATCAAGCCCCAATATTGAGTAAACCATATTGGTTGCATTAAAAGTTCTTCATTTATAAAGTTTTCGTTTATTTACTATTAATTAGTAGTGACAGAAATATTTATAAGGCCAGAACCAATTCTCCTAGTATAAATAAGTGATATAATGGCAAATATAAAAGCAGCAGGATTGAAGGCATTGCATAAGATCTCATTTCCATTTGTTTCAGGAAATGTCAGGCAAAGTATTCTTTCTGGATATTACAGAGCAGCACCTTTAGATGATATTCTGAAAGAATGTACAAGTGTAGGTAGGCTGGGTGAAGCTCATTTTGAGAAGAAGATGTCCAGGACAGACCAATGGCTTTACGTCCTTACATGCAAGTCGTTCTCTACATCCGCTGCAATAAAGATGGGCATTGAAGTCACTCCTGGAGTTGAGAAGAATCCTGATGATTGGCACTTTTTCCTTGAGGCAGCTCCTGAAAGGAACACTCCTGAAGGAAGGTATACTATGGCACTATCAGATAGGTATGGTGTAGGTGTTACTGATTTCATAGCTGGAGATTATGATGAGGAAGTCATTGACAGATTGAAAGAACAAGGCTACAATCACAATGATATCCATAAGAGATTGATGAGCATAGCATTTCTTATCTCAAAACAATTTAGCAAGGAAGCGGATGCACATGAGTTTGCAGTAGAAAGGGCAGTAGAAGAGAGCGAACTTGATCAGGCAGCACTTGATAAGCTTCTTAATGATTACAGGTTTAATGATGCAGATAGAGCAGGTGTCTATAGAGAGATAGGACAAGCTTCTCTTGAAGCAGAGATTGAGATCTCAAAGACAAGGCTTTATGATGCACTACGAAAGCATCATGACAAGAAGAATTTTTTGATAGTTATGAGTCCTTGTTATCTGCCGGTTTTAGAATGACAATAGTAGGATTCAAAAGAAATGTTTCTAAGGCCTATAAGGCTATACATACATTAGAGCTTACAGTCTACGGAGCAATGGTTGGTTACGGCGAATGGATACAGATGGACGCACTTGCTGGAAAACGTCCTCATGATTGGATTACAGGTCATTTGACTGATATAGGTTATGCAGGAGCATTAGCAACAGTAGCAGCTTTATGTGCAGTCCCTGAGAAAAAATTCAAGACAACAATGATGATTCCTACTCTTATGTCTGCTTTAGAAATAGTAATTGCAGCACATCCAAAAATAGAATTTGATTGGCAAGACTGCGCGTGTTATTATGGTATGGCTCTGCTTTCTTATGGTGTAAATAGAGCTTGCAATAAGTTAAATGATAATTCTTATTCTGAGAATGAAATAAATTAACTATCTATATTCCGCTGGCAAAGCTTTTACTTCTCTTGCAGGAAACATATCTTCATAATGCTGTTTTACTGCAGTTGATAGGACTTCTTCTCTTTGTTCTGGTGTCCATGTGCATCCAAACTGCAATATATCTTCAATAGTAACATCAAGTTTAACTCCTAACTGTTTATTATGGATTGATCGTCTTCCAGCACCACCTTCTGATGTAAATGGGTGCTTTGAATGTTCACCAAAATGAGAGTATGCTGTAACAACATAAACATCTGGACTACAAGCGTTTGAGACTATCACTCCTGCATCCACTCTATCTTCAACATCTGGACTGAATGTCTTAACAAAATAACCATTAGCCATTTTTGCATTGAAGAAATCATCAAACAAGGTCTCTGATCCTGGCAGTGCTACTGGAACTGCGTATTCAAATCCTGCATCTGATAAATCTGCATTATCTCTCAGAAAATGATAAGCCATTGCTGGTGTTATTGCTCCAAAAAATCCTTCTTGAGCTGGAACTGGACCTTCATTTACTACTTGTAATTTTTTTGACATTTTATCATTACCTTTAGTTTAGGTGTTGGTTGAAACTACTAGTATTTATATCTTTCTAAAGATAGTCACTTATTAGTGGTAACAAAACGAAACATTTATATATAGGTTCTGCTTATATCCTACAAAATGGTAGGTGGCGGTACAACAGAACCAACAATGGGGCAATCAACAGCTCCAAAAAGAGAAGAGCTAGACTTAGAAACAATAAACAGAAGAGCTCTTAATGAGGGTCTAGTCAGAAATAAACTCATACAGCAAATGCCTGCTCTGAAAAGGTTTGAAACTATGCCTGATCTTGAAGGACTGAGTTTAACAGGCTACAACTATCCTGCAGGCGGAATAATGATGCTCAATTATGAAGCAACAGCTGCTCAAGGTACATATGAAGACATGAGAGGCAGGCTGATAAGACATATGGAATGCGTTGTCCAGGATGATATTGATCTTCCATTGAGGGGAACAATACCAGCAGACCAGGAACGCTATAGAATCTGTCTTTATGATTCACAAGTGCAGGTCTTCCTTAAAGTGTTTGAACCTACAACTAAACGATAAAATGGCAAACGAAAAAGTATTCAGAGATCTTGTAGCAAGATTATGGAAGTCTGAGCCAGCAGAAGAGTATCATGCAAATCAACCGCATACGATAGATACTGAACTCGAACCAAATATTGATCTTGTACAGACACAAGACCTTTTCTCAGTCAACCCAACCCAGAGGGCAATTACTTATGTAGAGATAGCTAATCAACCAGTGATATATATAGGTGGTCTTACAAAAGATGAAGCAGGCGATATTGCTGATCTTGTAAAAGACATCACTCGGCCTAAAAGAACAATGGCTCATAGAGGCATAAGACATCCGACTGATTACGAACCTGACAAGAGATACTTGCAGGACATGGATTTTGTAGTCTATAATAAGGTCACAAGACAAAATATTGCTAAGTGTACAATTCCTCATCTTAATGACGAGCAGAACATGGCGTTATTGATAATGATGCCAGCAGAATTGTACAGACAATTCAGATGGAGAGCTGAAAATATTATAGATCCTTTACCAGGACCAGCGCCTGCTCAGACACCTACGCCTGCTGCAACTCCAGCTACACCTCCGCCATTACCGCAATCTTATTTAGATAGACATAATTTATCTAGATTAAATCCTTTCAGAAGACATTAAGAATTTTATTTATTCTATTTATATTATCATTATATTTTATTTATTTCTCAGTCTATCCTGTTTATTTTATCGTCCTATTTTTTATACTTAACAAGATTTATTTAACAAAAGAAACAGTATTTGGATCTTCTATCTGCTTATACGCTTCTGCTGCAGCGACTGCAAAAGAAGTTGACCAAGCCAAAGGTGTATTGATATTTGGCACGTCACCAACATAGAGTTCAGGAATATAACCTACAGATGAACCATCGACTGGTAATGTAACCTCTTTAAGTTTCTCAAGATAATGTTTTGCTTTTTCCTGATTTAGTTTATAGCTTTCCCTTCCTTTTTCAAAATCGCTTTTTGCCCATTTAGAATGCACTATGCTTAACCATGCAAATCCTAATGGCCACTGTGCTTCTGTTCCTTCATTAGCGCAAGGAAAATAATTCTTATCTGCTTCGTCATAATGTGCAAGAACTATGCCTGGAAGATTTACTTCTTCTTTCTTCATCCTGTCATCTGCAGCATTATAATATGGGTCTTTAGGATATCTTACGACTCCTTTATCCCTAACAAGATTCTCTTCTATATTTTTCATAATTGTACTTGCTTGTTCATATGTACATACTCTAAAAGGCCACAGAAGACTAAGTTGTGCAAGATCATATTCTCTGCCAGCAACACTTTTTGTTCCAGAAGACTCTAGTGGTAATAATTTATCCAATGCTTTTCTTCCGTGTACTAATTGCTTTTCATTGAAGAATACCTGAGGGTTATCAAGATCAGCGATCCTTTGCATGCCCCCAAGCACTGCACCTATTGAAGATGAATGTAAGTCTGGTCCTTCTTCCCATACACCAAAATCAGGGCATTTCCACCATTCTAGAGTCTCTAGATATCTGGTGACTTTATTTATCAGATAAATATCTTCTCTTCTTCCTTCATGAGGCAGTATAGGTATGTTCTTCTTCAAAAGATCAGCAGTCTCAAACAAGAACAATCCAAGCATATCCAATTGATTATGACCCCAGTCATCTTTAAGTTCTGTAAGGTTTGTCGGGTGATATCTTGCATGCAAGAATTCATATCTTGAATTTGGCTTATGTCTAATTCCCTCGCATATTTTCATGTCATGTTCATGAAAAATAGTAAAAGGTACGCGCATCATCTTCTTGACCTGTGAATGCATACCTACATATTCAAATCCTTTCAGAGCGTATAGTCCATCTCTTACCCAAAATGCGCTATAACCATCATGAGGTGCTGCTGATATTGCTCCATTTGGCTGTATCATACCCTCTAAAGTACTAAGATGCCCCTCAATAAAAGGTTGCCACTCTGCTATTAATGTTGAAGGTCCTGCCATGATAGAATCCAAATCCATAGTTCCTTTTTAAAGTATTCAGTTATAGAACATGATAATCACGAAATAATAATTAATAATAATCGAAGATTATTAAACATTGAAATTAAAATTTCAATATAATAATAATAATAATAATAATAATAATAATAATAATAAGAAAAAGAATCATAAAAATCAATTAAACAACATAATAATCCCAACAACAATACAATAACTCCAGAATTCATTGAATCTTCCTTGTCTTATCCTTTTAATTAAAAGCCTTAATGCAAAATAACCGCAACCAACAGCGACTATAAATCCACCTATAATGGATAATATAGATAAAGAAGGATCATAGGGGACTGTAAAAAGCTCATATAAAAATGCACCGAGTATTGCAGGGATTGAAAGCATCATAGAAAACATTATGACTTCATCTTTCTTCATTTTCGCAAAAAAACCAGAAGATACAGTTACACCTGATCTAGAAATACCAGGTATAAGAGCAAACATCTGAACAATACCAATACCTATTGCCTTATGAAGTGTTATTTCTTTTTCACCATTAAATAATTTTGTGCTAAGTAATATTAAACCATTTGCAATAAGAGCCATACCAATCAATCTGAAATCAACAAACATGCTTTCAATCAAATCATGCAAGAAAAATCCTGCTAAGAATATAGGGATAGATGCATAAACAACATACCATCCTTTCTTCGTAAGGATTTTCCCTCCTTTAATGTCAAAAAAGAAACTAAATATTCTTTTTCTAAAATAGATTCCTAAACTCACAAGTGTTGCAAGATGAAGTATTACAAAATAGAAAAGATTTGTCTCAATCTGGAAAATTCTTGAAGCAATAGCAAGATGCGCACTACTGCTCACAGGCAGCCATTCTGTTATCCCCTGCACAATTGCAAGTACTATTGCTTGTAGATAATCCATACTAAAAGAATTAATCCTTCAGTTTATAAACTTTATCTCCTAAAAGAAATAAAAAACAATGAAGAGTAAAAAAGAACAAGAACAATAGATAACAATAAAGAGCAAAAGAACAACAGAAACTAATAAAGAACAAAAACAATTGAAATTAATAAAGAAAAAAAAGAAATAAAATTAAGAATTATTTATTTAAATCAGAAATCATTTATTTCATTGAATTCTGCATTCTCTACCCATTGGTTAGGGTTAAGGACCATTTCATGAAGACTTTGCATCAAAATAACATGCCTATGCTCTTCATCTGCAATCTCAATGAGTATCTTCTTGACTTCCTCATCTTCGCATGCTTGTGCTTCCTTCCTATATGTCTCTTCAGCTTTTTCCTCAATCTCTTTTGCTTTCAGATAGAAATCAGCATGTTCTTCAGAAGTGATTATCTTTTCTCCTTTCTCTTTAATCTCCTGAAAGATGTTCTTTACATCCTTTAGTGATGTATGGATTACTTCTTTTGAGTGTTTCTGTTGCATAGCATCAAATACCTCATAATGGTTAACTTCTGCATCTATGAGCATTTTTAGTATGCTTTTAAGTCCTGGATCTTCTGTTTTAGCAAGCTCTTCTTCATATTTAGCTTTACCATCAAGCTCCATCTTTTTTGCGAATTCAAACACTTCTGTTAAATGATCATTAACTTCCATCACTTTTCACCCCCAATTAATGTTTTTATGTCATCAGCACGTCTTTTTGCATCTTCTTCTGCTAACTTAAATAATCTTTCTGCATCATCAGGATGCTCTCTTTGGAGTATCCTATACCTGTTCTCACCAAGCAAGAATTCCTTAAAAGAAACTTTTGCATCACCGCAGTCCCATGTTAAGGGTTTTTCACTTTCAGGATTATACCTATATAATGGCCAGTATCCTGCATCGACTGCTTTTTTCTCTTCTTCTTGTGTCTTAGTCATATCAATACCATGTGCAATGCATGGTGAGTATGCAAATACAATAGAAGGTCCATCATAGCTTTCAGCCTCCCTAAGTGCTTTTACGACCTGGTTTTGATTAGCACCCATTGCAACTGATGCAACATAGACATTACCATATGTCATCATCATCAGGCCCATATTCTTCTTCCCTGAACGTTTTCCAGCAGAAGCGAATTTTGCAGTTGCACCAAGAGGTGTTGCTTTTGAAGCTTGTCCACCTGTATTGGAATATACTTCTGTATCAAGTACAAGGACATTTACATTTTTTCCCTGAGCAAGTACATGGTCAAGTCCGCCGTAGCCTATATCATAAGCCCAGCCGTCTCCTCCAACGATCCATACGCTTTTGTCGACAAGGAAATCTCTTGATTCATATATCCTCTGTAATTTCTCTTTATTATCATTATCAGAGTTCTTTATTGCATCAGGAAGTAATCCTATAATCTCATCAGCTGCTTTCTCAGCCTCTAATGTTTTATCATTCCACATGCTGATTATCTTTTCAAATGCAACTTTAATCTTCTTATCTGACCCTTTATCCGCGATAAGTTCAGATATAAGATTATGTAGCATATCTCTGTTTGAATTAAGTGCAAGCCTCATACCATAGCCATATTCTGCATTGTCTTCAAAAAGCGAGTTTGCCCAACAAGGTCCTTTGCCATCTTTTGTTTGACAATAAGGTATTGTTGGAAATGTTCCACCATAGATTGAACTGCATCCTGTTGCATTAGCGATAATCATCCTTCTGCCAAATAATTGCGTCACTAGTTTTACATAAGGTGTTTCACCACAACCAGCACAAGCACCAGAGAATTCAAACAAAGGTTGTTGGAGTTGAGTCCATTTTACAGTTCCTTCAGGTGCACCGTCAAGTACATTATCTGGTAGTGCGTCAAAGAACTTTTCATTCTCATTTTCTCCTTTCTCTCTTGCTTGTTCAATAGGGACCATTTTTAGTGCTTTATCTTTTACAGGACAATCATTAACGCACAAAGTACATCCCTGGCAGTCTTCTGCATAAACTTGCACCTTGAATTTCATATCTTTTTCTTGTTTTCCCATTGCTTTAAGTGTTGTAAATGTATCTGGTGCGCCTTTCAAATCACCTGCTTCCATTTGTTTAATTCTTATTGAAGCGTGCGGGCATACTAGTGAACATCTCCCACACTGTATACATTTCTCAGGTATCCATTCAGGAACCATATCAGCAACTCCTCTTTTCTCAAGTTTTGTCGTCGCTGTTGGAACTGAACCATCTAAAGGCATCTTTGAGACTGGGATCTCATCTCCTTTAAGCCTCATTGTAGGTTCTATGATTTCTTTTGCAAAATCACTTGCATCATCAGGAAGCAATTTAAGCATTGGAACAGATTTACCAACTGTTGCAGGTATTTCTACTTTTTCTAGTGCAGCAACAGTATTATCAACACATTCCCAATTCATCTTGACAATTTCTTCTCCTTTTTTGCTAAATTGTTTTTCAATAGCGTCCTTGATAAGTTTTATAGCATCTTTTTCAGGGATAATTCCTGATATTTTGAAGAATGCTGCCTGCATCACTGTATTGATCCTATTTCCAAGACCAACTTGTTTAGATATCTTTGTTGCATCAATTGCATAGAAACTAATCTTCTTGTCAATTATTGTCTTTTGCATATCTTCAGTTAAACTTTCAAATATTTCTTTACCTTTGAAAGGAGTATTTAAGAGAAATGTTCCACCATCTGCAATGCCAGCAAGTATATCATATCTACCTATGTATGAGGGCTTATGAAGTGCAATAAAATCTGCATTGTTAAGAAGATATCCTGACTGTATAGGCTTATCGCTGAATCTCAAATGTGATACGGTGATTCCTCCAGACTTCTTTGAATCATATGAGAAATATGCCTGTACATACTTATCTGTGTTATCCCCGATTATTTTTATTGAGTTCTTGTTAGCAGATACTGTACCATCGCTTCCATATCCCCAGAATTTACATCTTACAACACCTTTCTGTTCTGTATCTATCTCTTCTTTTACTTCAATTGAAGTTTTACTAAGGTCATCATCAATCCCTACTGTGAAATCATGTGTGCATTTTCCGTCGAGATGAGCAAATACTGCCTTAACCATGCTTGGTGTAAACTCTTTGCTTGAAAGACCATATCTTCCACCAATAATAGTAATATCTTTTCCTTTCAGCGCACCTACTACATCAAGATATAATGGTTCACCTACGCTTCCAGATTCTTTTGTTCTATCAAGAACAGCAATTTTTTTTACAGAATCAGGTAGTGCACCTATAAAACTCTCAACAGAAAATGGCCTGTATAATCTTACTTTAAGTACTCCTATTTTTTCTCCATTCTCAGAAAGATAATTAACAGCTTCCTCTGCAGTATCAGCACCGCTTCCCATCATGATTATTACTTTTTCAGCATCTTTGCTTCCACAGTAATCAAACAACCCATATTTTCTTCCAGTCTTTTTTGCGTAAAGATCCATATATTTCCTTACAATACCAGGTATCCTTGCATGATATTTATTTGCTCTTTCTCTTCCTTGGAAATATACATCGGGATTTTCTGCACCTACCTTACAACTTGGATGTTCAGGATTAAGTGCATTTTTTCTAAAATCCTTAAGTGCTTTCATGTTAAACATTGATTTCAATGTTTCATTATCGATAGTCTCTATCTTTTGTACTTCATGACTTGTCCTAAATCCGTCAAAGAAATGTAAGAAAGGAAGTCTTGCTTCAATTGAAGAAAGATGAGCTATTGCAGCCATATCCTGTGCTTCTTGTACGCTGCCTGAAGCAAGCATGCTAAAACCTGTGCTTCTTGCAGTCATGACATCTGAATGATCGCCAAAGATAGATAATGATTGATATGCCAGTGATCTTGCAGATACGTGAAATACGCAAGGCAGAAGTTCGCCTGCAATCTTGAACATATTTGGAAGCATCAGCATGAGTCCTTGTGACGCTGTAAATGTTGTAGTAAGTGCTCCAGCAGTAAGTGAACCATGTATTGCTCCTGCAGCTCCTCCTTCTGATTGCATCTCTTGTACATGAACAATTTGATTGAATATATTCTTCTTTCCTGCAGCTGACCATGAGTCAGCAGACTCTCCCATAGGAGAAGAAGGTGTTATCGGGTATATCGCAGCTACTTCACTATATGCATATGCTACATTTGCTGCAGCTGTATTTCCATCAACTGATTTGAACTTTTTTGCCATTTTCTCATCCTCTTTATCTATTATATTTATTGCATTTATTACACTTAAGTAATCTTATAATCAAGATTTTTAATAACCAAAATCAATTATTTGATATTATTGTCTAATTTCAACTAATTTAATCAAAGACCTAACTGGTCATCGAGTTCTCCAGCAAGAGCTTTAAGATCTCTCATCGTATTATCAAGGTCTCTTTCAACTTCTGAAATGAGCTGTTTTAAATTGTTTACTCTTAAGAAATATCTATTTTTCTTCACTATTATGAGTCCTGACTCAATCAGCTTGTTCAGATGATGCACTATTGTACCTCTGGAAAGGCCAAGTTTATATGCAAGTTCATCACTTGTAAGCTGTTGTTCTGTCTTTGCAGCCTTAATCAGCTCTATAAATATCCTAAAACAGCTATTATCTTTATCTCGAAGGTTAAAAAGACCAAGAGAATTAGCAAGCGCTTGCAACTTATCGTTGATATTCTGCTTAGGTGGTCTTCTTGATTGTATGATTGTGATTTTCTTATATGTAAACATAATTAAGCCAAAACCGAGCTATTTTATAAATGTTTCGCGTTGATTTAAAGTCAACAACTTTAAATTAGAGAAATTTCTTAATTTCACGTGATTTAAAGTCAACGACTTTAAATTAGAGAAATTTCTTAATTTCACGTGATTTAAACTCAATGAGTTTAAGTTAGAAAAATTTCTTAATTTCACATGAGCTAAGGTCAACAACCTTAACTTAAAAAAATTAATTTAATAATCTAATAATCTAATAATTAAGATATAATAAGAATCAGTCTATCTTACTTCTACAGGGTCAGCTCTACACTCTGTAATTGCTTGTTTTGCATATGCATTCATCTGTGTTTGTATCTGGCTCAATTGAAATTCCATGACTTTGTTTACATCAGACATGAACCCATCAAGCCCTCTTACTCCTTTTTCATAGTTGAATGATGAATCAATAGGGTATCTGTTCCGAAGTTCATCACCACTAATTACTCTTCTTTTTTCAAAAGGAAGTCCTGCTTGTTGACCCATATAATCATTACATATATCGACCATAGCTGCAAATTTTATTTTATATCTATTTACATCTTTTATCCATGTATTGCTTCCAGAAGCATAATTATCTTTTTTTATTGCTCTTAGAGTCTTATCTTTTAGTACTTTACCAACAGCTAAAAGTTTTGATATTTCATCAGCAGTTCTTTGCAATCCTTGATATCTCTCGTCGCTAGTAGATAAGTACATTACAACAGATTCATTGATTGCTTGTTCATATTTAGGAAGTCTTTCTCTATTTGCCTTTACAGCAGTATCAAGCACATACATCTCATGCTTAAGTGCCTTAATCGCTCTGACTGTCTCTTTATTCTTTCTGAATATTAGACCAAAGTACATTTCTCTTGCACTGACTCCAGATTCCATCTGGTTTACAAGTGTCTGTGTAACCTCTCTTTGAGTCTCCATTGCACAATTAGCACCCCTTGTATCAGCAATAAGAGTGTCCAAAGTAGCTATCTCTGCTTTAACCTTATCGGGGATAAGCATTCTACTGCTGTCTCTTTGCTGCGAACTGTTCTCTTGCATTTTGTATTCTTCCAGCCATTCTATCTTGGCATGCGTTTGTTTGTCTTTCAAGTGTATCTTTTAATTCTATAAGTGCATCTCTATAATCACGAACTTCTATCTCATTAGAATATGAGTTCTCAAATCTATAATTTAGACTTAAGTCTCTGCCTATTTCACTAATTTCTTCATATGCAGAACCTAACTTTCTTATGAATTGATTAAACCGAGAATGATAATCATCATATTTTATTTTTGCACTTTTTAATTCAGTCATCCTGTAATTGTCTTTTTCTGTACTACCATAATTTAATGCAGAATCTGCTAGTGATATAATCTTATTTGTTTCTCTACGCATCAACATAATCTCTTCTGCAATCCTTTCTAGTGCTTGATATTCAGAATCATTGCTTGATACATACTCTTGCAGATGTCTTTGTAATTCTTCTTCATATCCTGGAATTAATTTATTAGCTTTTGAAACTTCTTTTTCATAACCGCTAGCTTCACTTCTTCTGTAAGATATAAAATCAGAACCGATCCCTAATGCTTTCTTAAAACTAGAATCTTTATTATTTTTTACTGCTTCTGATTGCACAAGCAGATCTCTTGTGACAGCAATCTGTATACTTAATGCACTAACATAATCTTTAGTAGATTGTATTAATGCTTCAAGAGTACAGATTCGTGCTTCAGTTTCAGCAAGTGCCATTAGCATTCTCTCCTTACATTATCGATATATCTTTGTCTATTATCATCAGCTTGCTTGTAATGCTTATCTAACTCTCTTTTTATATCGACAACTTTATCTCTTAATTCATTAAGCTGGTCTTCAGCATCACTTAAACTAGATAATGTGAATATACTCATGAAATCAAATCCATCAAAAGCAAGATCAAATATTAAATCAATACCATCTCCAATATCAATCTCTGCAAGACCTTGCAATGGTTTTTTATCAAGCCATGCATCGTATTCGTTTAATTTTGCTTGGTAAGCAGGGATTGCGTCTTTAACATCATTTGCAGCGTCTTCTGCTTCGGAATTCTCTAGTGTTGAAAGAAGTGATATCCCTTTATTTTTTGTAAAAAGGTCAACAGTTTCCATCATTTCTGCATCGCTTATCTCAGATAACGCATCATCAATCCTACCTATGAAATAAGAAGTCTGTTCTCTGATATAACTTGCTTTTTTATATGCTCTGTCAAGTCTTCTATAAGCATCATCACCTGTTGAAAGGTATTGTGCAATTGCAGTATCGATATTCTTTTCAAACTCAGCAACAAGCCTATTTGCACCTCTTATTTTAGAATCATAATCTGAAATATATCCTTTTAGAATTCTAGCTTTTGCAACTCCTCTCCTGTCTCCACCAAAACGACCGCAAAATAAGTGTTCCCTTAGACCAAAATCTTTAGTCATATCTTCGAGTCTATTCTCAGATCTTTCTTTTTTTCTTCTCAATACAGAAGCACTTTCTTTTCTTTTACTTATCTCGCTCTCAATGCTTCTGACTTGATTTTTTATTTCAGTTGAGACATGCATTTTAGTATATGTTCTAATCATAAATCGATTTATAAATGTTTCGGTCTGTTACTACTTAAATGTGACAAAATTAACTAAGAATTGAGCTATTTTACTTATAAGCAATAGTCTTTGTCTCTGTCTTTGTGGTCTTCCCGCCTTTGTTGGTTATCTCAACATGATACTTATATCTCCCAGGAGCCCTTTCAAGCACAGCAACAAGCGAATCGTCATCTTCTTCAGTCTTTATAGGCACTCCATTCTCAAATAGCACCATCCTTGCAATCCCAGCAGAATCTCCATGGTTGTATGTATCTTTTCCATCAACACTGAACCTTGCTATCTTCTCATCATCATAATAATGTGCGCTCCACCAGCCTACATCTGGTGCAATATGCTCTCCGCTGAATCTTACGCTGGTCTTCTCGCTGAATGTGCTCTTGCCAGCAGTATTGATTATCTCTGCCTGATAGGTATGCTTTCCAGAATCAGTATGCTCAACAACAAATGTTGTCCAGTCATCTTCTTTTGAGGCAATCACTTTTCCGTCTTCATATAATCTTATCATGGCAACACCTGTATTGTCGCCATAATTGTTATCATCATCAGCGCTTACTGAGAATGCAGCAGTCCTTCCTGCCTTTTTGCTGTAAGGTCCGCTGAACCAGTTTATCTCAGGCGGCATTGCTTCTCCTATGAAATGTATTGTCTCGCTATCGCTTTTTGCAGTCTTGCCATTTTTATTCCTTGCAACAGCATGATAAGTATGATCTCCTGCATTATCATGAACAACAGTGTGTGTAAGGCTTTCTCCAACTCTTCTGTGTATGACATTTCCATCTTCGTAAAGAGCTATTGATTCTATTCCTGCATTCTCATCATGGTTGTCATCATCATCTGCACTGATGCTGAATATTGCCGTTTTCCCTGCCTCCTTGCCTGAAGTGCTGAACCATGATATCTCTGGTGGAAGCGCATCACCTAAGAAGTCTATCCTCTCTTTGCCTGAAACGATCTTGTTTCCTGTCTTGTCATAAGCTTCAGCATGATATGTGTGCGATTGAGGAGAATCTGCCTTGACAGTATGATGGTGCCAGGTCTCATCTGTGAATTCAGCTATCTGCTTTCCGTCTTCAAACAGCACGATCCTCTCAATGCCATTATCATCTCCTATATCCTTACCTTGCACGTGAACAGTTGCAGCCTTTCCAGCTTTCTCTCCAGATGTGCTCCAAGACTGGAAATATGGCTTGAAATCTATTCTTTCTCCTGAGAAATCAACTTCAATCCTGTAAGTAGCAGCAGAATCCCTGTCTGTTGTGATATATGCATTATAAGAATGTTCTCCAGCATTTGTATGTGTTACAGTATGCGTCAACATCCCATGCTTGGATGTTGCAATCTCTTTACCATCTTCGTAAAGCCTGATCTTCTCGACAAGCCCTTTAAGTCCGCCTTGTTGCCAAACAGTTATCTCTGCTGTCTGTCCTGCAACTCTTGGTTCAACATGGATATAAAAATCATCATCTCTGGCAGAAGCATAATTCTGGCTTAAGCTTATCTTCTTCAATTTCTCAGCATGGGTCATATTGCTCTCATCAATCTCTTGTGAGAAAGTAGGATGGACATGGACCTTATCTTCATCATCGTCATAACTGCTTCTATAGCTGCTCCTATTAGAATTAATTGATGTTACTGTGAACATCATCATAATAGCAGCCCACATAGGCAGAAATGGCAAGATAGGATTTATAGAATTCCCCGAACCACTGGAACTACTTGAACTGCTCGAACTGGTTCGTTCTTCCAGATCTTCTTGTTCTTCATCATCATAACCCATATAAAACAGAAATATTATCTGTATTTTATAAGTTTTCATATGCTGTTGTCGATATTTGAGGATATATAAGTTTAAAAAGTCAGAAACAACTTCATTATATCAGTATGAGAGAACAAAGCAAGCCACGAATAGCTTATCTGGCAAGGAAAGGTACTTCAGTGATTTATCTTGATGAATTCTCAGCAGCATGGATAGATCTTGAGAAAAGCAGATTAGGACGTGAAGTGACAACTGAAGACATTAAAGAAAGATATCCTGCTGGACATTTAGATAAGGCAAGAAGATGGAACAATACTGATGACATTGCAAAAGCTGCAGAAGAATTCTATTCAAGTCTAAGAGAGGATATAAGGACAAAGAAAGGAGCATGGAGCATCTGGTCTTCACCAACAGATGAAGGCATTGAATTCACTTCTGCATATGCAACAGCTGATGGCATCCAGACCTTATTCAATGGAACTACGCAAGATATGGATAATGTAAGATCCTTATCGCATATTTTATCAGATAATATCATGGGAGAAAAGAGAGGGATGGTTCCTAAATGGATCAACAGTTATTCAGCTGCTGAATTTGCACAGACTTCCCCAGTATTTGCAATATTCGGGATGATAGGATATGGGATATTTGATTTATGTGCTACTGTTGCAACTACTAATCCAGGATTTGACCAGTATAAAGGTTTGGTCTATCATACTGTAAAATTCACAAAAGAGACGCCGTTCATATCTGAAATGCCTGAATTTGTTAAAACAATAGGACTTTCAGCAGGTGCTGCAACTTGTTTCGTTGGATGTGCAATGGCAAGCTTTGCTGTTGCTCCTCTTGTAACTCATGCTACTTACGGCAGCTTGGCCCGTGCAGCAGACAAGGCAAGACTAAAAGGTATGCCAGAAGAGGCAAAAAATTATGTCTATGGACCTGAAGCTGTATGTAATCTATACCTTAGAACTCAACCATTAGAGAAAGACTGAATTTTTGAATAAATCTTTTAAATTCTTAATATCAAAACATTTCTATGAATATATTTGTCCATTTTTTCCTGAACATGCTCCTCTTTTATCCTTTCAAGAGGAACAATACAGAACTCATGATAGTAGGGCTTAGTGGAATTCTCATAGATATAGATCATGTAATCCATATCTTATTCAAAGAAAAACTACTTAGCCCAAAAAAGATAATCAAATGGAGCAAAAGAGAACTCAAGCTCCACAGACCACATATGTTTATTTTCCACACAATAGAACCCATAATTATTTTCATCATACTTGCATCCTTCATACATTATTATCTTTTCCTTGTAGCTATTGGCTTCCTGCTTCATTGGCTCAGCGACGCTGTACAATACATCTTTATCTACAAGTCATACAAGCCCTGGATGCAGTATTTCTCACTGACATATTATTTGATGTCTAAGCCTAAACCATACTATTAAATTATTATTATTATTATATTGAAATTTTAATTTCAATGCTTAATAATCTTCGATTATTATTAGTTATTATTATATTGATTCTACTCTTGTTTTAGTAACTGTTAATAATTCAGAATCATAATAAGTTACTTTCACACAAGGATATTTATGCACTAATCTATCCGCTACTTTACATACATTATCAGATAATTGACAATGGCCATTAATCCTTATCTCACCTTGTTCTTTCATTACATCTAAGGAATTTGAAATAATATGATATAATCCTTGTCTACGCTCAGAGGATGTTTTAAATCTTGTATTTATTAAAACAGACTCTGGAAATATCACATAATCAAAAAGTTTTCCAAAACTAGGCCACTCTTCATACATATCAAATAAATGTGACTCAAAACCAGATGGTAAATATTCATTAGAAATATCAGTTAAAGTTAACTGTTCTAAATTAATGCCTAGTTTTTTTACTAATAATAATTCTAGATAAGCAGGACCAGAACCAACACTTAACAGGTTTTTATTATTCTCTCTTAAATCCGTGATTATCTCTTCAGTCAATAATGGATGTTTAGGAGAGAAATGGGCATTCGGTGTAAAAAATACATTCTTACCATCATCAATATGGTTCATTGAGAAATCATCTTCTGCTAATTCAGGAAATGCTTCTATTTCTAATTTCCTAATGAGTCTTTGATAATCTTCTAAGCCCCTCATAAATATCAAGATGCTCCTGTGCTTTATAAATTTTTAATAAGGTTTCATCAATAATTTAATTATTAATTCCTTTTGAAACTTTTTTGTGTACACTGTGTACTTTGTCCGCAATAGAAATTAATTGTCTGCATATATTTCCTAAGTAAACATTAAAAAAAGTAAAATAGGTGTTATATATGGCAATTGATGATGAAGTAGAACTACATAATGCATATTTAGGTGCAACTGATAGCAACCAACAGCTTAAGGATTTCTTACTAAAGAAGATCGAAGACGGAACAACAGGCAAGAGATTACATCTGATAACATACAAAGGCAATCCCGATGATATTGAGCTCCAGGACAAGCTGATGTTCATACTTCAAGAGAAGGGCGTAAAAGTAGAACAAGTCGATGCAGAACAGGTTACAGCATCTGCATTCCTGAGAGAGGTATTGAACCTTGAAGATGCATTAGGCAAAAAGGATCTTGGATATGGTATTGGTGATCCTTCAAAAACAGAAGAATATGCCAGCGAACTTCTCAAGGTAGGAGAGGAAATGAGGTGTTCTGATGTATATATATGTCCCAATCCTAGAACCAGATGCAGTACAGGCGTAGTACAGATGAAGATTGATGGCAGGCTAAGAGATATTGCCAGTCTCACACTTGACCAGTTGGAAAAGCTTACAACGCATCTTGAAGAAAAGATTGTAGAAAAAGAAAGCAGGAAGCAAAGCAAAGTTGCAACAGAAGGAAGTTTCTATAATGGAGAGAATTCTGAGACATTCTATAGGGTATCAGCGATGCAGACAAATTCAGGTGCAGCACAAGGCACATCCAGAAAGAAATTAGATAGCGTTGTCATAAGGATACTAAAAACAGAGGATATAGAGTTCACATTAGGTGATTTAGGATTCAATAAAGAAGATGAAACAAATGTAAAAGACCTAATTAAAGAGAAGAGCGGAGTCATTCTTGTTACAGGAAAGACAGGCACAGGAAAAAGTACGACTGTTGGCAGTCTTCTTAATGAGATGGCAGAGATGACAAATTATGAAGAGAAACAGATAACATTTGAGGATCCTGTAGAATACAGACTTAGAGGTGCACTACCATTCCAAGTAGTTGCAAAAGAACAAGAGGATCTAGGGGAGAATCTATTATCTTATTATACTGCCCTTAAGAATTGTTTAAGGCAAGCTCCAGATGTCATAATGATAGGAGAGGCAAGAGACAGTAATACTGCCAAATACCTCTTCGATACCTCCCAAACAGGACACTTAATGGTGTCTACGATGCATGCAAAAGGTGCAGTCAGTGCCATGACAAGACTGGCTGCCCTTGGCGTCGACGGTGCAATAATGAATGATTCACTTTTAGGTGTAATCTCTCAAATATTGATAAGAAAGAATTGTCCTGATTGCCTTACAACCAGACAGATGAGCGATGATGAAGTTAAATATTTCTTCCAACCTCCAAAAGAAGGTGAGAAAGATAAAGAATATGAGGAATTCATGGCAAGGAAGATGATTCCTGAAGTTGCAGAAAGCACAGGGAAGATGAATGGTAATCTTTGTCCTACTTGCGAAGGCACAGGATTTTACGGCCGAAAACCGATCATTGAATTATATATCCATCAGCAGGATGATGAAGAACATGCACTTGCAATAGCTGATATATGCAATAAGGATCCAATGGGAAGAATAAAGATGAAAGAAATATTCAAAAGAGGAGAGCAAAAACCTTTTGCACTAAATGCATTATATCTATTATTTGACCAGATGACTTCTCCTGGAGAGATAATGAGAGAACTTCCTCCAAGCTATTTTAGGGACTACCGATCTTTATTGATACAGAAGACAAATGAGATGATTGAATCTCAGATAGGAGGCGGCTGAAAATCCCTGTTGCTAGATCAAAAAATGATGTTGCAAAGAATAATCCTTATGATGATCCATACAGACCTCAGCTTACACATGAGCATTTAGACAATCTGATAGATCATTCCCATGAACCGTTCTATTTTGAGAAGAAAGTATATTATAGCAGGATGGGACGACGGTATATGGATCAGATAAAGGCACGTGTAGATGAAAGAGCAGCATTGATGCCTGACATGGTACGATCAAAAAGATGGAAACAAAAAACTTTAGCTCAATTGACAAGATACTCTGCACGCGTTCCAGGATATGAATATGATGAAAGGAATTGTTCTATGATTACGACTGCAAACCATCGTTCATTTAGAGGTTCTAGATCTTTGGAATTTTCATGTACGCTTGAGACAACAAGCAGATTGAAGAGAGGATTAGGTTATGCAACTGCAATAATCATTGCAGGATTTGTGATATATGGAGGGTGGTTATTGAGAGATGCAATAAACGAAGCAGGAGAATATATAATATCTCAAAGAGCATCACTTGAGAATATTCTAGACCTTGATAAATGATGTATCAATCTTATAATTCCACTGATTATGCTATTTCTCAGAAACACATATAAAATCAATAACTTCAGCTGTTGACATGGCAATAGAACTAGCAAAAAATCTTGTTTTAGAGCTGAATTCAAAAAAAAAGAAATTAGAAGGCTTGGCTTTAATAATATTCTCTGCAGTTGCAGTCTTAATTATTCTGACATACATTGTTTTTCTAAGAGATATGGCTTTGCTTCAGAATTCATTTCTTGCAGACTTTTTTACTCATGTAAAATTTCATATAACTAACTGGACTATGCTTGGTTCACTTTATGTGGCATTTTTTGGTGGTATGTTCTTCATATTCGTTCCAATGGAAGGTTATTTCGTTCCAGCATTACAAAATAATAACGGACTAGTTTTATTCACCATATTTATTATTGGAATACTTGTATCCTATTCAATAGATTATCTTATTGGGCTTAAATTATCAAAAATTGCAAAACGTCTTGTCTCTCCAAGAAAGTTCTATAAGATTAAATCAATAATCAATAGGCATGGCAAGCTTGCAATACTTGTTGCAAACATAATTCCATTCCTTCCATCACAACAAGTAACTTTCATACTTGGAGTCTTCAAATACAATAAATTAAGATTATTGATATTCACTATGCTTGGGCAGATGCTCAAATATATGGCATTATTAGCAGTGTTCAGCACGATCTTAAAATAAATCAAAGATATGAGACTAGAATAAATTAAAGTAAACTTTTTATATATAAGATTTATATATGCAATCATAAGAGGTCATTAATATGGAAGTAATAAGCGCAAGACAACTGAAGACAGACTTCAGCCTTAAAGCAATAATTGGCAAGAAAGTAATCTGCGAGAATGGAGAGATAATAGGTAGAGTAAAAGACATAGCTTTTGATGCAAATAACATAATGGGTATATATGTATGGGGTATCTTTAAGACTAAAAAAATGTTGATAGATCGTTCTTACATAGATGAGTTCAATTCTGATTCAATCATCCTTAAGATAAATCCAATCACTACATTATTAAGAAGAGATGTTTTTGATAAGGATGGAAAGAAACTTGGAAAAGTCAAAAGAATAACAAGAAACACACATCTTAATGACTTTGAGAGTCTTCTTGTCAAGAAAAATCTTTTTACACCTTCAAGGACAATTCCAAAGTCAGATATTGGAATTATTGGAAAGAATATAATTCTTAACAAAGTAATTCAAAAATGATAAGCAAAGAAAAAGAAGTTATAACTTCTGATGATATACTTGGAAAAGACGTCGTCGATATTGATGGGGATAGGATAGGGATTGTCCAGCAGTTGAAGATAGACAAGAAGACAAAAAGAATTCTTGGTATACTTGTTGATCAAGGCTTTATGAAAGCAGATCTCTTCATTGGTCTTGACTTAATCAGCAATTTTGGTATTGACTCTGTCTTTCTGAATCAATCACCACACCCTAAATTAAAAGGCATGGAAGTATTTGATAAACACGGCAAGAGTGTAGGGATTGTGTCAGATGTAGAAGAATATCCAGATAATAAACTCATAGCGATAATAGTAAAAAAGCATTCTTTAGGTAAATCTTATACTATTAAAGCTAAATATATCAAAAGAATTGGTGTAAATATTATCCTTAGATATGCAGTACCTGATATCAAATTCGAAGAATGAACAAATTCTGATATATGCAATCCCATATTTCTAATGATTCCTAATCTCGAATTATCCCTTATTTCTAATATTAACCATTAGATTTATAAGGCGTTTTACAACCTCATAATTATGTTAAACTTAACTCAATTGACAGAACGAGCAGTAAGATTCCTAAAGAAATATGGTCATCTTGATGAACCAGGAAAAGCTCCTGATTTCAGAGCAGAAGATCAAGCTGGTTTTATGACTCCTCTAGCTCAATCTTACCCTTGGTATAGGGCTGACCCTAATCATTTCCAACCAGAACTACTTGGTGAAGAAGTTTATGAGAATGATTATAATCATATTGAATTGCCTGATATGTTCAATAAGGATTTTGAGAAGACTCCATTAAAAGATATACCAGACAGTGAAGATTGTATGCTGATTGATATTGGTTCTGGGATGGGTAGAAGGCTTACAAGACCTTTAGCTAGAGCAAAACCAAACTTACAGGTTGTAATGGTGGATAAATATGGCAGAGCTGAGCTTGAAAAAGCAGAGCTCTACAAAGTATTTCCTAGAAATGATATTGCCGGCGAAGAATTCAAAGTGAAAGTTCCAATAACAGATGATGCACAGGCAACTTTCAATAAACTATTACAAGTAAATGGATATCATAATGTAAGATATGTTCACAGTAAATTATCTCTCGATTCTTACACCCTACCAATAGATACACAAGGAAAAAGAGTATTTATGATGGGTATGAGAAATCCTATTGGACTTGGTAATATAACTGCACAATTAGCAATTGAACTAGAAGCAGAAAAAGTTTACTTCAACAATTCAGCATTAGAAATGATAAAACCTGATTCTCGAGCATATGGACTCATGAGAAACTTTCTTTCATCACATATGTCTGAGGCAGAAACATCAAAAGTAATTGATCTCATCTATGATCCAGATAGTAGTGTAGCAGACCTCATGAATCAGAAATATGATACTCAAAAACCTTCAGAAAGATATTTTGCAAACACACTAAAACTTTTATTTGCACTAGCACAAAAGGACCATCTTGAAAAGAATGGATTTCAAGCAAGAATTTTCGAGAACCTCTATATGAATGGACCTGGTTTTTACAATTGTCCAAGCCATAATATAATAGCAACCAGAACCAACACAAACTAATATTTCTAATCCAACTAATCTAACTTAACCAATTCATATTCCTTAGAACCCAATCCTTTCTCGCATGCATATTCAACCTGCACACTCTTATCAATAGAATTAACCTTATCAAATTTACCTGCAGATTTTTCTTCAGCCAGATCAAGACATGCTTTATCAATAGCAACAGGGTCATCACCCATAAGAACTCCTACATCATCCATCATAGGTTCTTGCTCAATACCCATGCAATCACATTCAGGTGTTATTGTTTTCATAACATTAATATAAACTATTTTATCTTTCCCAATAGTCTCAATAACTCCTCGTGCATAATCGACAATTTTCTTTTGTAATTCTTCATGTGTAGAGCCCATCCAAGGAACTTGAGGTGCCTGAACAGGACATACTGCTATGCACATAGCGCACCCTACACATTTATCAGGATTGATTTCTGCTTTTCCATCAATGATAGTAATTGCATCAAAATCACAATTTTTCACACAAATACCACAACCAGTACAAGGTTCTTTGTTAATTACAGGACTTACATTAGAATGCATGTGCAGTTTTCCTGCACGTGAACCCATACCCATACCTATATTTTTGAAAGCACCACCATAACCTGCTGCAATGTGACCTTTGAAATGTGTCAGTACAATCATAGAATCATATTTCTCTACTCCTTTCGCAATCTTAACAGGATTAGCGAGTCCTTTATCTAGTTTGACTTCTATAAACTCATCCCCCATCTCTCCATCAAGAATATCAATAGGTGCAAAATCAAATCCATGAGACTTTGCTGTCTTTAGATGATCAGTAGTATTTGTCCTGCTCCCTCTATACAGGACATTTGTCTCAATCAGTGTGCATTTCTTACCTAAAGAAACAACCTTATCATATGCTGCCTTAACAAGAGCAGGGTCAATGTAAGTGTTGCATCCTTTCTCTCCAAAATGCACCTTTATGCCGACATTATTGCCCAGCCTGTTAATGTCTATGTTCTCCAGTATTTTATCGATCTGTTCTGCAATTAATACTTTATTCATAAAAAAGAAACAAGTCGTACCATTTATGTATTTTTTGCTTATTATAACTACATGGATGGTGTTTATTATATTGTTACATGACTTGCTCAACAGAATAATCTGCTTTATACATTTTCTTATATTCACCAGCAAGAATCTTTGCCATCATCATTGACCTTTGGTCTGGATTGGATATTGTTATTTTTCTAGCATTGCTTGAAGTATCTATACATATGGTGTGGAGCTCAACACCTTGTAATGATTGTGCTTCTGCTTCATGATCCATATCTTCAAATTCCATCTCAAAGCGCCCATACTTTTGTGGATTTCTCATACATAAATGTCCTTCAGGATTATTTCCATTTGCTTCTTCCAGTAGTAGAGTTTGATCTCTACTTTTTATTCTTTCAATAGCTTCTCCAGGTTCACAATAAAAATCAAGCATGTACACATCTTTGATTCCATTCTCAACTGCAAGACCATAAAGTTTCTCTCTATTGTCTCTCATATCAAAAGTAGCATCAAACACTGTTCCTCTTTTGAGCATCATGCTAAGACCAGCTCTTCTAAAACCTTCATTATAGACAATTTGTCTTCTCTCTCTTGGAACCCATTCATTGACAGAGAATGCCTCTACTGCATATTTCTCCCTAAGTACATCTGATCTTATGATGCTTGCATCTTCTGTAAAATACCCATTATCCCTTAAGATGTCAAGAGCTTGTGATTTGCCGTTGCATGGTCTGCCCATGAATACAGATAAAGTATAATCATTTCCTTGCCTTCGAGCATCACTAATCTCTCCTGCTTTTGCTTTAATGAAATGTAGTACTCCTTCATTTGATGGTTGAGACTCAATCATAAGATATCTCTTAACTCCTTTCTCTACAAATTCTTCATTAGCAGCCTTTATGACTCCTTCATTACATGTCAATATTCCAAGATCATCTTCTATCCCCATATGAAGGTCAGCCCAAAGACCAGTCTGAGTCAAATGGACAACTTCAATCTTATCCTTTTCTCGTTCATAAAATGCATTGACAAACTTATTGATACGCGGAATCATAGCTTCTACTTTTTTTTGCCCATCTTCTGGACTCATAGTTTCTTTTAACCGTATCTTGGCAGATTCCATAGTATCTAGTAGCATGTGTGCAGTGTCTAAATTATATGCAATTTCATAACCTGTTCTTTCTTTTGTATCCTTGTAAAGCTTACGCATCTGACTAACTCTAACACCACCTGTCTCTACAGCAAGCTGGACATTTTTATCACCATCCCGGATATAATCAGCAAGCTCGCATATCTTATCAGTATACCTCTGAAAATCATTATCATTGAGAAATATTCCTGGAACAGCAACATGCACTGTAAGCATCTCTATGCCAGCAACAGAAGCAAGATCAATTGTTCTTTTCATATCTTCTATCTTTGCTTCGAGACAACCTATCTGGATATGTTTCTTATGGCTGTTCTCTCCTACATAAAAATCTTTAATGGGTTTATCCTTATACTCTACAGGCGCAACTAACCATTCAAAATCAAAACCAAGAAAACTCTGTTTATCAGGATCATCTGAATGTGCCTTAAGAAAAGGTGCGTGCATAGTGACTTCGAGTGCATTCTCCCTATATTCGTCAATCTTTGCCTTGAATTCAGATAATCTTTCAGGTGAATCAAGTATTCTGTTTATCTCACTGACTGTCTGGAAATGCTGTTCAAGAAATCCTCCTTCCATAGATTTTGCCCATTCTTCAAGCCCACCATTTTGATTGAAGAAATACGGCTTGCCAAATAATTTATCACATAATGAAAACTCATTTACTGGAAAACCCACTATTAATTCTTTTGTCATCTTAGATCAAATCCTCCTGTAATTTATAAAAATTCGTATGCGTATCTACTGAAAAAGAGTTAAAATTAAGAGTAAAAAATTTTAATCGATTGCTTTGATAATTGCTCAAATAATCCTCTACTTTCTCCTGTACAATTTCAATACTTTCATCTAATCTCAATTTACTAGTATCAACAATAATATGATTATAATCACTTAACATCTCTTTATACTCCTCTTCTACCCTATGTGCAAGCTCAAGGTCATCAAATATCCTAGTAAACCCTTGTCTTCCTCTCTCTACACTTCTATCAGCTCTAACTTCATCACTCGCTGTAAGATAAACAACAAGATTTGGTTTTGTAAACAAATATTTTGAAGCTCTTAACACCTTACTACCTGTTATTGCTGCATTATATGTGAGTGTAGAGAAAAAAGATCTATCTTGAATAACAGATCTATGATTCAAATTAGGCCTCATAACAAGATAATCATTGATTAACTCATCTGTTAGATATGCTAAACCTACTGGAAATTTCTTCGATATTCTTTGTCTTGTTTTATTATACATTACTTCTCTTTTATCACTCTCATCATTTTTATTATCCTTATCATCACTTAACATCTCAGCTACTCTTGTAGCAATGCTAGTCTTGCCAGTACAATCAAGCCCTTCGAATACAATCAAAGGATGCCTGCCTTGCTTATTACCAGGATAATTCATACTATATCACCTGGATAGAATTTCCTAAGTGGACAGACAAACTTACAATCATCATATTTTGCGACGTCAAAAGAATCACTAAAATCAACACAGCATCCTTTATTCTCACAAAATATTCCATTTGCTTTTGTCCAATAATTATCCCACATATCTTTATTTTTCCATATATCCTTAACAGAAATTTCATGGAGATTTGCAATAGGCAATTGATATGAAGCCATTATTGCGCAGGGATACACATTTCCATCAGGAAGTATCTGGAGGTGGTATTGTTCAGCATCAGCAAGACATCTTGTTTCCTTGTCCTGCAATTTATCATCACCTATGAAAGGGAATTCACATGATATCTTCATCCTGTCGCTCAAGGGATACAATTCATTTCTTACAAAATCAATCCATCCATTAGGATCCACACTAAGTTCATTATTTCTTTCTCCTCTACCAATTGCAGTATAATAATATAGGCCATGTTCTGCAACACCTTTATCGATGCACCATTTCGTTATTTCAGGAATGGATTTGTAGTTTGACTGAAAAGCAACAGTATTTATCTTGAGTGCAATATCATTATCAAGCACATCATCAACTGCCTTCATAACCTTTTGATAAGTTGCTTCATCAACAAGCCTTATCCTACTGTAGGTCTCATAATCAGGACCATCGATGCTCATTGCAATTGAATCAAGCCCTCTTGCCTTAAAATCAACAATTTTCTCAAGAGTCAGGAGTGAACCATTTGTAACAAGTTCAATCTTGTATCCTAATTCTTTTCCAATGCTTATTATTTCTCCTACGTCTTTTCTTACAAGAGGCTCTCCACCGGTGATGTCAAACCTTTCTCCCCCTAATTCTCTTGTATCGGTAAGTATCTTCCGGAGTTCTTCAAGAGAAAGCTCAGGAAGAGCCCACTGCCCAGAATCAAAAGCACAATGCACACACCTATAATTGCAGTTGTTTGTTATATTTAGGTCTAGTTTAGGAAGTGCTTTCCTTCCTTTGTCATTATCTTTTGTCCCTCCTCTCGTAACATCTTCTAAGCCTGCTGTCTTCTTATTGTCTACCGTCTTATTATCATCAGCCATGTTGATTGCCTCCTGCAATATAGAGTGTACATAAGTATAGCTCATGTACATTTGGATCTTCACTTACTCGTCTAATAACATCCTTATTTTTAGGCAGTGATGTGTCTTTGAAGCACATAGGATCAGGCCCATTATAATGTCCATTCATCAACAGCGAGATACCTGCGTCTCCTCCTTGGCAATGGTAGTATTCATTACATCCAACACATTTTCCAACTGCTTCTCTCTCTCTTATGTCTTTGAAGACATCAGATTGCATTATCTCATCAATAGATTTATCACGTATATTTCCCCCTGACTTTGACAAAAAGACAGATGGTGTCACCTCTCCATTGGTCTGTATCCTGAATGAATAAAGTCCTGAGGGGTCTCCTCCAATCTGATATGAACCACCATATATTGCTCTGAACAAAGGCTCTGAGATAGTTGAAGTCTTATCATCTCTTAACGAATCAAGAAAATCAAAAGCACGCTTTAATTGATTTGAGTTCATACCAAGAAAAGAATCATTATATAATGCCCTTCCTGTTGCTCTATATCTATTAAGCCTCCATGAGTCTACGTTATGCTCTTTTACAATATCATATAATCCAGAAAGCTCCTCTTCATTAGAATTTAGTTTTGTCAAGCATGTTACGATTTCATTGCTCACTCCATTTGCAACAAGTTTATCAATAGCTTCAATTGCCTGCTCATAAGTACCTTCACACCCTCTGAAAAGATCATGCTTTCCAGAATCTGCAAAATCAATACTTACTCCTACATCATGAAATAAATCTAAATCATTCTCAATTCTGTCTAAAGTAGTTCCATTTGTAGTGTAAGATATATCAATGCCTTTCTCAACTAATGCTCTGCATATATCAAGAAAATCAGGCCTTAGAGCGCATTCGCCCCCACCAAAATTAACAGCAGTAACATTTGCTTCTGCAAGCTTATCAACAACTTGCAATGCTTCCTCTGTGCTCAGCTCATCGTCTTTTCTTTTTCCTGAGTCATTATAGCAGTGCATGCATTTAAGATTGCACATATTTGTCAAAGACCAACCAGCGATAAGTTTCTTTTCATCCCTTTCATTTATTTCATCAATTTCATTCCTTTCATCTCTTCCAACTATTTTATTTCTTCCATCTCTTTCGCTTCTCTCAATTAAATCATTTTTTGAGGGTTTCATTGTACATATCATATTGACTTAGAGTTATATAAAATATCTTTAAGATACTTTTACATAAACGAAAAATATTTATAGTAAATATCTCTTTTATGTAAATATGAAGCTAGATATTAAAGATAAGAAAATATTATCTGAACTATGCAAGAATGGAAGACTCCCATCAACAACAATAGCAAAAAAAGTAGCATTATCAAGAGAAGTTGTAGAATATAGGATTAAACGTCTTGTCAAGCAAGGCATAATAAGAAAGTTCACTACAGTAATTGATGTAGAAAGATTTGGATACAGGCCTTATAATGTATTCTTGCTCATGCAAAATTTTAACGAGACAAATCAAAAAGAAATAATCGCATTCCTCAGATCTAATTCTGCAATAAGATGGTTATCTACTTGTTTTGGGAAATATGATCTTGCAATCAGGATAAATGCAAAAGATAGAGATCAGTTCAATTTAATCTTCAATGAGATTACAGAAAAACTTGGTAGCAACTTAAAGTCATATGAAGTAACAATGTCAACAAATAAACTAAAATCAGTAAATCCTTTTGAATTATTTTATGCAAATCAAAAGAATCAAAAGATAACAGACAATATTGATGTCAACAATGTCACAACAACAGATAAAGACCTTGAAATATTAAAAGAGATAAGTGTGGATTGTAGGATCTCATTGATTGAACTATCAAAAAAGATAAAATTAACGCCTGAAGCGATAAAATATAGGATAAAAAGACTAGAAACAAAAGGTATAATCAAAGGTTATTCATGTCAGGTCGATATATTCAAGTTAAATTATTCGTGGTATACTCTTCTTTTATCATTAAAACCAATAGATAAGAAATTTGAAAGCACTTTAACAACATTATTCTCAATGAATAAGAAAGTATGGTTCGCTGACAAGAATATAGGGAAATGGAATATTCTTCTTGAGATTGTAGCAGAAGATGCAAAAGATTTTCATAAAACTCTTCTTGAACTAAGGAACAAGCTTGGAGAAAAGCTTAATTCTTTTGAGCTCTTGATGATATTCCAAGAGCATGTAAACAGAAGCTATCCTGAATTCATACATCAAGAACTCCTCAAAAAGCTTCAATAGTAAAACAATTGCCCACAGTAATAAAACAACTAATTCTGAACACCAACATTTAAAAAGCCATATTCAACTACATATTAATATGAGTGACTTAATGGTAAATTTTGTATCTGGGCTTATTACTGGTGTATTTGTAGGCTGTGCTTACATATATGGTCGCAAGAAAGGTAAAGCGTCAAAACAAGATGTAGATATTTCTTCAAGACTTTCTGCTCTTGAAACAAAAGTCGACAAACTTTTAGAAGAAGATGAACCTGATAATCTTGTTGTTAATGAATATGATTATGAACTTATGACTCTCCAACAGGCATTTGATTCAGAAAAACCAGCTTCAGTCAAGGTACAGATAAATGAATATATGCTTACAACACATAGCTATGCGGGGACGATGTCAGACAAATCTCGTATTGATATGCTTTTTGATTTCTTCATGTCAAGAGATTTATACAGTGATGATGAGGCAAAAACCCCATTGCTATTGGAGCAATCAAAAGTTAGGGGCCTGATGGATCTGCGAGTATTTGGTGAATATGACAAAGAAACGAAAGTATTCTCAATTGACAAGATTTCTGGCAGAATCATGGATGAGCCCTATGAAGTACCTACTTCCTCATTATATCAAGAAGACAATCAAAAAGCTCCAGCTCCTATTTTAGATGAATAATTAACAGATGATTAACGAGTGATTATTATGTTCGAAAGATATAAAGCAAGAAAAGAACAAAGAAGAAGAGATGGTGAATTTGATAGGGCAGTTGCATGGGCACAACTGAATTCTGCAAAAGGAAAACATGTAAGATTATGTTCTGAACTTGAGATCCAAGTAGAATCAGAAAGACCAGAGCTTCTTGTTGCAAGAATAGCTGTCAATGATGATTGCACATATGTTCTTAGTGAAAAAGAAAGAAAGCATTACATGACCTGCTCTCAAACAGATGATATAAGAGACCATGGTCCAATTGCACCCCATGTAAGGGAGACTGACCTTCCAATCATAATAGGTGCACCAGGTGTTGATCCTATAAAAATACCATATATGTCAATGCGGACAACAACATATTCATCAGCTTGCAAGTCAGAATTCTTATCATTCTTAGATAAGGAAAAAGGCGAGATAAGATATGATATCAAAAGTCCTTTATTTATTCTAAACACAAATCACACAATATATTTCGGATATCTTGATTTTATGCAAAGAGTTCTAGAAAACCCCTCAAAACGCATGTTAAAACCAGCAGAGTAATATCATTAATATTTATCTTTCAGCAATATTATTTATCTCTAGATAAGATTTAATATCCTAAACATCTAAATATAACAAGATTAATAGAAATCAATAAGCAGTTTCGTCAGGCATTGGAATTTCTTTTGGCTCTTTTTTCTTTGCCTTAAGCTTCTTGACAGTCTCCTTAAACGCTTCAATCTGCCTTTCGCTCAGATTTTCATATTCAAGATAATTTAACTTGATGCTTCTTAAGAATGAACTATCTTTGTAAAGCTCTTCTGGAATGTTAAAAAACTTTTTCATCTTTGGGTCTTTAATTTCCTTACTAAGACCTTCCTTTTGGCATTCATAACAAACAGGGAATCTGTTTCGATAGCCCACTATCACGTAATTCTTCTTACATTTGTAACATTTTTGCTTGTATGTTGCCATGATAGGTGCAAAATATATCTCATTTAAATATTTAATGGATGTTTCGATTAGAAAGTCAACTTAACAATTATCCTAAACAAAAGATAAATTTATAAAACAAATTAAAACTATGAGATACAGAATGGCAGAAAAAGAAACAAAGAGTAATGAACATAATTCTCCTGTTAATATAAAGACCTGCAGTCTTGAACAAGCAAGAGTTATTTTTGGATACAGGACTATTGAAGAAACGAAAGCAATTCTCGACGATAGAGATATTAATCCATATAATCTTGACAATCCCGACAGTTCAGATGATCCAGAACCAATGTATCTTAGATCAGATGTATTAAGCACTAAATATCTCGGTCAACTGGATGAGTTAAAAAAGAAACTTGCATTAGTGGAATCAGAGAATGAAGGTCTTGTAAAACTTGTAATAAGACAGATTTCATCAGGAGACTTAATTGATGAATTAGAACTTGATGAGACACCAGAAGAGATATATGCGCAAGGTAATATAGATCATGAATTATGGGAAAAATATGATTCATTAAGAGAACATTTTTATGGACTTAGACAGAACATGATTAATCTTGTCCTTGAAAGGATGGACTTAAGAAAAGATAATGAAAGATTAAAAGATAGATTGCAACAATAATCAATAAAATAAAATCATAAAATAACAAAATAATTAACATTAAAAAGAATCATAATCTTTCTAAGATCTTCTTCAACTGTGGCGTAGCATTGATTTCATATGACTTCTCAAAATATTTCTTTGCACCAGCCTTATCATCTAACTGTAAACAGACCATCCCTAAATTATTCAGAAGAGCAGTACTGCCTTTCTCTTTTGCATAAGCCCTATCAAGAGCTTCTTTTGCATCAGTGAATTTACCCATCTTAAAATAAAGTACCCCTAATTCATTCATAGGATGATAATCTTTAGGTTTATCAAATTCTGCTTTTCGAAGTAATGCATCTGCTTTCTGAGATTTCTCTTCTGCAATCTTATATCGGCCGTCAGCTTTAGTGGTATTTCCTTTTTCCCTAAGTTCCATAGATTGAGTAACATAATCAAGACAATCCCTTACATATTTCATACCTTCAGTATAAGCATCAGAACCCACAGGTATTCCAGGAAGAGTAACCTCGGCAACCTTCTCTTCTAATGGTTGTGCAGGTTTAGCTGCAAGTGGTTTTGAACCATCAGGTCTGCTTAAAACAATTGGTTTTTTCAAAGGCACTTTATTCTGTTGTGCAGAACTAGATAATGTTGATTTTTCTGGCTGTTGAGGCTTCCTTACTTTAAGTCTAGGCACACCCCTCAAATCAGATTCATTTATGACTAATTTTTCTTCTCCACCCATAGTAATCGTGATATTCACGGCTTATTTAAAGATTGTGTATGTAGAATACACAATATTCTAGGCCTATAAAACCATCATAAGCTTTATAAATGGCAAACTATCTTTCTAAGAGATATGTTACCATTAACAAGTAATAACCTTCCTTTTGATCAAAAGTATGCATCATTGGTTGAAGAAGGACAAAAAGCATTTGATGAAGGCAATATAGATGGTGCTATAAGCAATTTCAATTCAGCAATTGCCACTAACCATAGAAATCCTCTTGCTTATTCTAAACTTGCTAGAGTTCAATTAGCAAAAGGCAAAAGAAGAGCTGCAAAAGCAACATTAAGAAGAGCTCGTAAAAACAATCCTTATGGTAATTTCACAATGCCAAGTTTGCCAAGATCAAAAAGAAATATGTTAAGAAACAGTTTAATTGGTATTACAACTGCTTCATTATTACTTGCTGCAACTGGCGCAAAAATGATGGGTTATGCGCAGTTAAGTCCTAACAGATCAAATCCAGGTAATCTCGATGATAAATATCTGGTTGCGCAACTTGATGGATCAGAACCGATCCCTGCAGGAATTGAGGATAAACTTGCATTAGAACCCGAGAAATCAGACACAGTTCAATCAATCCACACAACACTTACTAATCAAACAGCTAAAATTACTCAGACAGCTCAAGCTACTCAGACTACTCAAACTATTTCTCAATTAGAACCTTCATTAGAAGATCATATTTCCAGGATTGAAGCAAAATTATCATTCTTCTTAGAGGAAGATGTGCATTTGAATGCAGGAGACTTTGTTTACATAAAAGATTCTGATACTATGGATGATATAGCATTAGAGTATAAAGCTCTAATAGAACCATTAGATAAGACACAAAAAACAACAGTCCAGACAAGACTTGGAGCAAAACTCTCTGAGACTTATTTAAGATGTGCAAAAATATTAGAACGGGAGATATCTACAAATACAGATACAGTCACAGCTACAAAGAGAGCACAAATAGCTTTGAAAGGAGTAGATTATCTAAAAAGAGCAAGCAATCATCAAAGAAATCCTAGTAAAGAAAATGCATATGATATGCACTACACAAAAGCATTAGTCTTATCCCATATTATTGATATACCTGAAGTGGATCATCCTGACAGCATAAATCTATCACTTGCTTCAGATGCACTCGACAGCATAGATGATGCATACAGCCACCTTAGAGATATGAGAAGAGATGATGATGCAACATACAAAGTAGGACAATTAGATACATTACTTTCATATATTAACACATCACTTGAAGAACAAAAAAAGAAAGGAGTAGAGCGTGAAGGCGATAATACTTACTTAGACATACTTCTTACAAGAGCTGAAGTATCAGGATATGATTTGAAAGGACATAAAAGAGATATAAATAAAGAAAAAGAAGCAAAGCAAGAATATATGCAATCACTGAATGCAGTCTTCTCATGCATGGATTCCAACAAGATGTTTGATGCATCATTCAACCTCGATACAGGCATGAGAGCATATATGGATATCCACGATGAAGATTATTGCAGAGTACAATTCCAAGTTCTTTATGATGCTGCCAGATCCATGAAACCTTTTATCAGCAAACAAGAACAACCCAGCAGAAGAATTTACAATGATTTATGCAGAGAAGTTATCGCTAAATATAAAACTTTAAAAGAAAAACACCAACAGACAAGATCAGACTAAAATGAATATAGATGAATATTTCAGAACAATAGGTATATCTCCTAAAAGAACAGAGCATGCAACAGAAGTACATAGGAGAGTAAGTGCATTAACTCCTGATAGTCGCTTTTACAAATTTTATTTCAAAACAGGTCTTGATGAATTCTTAGATGGTGTAGATTTTGAAATGAACAAAGCGTTATTTGATATTGTATTAAACGAAGTTAAAGATTTTAATGATATATTTGAACCATATTGCCAATCAGGATTATTAGGATGCTATATTGCAGCAAATACTGACAGTGATTATGCGGGTGTTGATATAAATCCTTTTGGGATTGAAAAAGCAAAAGTAAGAGCAGGACTTGTTGGCATAGATCCTGGGAATTTTATGCGTGCTGATGTATTAGAATATACACAACAACATGATGTTATTGTAGGAAGATACGCACTTAATACAACCCATTATGATGCAGATGTAAGCGCAATTGACGCATTATGCAATATAAGTGAGAATATTGTATTGATACAAGGTTCAAGATATTACTGTGGAGACTGGGTTACATTAGATGGTTGTGAAAAAAGATTCACAGAGAATGGTTATTCATTCACACAATTGACAGAAAAGCCAATAAAATCAAAAGTCAATGACATAAATATGTTTGTAGTAAAAGCAACTAAACAGAAAGTATGATTACAGCAATCAATGCAAGTGTAATCCCGATTATTTCTTCTATCCCTTTTATCCACTCTATTTGTAACAATTTTTATATAGTCTGTTCACTTACCCTCCGTCTATGGACAAGGAAATAAGGTGTGTATGTAATAAATGTAAAAATAGATGGACATACAGCCAGAATCAAGAAAAGATGCTCAAAGAGAAAGCAAATATGGGTGATCTTATCTGTGATGATGGAATCTGTGGTAATCCTTACGGCAACCTTTACTTAAGTGAATTAATGGATGCAAATGAGAATGTAGATCATTTCGATAAATGTCCTAAATGCAATTCTAAAGACATCAAGAAAACTATAGCATAATTACTATCTCTTAATTCCCTTCTTTTTACCCTTTACACAAAACATTTATATAGAATGAAAAGGAAAAACACCATATAAAGGGGTGTAAGCATCAAAGCTAAAAGAGTTCCAGTTAGTTATGTATTGAGCAATGATTTAGGTTCATATTACTTCTGGACAGAAAAGCCATTCTCACGCAATTGTGGTCTATTCTTTTCAATCAATGATGAATTAATAAAATGTATAGAAAGAATAGATTTAAAATCAAAACTAAAGGCAACAAATGATGCAAATGTAGGTATACTTAATCAAAGAAAAGAACTTCTAGAATCCATATATATGCAAAAAGATACTAATGCTATTGCTTATAGTTATTCACAAGGTATTGATGTGACCCTTAGGTTTGATGTAAGAAAAAGAAAGGACCATGGTGAATGGGCAAGAAAATATGAGATATATAAACAGGCAGGATGCATCATTATAAAATTCATAAAAAAAGGAGAAAGAAATAATGAACTCTACAAATATTATGTTGCAATAAAATCAAAGAACACAAATTATGATGAGATTGAAGAATTCACAAAAGTGGAATACTCCCATGGTGAAGAATCTAAAAGATATGTTTACACAGCAGCAAAACTTTTTACATCTTTTTTTACTCTCTCGATGTCTGATTCCAAGTTTAAGGCAATAAAAAACGCAACAAGATTATATATGAATTATCACCAAATACAAAAGAAAGATCCAAGACATTCAACAAAAGTTGAGACTGTATTTGCTCCAGAAGAAGTGAATGTTGCATACAAACATGCAAATAGCTGTCTTAATAGATTAATAAATGATAAGGGCATATACAAAGGGTATCCTATCCCTCCAATAATAAAGACCAGGGATGAGCTAATAAGCATCAGATATCTAATTGAGAGAAAAGAATTCAAGAAAGTAAAACATCTCTTCTCCAAATATTTCAGTCATATGTCATATTGTGGCAGATTCCCTGCAACTTTCCCGGAGAATGGGATGAAAAGTGCAGATAGTACAGGTTGGCTGGCATATAGGTTTTTAGAGTTCATTGAAGCATTAGAAAAAACTAGAAGATTCTCAAAAATATATACGACAAAAGAATTAAAGAATATCTCATCATTCTTTGAAAGATTGCTTTTCTTCATCAACAGGTATCATGATAAAGATGGATTGATATTTTCTGATGTAAAAGACACCTGGAATGGACAAGAAAGAAAAGGATTTTGTATAGAGATGCAAGTATTGCATCTGAGAGTGCTCAATGTATTGCTAAATTTATCAGGAGACAAGAAATATTATGTTGAAGAAACAAGAATAAGAAAAGGTATAGTTAAGAATTTCTTCAAAAAAAGTATGCTTATTGACTCACTAACTACTGATTTAAAGCAAGAAAAAGAGATTACACCTAGTGTATTTATGGCATATTATATTTATCCGAAACTTCTTTCAAAAAAAGAATGGGAATATGCTTTTGATAACGCATTAAAATCATTATGGGACAAAGATGGACTCATAAAAATCAGCTCAAATAAAGACAATATAGAATCTTATTTCTACATCAATTGTATGAGCGCAATCTGTCTTTACAAGATAAATAAAGTTAAATATACAAAGCATATAGAAGCAATTGTAAAAGCATGTTGCAATGAAGCTTTAACCAAAGGCATAATGGGTGGTATTCCAGAAAAATCTCCAAAAAAGAACAATCTTTGCCACGCTACAGCTCTCGCCATGTTCATTGAGATGGTAAAATTGGTGTTTGAATGATAGTATTTGAATAAAAAATATTAAGGAACAAAAGTAAAGGTAATTAATATGCTAGACCCAGAAAAGGAGAACAAGAAAAAGGATCTTTTAAGAGATTCACTTGAAAAACTCAAGGACATAGCAGATGTCGACGAGGATTCTGACATACCTGTAACTGAGAAGAAGACAAAAGAGAGAAAGAAATGGCTTGAATGAGTTTATTTCTAAATAATTCACTTCTCAACAAAATGCCCAGAATCTTCTTTTTCACATTTATCCCAGGGATAAACTCTACCGTTCATTGCAACAAATACACCTTCTGATAATATATTTACTGCTGCAACTGCCATGCCTATATTAAAATCAGCATCTGTTTCCTTGAACCGTTCTGGTTGAGACGCACCAACTAAAATTATTATTTTATCTTTTATCTTGCTTAATTCTTTAGCTGTATCAATCATCGTATCTGTACCATGCGTTACAATTATTTTATCATTACTCACATCATTACATGCATCAAATACAAGTTTCCTATCTTTTTCATCCATATCTAAGCTATCTTTTTTTAGTACAGAAATGATTTCATATTCAAAATTAGGCCTGATGTTCTTCATAACAAAAGCCACAGAAGGATCCATAATATCAAAGTTATATGTACCCTTATGTTTGGCGTAAGCCTTATCTATTGTTCCACGGTGGTTATGAATGTTATTTTCATTGTTAACATTATCTTTTTCCTGCCCATTTAAAAGTATTTCTTTTGCATAGCACATATGCTTACCTTCAGTAAAACTTTTTAAATAAATCAATTCTCACAGAGCATATGGAGATAAAAATAAGAGATGAGGAAGAGTTCAAGAAGAAAATTTCTAAGCTTAAAGAGGACGGACTAAGAAATCTTCATATTATTGCGGACTTCGATCAAACTCTGACAAAAGCTTACACAGAAGACAGAAAGACTGTTTCTTCATTCGCTCAGATTAGAGATGGAGGATATCTCACTGATGAGTACAAAAAGAAAGCATATGAATTATTTGACATATATTATCCTATTGAAAAAGACCCTACGATTCCTATTAAAGAAAAGATTAAGAAGATGGAAGAATGGTGGAATAAGCATATGGAACTAATGGTTGAGGTCAAATTAAGCAAGGACATTCTGATGGAAATTGCACGCAAAGGTGATTTTCATCCTAGAGACTCTCTATTTGAGATGATTGACTTCATAAAGGATAATGAACTGCCTTTCCTTATCTTCTCAGCAGGACTAGGTGATGTTATAGATGAATATCTTAGGACACTAGGTAAACTAACAAAGAATGTCCATATAATCTCTAACTTTTATAATTTCAATGAAGAAGGCAGTGTAATAGGATATAAATCAAGAGCAATACATGTTTTCAATAAGAATGAGATTAGCATAAAAGGAACACCATATCATGATGAGATCAAAAATCGTAAGAACGTTATTCTTCTAGGAGATTCTATGGGTGACCTAAATATGGCAGATGGTATGGAACATGATTGCATAATAAAGATTGGATTCTTAAATCACGATGATCCTTTGATGATAGAACAATATACAAATGCTTATGATGTCGTATTGATGGGCGATGCATCTTTAGAATATGTATTAGATTTGCTTAAAAGAATAAATAATTAATTTTTAATTACTTGCTTCTCAAGAATAAACAATCACTTTCCTTCTATAATCTTAACTATCTCAGTAACATTATCTACTACATGAATCATCTTAAGATCTTTTGCACCATGTGGAAACATCCCTTTTTTCACAGGCTGTTTCTTCATCCAATCAAATAGCCCTTGCCAAAAAGTTTTTCCAACACATATTAATGGTACTTTATCTACAAGACCAGTAGCCACAAGGACAACATATTCAAAAAGCTCATTAAATGTACCATAAGCACCAGGATAAAATATTAATGCATCACTCTTGACTGATAATATGAATCTTCTGACAAACAGAAAGTCAAATGATTCTAGATGAGTATAAGGGGACCCCTCAACTTTTTCATTCTTAATTAAACCAGCTCTAATACCAACAGAAGGACCTCCGGACATTGCTGCTGCCTTGTTTGCAGCTTCCATTATACCGGGACCACCCCCAGTCACGATAGCATATCCTTTCTTTGATAATTTACTACATAGATCAACACAATGCTTGTATTCTTTAGTCTTTGGCCCACTAATATGAGAACCTAGTATTGTTACAATCTTACAATCAACCTTATTTAGAAGATCAAGTCCTCTTGTAATCTCATCATCAACTTTTGTTTCAGTCCATTTCTTATTCAAGAGATGAATATTTTTCTTTAATCTTGTCATAATAAAAAATCAAGAGAAGTTATATTTAAATCTTGTCATTCTGCACATGATAAACAATTTAGCTAAGAAGATATAATTAAATATACTATAAAAAGAATTTAGATTATGAAGAAATAATATAAAAATAAGAACTGTATAAAATAATAAGAAAATATTAAAGAAAGATAAATAAAAAAGGATAATTACTCTTTATCAGCTTTTTCTTGCTTTTTTTCCTCAGCAGGAGCTTCTTCAGATTCAGTCTCAGGTTTAACTTCAGCTTTTTCTTCTTTTTCCTCTACTACTGCTTCTTCAGGTTCTGCTGTTTTCTCTTGCTTTTCTGATTTCTTCTCTTCTTTCTTGTCGTCTTTAGTTGTTTCTGTTGTTTTTTCTTTATCACTTTTAGCAGGTTTGCTTTTACTGTCTGTTGCCTCTTCAACCTTTGATGGTTTTTCAAAAGCACCTTTAGCTCCTTTAAAGATTTTTATTGTACTGAATTCAACAATTCTGATAGGATATATCTTTTCAGCAGCAGATTTTACTTCTCTTTGTACTCTTGACTCAACAACTCCTTTAACAAAGTCTTCAAAAGTCATCTTTGCAATCTTATTGACTGCTAAATTTTTCACAAAGCCTCTTATCTTGCTTGCTACTGATTTATTAACGATATTTCTTGTGATTATGAATGTCTTGACAATAATTGGTTTCTTATCACCAGTATGGCATTTGAAAGAATCCTCAATCTTTGTTTTTCCTCTTCTGACAAGCTTCTTTAATGAAGGTTGCTGTACTTTATATCCTTTAATGGATGCTAAAACAGCTGTTTCTCCTTTAAGTTTATCAGTCTCGAATAGAACATCAATATTTTGTTTTCTTGGATCACCCAAGAGATTCATTAAGTTTGCCTTGATTGGCTTACCAAGTGCATTATTTAAATCAAAAACACATGTTTCACCTAGTTCTTGATCTCGAAATGTTGGTGAGATTATCTTCACCCATCTTTTCTTTCTTACCTTCATATCTGCTGATTTTGATTTTGATTTTGGTGGCATTATTGACCCTCCTATGAATTTAATTCAGTTGATTTGATGAACAGCATATCCAAGTCCTACGCTTGTTCAATATGATTAGATACCAACTCCATGAAATCTAGGTCCATTTATAAAGCTTATGGGTAAGGTAATGAAAAACAATAGAAATAAAGAAAAGAACATAATTAACAATAATAAAAAAATAAAGCTTTATTCTCTTACATATGTCTGTCTCAACATATCGCCAAGGTCTTTTCTTGTTTCCAGTTCAACACCATTGACTTCTGAGAAGTATTTTATACCACCAACTTCAACATATGACTCTTTTCCTGGACCAAAACCTACGTCAGCTCTTTGAACTAGCGGCACTGGTTGAGTTGCTGCTTTATCATCAGAAGATTCACCATCTTTTGAAAAAATAGCTACGCCTCCTGCTACTGCTGCACCTATTATCATATAAGTAATCCAAGGATTTTCCCTTGCAAATGATCCCATCTCTTTACCAAAACCCATATTATCGTCCCCCTAATAAGTTATAATCTATAATAAACTATAATAGAAGAGATTCTTTTTTATTTTATAAACATTTGTGATATTATCATCGCTAAGTAAGCACAAAATAACGTTAAATAAGTATATTTATATTAATAAGCTTGTTCTTAACAGCCATGCCGCCAAAGATAAACGAATTTTACTTGAATGTCAATATCCAAGGTAGTTTTATCTATAGAGTCGCTTTAGGTGACTTAATACCTTCAACACAGCGTACTATTTTCACTCCACCAGCTAGTTCTGAACCTAATTGCATGACTGGAGAAGTAGGTTTCATGGATGTCATGAGATGCAGAGAAGTAGTTCCTCATGGCAAGATAAGAGAACCAGAATATCGCATGGAAACAGTATTATCTTTACTAGGGATTGGAATAGAGCCAAAATACCAAGGGAAGGGTTATGCAAGGGAACTCCTTGAAAGAGCAGACTATATAGCCCAAGGTTGGCATTTAGATACTATTGTTGCATGTTCTTTAATAAAACCAAGAATAAGAAAATTATGTAGAAAAAATGGATATAGACTATATTACTCTGCAAAAAAAGGCGTAAAAGTATTATAATTGTTATTCTTTTTATTATAATCTACTCAATACTAACTTAATCATTATTATTTAATATATACTACTTTTTCTTTACAGATACTATATACATGGCTATGAATCCAACACCAAGACCAATCAATGTTCCTGCTGGAATCTGGCCTGTAATGAAGCCCACGCCTATCCCTACAAGCAAACACCCTGGTATTAATACTCCGCTTAATTTCTTATCATAATCATTGTCTTTCTTTTTAGCCATAATTATGCACCTCATGCAATTATTTATTATTTTTTACAATAATCTTATTTAAAATGTTCGAGAATAAAATCCAATCAAAATAATCAAAAATCAAAAACAATAAAAACAAGCTCATTCTTCCTACATTCACAATGCATGGAATACATATAGCAGCTGAGATAATATCAAAAGCGAAGGAACAAGGAAAAGTCAAGAAAGCCTACATAGAAATAGGACAGATAGCAAACATCACAAAAAAAGATTTAGAGATGCAGATGAAAAATGCAGCTGACTTTGATTTTGAGATGACAGAGACACCAGCAAAAGTCAAATGCGACGCATGTGGCTATGAAGGAGAACCAAAAGTAGTTGAAAGACAACATGATGTTGTAATTTTTCAATGTCCAACATGTGGAGTCACTCCAACAGTAATTGAAGGAGACAAAGTGATCCTGAAATCAGTTGATGTAGAATAGATCAACAAGAGACGAAAAAACACTCTAAAAAATGTGCATGGCAATTCCTGGCAAAGTTGTAGATATAAAAGAAAGTATAGCTACAGTAGACTACGGAAGTGAAAAAAGAGAAGTCACAATAATGAATCCCGACATCAAAGTGGGTGATTATGTAGTTGTACAAAACAAGCTTATTCTCCAAACAGTTCCTGAAAAAGAAGCACTAGAAGCAATAAAACAATGGGAAGAAGTATTCAAGCACGAAATAGAAAATAAGGAATAAAAATAAATTAAGAAGAAGATTAAAAATAACCATTAAAAATAAGAATAAATATTAAAAATGAAAATCGAGAATTATTTTTTAAGATATGCATTTCCTTGTACGTACATAAAACTGCAAAGAAAAGAGATAACTGAAGATGAACTACAAGACTTAGAAGACATTGCAATACACAATAAACCAATTTCGCGTAAAAGATTAGAGAAAGTATTTACAAAAGCATTTCCAAATATTGATATAATTGCAAAAAAACTCCATAAAGACCGATGGGACCCTGAGCTTATGAGGGATTATTTTCTAAAGTACCACAATGAATTCATAGAGAATGGTCATGGCATATATGCAATTGCTCCGCCTACATTCAAAGATATCTGCATGGTCCATATTGCTGATGTGACTGGAAAAAAAGATCGATTCCTATCAATAGAATATGAGAAAAAAGATGGAACCATAAAGAAAAGAAATGTATTCAGTGAATTTGTACCAGATGTAAAAGTAGGCGACAAAGTAACAGTACATTATGGCTATGCTATAGAAGTTGTTAAATGATTCTTATTCACTTTCTCAGACTGTTTTTCTATAAGATATATCATAAGTCCAACACCAGCAAAGATAGAAACCATCCCTAAGAACTGTACTACACTTACAGCAGTTCCTGAGAAAGTGTAACCAAGTAATGTTGTTATAGGGCTTCCCAGCAATAATATTGAAGTTGCTGTTGTCGCTTTTACATGTTTAAGTCCGCTGTACCAGGTCAATACATATCCTGCTAAGAATGCTGCTGTAATCAATATCCATGCTATTTGAGAAACACTAACGCTAGACATAAGTGCAAATTTGCCTGTAAATGCCATGTATATAGATATGAATATGCTTCCAAAGAATAATCTTCCAAATGCTAGTATCTTTGCATCTATTGTTGCAAGAAGTTTCTTTGATATTACATTCTCAACACTCCAGAATAATGTAGCGACAAGGATCATACCTGCACCGAAACTTAATTCAAGAGTTCCTTTATAGAGCATTAAAAAATTTCCAACAAGCAACAATACTGCTGGAATCAATATTTTCTTACTTAATTTCTCTTTAAGGAATAATACTGCAAGAATAGCTACAAATATGAACATAGTCTTATGTATTAGGCTTCCAATAGGTCCGTTACTCATCTGCAAACCCTTAAAAAATAATACAAAAGGGATAGAACCACCAACAAGTCCGACGACAATGAGGCTCCCCCACTGCTTTTTAGATAATTCTTTCAAACTTTTAAGCTGAGTTATACCAAGTATCAATCCAAATATGAAGATAGATACTATAAGATTTTTCATAAATACAAAAACAGTAGAATCAATGCCTTTAACACCAAATCTATTGATAAATATAGATACGCCTGATATCAGTGCAGTCATCAAAACAAGTAAAAGTCCTTTGTTCCTCAAATCTTTTGCGTTTTTCATAAAAACATCAAATCCTATTAAATATATAAAGTTTATCTAATTAGAATATAATATAGTTTTAATTATAAAATAAATTTAATTAGAAGAAAATAAACTATTAACTATTTGCACACATCTTGCACAATTATCTGGTCCAGGAACTTCATTCTTAGGATCATACTTCTTAAAAAAAGCACCCATATCATCAGGTAGATGTTTCACCCTGAAATATTGCAATGCAAGCTTATGTATTGCTTCATCTTTATTCATCCCACAAATATCATCAAAATGCAATAATCTACTGTGTTTTGCATAATTGCAATATCTAAAATTACCACCATAATCCAAACTTAAACAAACTTCCCTGGCAGGAGCCATTGGATATTTGCCCATATGCTCGTAGAAAGGGAGTCCCTCCTCAATAATCTTAACAGCATCCTGTCTTAATATATCTTGACCTATCTTGTGTACTTTACAGCATCCATAGCTTTGCTCACAGACTTCTGATGAAGCGAGTTGCGTTGCTCTTCCGATTGCTTTTGGTTTCCATCCCTTATCACTGCTGCCAAAGATATCTAATACAGAATCAGGTGTGATATAACAACCTCTAAATCCTATATTTCTAAGTTTTCTTGCCAGCTTTAATCGTAAATCAACACTAAGTCCATGGTATGTATCTTGGTTTTCAGGTAGAGAGATTGCATCAGAACCACCTATATTACCAGTATTAGTTAATAACCCCTTTAATTCCTTTATTGTTGCATCATTCTTATGTCCAATCAATGGGTAACCACTGGTTCTTATGTGGATGGTGATATCTTCATCAATATTCTTTATTCCTCTTACAATCTCAACTATGCCAGGATGAGATAAAGCGTCTCCTCCAGTCAATTGAACATCGTGATTATGCTCAAAATCAAAATTCTTTCTTTTGTGGGGCTGAAATAATTCTACCGCCTTTACAACAACATTTGGATCTATATATTTTGCATCTGCTGAACTTGGTTTGACTGTTTCTTCATAACAATGACCACAACTGTCTTGACAAACATTTGTAGTGACTACCCATAAAAAAGATTGATTTAATCCTTTAACTACTAAATCAAGTTCATCAGAATGTCTTTTCTCAATCCACCACTCTTGCAGTTTTGTCAATGGTTTTGCTGACTTATGCATTTATCACAAGAATCGATTAAACTTTAAAAATCCTGGTACACATTGCTACACACAGCTATCGAAATATTTAAAAACGAGCTGTTCAACATAAAATTTAATGAGACAATATTTACTCCAAAAGAGCAAATTTAACGATTTTATATCTAAAGTTATGGATAATAATGATGTTATAGCTCCTGTCGAGGCTAAAAAAGAAAAACTGGTAAGCAAGAGCTTTTTCAAGAAAATAAACTCTGCAGAGGAGATTTCTGTCAAAAAAAAGACATATCACCCAGTAAAATCCTTCTTTTTTGATCCTAAAGAGGTACTTTTCAAATTTGATGGAAATAAGATTATTGATGCAAAGATTTCACTTAAGACAAGAGTCTTCTTTGGAGTTAGAAGATGCGATCTCAATGGCATATATCATCAAGATATAGTCTTCCTGGATGAAAAGACTCAAGTTGATCCTTATTACAAAGCAAGAAGAGACGCTTCAATATTAATAGGTTATCATTGCAAATCTGGTGATGATTATTGTTTCTGTAATTCATTCGAACTAAAAGACTTTTTTGATCTGATGTTTTATGAAAAAGACAACACTTATGGCATTGAAGTAGGCTCAGAAAAAGGGCAGAAATTCATTAGCAACTTCCAAGAATTCTTCGATGAGACAGAGAATGCAATAACAGATGCTGATAAAATTATAAAAAACAAGAAAAAACTAAAGACAACAGACATTAAAGATAAATATGATAGTAAAGATTGGGAAAAAGGTGCAGACAAGTGCCTTGCATGCGGTGCGTGCAATTTCTTATGTCCTAACTGCCATTGTTTCACTATAGAAGATGATATTAACTTTGACCTTAAGACAGGAGAGAGAATAAGAAAACCTGCAAGTTGTCAATTGAAACATTTTACAAGGGTTGCTGGAGATCACATATTCAGAGATAATAAACTTGCAAGATTTAAGCATAGGATATATCATCAGATACAATATTTCAAAGACAGGCATGATATAGTATTCTGTACAGGGTGCGGAAGATGTATAGAAGGATGCCCTGCAAGGATTGACTGGGTCGATGACATAATCAATAAGATGTAATAACAATTATTTAATATCCAATATACAAATAAAGCAAACAAAATAAATACAACAAAATGACAACAAAAGAAACAATTATCAGCAAGTCACCCTACAAGCCAATTCCTGTAAAAATTAAGGAATATGTTAGAGAGACTGCTGATTCATTCACGATAAAACTAGACTGGAAATTAAAACACGAACCAGGACAATTCGTTTTTTGCTCACTTCCAGGCATAGGTGAAGCTCCAATCTCCATCTGCTCATATGATGATAAGTCAATAGAACTCAATATTAGAGAAGTAGGAAATGTAACAAATAAACTAGGTATCCTAAAAGAAGGAGATGAACTTCTTGTAAGAGGACCATATGGCACATCTTATCCAATGGCAAGATTCAAAGGCAAGAATATAGTCATTATTGGTGGTGGATGCGGAGTCGCTCCACTTAAAGGAAGTGTAGAATTTCTTGAAAAACACAGAGAAGATTTCAAAGATATATACTTATTCTTCGGATTTCGGACTCCAGAAGATACATTATTCAGGAAAAAGATGGATATATGGAAAGAAAAATTCAATATGCATATCACATTTGACAAAGTAGAGAGTAAATCAACTGTATGCTATGATGGGACAGAAGGATTTGTAACACAAAAAGTACAAGAGATAATAAATGATAATGATGATACAGTTGTTTTCATCTGTGGTCCACCGATTATGATCGAGAAGACTGCAGAGATACTGTTGAATAAAGGATTTGAAGAAGAAGACATCTATATCAGCGCAGAAAGATTGATGTATTGCGGAATGGGTAAATGCGGAAGATGCATGATCCATGGAAGATATACCTGTCTTGACGGTGCAGTCTTCAGATATGATGAATTGAAGGATTACAAGGACGATTAAAAGATCAAGGATATATCAAATGAGATTTTTACTGGCGCCCATTGAGGCGATAATCAGCTAAAGGCTGATTATGATCTTCGCCGTGCCCCAGTAAAAATGAAAGAAAGATAAACAAAAAATAATAACAACAAAGAAAATGGCAAAACCTAAAGTAGGATTTTATGATGTAACAGGATGTCAGGGATGTCTCCTAAGTGTAATCTTCAATGAAGACGAACTGCTTGACATAGTTTCAGCAGTCGATATAAAGGAGTTCAGGTTCATAATGGGAGAAAAATATGATGGTCCTCTTGATATCTGCTTTATAGAAGGAGCAATAGTCAATAAAGATGACGAAGAGATGGTCAAGAAATTAAGAGCAAGATCAAAAGTAGTGATTGCACTTGGATGTTGCGCTATGCATGGTTGCATACCTTCATTAAGACATTACGCTGACGAAAAAGATCTTGATAGGTTAAAATATGAAAAGAAATTCCCTGAGATGCAGGATGTCGGCCAACCAATACCTATTACAAAGTTCATAAAAGTCGAATATGCGCTGCCTGGATGCCCTCCTGACAGGGATGAAATCAAGAAATTCATCAAAGAGCTATTGCTTGGAAAAGATTTCAGGGCTTACCCTGATCCAGTATGCAGAGAATGCAGATTATTTGAGAACGGTTGTCTTCTCGATGAGAAGAAGATCTGTCTTGGTCCTCTGACAAGAGGAGGATGCTCTGCTGTGTGTACAAACAATGGTTTTGAATGCTATGGTTGCAGAGGGATAACTGATGATGCTCAATTTGATGAATATTTCAAGCTTCTCAAAGAAAAAGGAATAGACAAAGAAGAAGCGATGAAACATATGAATACATTTGCAGGACTTGAGATACATGAAGCATTAAACAAGAAGAAAGAACAAATATAATGAAAGTAAGATATCAAACAAGATTATAATTAAATAATAATAATGTATTAAATAAAATACAATTAAAATCATAAAATATTAAGGATAAAGAAAGGAAAACAAGAATAAAATGACAAAAATCACATTAAATCATATAACCAAAGTCGAAGGACATGCAAAACTAGAGCTAGAAATAGATAATGGCAAAGTCAAAAGATGCGAACTAGGCTCAATTGAAGGAAGCAGATATTTTGAAGGTCTTCTCAAAGGCAGAAAATGGAATGAACCTCAAGAGATCTCTACAAGGATTTGCGGAATCTGTTCTTCAGCACATAATGTTGCTGCAATAATGGCTATGGAAAACTGTCTTGGTGTCAAAGCGTCAAAACAAACAATTGCATTAAGACAACTACAGACTATTGGTGAAAGAATAAGAAGTCATGCTGCACACTTGTATGTTCTTGCTCTTCCGGATTATGTAGGCTACAAATCAGCAATTGAGATGGCCTCAAAATTCAAAGATGAGATTGCAAGAGCACTAAGGCTTATGAAACTAGGCAATGATATGGTATCATTGTTGACTGGCCGTGTAATCCATCCTATATCCCCTACAATTGGAGGATTTACACACTTCCCAACCCAAGAGAAGCTCGATGAGATAAAAGACAGGCTTAACAAGGCAAAAGATGATATAATGGAGACAAATAAACTGTTCGCTTCATTGGAATATCCTGATTTCCAACGCCCTACCCAATATATGTCTATTGTTAGTGATGATGAGTTCGGAACATCACAAGGAGATATGAAGATTGATGGTAAGATATACAAACAAAAAGAATTCCATTCTTTTGTAGAAGAATACCATGAACCTTACTCTTCATGCAATATGGTAGTACGTGAGGGTAAAGCATATTCAGTAGGTACACTTGCAAGATTCAATAATAATATGGAAAAACTCAGCCCAGAGACTCAAGAATTCATGAAGACAATACCTATTAAGTTCCCCAGCGACAACCCATTCCATAATGTCATGGCACAAGCACTTGAATTGATACATTACAGGGAAGAATGCATCAAGCTCCTTGATAATTTCAAGATAGAGCACGAAGAGATTGCCAAGATTAATGTTGGAGAAGGTCATGGTATTGCTGCCAATGAAGCTCCTAGAGGAGTATTATGGCATGAATATAAGACAGATAAGGATGGAATAATCACATATGCAAATATCGTGACTCCTACTGCACAATTCTTAAGGAATCTCAATGAGGATATAGCAGCGTATGTACAACAACTTTTAGACCAAGGGAAAGATAAAGATACTATTGTATTTGAGATTGAACGTCTTATCAGAAGTTATGATCCTTGCTTCAGTTGCAGTTCACATTTCCTGAAGGTTAAGTGGTGCTAAAACCCCTCATTCAGGGATATTCAAGTTCTAATAGATTGGATTCTAATAACTCAGATTCTAATAATTTAGATTCTAATATATCTTAATTTAAATAATAATCTAAGAAGAGAATAACAATATTTGACTGTTAACTGATAAACTCATATTTTTCAGGGACAATCAATAGAATAGCTTGTATATTGGCCTGACTCCAGGTTAGCCAGTCCATCTATGAATCCCACATGCTTCTGTACAAGACTTATCCCTGTACCATTTTCCTGGACTTCTGATGATGTTATTGTACAGATAGTGCTGGAATCAGCCTTATTTACCGCACAACTTGCCATCATCCTCTTCTTCTCATTATCAAGCCTGATCTCATCAGCCTTAGAGTTGCCTGTCAGAGGGATGACATTCTCAATTATGCATGCTCTGGATTCTATTTCAACAGGACAAATGCCTTCTTCTCCTGAACCAGTGTTTGAACCATTCACTATTACAGTCTGTAATTTATTCTCGACCAATATTGTGTGATTTGTTGTCCTACAATCCGTAATGGCATTCAGGAAGCACAATATAGAACCTTCTGAATTCCGGGATATATTTTTAGTTAAATCAAGCGAAGGGCATAATAATAACTGTTCTGTATCAGCATCATCATCTTTGACAACCTGTTCCTCATCAGAATCAGGTTGCAATGGTAGTTTAGGAGTTATGATCTCATCAGGATCACTTTCAGAAGGCATCATCCACATTGCCAGCAGTATAAGAACTGCTACTACTACAACTCCTAATAGTGCAAAAGTGATTATCTTGGATATATTCTTCTTAGGTTTTTCTTCAGCAGTATTCTGTTGAGCTTGTTGGGTATCTTGAGCAGCAGACTCTTGTGCAATAGGTGCCGCAGATGCTTGTTGTGCTTCTACAGGTGCTTGTTGTTCTGGTTGTTGTTGAGGTTGTTCAGTAGAAGCTGCTGGTTGCTGTGCATCAGCAGGGACTGATTGAGGTTCTTGTGATGCAGGCGTGCCTCCTTCAACCTGTGTAAAGGCTTCATCAATTACAGCTTGGTCATATCCATGCTTTAGAAGTACTTCAGTCAATCGAGGTTTATCATAACCCTCGTTAAGATTCTTCCTGATAAATTCCAATAAATGTTCTTGTACCATTATATCCCTCTATATAGCTATATTATGCTATCAACTGCAATTTCTTATATAAGTTTTGGTAATCATTTTAGAATAGTGATTAAATTTTACAGCTTATGCCATATACTTTAAGTTCATCATCCTCAGGAGTGCTTAATATCATCCTAAGGACATCTGCACCTGCCATGATATCATCTTCAACACTGTTCAAGGTCCAGAAATCATCTGGAACCTTGCATGTATAGCCTTTTACGCTGGTATATTCATTGATGCTCAGAATGCAGTATCCTCTTTTCTCATCTTTGATTGATACATCTGATATCCTTTCACCATCTATCACAGTCACAGATGCAGGATTGCAGCCTTCAAGATTGCTGAAGAAGCACCTGATAGGTAGTTTTTCTGATTCAGACATAAAATTATTTGCAAGGCTTTCAACACGTATCATAGTACAAATTATTGATGGCTTTGCATCTGGCCTCTCAAGAGATGCCATATTATCATCATTTTTCTCGTCAGATCTTGATGCTGTCTTATCTATTGATTTGGCATCAGCCTTATCTGCAATCTTCTTATCTTGAATCTCCTCCTGCCGTCCATGGTCCGCTCCAAGATCTATATTTCTCCCTTTGATATTTACAATTATGCCTCCCAGAACAACAAGAAGAAGAAGGATTAAGCACAGCAGTATGAAAAGATGTATCCTGAATACGTTCTTTTTGCTCTTATGTTTCAAAGCAATGTTCTGTTTGTGGACTTCATCGACTTTAGCTGGGCTATCTGAAGAAGAGCCATTAGCTGCATTATTCGATAATGTATTATTCGATAACGAATCAAAAGCTTCATTTATCTCTGTCAAAGGATATTTATGTTTAAGCAATATAGAAGTAAGTGTTTTCCTGTCGTATCCTCTTTTTTGATGTTTGTCTATGAAACTGATAAGATGTTCTTTAGCCATTTTGCAGGTTATAGTATTATGTGAGTAATCCCATAGATGAAGGTTTATATAATTTTTGCTATATCCTGCAGTCGAAAAAACGCTTCCGGAAATCCCCTATTTTTCAGGCGGATTGCTCATCATGACCATATCTTGATTTTCTCTTTTCTCGACGAGAAAAACAGCCTTTAGCAGAACGAAATCTTTATAAATAAACCCGTTTTGATGATACTATAAAAGAAGGGAAATTTCAAGGCATTTCTCAGGGAAATTAAGAAAAAATGAGCGAAGAAGAGAATAAGGGAACTAGTGAAGAAAATAATGAGAAAGAAGCATCTGATAAGGGCAAGAATCAAGAATATTCTGCTAAGAATATCCAGAGCCTAGAAGGTCTTGAAGCTGTACGTATGAGACCTGCGATGTATATAGGCAGCACCAGCTCAAAAGGGCTCCATCATCTGGTATATGAAGTAGTAGATAACTCTATAGACGAAGCATTAGCAGGTCATTGCTCTGAGATCCAGGTAAAAATTGTTGAAGATGACCTTATCGAAGTCACTGATAACGGAAGAGGTATCCCAGTTGATATCCATCCTAAATATAATGTATCTGCACTGCAGGTTGTATTGACTAAACTACATGCAGGCGGAAAGTTCGACAAGAATTCTTACAAGGTTTCAGGAGGGCTGCACGGTGTAGGTGTAAGCTGTGTAAATGCACTATCATCTTTCCTGACAGTCCAGGTCCATAGGGACAAGAAGATATATACGCAAAAATTTGAGAAAGGCAAGCCCCAGGGAGATATAGAAGTCATCGGCGATACTGAAAAGACAGGGACAACTGTGCTTTTCAAGCCGGATCATGATATTTTTGAGACTACTACATTTGAATATGACATCCTTGCAAACAGGTTGAGGGAGCTTGCATTCCTAAACAAAGGAATAAAAATTATCCTGATTGATGAAAGGATAGACAAAAGACAAGAATTATACTATGAAGGTGGAATTGTATCTTTCATTGAATACATAAACAAAAATAAGACTCCTTTTCATGAGACTGTTTATTTTGAAAGCGAAAAAGGCAATATTATTGTAGAAGTTGCTCTACAATACAATGACAGTTACACAGAAAATGTATATTCTTATGTCAATAATATTAATACCATTGAGGGTGGAACACATCTTTCTGGATTCAAGACAGCATTAACAAGATGTTTGAACTCTTACTCTGAAAAAAACTCAAAAGATGGCATGAAACTATCTAGTGAAGATGTCAGAGAAGGACTCTCAGCAGTCATATCAATAAAAATACCTAATCCTCAGTTTGAAGGACAAACAAAAACTAAACTCGGCAATAATGATGTAAAAGGACTAGTTGATTCCATGGTAAGTGAAAAACTCAATGAATATATGGAAGAACATCCTTCAGAAGCAAAATTAATTATCGAAAAAGCAATAACTGCTGCTAAAGCAAGAGACGCCGCTAAACGGGCAAGAGACTTAACTAGAAGAAAAGGACTTCTTGGAGGAGGAAGCCTCCCAGGAAAACTTGCAGACTGTTCTTCACGAGATCCTGAAAAGACAGAGATATTTATTGTTGAGGGAGACTCAGCTGGAGGAAGCGCTAAACAAGGTAGAGACAGGGCTTATCAAGCTATACTCCCACTTAGAGGAAAGATCCTAAATGTTGAAAAAGCAAGATTATCAAAGATATTATCAAACAACGAAATTTCTGTCATGATATCTGCTTTTGGATGTGGTATTGGTGATGAGTTTGATATAGAGAAATTAAGATACCATAAGATAATAATAATGACTGACGCAGATGTAGATGGTGCACATATCAAGACGCTATTATTGACATTCTTCTATAGGTATATGAAACCATTAGTCGAGAATGGACATATATATGTAGCTATGCCTCCTTTATACAAGATAAAGAAAGGAAAATTCGAGAAATATGCATATAATGACGAAGAAAAAGAGAAAATATTAGAAGAGATTGGCAGTAGTGATGTATATATACAAAGATACAAAGGTCTTGGAGAGATGAATCCACAGCAGTTATGGGATACGACAATGGATATGGATAAGAGGATGCTTATCAAGATAAAAGTAGAAGATGCTGTTGCAGCAGATGAGCTTTTCACGATACTTATGGGCGACCAGGTAGAGCCACGAAGGAAGTTCATAGAAGAGCATGCTACAGAAGTACAAGACCTAGATGTATAAGATATATAAAAATTTAATGAAGATATCATCAATTAAGAATAATCATGAGGTGTTATAATAATGCATGAAGGACATTTGCTATCAGATTGGATCTGTGTTGTCATATTACTTAGTTTAGTTCTATTTACAGGAGTATTTGTTTACTTGGTTAAGATGGCAGTATTGAAACATGAATCTATGAAGAGATCAAAAACACTAGCACCAGACCAAACACTCAAATGAAGGTATTCTGTTTTGGCAATGAATTCTTAGAAAACGACTCCTTAGCTAAAGAAATAGCTGATGAACTTGTTATTGATGATGTAGAATTCATCAAATGTGATTCTCCTGATGAAATATTTCTAGAAGAAGGAAGAATTGTTATTCTTGATGTAGTTGAAGGCATAGATGATGTTATGTTGATTGAAGACATCAATAAGCTCAGCGACGATGGAATCAGTTCTCTGCATGACTTTGATCTTCGTTATTTCCTAAAACTAAAAGACAAGATAGGACAAATTGATAACATTAAGATAATTGGAATACCCATGAAAGGAGATAAAGAAGAATTGAAGAAGAAGATAGAAGAAAAGATAGAAAAAATGAAAAAATAAAAAAAGAAATAAAAAAGTCATATAATAATAATAAATAAAGAATAATAAGAGAATAAAAACTAATTCTTAATTAAATAAAAAATAATTAAGTAAAAAATAAATTCCTGTTTATGAACAAGAACTGCCGTCCCATGAACAGCTTGCAGATGAACATTCAGATGAAGTATAGCAAGATTAACATGTATACTGATTGCATACTTCACAGACACTTCCAGACCATGAACAGCCCGTAGTTGATCCACAGTCAGTCTGTGTACATCCAGAACAACTATATTCATTGCAAGTATTACATGATGCACCGTCCCATGAACATCCATCACTAGATTCACAATTGGTCTGATCAGGACAATTAGTACAATGCTGACTATCACATGATAGACAACTAGATGAACCAGAATCCCATATACAGCTTACACTCTCACAAGTAGTCTGATCATAACATGCACCGCACGCTGAACTTGAACATGAAGTACAACTAGAACCATCCCACATACAGCCTTCTACGGTTTCACACATCCCTTGTTGCCAGCAGTTTCCACAATTCCCATTACCGCAATAATAACAATATCCACTGCTATACCATCCACAATCAGGGTCTCCATCACAACCTGCTTCATCACCTTGATAAGAATAATAACAAAGATCAGACTCATAAACACACTGTTCACCACTAGAAGAATGAGGATAATCAGTCATCCATGCTCCACCAGCAGCCTCACAAGTTGTTTGATCTGGACAATACCAGAAATCATATGAATTGCAAAAACCACAATAATCATCTTTCATATAACAACCTGATCCTTCACAAACTTCTTCCGGCACATTCCAGAGATCCCAACAACTAGTTCCAGTCATATCAAGCCAGCATTCACTTGTAGATGATGCCCAAATACATCCTGCAGATTCACAAGTAGACTGATCTGTGCAACCCCCGCATTGGTCTGGACATGTCTCAGTAATAGGAGTACATGTAGTACCCCATGTACATAAAGGATTTACATTACAATAGCTGCTTGAAGTACAGTCATAACATTCATCAGAACATGGCCTACATGAATTACTATACCATACACATAATGAATCTGCTTCACAATTTGATTGATCCCCATCATAACCATAATAACAATAGCCCCATTTATCAGTACAATAAGTTCCATCATCTGAATATGGATAATTAGTTAACCAATAACTCCCACTTTCCTCGCAATCTTCCTCTGTATTACATCCATATCCTACTCCTTCAGTACAATAATCACACCAACCTCCACCACTCCAGCTACATCCTTCTTTTCCATTGCATCCATTCTCATCATTAATATCCCAACACCACATCATATCTTCAACATCCATACAAGCTCCGCTCCAATGATTAGCACATTCACTAGAACTACCACATGTTTCAGAATCACAAGAACCACAGTTTCCAGTTCCACAGCTTGTACAACCAAATGTTGAACTAAATCCACAGCCGGATGCCTGTTCACAGGTCCCTTGGTCAGATGCTGATTCACATGAGAATGAATTCAATATTATACACTGGGATCCTGTCCAAGCACAGCCAGATGCTGCTTCACAATCAGTTTGTGTACATGAACTACATGAATAAGGATTGCATGAATTACATGATGCACCGTCCCAAGAACAACCAGAAGAACAATCACCTTGTCCACATGAACCACAATTTGATGCACCACATCCTAAATCTAATTCTCCTCCTACTAAATCTAATTCTCCTCCTACTTCAACATTAAGAAGTCCTGATTGCTCATGTGTAATAGTCTCAGAAAGTACTTTTGTAGAATAATACATAGTTAAATCTGATTTAAATTTAGTACCTTCAATAGGTCCTGTACATTCAATAGTGAACATTTCAGTCTCCCCTTCCCCTATTGTAGTTATATCTGATATTGAATTACCTGTGTCATAAGCTCCTCCCTCAACATAATTTTCGCATGCTTCAACTTCTATCTGAAAACCACGAGCAGGATTTCCTATACCATTAAATACAAGTATTTGTATACCATTTTCTCCTACAGCAACAGATCGCACAATAAAACCAGTTCCCATCTCAACTTTGTCAGGCAAAAATTTATCAGGATTTAAAAGCCCAAAAAATGCCAATGCTCCAATTACAATAAGAACCACCATCAATGCCCAACCATAGGTCATTAAGAATTCCATAGCAGCCTGTGCTCTTTTAGATTTTGAGAAATTAGGGAAGTGTTTTTTTATCATCTTTCTACCTCTTTTTTTGAATTTGACTAATATCTTAATATAATAATAATAATAATAAAATCACTAATTAATGATCCATTTTAAGTTAAGTCATTTATATATTTTTCTAGAACTTGAGTTAAAATAAAGAGATAAAATAACAACTAAAGAATAAGAAAAAAAAGAGAAAACTGACCTACATCATTGGACATGCACAATTATTGCAATACGTATTCCAGTCAGGAAGTTCATAGACATAACTGCAATAGGATCCTGCTTCATCGCATGATCCACAGTAATAGCCTAAGTCTCCATTCTCAAAATACCAGTTACCACCGCTGCAATATTCATAGTCGACACCATAATCTCCCCATTCACAACCCCAGTCTGAGGCATACTTGATAGGGCCACCGAAATTAGGGCCAGTCTGGGTGTCAGGACATCCGGAAGCAGTGCATGTCATGATGCATTCGCTAGGCTGGTCAGGACATGCGCAGTTATTGCATACAGTATTCCAATTCTGATCATAAACTTGCTGGCAATTGCTGTATGTGACATCACAGTTGTTGCATTGATACCCTCCATCACAATTGTTATATGCATTCCACTGTCCATCATAGCAGTATTCATACCAATTCCATTGATATATAGGGCTTTGCCATTCACAGCTCCAGTCGCTGGCTGAAGACATGGCAAACCCGAACAATGGTCCAGCATCATCGTAACCTTCACATCCTGTTGCAGTGCATGAGAAATCTGCTATTGGGCAGCACACATCTGCTTCTGTAGCGCAATCGCATGAAGGCTCTCCTTCAGTCACTTCTATATTTGTTATGCAGAAGCTCTCAAAGCTACAGCATCCGTCTTGTGTATTAAACAACACCCCTATAGAGATAGTCTCTCCAAGATAAGCATCAATATCATATTCAACAGTGGTCCATCCAGACGAATAGCCTAGTGCACTCAATGTATCATAAGTAGTACCTCCATCAGTAGATATTACAATATAGCCAATATCATAATACCAACCATATTGTGTCTCATCCTCTTTCCAGACATCTGCAGAAAGCATTGCTGAACTCATGCCTGTCAATGCAATTGAAGGGCCCCACATTATATCATTCCATGTGCCTGTTGTACTGCACTGGTCTGCGCACATTGAATCGACACCAACATCAAGCCCACATCCTGTGACAGAACCGCTATAAAATGAAGGAGTGCCATTTGTCACCCATTCATCTCCCCCTGTGCTGAAATCAAATGTTGTTGGACCTGTGTAATCTGCATCTCCTCCTCCTTCCCCTGGATTCACTATCCCAAGAAGAACACCACCTACCTCTGAGCTTATCATGCCCTGCTGCTCATGGCTCAAGGTCTCTTCCAGTGTCTTTGTATCATAATTTATCTTTATATCAGATGTGAATTTAGTATTTGCAATAGGACCCTCGCAATATATCTCGAACATCGCAGTATCGCCTTCTCCTACAGTCTGCATTTGTGAAATTGCATTGCCTGAGGCATATGAAGCTCCATCAACATAATTATCACAACCAAGGATCTCGATCTGCATATTCAATACAGGTTTCCCAAGACCATTGTATACCAGCATCTGTATGCCGTCTTCCCCGACAGTTGCTGTCCTTACGACAAAACCACTTCCCATCTCAACCTTATCAGGCAAAAATCTGTTTGGATTCAACAGTCCAAAGAATGCCAATGCACCGATAACAATCAATACAACAAGTAATGCCCAACCATAGGTCATTAAGAATTCCATAGCAGCTTGAGCTCTTTTTGAATCTTTTAATGGAAAGTATTTTTTCATCTTTTATTACCTCTTCTAATCTTATCAGTCAAAATGTAAATTCATGTAAACGGACATGCGCAATTGCTGCAAATCCAGGTCCAGCTTTGATCATATACATCATTACAGTTGCTTCCAGAAGGATCATCGCACCATCCGCAATAGCCCTGAAACTGATCATAAATATCCCAAAAACCACCATCATAACAATATTCATACTGTGCAAAGAAATCCTGATCTTCCCAGCCACACATCCAACCATCAGCATATGTAAGTTCATATCCAAAATTAGGACCATAATCATAACCAGTACAGCCTGCTGCTTCACATACCATTCCAGCAATTGGACAGCAGACAAGATCGACTGCACAATCACATGCAGGTGTTCCTTCAGTAACACTTATGTTTGTAACAGCAAATGTCTCAAAACTACAACAGCCGTCAAGAGTTTCAAATAAAAATCCTAACCATACAGAACCGCCAGTATAAGCACTCACATCATAAGTAACAGTTGTCCATCCAGGACCAGTATATCCTAAAGGGCTTAGTGTATCCCATGTGAGTCCTCCGTCTTGTGATATCAAAACATAACCTATATCAAAAAACCAGCCCCATTGTGTCTCATCATTCTTCCATACTGAAGCAGAAACAGTTGCAGTGCTCATCCCGCTAAGATCTATTTCAGGACTCCACATTGGATCATCCCAAGTATCAGTAGTACTGCATTGATCTGCATACATTGCAGGCACTCCAAAATTATCCCCGCAAGGAGATTGCGACCCATAAGCCCAAGGTGGATTTGCATCTCCTCCAGTAAACCATCCATCTGGACCAGCGCTAAAATCAAATATTACTCCCTCAGGACCAGATAAAGAACCACCCACTTCAGAAACAAGCAAACCTTTATTCTCATGCGAAAGTGTTTCACTAAGTGTCTTTATATCATAACTTATTTTAAGATTTGTTTTGAATTTAGTACCCTGTATTGGACCATCACAAGGTATTACAACAACCTCTGTCTTACCTTCGTCAATAGTCATAGGATTTGAAATTGCAGTCGCCATAATTGAATTATCACAATCAAGAGCTTCTATCTGAAAACCAATTACTGGTTTTCCAATTGCGTTTGTAACAGAAATAATTATAATATCAGTACCGACTGAAACAGTATTGACTATGAATCCTGTACCTAAATCTGCTCTATCAGCAATACGGCTGTCAGCATCTAATGAACCAAAGAAAACAAGTGCACTAATGACAATGATAATGACAATCAAAGCCCAACCATAGGTCATCAAGAATTCCATTGCTGCCTGAGCTTTTTTAGATTTTCTTAATTCTCTTAACGTTCCTAACTTCCTACTTTTATTCAAGATAATATACACCTTCTTTTTTACACTAACATCTAAATACCCTAAACACTACTCTTTACCTCAAATTCCCTGATTATCCTTTATATAATTTTCTAAATATACAGTTCAGAAATAACAAAAGATACAAATCAAAACTCTCCTAAAAAGTGATAAAGAAATGATAGAAATTATAAAAAAATTTATTTATCTGACTTTTTTATATTTATTGCACCTTTCTCAACACAAAGTTCTACTTCAGTATCTTCATCTATCTTAGAGATCTTATACGCAATCTCAGGTAAGATTAATTTAGAACCCCTTGCACTAAGATTAGTTATTATGCATGCCATCTTGCTTTTTCTTATGTCAAGATCTTCAAGTACATCATTTGTTTTCTTTTTATTCTTTTCAAGTAGACTTTTTGTTTTCTTTGCAAGATATTGTGCAATCTTATCTGCAACATCTATTCCCGTTGCTTTTGTTACACCTTGAAGACCAGGAGAAAGATTAAGTTCAATTACTAATGGTCCTTTAAGTTTGCTATCTAAAATATCAACACCACATATTTCTGTACCTAATGCTTTTGCAGCCTTAAGTGCAATTTTCTTAACTTCCTCGCTTGGCACAATTATTTCTCCTGCACCGCCTGCATGCAGATTGCTTCTCTTATCATCCTTTTTTCCCACTCTTTTCATTGCTGCAATCACTTTGTCTCCTACAATGATCACCCTAAGATCAGTTGAATCTGTCTCAATATATTCTTGTATCAAAAAAGGTTGCCTTAATGTAGTCAACGTATCAAGCATAGAAGATGCAGCTTCAAAAGAATCTGCAAACATAACTCGCTTACCTTGAGTTCCGCTAGGGATTTTCATGATAATAGGATAATTCATTTTTTTCAATATATCTTTTCCTGCTTCTGGACTAGACGCAATATATGTTACAGGAGTAGGTACTTGATTGTGTAATAATTTAAGATGACTCAAGATTTTATCATGACCATTTGTATAAGATTCACTTTCATATGGCAGATATATTAATTTATTATAAGATTTCAGAACATCTGTTATAGCGCGAAGAGTCATTGCAAATTTATAAGAACCCTTAGCATATACACAATCATACTGCTTGATAGGCTCACCGTTATGAAGAATTATTGGTTTATTAGAGATATCAATCTCAATTCTTCTTATGTCAAGCTCATCAACTTCATCAAAATGGTCGCCTAAAGCCTTAGCTGTCCATTTTGAACTCGTACTCCCCATACTGATGATTGCTGCCCTCATTTATGCACCTTATTCGGTTAATTTAAGTCTCGGATTAATATAAAAATTTGTTTTCTTTAATAAGTTCTGCCCAATTAATGCTCTAAATTTAAGATTATGTCTATCAGCCAAAGTTACTTCTGCCCTATAGGTTTTACCTTTTATCTTAAATTTACAATATACTATTGGTCTTTCAGTCATGCCATTTGCATTCTTGACTTTCTTAGTCCTGACTACTGGCCCAAGTCCAAGTTCTGCTGCCAATTTCAAATCAATTGAAGATATGACTGCTCCTGTATCGATTCGTGCAACTACTACTTTGCTTTTATTCTTATTGCCAAGCACAGTCATCTTTTGTGTCAGGCCTATCGTATTTGCCTTTGTCAGAGCCATGTTATCACCTATCAAATATTCTTACTTTCAGCAAGCTATAAAGTTTTTGATTTATAACCATTTCCCTAAAAGAAAATAAAAAGAACTCTAATTACCTTTTGAACTTATATTCGTATATCTTTTTCTTTCCCGCAGGCTTGATAGTACGATCATTCATCCTAAAGAAAATCTGTTTGCTTTCTCTTAACTTCTTCAGATTATTTGTAACACTTCCTAAAGAAGCCTTAAGTCCTTCTGCAATATCACGAGCAGACATCCACTTTGTCCTATTTTTCTTCAAAAAGTCATATACGTCTTGTTGTCCCATGTATTTCACCAACTTTCAATTAAATAACGGCATAATTAATAATAAATATTACTTACCTAACACCTATCTTATAATTCTCTGTTACTATAAATACTTTTCTAAATCGCCTATATAAAACCCATACATTATAAGAGTTATATAAACATTTAGTGTCAAACTTAAGTAGTGAAAAAGAGCATATATACTAGACATATCTTAACAAAAAGTATATAAATACAAAGGGCTTGCAGAATAGATGTAATTATCCATAGATTACAACAGTTTTACTATTATTTTTTTAATATAAGCTCAAGATAAGCTCTAATACAAGAAAAAGGAGGTCATATCATGCAAGATTACGAAGAATATATGGATGATCAAGTTGAAGATTCAGAAGATCATGTGGAAGAATCAAGAGAAGAATTACTTGAAGAAGATGAGATATCTACAAGGGAAGAAGCATTTCTAAAAGGATATGAAGAAGCTGCAGAAGAATCTGAATCTGAAGACAATAAAGAAGAAGAAGAAGAGTAAAGAGGTGAAATATAATGGAAGAGATACAAGAAACACCTATTTCTGCGGATTTAGAAGAAGAAGCTTTAAACGAAGAACAAGATGAAGAAGAAGATGTTGAAGATCTTGCAACAGATAACCAAGCAAGAGTTGATGCATTAGTTGAACTTCTAGTTAAAAAAGGAATTTTCACAGAAGAAGAATTTGAAAAAGCCTATGATGAACAATTTGAGGATGATGAAGGAGATAGTGAAGAAGAAGGTTATACACAAACCACACAAGACCAAGAACAACAACAAGCACCGCCACCTCAACAACCAGCAGCACAACCACAACCGTCTGCTCAACCTCAACAACCAACTCAATAGGTGATTTATTTTTAATCTTATTATAATTTAAAATGGAATTTCTAGATATTGTAGATAAGGATGATAAAGTAATAGGCAAAGCGCCAAGAAATGAAATCTACGAAAAAAAACTAATGCATAGGATTGTTCATATCCTACTTTTCAATCAAGAAGGCAAGATGGCTCTTCAATTGAGAAGTGAAGAATGCAGTTTTTGTCCACTCCATTGGTCAACTGCTGTAGGCGGTCATGTTAGTAGTGGTGAGAGCTATGAAAAAGCTGCACTCAGAGAATATAAAGAAGAATTAGGTACAACATCAGATATTACCCTTCTATACAAAGACTTCTATGATGATGCTAGAGGCCTTGCAAAATTCTTATCAACCTTCAAAGCGATATATGAAGGAGAGTTCAAGCTAGAATCTAAAGTGTTGAAGGTAGAATACTTCACAATAGACGAAATCAAAGAAATGATAGAAAAAGGCGAGAAATTCCATCCTGAACTGTTATTCCTGCTCAAAAAACACTTTCTGAACTGAAGACCCTATTGAAAGAGATAGATTATAGTCATTAAATAGTAGTTACAAAAGCAAAGCTTTATAAAGGGATTTGGCATCCTGAACACTATGAGTAGAGAAGATTTAAACACATATACAGGAGCATTCTTAGATGCGATAGAACAAAGACTAAATCCTTTATCAGAAGAGGAACAACAGCAATTCTTAGAAGGGATATTAATAACATTAGATGCAATGCAAAGATATGCAAATTTAGGTTTATTGAGTCCTTTAGAAAGAGAAAAGTTTATTGGTTATGTTAAATCAGATGTATATTCAAGAACAATGCATAAGGGACTGGATTCAGAGACACATATGACACCTATAATGGACGGAGATGCTGAGTATAAAGCAAAAAGTTTAGGAATTGCAGCAAAAGTACAAGAAGCTCTAGGCATGGAAGTTGATTTTAGAGACAAAATGGAGATTGAACAAATGGCATTAGTATATGCATTTAAATTATCAGATGAAATGAAAAATGCTTCACCTCCACCTTCAGAGCTAGGAGAAAGAAAGCCTGAGTTAACAGGTACATATGAAGATTAGATATATTAAACTAGACTTTAATATATCAAATAAACAATTAAATAATAAAAATAGATACTATATAATACTAATATATATCTAGCTTTCTCAGCTCAGTAATATTTATAAAGAAGCCTATTAGTTAATAGAACAAAATGGACATGTATGATTTAATCATTGTCGGAGGAGGACCAGGTGGCCTGAGTGCTGCAATATATGCCTCCAGGTATAATATGAAAGTATTAGTTCTAAGTAGCCTTATGGGTGGACAGATTGCAGAATCAGTTGAAGTAGAGAATTATCCAGGAACAGAAAAAGCAAGTGGTATACAGATGATGAAAGACTGGAGAAAACATGCAGAACTATTCGGCACAGAAATAAAACAGGTTACAGTAGATGATATCAAAAAACATGAAGATTGTTTCAAAGTGATTACATCAAAAGAAGAGTTCACAGGAAAAGCGGTATTATTTGCAACAGGCGCAACACACAGACATCTAGGTGTAAAAGGAGAAGAAGAATTCCAAAGCAGAGGTGTTTCATATTGTCCTACTTGTGATGGCATGTTCTTTAAGGATAAAGTAGTTGCAGTTATTGGCGGAGGAGACGCTGCTGTCAGAGGAGCACAAGTTATGCTTCAATATGCATCTAAAGTATATCTTATACATAGAAGAGATGAATTTAGAGCAGAACCTATGTTAGTAGATCAAATTGGTGCAGATCCAAAAACAGAACTTGTCCTAAAAAAGACATTAAAAGAAGTCAAAGGAGAACAGGCTGTTTCGTCAATAGTACTTGATGATGACACAGAACTGAAAGTAGATGGTGTATTTATAGAGATAGGAAGTGATCCAAACACAGAACTCCCAGAAAAGTTAGGTATAGAACTTGAAGAAAAATTAATCAAAGTAAATGCAAACCAATCTACAAATATCCCTGGTATTTATGCAGCAGGAGACAATACAACTGGTTCAAACAGATTTAGACAGGTCATAACAGCAGCAGCAGAAGGTGCAATAGCTGCAGAATCTGCATTTGAATATACAAAAAACAAAAAGCATTGTGTATAATAAAAGAATAAAAAAAGATATAATAGATATAAGAAATAAGATTGAGGTTATTAAAAATGTTAAATATGAATTTATATAAAGATCAAAGAGTATGTGTTCTAGTAGATGTACAAAATATGTATTATTCTGGAAAAAACCTATACAATTGCAAAGTTAATTTTGAAGAGTTGATGAAAACTGCACTTAAAGGCAGAAAACTTGTAAGAGCTCTTGCATACGCAATAAAAGCAGATGTCAAAGATGAAAGCAATTTCCATGAAGCTTTAGAGAAGATTGGATTTGAAATAAGGACAAAGGATTTGCTTGTATTCCATGGAGGACACAAGAAAGGCGATTGGGATGTTGGAATTGCAATGGACGGCGTAAGAGCAGCTGAAAAAGTAGATGTTCTTGTTGTAGTTAGTGGAGACGGAGATTTCAAAGAGCTTTATGAATATGTAAGAGGAAAAGGTTGTCGTGTTGAAGTTATTGCATTTGGGAAGACTGCATCTTCTTCAATCAAAGACTATGTTGACAATTTTACAGATATGGACAAAGATAAAAAATATCTCATCCCATTAAAACCTGTTAAAAATGGTTCTAATAATAATAATACAAAATCAAATAACACTCCTAGACCAAAGAATCAAGGATCTAATCATACACCTGAAAAAAGAGACAATAACGCAAGACATAGGAATAGTTCTGCTCCAGCCAGAGGAAATAGTGGTCCTCCTAAACCAAGAGGTTCAAATACAGCACCTATTAAAAAAACTGCTAATACATTTGTCAAAAAGGACTATAAACCATCAGATAGGGATAGAGTTAACTATAATAACAATAATAATAGTGATAATAACTTTAGAAGAGATAACATAAATCAAGTAAATGATGGAGATGACGATGACTTTTCAATGCCGTCAATGGCTGCTATTAATGCACAGCAACCAGAAGCACCAAAAATAAGTGCAAAACCAAAACCAACAGTTGCTACAAAACCAAAACCAACAGTGACTGCAAAATCAAAACAAGCTGTTGCTAAACCAAAAGCAAGTACGCCAAAAAAAGCAACATCTAGTCCAGCAAAGAAAAGTGTAATCAAAAAGATTACTGATAAACTTAAAAAACCAACAAAGGCTAAGAAATCAAAATAAAAGAGAATAAGACAAAATGGATAAAGAAGACAAAGAGATAAGCTTTTGCCCTTATTGCAATGCACCAGCACATAAAACATTGAATCATGGAGACTCAATGCATTTTTGTAGGGAATGCAATACTTTTTTTGAGCTCAAGCAAGTTCATCTAAAATGTCCAAAATGTGATTCTGACAAGATTGAAGATAGTGATTTTCCAAGCCCTGATGGACAGATAATATTGCAATGCAGGCATTGTAAAAAAATGTTCTCTGCAAAGGATATTTTAGAGCAAAACAAGATCAAGGAATGATTGAGTTTTCTTATCTATTTATTTTTCTTAATTTTATTATTTTCTATTCAATTTTCCAAAACATTTATATATATCCTACTTCTATTTTATTCTAACAAATAGATTATTATTTACTGAAGAAAGGTGTCAATATGAAAAAGGTACTTCACAAGATAAAAAATATGTTCTCAAGTCCTGAAGACTACGAAGAAGTAGAGCAAGAAGCAGTAGAACAAGAAGGAGATTATGTAGAAATAGACTCAAGTTCAATCCAAAAATCTAAGAAAAAAGTAATTGTTAAGACTTTCTTCCTAGAAGATTTTGAACATGTAAAACCGATTCTTGAAGATTTAAGAGAAGGAAATACTGTTGCTCTAGTGAATATAAAACCTCTAAAAGAGAAAGATATTATTGAGCTTAAACGTGCTATCAATAAACTCAAAAAGACATGTGATGCAATCGAAGGAGAGATTGCAGGTTTTGGAGAGGATTATATTGTAGTAACTCCTTCATTTGCTAAGATACACAGAAGCAAACAGACTGTTGATGTTGAAGAAAGCAAAGAAGAAGAGAAGAAATAATTCTAAATTTTATTTTTAATTATTATCTATTCTCTATAATTTTATTTTTATGATTTCACTGTTATAACATATTCTCTAATCTCATTCTCAAACATGAATAATAGAATCATAAACTATTCCCAACCACTTTAACAAGCCTTGCTTCAAGCTGTTCATTTTTACAATATCTTTTCACATCAGATGTAAGCGACTTCTTAGCTGATTCTCTTTCTCTTTGAAGATACTTACTTTTATCTTGAGATCTAACTCTTCTAGCATTATAAGAACTCACTGACATCCGAGAAGAGATATAAGCCCTAAGATTAGACTCAGCTGTATCCTCCATCACTACCTTTAGAGATTCAAGTTCATTTCTAAATCTAACCATATTAGGATGATTAGCATATTTTTTACCTCCCCCATCACAAGCCGCAATTATAGGATAAAGGTCTTCCAATGCAAATATGCAATAAGACCATGAAGAACCAGAAGGATAAGATCTACCTCTAATGTGACTATTACTCTCATATTTCCTTCTGGTTTCCTTAGCTTGTCCAAACTGCTTATGAATCTTTCCATCAATAGTTTTTCTATATTTTCCAATAAATTCATCAACTTCTTTTGTATAAAACATAGAACCAGCAGTCTTTATCTTAGTGTCCATTGCTTCAACTGAACTACTGACTTCACCATCTTTATTGCTAGAACTATCAATAATATCAGAGAGCGATTGAGGTTTTTTCTCTGCATTAGCTGATGAAACAGCTAAAACCATCCCTAAAACAACCCCTGTAATAGTGTTATAAACCTTCATAATCTAGTGTAATTACTCTTGATTTTTTAAATTCTCTGGAGAAATCACAATAGATTAACACATTATAATTAAAATAATAAATAAATCTAAAGCAAGAATAAAGAAAGTATAAGAAATAAAAAAGAAAAGAAAAAAAAGAAAAAATCTAATGAGATCATAAATATAATCTACTTATACATCTCATCAAAGTGTTTCTGCGCTGATACTACCAAATGCCTCATCTGATCTTCTGCTTTTGCTGTATCTCTGTTTGCAAGATTTCCCATAAGCAGATCCTGATCAAGCTCTTCTGCAGCTTTTGCACATGCTTCCCAACTAAGGACACTTCTGACAACCCTATCGATCCCCTGCTCAGTATTGTCATATGCTCTTGTTTGCATATCATGCCCTTTCCATCTTTCATATCCTGCTGATTGTATAAGGCCAGCAATAGCAACATTCATACCGTTAACTCTTGCACCATGATCTATATCATACTTCCCAGGCCCTCCAAGGATTATACCATCATTATACCCTTGGCTGTTAAGATGCATATGGATAAGCATCCCATTATCTATTTCTTCGACTGTATCATAGACATGATCCAAACCAATCATCTCAGAATGTCCAAATTCTTTATTGACTCCTTTCCTATATTTTGCAATTCCCAGGTCACGCTGAAGAGCGTCCCAGAATACTATCGCACTTGCAACAGTCGGAATAAGCATAGCAGGATGTCCTTCATTAGGCTTTGGCTCAAAACCAATATACATTTCATCACCCATCTCTTTCTCATATCTGCATAGTTTCGCTACACTTTCTTTTAGATTCTGATACATCTGTCTTATTGCAACACTTGCAAGATCATAACCAAAAGAACCATTCCAAAGTATCAATGAAGGGGCTTTACTAGGGTCTGGATGCCACGCTTTTTTCATAGGCCCATAAGCAAGATCAACTGTCCTAGCACCAAATTCCTCTGCTGCTTTTCTTTCATCAGGATCAAGAGAAGCAATTCCGCCATAAGCCCACCTGCTATGCGCTCCAGGAGTAATCATAGCAAGATGAATACCAGATGCAACCATAACATCAGCAACTGCTTCCGCAGTATCCTCATTAATTTCATTATCATAATGCATCTCAATTCCGAGTTCAACATTACCAGGTAACCTTGGTGCTATATGTTGTTTAACAAGTTGCACCATATTGACTGTTGAGAATTCATTGCCCCATTCAGGCCTTATATCTGCAGGAACAAATCCTCCTTTCCCAGGATTAAAAGTCCATCTGCATATGCTGTGTAAAGATTTCGCCATTTTTTTAGTCCCCCAATATCATTTACCGCTATATTAAGTATACCCACCTCTTAATTTGATTAAGATATCTGCAGATTATATAAATATTATGAAACTCTCGACGACAAACAAATTATAGATTAGTACCAGATTAGTGACAAAAACAAGAATAATCAGTTAAATTTATAATAGAATTGTTCAAAATTAAACATCATGGAAGAAATTATAGGAAAAAAAGAAGAAAAAGTTATTCTTCTTGATAAAGAAGGAAATGACATAGGCAGTGAAGAAAAGATAAAAGCACATGAAGATGCTCTTCTTCACAGAGCGTTCTCAGTCTTCCTCATCAATTCTGAAGGAAAAATACTTCTGCAAAAAAGAGCTGCCACAAAATATCATTCAGGCGGACTTTGGTCAAACACATGTTGTGGTCATCCACGGCCTGGAGAGAGCATAGAGCAAGGTGCAATGCGACGTCTAAAAGAAGAGATGGAGATTGAATGTAATCTAAAAAAAAGTTTTGATTTCTTTTACACACATGAATTTGATAATGGCCTAACAGAGAAAGAACATGACCATGTTCTTATAGGAAGCTACGAATTTGAGCCCATACCAAATGGTGAAGAGTTTGATGCATGGCAATGGACACATCCAAAAGATCTCAAGGAGATGATAGAGAGCAAACCCCATATGTATACACCTTGGTTAAGAAAGATAATGAAAGACCATCACAAAAAGATCAGAATTAATTAACCTAATTAACTAACATAATTAACTGATATAATTAACTGATATAATTAACTAAGTATATGAAAAGTTAATTAAAGATACATTTTTAAATAATAAGTATGTTCTTAACCATTATGGCAGGTCCAATTTGTTTTGCATCAGGAAACCTTTGGAGATGGGGCAAAAACAAGAACAGAAACGAACACATAAACATTCTAAGAAAGCTTGATATTGAAGGTGTCGAGATAACAACTGGCTTCAAAGAAGAATTATTCAGTCTAAAACTAAGCAAAACTAATGTAAAATGGTTAAGGAGCTTAAAACATGTCAGCATACATGCACCGTTTGGACTTGTTTATCGTTCTGAAAGTCACAAAGACCTCATAAATCAGATGAATGCATTATCAAGATTATACAAGCAGATAAATGCAAAAAATGTTGTTATCCATCCTTACGATCTTCCATCACTTAAAATACTAAATAAGTATAAGATGAAGATATCTACTGAGAATATGGTTCCGCATAACCATATAACTCACGCAGACCTAAAATATATTCTCAAAAAAGCACCGAAAATGAGATTATGTCTCGACGCTGCACATGCATATCTTTATTCAAAAAAAGAGACTGCTTCCCTGATAAGAAAATTTAAGAAAAAGATATCACAAGTGCATATGAGTGGCACATATATGCATCAAGAGCATGTATCTATGAGAAAAGTTACAAAAGATTTCCTTAGATCAATAGAACCGATAAAAAAACTCAATGTCCCAATTGTAATTGAAGAAGATATAAAAAGAAAGAATATAGGTTTTGTAAAAAACGAGATAAAACGTGTCAAAGAGATTTTTGAGAAAGAATAATTAAAAAAACAAGAATAATGTTAAAACAATAGTAATAAAATAACACAGGTGAATATGATGGGAGAACAAAAATTTCCAGAACCGACTGCAGGAGCAATCATCGTAAACAAGAATGAAAAGATCCTGCTTATAAGATCACATAAATGGCAGAATAGATATGTCATACCTGGAGGACATATCGAACTTGGAGAGACTATGAAACAAGCCCTCACAAGAGAGATTAAAGAAGAGACTGGTCTTGATATATATGATATAGAATATCTTGAGTTTCAAGAATTTATCCATGACCCAGGATTTTGGAAAAAGAAACATTTCATATTCTTTGATTTTGTATGCAGAACAAATGGTACAGAAGTGACACTCAATGAAGAAGGACAAGAATATGTATGGGTCAGTCTTGAAGAAGCATTTAAACTTGAGATAGAACCTTATACAATCAAGACACTCAACGCATACAAAAAAAGATTAGAAGAAAAAGATTAAAATAATAAGAAGAAGAAGAAAAATGACATCCTCCCCAACCTAAAGGTTGGGGTATCCCATAAGGTTGCTACGC
>CAZOOV010000006.1:0-141652 GCA_964581515.1 uncultured Methanosarcinales archaeon | reverse complement strand
CCAGGAAGTGCAAACTCTACTTCTGAGCCCATACTATTAAAGACAGATGGGCTCTTTGAATCATTTATTGATGATATCGCAATTGTATCTGTAAAACATGCAGGGATGTACACATAATCTGATGCATTATTACCTGCTGATGCAAATACTGCAATGCCATTATCATACGCTCTGTCAATTGCAAGCTCTAAAGGATCATAATCACAAGCACCAAGCATCCTTGGAGAACCAACACTTAGACTGATCATATCAACATTGTCAAGTATTGCCATGTCAATTGCTTCTATAATATCTGACATAGAACCTGCTTGATTTGCTTTGAGAATTTTATACATATACACTTGCACGCCAGGAGCTACACTATGTAGAATTCCTGTGACCATAGTACCATGACCATTTGTGTCAGTTGCAAGAGCATTTTTCTCATATCTTGTAAAAGAATAATTAATAGATAAATTATCTACTAAAATTAATCCTTCTCCTGATAATTTAATTATATAAGTGCATTCATCTGATGTGCAGGAGGTTACATTCAAATCAAGTTCTAATGAAGGTGATAAACCCATGCCATCTAATGAAATATTAACATCAGTTCGATTTATATTAAGAGTTGCTGAATTTATTGTATGATTACCATATAGTTTGAAGCTTACTTTCTTGTATCCATCTGATAAATCCAATACTTTTGTTGAAGTTTCATCTGTAAACGTATCAACTACTTGTGATCTTGTAATATAACCATGATCATCATCTACTACTGACACTGATCTTTTTATGAAACAACCATCACTTCCAGGAATGCAATTAAATTCTGAATGAGTATGATCGACACCAGTATCCATGATAGCAACCTTTACTCCACTGCCAGTTTTTTGATAAGCACTTGGACCTTGCGTTTGTACTGCTGTAATATTTAAAGCAACCAATGCAGACTCTCTTAATAATTCAAAAGGTCTATCAAGGTAAACTTTTGCATTGTCTGTATTATCAATTATCTCAAGCAACTCATTACTTCTTGCAGTTACTAAAACTGCATCAACAGACTTTAGTTCTGTTATAGAATCTTTTGGAAGCAAACTTCTTATTTCTTCAATACCATTTTCATAGTCTGCTAATGATATAATATATTTATTTTCTGTTGAAGATTCAGAAAGTGCAGTGTAAGCAAGCGTACTCATCTTGCTTTCATACCCACTAACATCACGAGGAGATTTCACAGCAAAACCAGTTATATTATCATCTGCTAAATATACGAATAATGCGCCAGCTAACATGACCATCATAATTCCCATTATTACATGTTTTGGTTCAGTCATATATTTAGCACCTTCATAAAATCATTATTTTGTTCAGAATCATTATAAGAATAAATTTTGAGCTTGCCTACATTTGAGACAGTAATCATATTTGAAGAAACAAGAGAAGGAATCAACCTGAGAGTCGTTGCAGCTGGAACTTGAGATTCATCAGATAATTGAGTTATATGATAGAATTTACCTTTATTATTATATAATACAGTAAGAAGCTTTACTACCTTTTTATCTATTAAGTCACTCAAACCTGCCATTAACTTGAGTAATAAGAGTTTCTTTTTATAAAGATTTCGTTTTTGAATAATATAATTCATAAATTAATCTTAAATATCATAAAAAAATAAAGATTTTAAAAAATAATTTTAAAAACCCAAAAATAGTAAATAATAATTAAAAAGAATAAATAAATAGCAAATATAAGAAACAATATGATATTTTAGAAATAAATAAATTATAAACAAAATAGATATTTCAAAAATGAAATAATTCAAATAAATTTAAGTTGAAAATAGAATAAGCCTAGCCCAAACAGCAACAGTGTATCCCATTTTTTTCAAAATAGTTTTTGGTTCATTGGTTTTTTAATCTAAGATTGCAACAAATTATTGAACATGTCAAAAAAGCAATATTTTTTAATTAAATCACAATATAGAAAATACATGGACAAAATAACAACTGAAAAATTAAAAAAATATTTTGAAGTTACAGAGACTGCCCTTGATATGGCACAGAAGTCAGGCAATAGAACTAAGCTAATCAAAGAAAGAGAAGATTTCCTTGATATGATTCAACGTTATGTTTCTGATGCGCATCATTTTGAAGAAAAAGATGACAAAGTAAATGCATTTGCTGCACTGAATTATGCACATGGTTGGCTTGATGCAGGAGCAAGATTAGGGATCTTTGATGTGCATGATTCTAAATTATTTACTGTGGATGACCAAGAATGAAAGAACTATTACAAAACTTAGAATGTATTGAAGTAAGTCAAGCTCAAGGATATACTCTCATAGATACATGTTATCTTATACATATTTTTGAACACCATGAGAAAATTAAACAATTTAAAGAACAATTACAAGAAGGAAAGTATGCAATCACTTCATTCAATATCGAAGAACTTATGCATGTAGAACATAAGCTTAACAAAAAGATAAAAGAAGAAATTAGGAAGTTCCTTAAAGAGAAAGAAGAAATAGATATCATAACTATTGATGTTCATCCAGGAGATAGAGCAAGTGAAGAAGAGTATGTTAGAAGTATCAATCCTGAGCTCATCCATATAATGCATGAAGATATCAGTGATGGAGTTCTTTTTGCAACAGCAATTCAAATAGGAGCAGATATAATCACGAGAGATAAACATCACCTATACAACCAGATTGCAGAAAAGTTTGCAAATGAGCATAATATAGATATTAGAAATAAGATATAAATTCTAATTCATTTCTAAAAATTTAATAAATTTAATAAAGTTCAAGTTTTTATATATCTAAAATGAGAGATAAAACTATTTTTGTACTAATTGATCTTCAAGAAAAGTTTATACCAGTCATTAAGAAGATAGATAAAGTTATCAAAAATAGCAGGATTCTAATAAAAGGAGCAGAAATTCTGGAAATCCCTTTAATTGCAACAGAGCAATATCCAAAAGGTCTTGGAAAAACAATAAAAGAAATAGATCTTCCCCCAAACACTGAAATTATTGAGAAATTAGATTTCAACTGTATGGAATGTGATGATTTTGTTGAAACAATAAAACAGTTTGAGTCAGTTGTAATATTTGGAATTGAAGCGCATGTCTGTGTACTTCAAACTGCACTTGCTATAAAGAATAAAGAAATCAAAACATATGTAGTTGCTGATGCTATATCATCAAGAACAGAAGAAAATAAACAATTAGCAATTGATAGAATGAGACAGCATGATATTGAAATTGTTTCTACTGAAATGATATTATTTGAACTTCTAAAGAAAGCAGGAACAGATGAATTCAAAGATATAAGTACATGGATAAAATAAATAATAATATAATAGATTATATAATAAATAAATAACTTAGAATTATAATTATTTTTCTTATTCTTTAATCTTTATTCCTTCTATTACCTTAAGAGCAATAGGACCAACAATTGTTGTCACAACTGACATCATTATTATTGAAGTTACAAGAATATTGTCAAGAATACCAAGTGATGCTCCAACATAAGTTACTGCTAAAGTAGTAGTTATCTGAATTATTGATGCAGAACCAAAAAAAGATGATTCTTTCCAAGATAGTTTCACAAGCCTTCCAGCAAGAAGACCACTTAAGAATTTTGATAATATAAGTCCAAAGACAATCGCTATCATCATCATATTGCCTGCACCTAATTGCTTAAAGACAGAAAGATCCATCTGCATTCCGACAATAAAGAAAAATATAGGAACAAAAAAACCATATCCTAAAGCATGAAATTTGGAATAAATCTCATCTGATTTGACAACTAATGCAAGACCTACAATGAAAGCTGCAAGAATTGGATGGACACCTAGAAGATGAAAATAAGTTAGTGCTCCAATTAAGACAACAATCGTATATCTAATTTGATTCTCATGAGCACTCTTGCCTGTGAAGTATTTATTGAAAATATGTTTTGTAAGACCTGGTAAAATATAGAATAATCCTGCTATAGAAAGTATAATGACTGCAAAATATAATGGAAGAGTCAATGTAGTTATAGGACTGAGTTTTTGAAATATGAAACTAAGTACTACAAGACTCAATATATCTAATACAAGCACAGCAGATAGTATCAATTGTCCAACAGATTTATTAAAAAGACCTGCTGATTTAAGTGATGGAACTACAACTGCAACAGAAGATGATATGAAAATTGTTCCTATTAAAAGACTAGTCAACCACCCATAATTAAATAATCTTCCAATGCCAACACCAACTATAAAAGGAATTATACCATTCAGAAAAGACATGACAACCAGCTTTGATTTCAATGATTTGAGTTTTGTTATATCTGTTTCAAGACCAGCCATAAACATCAGAAAAGTCATACCTAAAAAACCTAAAAGTTCTATAGCCTGACTCGGATGAATATAATTAATCCCATTCGGACCAAGTATTGCACCTAGCAAAATAAGAGTTGTAACAAAAGGTATCCTCAATTTCTTAAAAAGCTCTGGTACTACAAGTTCTAATGCAAGTATGACGAGTAATGGAATCAACATTGCTTCTGGTCCTGCGCTCATATAATCATAAAATAGATACAGATATAAATAGTTTTGGTTAGTCTGCATATAGAAAGTCTGCTTGCACGGCGCCATTATAATTATCCTTGTTAGGATAATTATCGCCTCAATAGGCAAAGCTGACTTTCTACTTATATAAGTCTTGGATGATATAAAGGTAAATCTTAACAGAAATACTTTTAAACCTCGGAGAAAGATTACAAAACATGGATAAAGATAGTGATAAAGATAATAAAGATGATGATGGAAAAAATAGTGTGAAGAATAATAAAGATAGTAGTGATAAAATTACTACAGATAAAGATGGAAAAATAAAATTTAAAGAGTTCATTCTTGATCAATTCCAGGTTGACGCTGTTAATTCTATTGAAAAACATAATTCAGTTGTAGTCAGTGCTGGAACTGGTACAGGAAAAACATTGATAGCAGACTACGCAATTGAGAAATGGAGCAAGCTCAACAAAAGAATAATCTATACTGCTCCAATCAAAGCTTTGAGCAACCAAAAATACAGGGATTTCAAAAAAGAATATGGAGAAGATAATGTTGGTATAATGACTGGTGATGTTGTCATAAATCCAACTGCACATCTCATAATAATGACTACAGAGATTTACAGAAACATGCTCATGACAAAAGACCCTATCGTTGATTCTATTAGCTATGTAATATTTGATGAGATCCATTTCATGTCAGATGAAGAAAGAGGAACCATATGGGAAGAATCAATAATATTCTCTCCTGAAAATGTCAGATTCTTATGCTTATCTGCAACAATACCAAATGCAAAAGAGTTTGCTGAATGGATCTCAAGCATACAGCATCACCCTGTTGATGTTGTAGAATATAATAAGAGAGCTGTTCCTTTGGATCATTTCCTTTATGATGTTGATCATGGTGTAATATCCATGAAAGAAGCAAAAGAACTTGACAGAAACAACCAGATGCCAGATTATTACAAGGTAATGAGAAGACAGAGGAGAAAAAAGAGATCAAACGAAAAACCAAAAGCACCAAAACATTTTGAACTTGTCAGTGAACTTGAAACTGAAAAGAAACTTCCATGCATATTCTTTGTATTCAGCAGAAGAGGTTGTGAGGAAAAGGCTACAGAACTTGCAATGAAGCATGATTTCCTTGACCCATCACAAAAACAAGAAGTGATAAGATATTTCAACAGCCTGATGAAAGATGAATACAAACAACTTGAATCAGTAAAAATGCTCAAAAGCGTACTTCAGAAAGGAATTGGAGTACATCATGCAGGAATACTTCCAGTACTCAAAGAGATTGTCGAGACATTATTTGCAAAAGGAATGGTAAAAGTACTTTACGCAACAGAAACATTTGCAGTTGGAATTAACATGCCAGCAAAAACAGTATGCTTTAACTCACTTATCAAATATAATGGTACTAATTTTGTCATGCTAAGGACAAAAGAATACTTCCAGATGGCTGGAAGAGCAGGAAGAAGAGGGATTGATAAGATTGGATACGCTATATCATTATTAGAGAGAAGATCAGAACTAGGAAAAATACTTGACTTGACCACTTCAGACAGTGAGCCAATAATCAGCCAATTCAGGCTTGAGCCAAATACTGTGCTTAACATGGTGAATAATTATAATGAAGAAGAAATTGATGTTATATTAAAGAGCAACTTTGATTATTTCCTTAAGAAAAAAGAAGAAGCAGGAATAAGAATAAGAGCAAGGTTCAATAATCTCGTGAGAAAACTAACAAAACTGGAATATATAACACCAGACATGAGCCTGACTGAAAAAGGTCTTTTTGCTACAAAGATATATTCAAAAGAATTACTTATCACCGAACTATTCTCTGGAAAATTATATGAAAAACTTGATGAAAATGAACTCTGTATACTTGTTGCTGCAATAATCTATGAATTCAGAAGAGGAGACAAGTTCTTTGGAAGCAGAAATAATAAGAAATATTTCAAACTACTGGATAAAGTTACAATCAATCCACTCATTAAAAAAGAACTAAACAGACTTGGTATGAGAGACCTCTGGCAAGTTGTATCTAACTGGGCAAATGGTTGTTCATTTGAAGACCTTATGGAGATGAGTGATTATCAAGAAGGAGATTACATAAGACTTTTCAGACAGATGGCTGATTGCATGAACCAGATAAGAAAAGCAACAATTGACCGTGCCCTTCAAGAGAAAATGGTCAACTGCCTTAACAAGATCTACAGAGATGTTGTTAAATTCGAATTCTAAATGGGAAACAGGTTATTAATAACAAAAATAGAATTAATATAATAATAAAATAAGTATCCAAATAGAAATATTACGAAACACTTATAAATAGATCTAGACCCTCAAAAAGTACTTCTATTACAAGAATTAAGTTTCAATAGAATTAAAGGAGATTTCACAATGGACGAATATTTCATAGATAAATTAGAAGATCTGAGAGAAGATTTCGGATGCAAGAAAAGTGAACTAGAACGTGATCTTGATGATCCTGTTGCACCAACAGACGCTGCAGAGATGGATAGAGAAGGTTGCTTAGTTGATAAAGCAATAGAATATGTAAAATCAGGGAAAATCTTGGAAGGAGATGATCTTGCAGCTATCGCGATGGAAGCATTAAGCAATAAAGATAATTATTCTATAAGCGCAACAGTTGAAGCGACTAATATTGAAAAAGTAGATTTTGATGTGCTTGCTGGAATGATAGGACACTACTCAAATATAAGCTTGCAAGTAAAATATGATGGAAAAGTATTTGATGGAAGAAAGTCTTCTGCATGGCAAGAAGCAGATATAAAAAAGAATGGAGTTATCCATCTTTATGCACATTGTCAAAGTGGAAGAGATGCAAGAGCAGACAATCTTGTGCATGATAATATAGTAAGAGTACTTGGAGAAGAGCTTGAACATCCAGAATTAAGTGATAAGTCATACATCATGAGAAGATTAGAAATCAAAGATAAATATGGATTTCATATGAGACCTGCAGCATCAGTAATAAAAGGAGCATCCATGTATGACGGAGACGTATACATAAGAGATGTCAGACAGGATCTTACTTTACCTGCTACAAGCATCATGACATTGATGACAAAGATGAGCGATGGGAGCAAGCAAGGAGATATTTTTGAAATCTACTTTGAAGCAAACTCCAGATATGATACAAAAGAAGCATTTGCAACAATGAAACAAGGAGTGCAAGACTCTTAAGCTGCTGGTTTTAACACCATCTTCTTCAACATAAAATACACTGAATCCTGGAAATTTCTTTGTGCATGGTCACTGCTTTGTTTTGTGCCATAGCCTGCGACCATATCCCTTATAGTTGCAAGCCTTTCGTATTGTTCACCCTCTTGTTTCTGGAAAGAATGTTCTGAGATATAATTTGCCATATAATCTGCGACTTGATCGACCACTTGTCCTGCAACCCATCTTGCCCAATAAGGACCTTCCATTTTTGCACTCTTATATCTTGGCTCTTCTTTTCTAAATATATCTTCAATCCCTTGAAGCACAGTAGTAGCGTCAGTCATCGTAGTTTGCATGGTTTGTGTTGTATCTTGCATTAAATCTTGTTTTTTCATTTCATAATCACCAGTTTTAGGAGTATGCAAACCATATAAGTAATATTATGGTAAAGAAGTTTCACATTTTATACTATCTAATGATAGTTTGAAAAAGTTTATATAATATATCCATTAAAAAACATCATGAACCATGAGAAATGGAATAAATTTGTACTGATAATAATCACACTGATATTATGTGCAATTGAAGTCTACTCACTCAAACAAGGTTCTCACTATAAATATGATTTTATATTTCTCATGCTTTTACTCTATATGGTATTCTGGTATAGAAAAAGTTTAAATTTGCATCCTTTACATTTTGCATTATTCTCGTCGTTCTTAGTAATGCATAACTTAGGTGTATTTGGTTTTTATGCATATTTTCCTTTAGGACTTGAATTTGACTATTGGGCACACGCAACATTTGGTTTTGCAGCAGCATTGATACTTTTTAGATTCTATGATAAGCTAAATATTGGTAAACTTGGTGTCAGTAAGTTAAATATCAGTCAGAATGCATTCAAGATAGTTGCAATCCTTGTTGTGCTCTTGGGATCATCTGCACTGCATGAAATCTATGAATATGGTGGAGCCCTTGCTTTTGGTGAGGGGGAAGGCGTACTCTTTATCGGAGCTGGTGATCTTGATGAGTGGGACACGCAAAAAGATATGCTCAATAATTTAATAGGTGGAATATTAGGACTAGGAGTTTATAGCATGTGGAATCTATTCAGTCCAAAAAATATGAAAAGAAAAAATAATGCTAAGAATAAGAGAAGAAGAAAAAAGAAAAGGCTTACTAAGATAAAAGATAGAACTAAAGAAGAAAACATATTCTAAGAAAGGATTTATCCCACTTCATAACCATCAGGAACATCTACTTTGACAGCTTCGCCTTTATGCATAAGTTCTGCATCAAAGTTCTTGATATATACTTTGCCTTCTTTGGATTTTATCTTCATCTTGAAGAATTCATCAATCTTAATCTCATTTTGATTATTCTCAAGAGCTCCGCATCTAATCATATCACCTGGAACCCCATCTGGCACTTCAAGAAGTTTGATAACCTGAACATTTTTATCAGACGCTGCTAAAAGCATGCCTTGACTTATTTCTCCGCCAAGCTTTGCAGCTTTAAGATTTGATACAATAATAATTTTCTTACCTACAACATCTTCAGGAGTATAGAAAGCTTGTATACCTGCAACAATCTGTCTTGGCTTTTCCTCGCCAATATCCACTTGAAGTATCAATAGCTTTTCTGAATCAGGATGAAGTTTTGCTTCTTTTACTTCTGCAACCTTAAGATTTGCAGGGAAGTGCTCTTGAAGAGGAACTTTTTCTTCTATTTTCTTTATCAATATCTGAGCTTTGTTAATTTTGTGATCCTTCAGGCTGAAATCAATATCATCCCAACTAAGACCACTGACTCCTAGCTGTTGTTGAAGATCATCTGAAAATACTGGCAATACTGGTGCTATAATTATAGAAAGTACCTTAGCAAGGTTTGCACATACTGAACAAACTTTTTGTGCTTCATCTGTCTTATTTTGTTTTACAAGATCCCAAGGAGCATTTTCCTGGAAAAACTTGTTTCCCATGGATGATACTTCAAGTACTGCTGACATTGCCCTGTTTAAATTAAACTCTGCATAATATTTCTTTATCTCTTCAGTTTTTTCTAATATATTCTTTATCACAGGATAATCATCATCATTAAAATCACATAGTTTGCTATCAAAACTCCTATTAAGGAAAGATAATGCACGATAGCATAAATTACCAAGATTAGCTACAAGCTCTGTGTTGACTGAATCGATAAAATGATCAAAATCAAGGTCGATGTCTGCCATCTTTCTGCTGAGTACCTTCGCATAATAAAATCTAAGATATTCTGGATTGTACATATCTGCAAACTGTTTTGCAAGAATGAATGTGCCTCTTGACTTACTCATCTTTTCTTTGTTAACAGTCAAAAAACCATGAGTAAGAATATCACTAGGTATCTTAATATCAGCAGCCATAAGCATAGCAGGCCAGAAAAGATAATGGAAATACATGATATCTTTTCCGATGACATGTATCATCTTATTATCATTACTCTGCAAGTATTCATCAAAGTCAATATTATTCTTTGTACAGTAATTCTTGCATGATGCAAGATAACCAACAGGTGCATCAAGCCAGACATAGAAATATTTGTCTTCTTCACCAGGTATCTTGAATCCGAAGTAAGGTCCATCTCTTGAGATATCCCAATCCTGCAGACCTTCTTCAAGCCAATTATTCAGATAATTAGTTACCTCAGGCTGGAAATTCTTGTCTTTGAAGAAGTTTTTTAGCTTATCAGTCATTGCACTAAGCTTGAAGAAATAATGTGTTGTTTTCTTCCTAACAGGAGTAGTCTTGGATATTGTAGAGAATGGATCAACAAGATCAGTCGGTTTGTATGTTGAATTGCATTTTTCGCAAACATCTCCATATTGATCTTCTGCTCCACACTTAGGACATTTACCTTTAATGTACCTATCTGGAAGAAATCTTTTTGCAGTCTCATCATAGAATGATTCAATCTCTTTAGTATAGATAAGGCCTTTTTCTTTTGCCTTTGTATAAATCATCACAGAGAGCTCTTTATTCTCATCAGAATGCGTAGAATAATAATTATCAAAATTAATATGGAAAAGCCTGAAATCATCCTGATGCTCTTTGTTAACTTTTGCAATCAGCTCTTCAGGAGTAATGCCTTCTTGCGTTGCTTTTATCTCAATTGCAGTACCATGTGCATCATCTGCGCAACAATATATTATATCCTCACCAGTAAGCTTCATAAACCTTGAGAAGATATCTGTCTGTATATATTCTACAAGATGGCCAATATGTATGCTTCCATTAGCATAAGGCAGTGCGCTTGTCAATAGTATCTTTGGCTTAGTTGACTTCATAGTAAAGAAGAAAAATAGTGCTTTTATAAATATTGTGAATATAACTAAGATTGAGAAGAGTAAAAAGAGTGTATAATTTAGATATATAGAAAGTCTACTTGCACGGCGAACCTATAATTTTCTTTATAAAAGAAAATTATCGCCTCAATAGGCAAAGTTGACTTTCTATTAAGTAATTTTAGAAAATGTTTATAAAGATTGAATCCTAATTTAGTTATATTAGTATAGATATACCTATATTGACCACTATTGATATAGGTTAGGATAAATCAAAAAAAGAGGTAAGATTAGTTGATAGAACGAAAAAAGCTTCTTGTATTCTTCGCAATTAGTTTTCTATTACTTGGTGTGCTATTATTCTACATATTTAGACCTCTAATCAATACAATTCTTTTAGGATTTGTATTCAGTTATCTTGTATATCCAATCTATTTATTTATCTATAGAAAAACAAAAAAACCAAGATTATCATCATTTCTTGTATGCTTGCTTTTCATAGTAGTGATAACGCTACCGATACTCATGTCACTTAATTCATTGACTCAAGAAGTTATCTCGATAGGAAAGAAATTCTCAGATACTGATATCATAGATGATGTACTCGAGTTCAGATGTGATTCAGATACAAGAATATGCAACACAATGAACAGAATGCTTGATACAAGCGTAATAGAGACGACATTTGCAGACTTGATAAGCGAGTTCACAACAGGGATGAGAAAATATGTTGGAGAAATATTACTCAGCATCCCTTCAGTCATCATAAATATATTCATAATACTTTTCATGATGTATTATCTTCTTATTGATGGAAAACTATTCCTTGCAAGGTTGTATAAATCAGTCCCAGTAGGAGACAAACATAAAGTAAATATATTTAGGAAGACAAAAAAAGTACTCGGAGGGATTTTGTATGGAAATATCTTTGTAGGTGCTATCCAGGGTTTTTTAGGAGGAGTTGGATTTTATATGTTTGGCATTAAAGCGCCAATCGTTTGGGGCATCATCATGTTCCTGTTCTCATTCTTGCCATTCATAGGAACAGCAGTCATATGGTTCCCAGCAGCAGCTTATCTTATAATAACATCATTCTTGAATTCTGATCCTACTGGTCTTTGGATGGGAATCGGACTATTAGTATACTGTGCACTTTTTGTAAGCACCATAGATAATTTCATAAGACCAAAACTGGTCTCAAATTATACAAATATACATCCTGTACTAATCCTGTTTGGAGTACTTGGAGGAATAGTTGTCTTTAAAGCAGCAGGAATCATAATAGGCCCACTCATTGTAGGTCTTTTTATAACGCTACTAGATATGTTTGAACAAGAGAAGGATTTTATATTTGCAGTCGATGAACATAAGAAGGAAGAGAAAAAGAAGAAAAGTAGAAAAACTCAGACAAAGAAAAAAAGCAAAAAGAAATAATCTTATTCTATTCTTAATTCACTCATCCATGCTGAAGATACACGCATGCTTGTACCAACAAAATTAGATGAATAATCTTCGTAGTGTGCAAGCACCTGTGCTGCTGTCTTTGTATCATCTGCAGTAAAACCTGCAACAACCATAACAATGCCCTTGCCATTCCTATAAAGTCTGAAATAGCCTCTTCCTGCAAGGAAATCATCTGTACATCTCTCAGGATTTCCCATGAAATGTGCTGCAACCCAATTTACACAAGGACCACCTACAACTATAAAATTCTTGTCTAAAATAGATTCATTATTCAAAGAAGTGTCAAGTACTGTGTTTGCTGCTGATTCTTTTTTCTTATTGAAAACATCCATATACATGTCTGTAAGTTCATCCTGAGGATTACCTGTAATGTCAAGCTCAAATACATTATTGCCTTCTTCATTCTCAAGCATTTCCTTAAGCATATCTTGCAAAGATATAGCAATATCAACTGTGGAGAGAACATCATCTGATTTTGCATATTCTCCAACTACAAAAGTCACATCAAGCCTGTCATTGCTTATGAACATTTCAGGATAAAGACTGAGTTCCATATCTCTTTGAACCACATCTGCAGCATAAAGCATAGCAGATATTGAAATGGCTATTGCTAAGAACAGTACCATCATCTTATGTATTCTTTTCATGTTATGAATAGTTAAACCATCAAGATATTTAAATGTTATGCTGTTGTAGTTATGTCTAAGATAATATAATATATAACCTGATGTGTTTCAAATAAAATGATGTAGTATATTGGGGCACGGCGCAATTATGAATCCTCTATTGAGAACTCATGCGCCTCAATTGGCGCCAATATACTTACGAATGCAAATTAGGACATACTTAGTATCCCTAAATTTTATAAATACCCCTCGTTCTTCTAAAAATATCATGACATACCAAGCAGTAAAGGGAACAAGAGACTTTTTCCCTGAACAAATGGAGCAAAGAAGGAAAGTATTTGATCTGCTTAGACAGAACGCTATTAGATATGGCTTCAAAGAAGTGGAAAGTCCAGCTTTTGAAAGCCTGAAGCTACTTACTGCAAAATCAGGTGAAGAAGTAAAATCTCAGATATTTGTAATGGAAAAGCGTTCAAATGAAGAGATTGGCATGAGATTTGACATAACTGTCCCACTCACAAGAATGTTTATAGAAAAACAAAAAGAAATAACAAAACCAGTGAAATGGTTCTATATAACAAGGATGTGGAGATATGAAGCACCACAAAAAGGCCGTTTAAGAGAGTTTTATCAATTCGGCGTTGAATCCTTTGGCTCAAATAAGATACAAGCTGACGCAGAAGTTGTTGCACTTGCAATAGATAACCTTGTTTGTCTAGGACTTAGCGAAAAAGATATAGTGGTCAAGATAAATAATAGAGATATAATACAAGGATTTTTAGAAAATATTGGTGTCAAAAAAATAGAAGATACACTAAGGATATTTGATAAGAAAAACAAGATAACAAAAGATGAATTTGAAGAAGAACTAAGTTATCTATCAAAAGAACAAATAAGCAAAATAAATGATTTTCTTTCTGCAGAGAGCCTTGACGAAGTAAAAGACATGCTTAATGATAAAGGAAAAGAATCTGCTGATAAATTAGGAGAAATAATATCACTTCTTGATACTATGGGAAAAGGAAAATTCATACAATACTGCCCTGAAATCGCAAGAGGACTTGCATATTATACAGGCACTGTGTTTGAAGTATTTGACAGAAGAGGAAAGTTTCGAGCAATACTTGGTGGTGGCCGATATGATAATATGATTGAACAATTTGGAGGACAAAGTTGTCCTGCTACTGGATTTGCAATGGGTGATGTTGTTCTTGAATTATTTCTACGCGAAAAGGGACTCTGGAAAGAAGAAAGCGATGGTGTTGATTACTATATTGCTCCTGTAAATAAGGATTATGTTGAGAAGGCTATGGAAATTGCAGATGGATTAAGGAAGAAATACTCTGTTGACATAGATCTTATGAACAGAAAACTTGGCAAACAATTCAGCTATGCTGATGGCATAAAAGCAAAAAAAGTTATTGTTGTTGGTGATGAGACCAAAGAAGGAAAGGTCAAAGTCAAAGACATGAATTCTGGAAAAGAAGAAGAAGTTGAGATCAAGAAGCTGTGATTGATCAAATTATCGCCTCATAAGGCAAAGCTGACTTTTTACTTACATACTTTCAAAAGAAATTTATACTAACCTAATCTTGGAAGAGCCATTGTGATTCCTCCTTTAGGAGGGATATAATAGCGTGACATCATGCCAACATACGCGCCAAGAACTCCAAATTCATAACCACCGCAGTGCTCTCCAATCTTGTAGCCTACAAAACCACCGACCATCCTGCATGTGAAATCAAATATAGTAGGTCCAAACTTTTCCATAAAGGATTGATGAGTAATATCATCAAGTGGCATCTCCATATCCCTGCGAATTGCTTCAATATCAAGCTTTTGCATATGATATCTAGTTATTATTTTGTTTAAAAATAATATTATCCATAAAAAGTATAGTTTATGAAATATATTATACATTATAATTATTACAATACAAGGATGAAGAATATTATTTTACAGAAGGCAATAATTTAAAAACAACTGATTTTATAATATAATAATATATGAAGAAGAATCGCAGAAAAGAAAATAGAAACAAGAAAAGGCCACCACAACAAATTTCTAGTATAACAATTGCAGACACTGATTTGCAGAGTAGAGTTGAATCATTCAATGATCAAAGCGTACGTATTTCTATAGAAGGAGTGCCAGAGATGCAAGGACTTCCTGAATTATGTGAGACCCTAGGATATAAGGGAGAATTTATCAAGCAAACAAAAAGTAACGGAGGTTATTCTTTGAATATAATCTCTAAAAAATCTACGTTTGTAGCTTCTATGAATCATCTAAAATCAATGATAGATGATATAAATAAGAGACTAGGCTTCATGCCGCAAAAAGTAAGGATGTTAATAGAAAATATCGAAGAAAAAGATGTAAAGACACCTACAAATAATATGTTATATTCTGAAGATGTAATACCGCTCAAAGAAGGACCAAACAGTGCAAAATTATTCCATACAGAAGGATATCCTGGAAAAGATTTCAGTGTCTTTGATGCATTAGTCAGAGAAGATTACCGTGTAAGAAAGCAAAGCGGTGGCAAAATAAAGATGTTTGAGAAAGGCATCCCTGTTGATTTACTTAACAGATTCTATGAAGAGATTAGAACATTCTGTGAAAGAGGAGACGCATTTTGTGAAGAAGCAAAAGGAATATATGCACAAGTTGGTGAACATGAAAGATTTTTTAGAGATATTAGAAAATCATATCAGGATTATGAAAGAGCAAGGATAATACAAGAATATATACTGGAAAATGAAAGAGAAGATGAACCAAGAGTACAGTTTTTTATCAATCACAGGACTAATCTTGCTATGATAATGACTGGTGAGGCAGATATAGTTTTTAGGACATCTAAAGTCACATGTAATTATGATTATACAATAAGATTTGTTGACAGAGCACTTGATATGCTTGAATATCTGACTGATGAAGTCCAGGAAATGTCAGAGAATATAATAATAGGGAATATGATGGAGATAGGTGAAGAGTTCGGACGTTATGTGCAGACCCTGCAAGCGATGAAGCATGATGCTGAAAGCCTTGACTGGATAGCACTTTATGGAGACAGCCAGAGTGCAACATCACTTCCATCCCCAAAAGAGATTCCACTTGATATGCGTTCAGGCATGCTTGCTGCAAATGAGAAATATAGAGACGCGGCAAAAGCCAAGAAAATGTTTGAGATGAGAAGAAGATTAGACCCATTATACTTAAAATCAGAGATGCCTGTACCTTTCCTAGATGATTTTTTAGTGACTAATCCTGGAAAATAAGGTTTTCATTCTAAAATAGTAATAAAGCTTTAATAACCACTTATCCTCAGTTCTTCTTAAGGGGTAATAAATGGAGTTCAACTTAGAACATAAGAGCAATCCCAATAAGGATAAATACAAAAAGGGAGACATTGATATAGTTTACAAATTCGCTAAAGATGTTGCAAAAGAGTTTGGTTCTTTCGTTAAAACAATTGCACTTTTTGGAAGCACTGCGAGAGCAAACAAAGAGAGCAATGATATAGACATACTGATTGTTGTCGATGATGTAACTGTCAACATAACAAATGAACTTGTAGAAGCATATAGAGTAATTCTTGAGAAGATGATTGGAAAAGCATCAAAGAAACTACATGTGACAACACTTAAGATGACTAATTTTTGGGATTACATAAGAAAAGGTGATCCACTTGGCCTTAATATACTCAGGGACGGCGTTGCAGTGTATGATACTGGGCTCTTTGAGCCATTAAGAATACTGCTTTCACAAGGAAAAATATCTCCAAGCAATGAGACAATGCACATTTATCTAAATAAATCAATGGGAAGCATGTTCAACTCAAGAAACCATATACTTCAGGCTACACTTGATCTATACTGGGCAGTCATTGACATATCTCACGCGGTACTTATGCAAGAAGGAGTACAACCTTCAACACCAGCAAGCGTAGCAGATAAGCTTGATGAGATACTTGTCAAAAAGAAGAAAAGACTAGAGAGCAAATATGTAAATACAATGAGAAAATTCTATCAATTATCAAGACAGATAATACATAATGAAAAATCAATCATATCTGGACAAGAGTATGAAAGATATTTCAAAGAAGCTCAAGAATATATAGAAAGAATAAAGAAATTAATAAAAAGATAAAAAGAAAAGTAATAATAAATTAAAAATAATAAATCAATTATTTCTTGATTAGTATCAATGTAAGCAATACAATTGTAACTACAACTAATACAAGCAATATAATTAATGCTGGTATTGATAGAATACCCTCACCATCATCACTTACCTCTTCATCATTACCAGAAACCACTGTTTGAGCAGTTGTAATGCCTGTATAACCACTACCTGAAATAAGCTGTACATCAGAACCTGTTGTTGTTGCAGGTGGAGTAGTTGTTGTTGGACTACCACAGTTTGTAACTAATATTGACATATAATCTTCATCAGTTATCTTACCATCTTCTGTCCTTGCTGTTATAAGGAATGTATATGCTCCCGGTTTTGTATCTGAAGAGATTGGAATTGAAAAACGCTTTGTCTTTGCTTCGTCTTCATCAAGTTCAATCTGATCTATTGTATTATAATAACCAAGTCCAGTACTTTCTACAGTCAAACTTGCACCGTCTTGATCATGTTTACCGATATTATCAATACTTAATGTAAGTGTTACAGATCTTGTATCACAGTTATTAACTGAATCAGGATTCAAGTCAGCACGTTTTAGTGCAACATCATCATCTTCTTTTTCAATTTCTATCTTCACAGTAACTTGTTCACCATGTCTTGCTCCAAACTCATCATAACCAATTACTCTGATAAATAAATCATATATATCCTCATCAAGATCATCATCAAGATCAATTGATATTGATTCACTATCATCATCATTTTCTCTTATTGTGCCCAATGATTCTTCTTCATCAATGTCAAGATCATTGTTATCATCCTCAATTGTAACATCAACATCATCGATTTCTACATCTGAACTTGAAGGATATGTATTCTTAACTTTGAATTCAAAAGATGCACCATCTCCTGGTTTAAGATCATCGATCTTTTCACCATCAGTAATCTTCTCAGATTCATCATTATACATCATGTCTAAATCATCAAATTCTAGACGATTAATTCTTTGCATAAAAAGATTAATTGCAACTGAATCTGAACTATCATTAAATGTTAAAGTAGCCGTATTAAGAGCATTTGCAACACCATCTGCATCAACTGCGTCAAGTCTTTCTGGAACACGCGCTGTGATTGTAACTGTTGAACTTGCACCTTCTACAACTTGTGCAAAACTAACATCAATATTCCATACACTTACAGTATCTGTACTTGATATGAATGAAGATTTTGGAACAATTGTCAATGAAAGATTCTCTGTAGTTCCAATAACAATATCTTTTGTTACATAAATTTCAGAATTTTCAAGATAATTACTTGCCTCTTGCGTTGCACTACCTAGTGTAACATCATTACCTGATAAATCAGTAGACAATGTAGCTGAAACTCCAGCTAATGTAAATATACAAATAAGTAGTCCCATCAAGAATGCAATTGTTTTCATTTTTCCTTAAACCCCCAAAAATCATGTTTTGATATTGATATCATATTATTGAAATTATTATAATAAATGTACTATTTCAATAGTAAAGTACTTTTGCCTTTTTAAACTTTTCGCTTTGTTACTATTATGTAGTGAGTAATAACTAAGGGGTTCTGAAAACAAGCAGATCTTAACTAAGCTGTATATAAACAAAGTTTATAAAAAGGCATATTTTCCTAGTTTTATGATAAACAGATATGAAGATGAAAACAAATTTGCTAGTGAGAAAAAAGATATACTCTCAAAAGCAGATATGTCTAGAAAAGGAATGGTTGATGAAGAAATCAAAGATATTGTCGATATTATCAATTCAAAGGATAATTATTGCACTACAAGCAGTTGTGCTGGCAGAATAACGCTTCTTGAACGTAAATCAACAAAGAAGATTGATGCAAAATGGCTAATAGCAAGCCATCAACCTGTAACATTCAAACAAGTCAAAGATAAGCTAAATTCAGAGCATGATGCATGGTTAATGCAAGAATCATGCATATTGCATGTGTTTTGCAGAACAGTTGAGACAGCTGAGCGGTTTTTACTCGCGTGCAGAAGATCAGGATTCAAGAGAAGTGGCATAATATCACTCAGCAATAAGATAATGATAGAAGTCATGGGAAATGAGAAAGTTGAGACAATAGTACTAAAGAACGGCAAAGTGCTAATAGATGATGAATATCTAAAACTTCTTGTAGATGTATGCAATACCAAGATGAGAAAAAATAGAGAGAATATGGGGAAATTATACGATGAACTCAAAAAAATCTAAAATAAAGTATGAAAAATCATCTGAAAGAAAAAAAGCTAGAATAATATCCAATAAGAAGCCTAATAAGGAATCTAATAAAGAATCTGAGAAAAAAGTTAAAAAAGAAATTAGGAAAAAGACTAGCGAAAAAACCAGTGAAAAAAACGATAAAGGAGTTAAGAAAAATCCTAATAATGAATATAAGAAATTATCTGAAGAAAGAAAAAGATGGTATAGTTTTGCTCTTAAGACAACAGGCTGGGTTCTTACAATATATCTATTAATTAATCTAACACTCTATTTTATGGGCAGACTCTCAACAGGTACATTTTGGATTACACTGATAGTCATAGGAATACTTACATACAAAGTAATACCTAATTGGAGAATTAAAATAAATTCGATGTAAGTTTTTTATTATATAATGTGTTTCTTGAGATAAAGAAAACTTTTAACAGCGTTCACCAGACACATCCCAATTCTATCTGGCTCACAACTCGATTCCTTTTGTAATCAAGATATACTAATTAGAAGAATAAAAAACCAAAAGAAAAAAGAAGTAAAAAAAATAAAAATAATGCCTTGTCTAATCTTTAAACAAGTACACTAATAGACCGATTATTCCGCCAACCAAAAGTACGATCAAGATAGCTAACAATACTACATATACTGTTGTATTTGATCCTTCTTCTTCATGATCATCATCAGCTGCATCATCAGCATCGTCTGCATCATCAGCAGGTGGTGTGACTGTTACGTCATCATCGTCATCATCCTGGAAAGGATTCTGAGGCTGCTGTGGTTGCTGAGGCTGTTGTGGTTGCTGTGGTGGTTGTACAGGTTCATTATCAGCTGCACAGTTAGGAACTGTTAACTGAAGTGTCTGTTGGTCGCTTAAGGATATACCCTTGCTGTATGTCTTTGCCATTACAGTATATGAACCAGATTTAACTGTTTCAGGAACACTGAATGTAAAAACTTTCCTTGAAGTATCTGTCTCATCAAGATCGATCTCTTCGTAGGATTTTAGTACGCTAAGAGCGTCTGACCTAAGTTCAAGCTTAACATCATTGTCATCTCTTGAACCTGTGTTCTTTATCCTTATGCTTGCTGTAACATCTTTATTATTACATGAAACAGATTGCGGATTTAATGTGAATTCCTTAATCTTGATTTCATATTTTTCCTTTACAACATCAAGTTTTATTGACCATTCTGCACCATGTTTAGCACCGTGATCATCTACTCCTATTGCTGTTACAGTACATGAATAAGTCTTATCTTGAACATCGTCTTCATCAAGGTCAAGTTCAAACTCTACAGAATCTTTATCATCTGAAGCAATCTCAACATCATCTGCTTCATCAGAAACATCAATGTCAGAATCACACTCAATCTCAACATCTACATCGATATCAAGGTCGTCATCATCATCGAAAAGGTTTTCCATGATAACATCAAGTGTAACTATTTGTCCTGGCTCAAGATCTTCAACCTCATCGCCATCGTCATTTATTGTTTCAAGATCGCCGTTATATGTAACTTCAATCTTATCAAGCTCAAACATATGTTCTCTTTGCATATAGATTGGCTCTGTTACAATTCCTTGATTTGTATTACATTGGAAACTTGCAACGAGAAATGATTTCTCACTGAAATCTGATGTATCAATTGCATCAAGATTTTCTGGAAGTCTTCCCCTAACTGTTACTGTTCCGCTTCCGATTGTATAAGAAAGGTTAACATTATTTGCAACCTCAGTAGAAGCATCATCTACATATTTAGAATTTAAACTAACTGTTGTACATCCTGTAATTGATGTTAAATTGCTATTTGAGTAAACAACTGTTTTATACACGTCTCTCTCTGATTCTTTGTCATCGTTAATATTAGAAGCTTCAATATTGCTTCCACCTAATGTAACTGCACTGACACTCAGAGAGGAGATGACTAAAACTAATAGAATACCTAGCGCTAAAAATAGTTTTTTCATTTTATTACCCCCTCAATGGAATTTAAATTTCACTTAAGTGATTGTTATTCTCGAGTAGTGTCAAAGCATATATAAAGATTTATATGTTCTAGTATATAAGAAATAATTAGGGAAAAATCAAGAAAAAAAGTCCAAAACCAAGAAAAAAGCAATAAGAATCACATAAAATAAGAAGATTTATATATAAATCATACCAATATATGAATATTAAGATTGATACTACTGAGGTGAATAATTATGCTTGATGAACCTAAATATTGGGTAAGCTTGATTTCAGGGCTTATTGTTATTGCGCTTGGAGGAATACCTCTATTAAATTCTTGGGGATTATTAGGATTTAGCCTACCTATTGTAATAGGATCTCCAATACTACTGTGGGTTGTAGCGGTTGTTGGTGCATATCTTCTAATAGACACATTCTTGAGTGAAGATGACACTATCATGTGGATATCTGCAGGAGTAGCATTTGTAATACTGGCAATAGCTATAATTCAAATATTAAATGGCATGGGAATAATTGGATTTGGTATTCCATTCATCACACAGACTGTGCTTAATGTACTATTTGTAATAGAAGGAATTGGACTGCTAGTTGCTGGATTTGGTGATAAATAAAGATTAAATAAAAACATCAAATTGAGAAATAAAAAATAATTTTATTATTTTATTCTTCTTTTTCTTCTTCTTGCTTTTTCTGACCAGGAAGAGGTCTTCTAATTGTAAGAGGAATAACGCCTGCTTTAAACTCTCTTTTTGCTATTTCAATAGGATTAAAGCCAATCGTTTCGAGATCATTATCAGACATCTCAACCATTAAAGGTGCACCCATGCTTATTTGCAAAGCGCGAGAACCGATCATACGAGCTTTTTCGTACTTTGTGTATTCAATAGGTTCTTGTTCCATATTGAGATTGATGAATTCTAATCTGTTTATAAAGATTATGGTTGTTCGAGTAAAAATCATTAAATTAAAATAATTTAGATTACTGATTTCACTTCAGCTATGATCTCAATATCATTAACAGCGTTTATCTTATTTCCTTTTTCTTGAGGAATAACCTTATGCAACAAATGTTTCAAAAGATATTTCTGATCCATAAATTTACTCTTACTTGTTCCAAAAAAATATGTTTTTCCAGCTATTACAATTATAGTTACAAAAATAAACATCGGCCAATTAAAAGACACACCCGACTGAAGAAGACCATCAAAAAATCCCCCAAAGTATTTTGCATAAAATGCATTGATTGTCAATGATGCAAATGTAACACCTACCCATATAACACAAAATTCTCCTAATGAAAGATCAGGATAGATTAACCATAATACTATGAAACCCATCCTTCTTATTATAGTATAAATCATCATAGTCATCACAATATTACCTCCTGTTGCAGAATAAATAAAAGGAATAATCAAACAGATGAAGAATTGAATTATACCATCTTTCATTACTCCACTCCAATAAGGAGTTATTCCTGCCATCCTTGATCCAATATTTCCAAATAACGAAAAGATTGCACCATAAATTCCACCGAGATTGACTGCTATAAGAAGACTGAACAAGTCGACTAGATCTGCCAAATAGAGTATAAAGAAAGGAGAAGGAATCCCCACTCCTGGCAATCTGCTCCAATAAGAAATAATAGCAAATAAGAATATAGTACTTGCTACTGGATTAAAAGGAAGATTTATTATGATAAGTGCGTAAAGCACTGTTGTCACAACAATGACTTGAGGCCAATGGATTATCACTCAAATCATCTCCCTTTTACAGTCATGTCCCAACGCATGTAATATTCAAGTACGTTTAGGTTTGTCAAATCAAACAGACATTTCTCACAGAACTTATCTTCTCCTAAGTTCTTATGCTTACATTTAGGACAGATTAAATTTTGTTTGAATAAAGTCGGATGTTTCATCTTGACTACCATATAGTAGTCATAAGTATATAAGGATTATTCCTCCCCTAAGGGGGAACAATAGAAAGATTAATAAATCTAGAAGAGATACAAATGAATATGAATACAGAAATACTTGAAAATATTGGCTTTACAAAAGGAGAAATTAAAGTATATTTAGCACTTCTTGAACTTGGAAACAGCACTTCTGGTCCAATAATACTTGATTCAGGAGTAGCACGTTCAAAAGTATATGAGATACTTGAAAAATTAAAACAAAAAGGGCTTGTGAGTGAAGTAATAAAAAGAAAGACAAAATACTTCAGAGCTGTTGATCCAGAAAAGATTTTAGATTATATACAATATCAACAAAATGAATTAAATATAAAATCTAAAAAGTTTAGAAAGATTTTACCTGAGCTTAAACTTAAGCAACAGCTTGAGAAAGATAAACAAGAAGCAAGAATCTATGAAGGATATGAAGGAGTAAAAACATTCTTCAGAGAAATACTTAGTCAAATGAAAGAAGGAAATGAATATCTTGCAATGACGCTTAGTGGAGATATGTGGGATAAAGAATCTGTAAAAATGTTTTTCTTAAAATTTCACCAACAAAGAGCAGAAAAAAAAGTTAAGGCAAAGATATTATATAATTTTGGAGCAGAAGAATTTAAACATAAGATGAATTTTTCAAAGACCGGATTATATGAGATTAAAAGTACAGATGTAATACTTCCTACAGGCATTGCAATATTTAATAACATCGTAGCAACATTAATATGGGGAGAGAATCCTAAACTGTTTGCAATAATATCAAAAGAGAATGCAGACCATTATAGAAAATTCTTTTATGATTTATGGGATAAATCATAATTAAGAAAGAAGAAATAAAAGAAACATTAGAATAAAAATGAAAAAATTAAAGAAGAATGAAAAAAAGAATAAGAAAATAATTAAAAGAGAAATAAAAGAAATAAAAAAAGAGATAATTAAATTACATCCCCTAGATCAGCTTCATATTCGTCGTCATCAAGGCCTGAGACATCTTCAATAACTTTTTCTTCACTTTCATCGTCATCAGTCTCTACTTCCTTAACAGGCATATCATCATCATCCAGAGGAGGTTTTTCACCTTCTCTCATAGGTGGTTTTTCGCCGTCTCTTAAAGGGGGTTTTTCACCATCTATCAAAGGAGATTTCTCATCGTCTAGACCTGGTTTTCTTTCTTCGTCCATTCTGTTTTCACAGAATCTTTTGCAACCATCTTCGGCGCCATCTTCTTCTGCCATGCATTTTTCAAAGCATTCTTTCATCAAATTTGGCTTTCCTTCTTCCCCTCTTTTATCTAAAGGTTCTTTTTCAGTTACACAACCTGCTAGCATTAAGACAAGCAATGATAGTGCAATTATTGTCAGTATTTTTTTCATTTGTTATCACCTATTTTTGATTTGTTTTCTCATAGATTGTTTTTGTTTAGTTTTTATTGTATTTATCTTTTCAGTTAATCTTTTCATCAAAATATGTAGTCGCTAGTCACTAGTAGAGGAACCAGATGCATTGCTTCCTATCTTGTTTTTTAGCCATCCTCCTTGTGATCCTGTATTACTACCATCTGAACCAGTTGTTGCATTTGCTGCGTATTGTTGCTTCTTTGCTTGCAAGGAGACCTTTATTGCTATAAGAGATTCTTTAGACTCTTCTAGCAATACTTTTGCTCCGTCTATATCTCCACCCTCATAAGTTGTAACTGCTTCATTATATGTTGCATTTGCATCTGCAAGAAGAGCTTTCTCTTCAGTTACATCCCATCCAGCAGTCTCAGCTGTAGCAATAAGATCTACTGCAAGATTTATGAAACCTTCATGAGCTACCATGACACCATCTGCAATCGCAGCCATTACCTCTTCTTTTTTAGCTTCCATCAAAACAATTGCAGCCTGGACTATTTCTTCAGTATCATTTTTGAAATCATGTATTATCTCTAAAGCTTCTTCTGCAATTTCTTCATCACACTGGATAAGTGCCTGAAGTTTACAAGTATTATAAGCCTCTGTTAAAGTATGCTGTCCTTCATTATATTTTTGTTGGAATGCGCTAACTAATGCAAGAAACTCTGCATCTGTAATATTATTATCATCTATAAATTGATTAGCTCTGCATAAGGACTGCTGATATACATTCAATCTATGTGATAATTGATTATCAAGAGCTGTTTGTTTCAGACCATCAAGATAAGCTTTATTCTCTCCCATAGTAGCATTTAATGCATATTTTACTGCACTATAATTTGTTATCGAAGAGTTTGCTTCACCTTTGAAAGCCATTACATAATCTGCTCCTTGTTCTACTGCTTCATAAAATCCAATTATAGCTCCATTGTCTGCAGCTGCTTTTGCAGTGTCATAGTTTGCTACAAAATCAGCTCTTATGCTTTCAAGTTCAGTAGTATCTCCATCAATTGCACTGATGACTGCTCCCATCCTAACATTTAATGCTTCTGCTGCATAATAATAAAAGTCATACCTTACATTCAAATTATCAATTAAAAGTTCTTCTTTTGTTGTACATTCTTCTGCTAAAACAAATGCTGACATAACTGTAATTAACATAATCATAAAGAATAATTTTATTTTCATGAGATCACCTCTAATAATACCATATAATAATATATTATAGATATATCTACAATATAGGGTTTTGTATACTAAGATATATTTAAAAGTTTCCATTAAAATATATGTTTAATATGTTAATTATAGAATTAAAAGAGGATAGAATTAAAAGAGGATAGAATTAAAAGAGGATAAAATGAAAAAATAAGAGAGAGAAAATTAAAATAAATTATGAGGAAATTAAGAAGGAAGAAAAAAGAAGAGAGAAAAAGAAAAGAAGAAAGAAAAGAAGAAAAATAAAAAATATGGAAGATTTAAAGTTTCTTCCTTAGCTCGCCTGCTTTCTTGACTGCAAGATCAATCATCTTTGTGATCTCATCAACTGTCAATGGTCCATTTCCACCTTTTTGCATAGCGCATAAAGTACCATCTTCCATTGATGTAATTGTTAATCTTGTGTCAAATACATTTTCTTCTGCAGAGTCAGGATCGACTATCAAAGTATCTCCTATCTTAAGTACTGTTACTCCAAGAGGTGTCTTTGATAATGGCAATTTTTTGTCTGTCTTATGCTTATAGTCAACAACAGTATTGTCATTCTCTGTTATTGTCTCTGGCAATGTTGCATCTTTCAATGCTGCTATTGCTGCAAGAGAACAAGCATCAAACAGATTACCTGAAGAATTGACAGTACATATATCAACAAGCACTCCCCAAACTAATTTTCCAGGTTCCATGCATAAATCCTTTGTGTCAATTGCCTTTGATTCCCTAATTCCCCTATCAGTAACCCTTGCAAGTTCAATTGCAGTTATTGATGGTGGTCCTGGTTCAAACTCTGGGCTGGATGATGGAAGTAATTCCACATTAACCATGAAATTCCCATTGTCAGGTGTATCAGGATATGGCTTATCTAGTGACATCTTAACTCCTGCAAGAACAATTGTATCGCCGATTGTGACTCTAGCTGATCCTTCTGCAGTTGCAATAACGCCAAATTCTACCTTAACATCTCTAAATTCTTCACAAGATCTGCCATCAGGCCTTACCTTATTCTTAATTGAGTTGATGATATGAGCCCTATTATCTTCGTTATTATTCATTCTTATCACCTTTGTCGCTGTAACTATCCTTCAATGCCTTGACTTGTACATCATAGATCTTCTTTGATACTTTAAGACCCATCTTCAATGCCTCTGTTAGCATCTCTTTTGATACTTCGCCATCCATCTGTAAAAGAGTTACTTCTTCAGTGTTATGGATAATAGCCATAGGGATATCTGCTACTGGTCCATCTTCATATGCTTCTTCCATATATTCAAGATCAGCTACGACAGCATTGTCTACTCTTCCTACTGCAATTCCTGACACTAAATCTTTCATAGGTATTCCTGCATTAGCCAGTGCAATAGATGCTGCACAAATTCCTGCACATCTACTTCCAGCATCAGTCTGAGGAAGATCTATGAATACGTCAACTACTGCATTCGGATATTCGCTAAGATCAAGAACAGGCAATAGAGCTTTTTCTGTAACCATTGAGATTTCTTTTGCTCGTCTGTTTTGACCTGGTCTTACTCGCTCACCGCTTCCTGAGAAGGGCATCATATTGTAAAAGCATCTTAAGACACCTTTTGATGGATCCTGCATAAATCTTGGATATAAGTCTCTAGGACCATAAACTGCTGCGTAAGCCTCAGTCTTTCCAATCTTAAACCAAGCAGAACCATCTGCGTTCTTAATCACTCCTGCTTTTGCTTCCATTGGACGGAGTTCGTCCATTTTTCTTTTGTCGAATCTTTCAGTGTAACCCATTGTAATCACCTACGTGGAGGACCCCTAGGAGGTCTCCTTTGTTCACGTCTCTGTTCATTTCTCTGTCCCTGACCTTCTGGTGCAGGAGCTCTTTCTGTAATTTCTGGAACTTCTACTTTCTTTCCTGTTTCTTTCTCTAAATGACTTTTTATCTTGTCTGTTAATCCAGAGATATGTGATTTCTGTTCTATCATTTTGATAGTTTTGACTGCAATAACTTCATCTTTAGGTTCTCCGTTTAGCCATATAAGACCATTCTGACCTACAAGTATCTTGCAGTTTGTAGCATTCTTAATCATAGATACCATGCTTCCATGTTTTCCAATTATCCTTGGAACCTTATGTGCATTAACTTTTATGATCCTGCCACCATCAAGTTTTCTTAGGCCTGGACCACGCATAGTCAGATCAACAAGCATCTGTGAAGTAACATTTGCAATACTAGTCATCATATAATCTCCTAAATTAAAATATTTAGTAAGATCTGCGCCTCGTGCAACAAAATCACTTGTACCGTCTTTCAAAGACAGCATACCAGAATATGCAGAATTAATATCTACTCTCCAACCATGGACTAAAATATCAATAACTTGTCCAATAACTACATCGTCTCTCTTTGGAGTATAAGCTCCTGAAAGAGGGATTATCTTTACGACTTTTCCGTGGATGCTTGTCAAACCAAGCCTTGAAGCATATACATTATCTTTATCACGATATGTTCCAAAACTAGGGATGCAATCCATTCCTGTCGCTAGCAGTTCTCCTGGAACCACCACGTTTTTATCTTTTACTTTGAATTCTCCCATTTTGTATTCACCTTTATTATCATTCTAACATTTGTTGTTTGTTATTCTTTGTTAGTTTTGATTGTCGTTTCTAATCATTAATCGTTGTTGTTGATTGAGTCCTTTATTTATTTGAACTCTTTACTAATCTCCTCTGGTTTCATCCTGATGAATTTCTTATCATCGTTCTTTATGTAAACTACATCAAGTCTTTCTACATTGAATTCATTATTCAAGAACTTCTTAAGCAGTTCTACTGAAAGCTTGATTCCATCCTTAACTGTCATGTCATCTTTGTATTTCTTATGTAGCTCATCTAAGATTTCACTCTCTCCTTCTCCGATCACTGTTGCTTTATACTCAAAATAAATTCCTGTCGGATCTGTACAGAATAATCTTGGTCCGCTTTTATCTACGCCACCTATAAGAAGAGATACTCCAAATGGTCTAAGACCTGCTGACTGTGTGCATATCTGCTTTAGTGAGCATATATCTTTGACGATTGAAGCTGTGTCTATCAATGTGTCGTAAGTAACTGTATGTTGTTGTGCTGCTAGCTGTGCTCTATCTACAAGAACTCTTGCGTCACTGATAATTCCAGCTGCAGTAATCCCTATGTGGTCATCTATTTGCCAAATCTTCTCAACAGATTCTGGAATAATTAATGTATCTACAATTCTCTTGTCTGTTACGAAGAGCACTCCGTCTTTACAGACCATCCCTAAAGATGTTGAGCCTTGTTTGACAGTCTTCTTTGCATATTCTACCTGCAAAAGTCTTCCGTCAGGACTGAACATTGTTATTGCTCTGTCATATCCCATCTGTTGGTGCATCATTGATTGTGGTTGCATAATATCACCTTTTGGTTTATATTTATTATTTGATTATGATTTACTAGTTGATTATGAATTTTAATCTCATCATGAGTTTTCATTTAGTCATGAATTTTTCTTTTGCTTTCTTTAGTATGCCTGAAACACCTTTTGCTTCAAGACTAACTTTTTTGTCCCCTACTCTTGTCATTTGCATCAAAGATGCCTTAAGATAATCGACATACTTGTTATTGACTCTAATGATGCCATTTTTTTCTGTCATCTGGTTCTTCAGGATAAGTATTCCTGCTTTTCCGAAATGCAGTGTACCCATAAAACTAAGGCATGCATCATTAATTGCTCTAATGACTTCATCAGACTTGAGCGTGGTCTCTGAGAATAGTTCATAAACAACATATCTCTTTTTCTCTTTTAAAGACGGCCTTAAAGGCTTCAGATTAGCCATTTTTATAATGTATGTCAATACATCACAACAGTTTTGGATCAACTGAGATAAAGAAAGTATTTTGCCTTCTTCTCTCTCTTTCTCGTGGAAAGAAGAAGCTTATATTTAAAAAGCTTACGGTGATGGCAGAATGTGCTGAGATGTTGTTTTTTGGCATTTTCAGATGCTTTAAATCAGATCATCTATCCTTAATATTACAGGATCACTCTTGACAACTTCAACACTTTTGCACTCATTTATCGCGTCCATGATGTTCTTCTCTTGAGACTCATGCGTTACTATGACTACAGGAACGACTTCTTTATCCATCTCTTTTTGAGAAACACCTGCAATGGATACATTATTATCTCCAAGTATTTTTGCTACTTGTGCAAACACACCTGGCTTATCTACAAGACTGAAGCGAAGATAGTATCTTGAAGTGATATCTCCCTGATCAATGACTTGAACATCTTCAAAGTTCCTTTGTATAAGTCTAGTTCTTGATCCCATTTCAATTATGTCTGTAACAACAACAGACGCAGTAGGTAGTTTTCCTGCACCTTTTCCAGATAACATCACTTCATCTACATTCTTTCCTGAGAAAAGAACTGCATTATATTCATTGTTGACATTTGCAAGTACATGATCCTGCGGAATCATTGTTGGATGAGTACGTAGTTCAATATGGCTGTTGTGTTTTTTTGCCATTGCAATTAATTTGATTACATATCCCATCTCTTTTGCATACTTCATATCCTGCTTTGTAACTTTTGTTATTCCTTCAGTCAGAGGATCCTGCATAATTTTTGCATCAAAAGCAAGAGCTGCAAGAATAGAGACTTTTTGTGAAGCGTCCATTCCCTCGACATCAAAAGTAGGGTCTGCTTCTGCAAAACCAAGTTCCTGTGCTTTTTTTAGCGCTTCATCGTAGCCCATGCCTTCTGTCATCCTTGTAAGAATATAATTAGTTGTTCCATTAAGTATACCATATATATTTGTTATATTATCAGAAGGATAGCTTTCTTCAAGAGCACGTACTATAGGTATACATCCACCGACAGCTGCTTCAAATAAAATATTTACCTCATTCTTTTGTGATTCTTCAAACAATTCATATCCATATTTTGCAATTACTGCTTTGTTTGCTGTAACAATATGTTTTTTTGCCTTTATTGCGTCAAGTATGATTGTATGTGCAGGCTCATAGCCCCCAATAAGTTCAATGATAACATTTATGTCAGGATTATTGAGAAGCTCTTTGTAATCTTTAGTGAATATGTTCATGTCAATGCCAAGCTCTTTTGCAAGACCTTCATTTAAGTCGCAGACACCTGCAAGATTTATCTTGACACCAGTACGTTTCTCAATAAGATCAGAATTATTCTTTAAAATATCGATTACACCTGAACCGATTGTCCCTATACCAATAAGTCCTATGTTAATTGTTTTTACCATAATCTCCTTTCAATTTTAAAGGAGGTTTATAAAAATTGTTGATTAAGAAGAGCGATTAATGTGAGTATCGTTAATCTAAGGGCAAGATGACTTTTTCAAGAGTGCCATTTGGTTTATCAAAAGCCACAACAGAATTGAAGTATTCCTTTACAATAGGTATTGCTTTATCATAATGCAGACCTACTTGAGATATACCATGAGAATCATCGCCTAAAGTTATCTGGCCTTTGGATTCTGCAATCATCTGCAAAATCATCCTTCCAGGATATGGCTCATCCATGCCTTTCTTGAAAGCTCTGCTGTTGACTTCAAAGACAGCACCATAAGAAACTGCTTCTCTGATATTTCGTCTTGCTGCGTCTTGCAGTGCAGAGGAATATTCATAATCAGGAGAGAATATCTTGATAAGATCAAAATGACCTATGACTTCAGGTCTGCACCTGGTAATCAATTCATATTGTGCATCATAATATGCTGTGTATAATTTTTCTATGCCTCCGCAATGATCTATTGCTTTAGCGTATAATGCTTCACTAAAATCAAAAGGAATATCATCTATATGATGAACAGAACCAACGATATAATCTGGTTTTAATCTCATCTTAAGATGCATAATCACTTCATATGGTTCAACACCACAAACTTCTGTTTCAAATCCAACAAGAAGATTTATCTTATCTTTTAATTGATCCTGGACACTTCTTGCAGTATCAAAATATTCCCTAAATATGTTAAAGAGATCCATTGGAGCAAAACCAAGTTTCCTCTCTTCAGGATAGAAATGATCTGATGTCCTTGGCTGATGTTCTGTTATTCCAATATGCGAAAATCCCTTCCTTACATATTCAGCTAATATAGCTGTAAGACTTTCCCTGTCTGCATGAGCACAGAATTCTCCACTATGCCCACCATGATATGATATTAACATGGATCAAGAGAATTATACACTATTTAAATAGTATTTTAGAAATGAGTTGGATTAATAGTCAAAAGGTTATTTTTGTCACTTAATAGTGGTTAAAAAACGAAAGGTTTAAATAGTAGTACTTCCCAGATATAGAATATAATAGCAAAAACAGGCTAACTAGCCTGAATATAAGCTGTTGGTTTTGAGGTTTGTAAAAAGTCTGCTTGCACGGCGAAAACCATAATCACAAAATAACAGATTTTGTGATTATCGCTTCAAGAGGCAAAGCTGACTTTTTACTTGCATTTTGGGGGGCACAAATGAGAATTACACAAATATTTGCAATATTGATCGTATTCGGGTTAGGTTGGATGCTCAATGATGCATTTTCTATTGGGTTAGAACAACCAGGTGTAATCAGTGGAAGCTCAATATACCCTATTACTCCAGAAAGAGCTTCACCAAGCGATATAGTGCCACAAGACAATATCCATGTTTACAGCGATAAGATCGTAATCGAAGTTGACAATCCGCAGTGGGCGACATTTGTTGATTCCAATTCAATGGATCCTGTTTTTGACAAGGGTGCAAATGCACTTCAGATTGTACCTACTGATCCTGAACAGATTCAAGCGGGAGACATCATAAGCTTTAGCGTTGATTATGATTCTGGTGTGATTATACACAGAGTTATAGAAACAGCATATGATGATGATGGCTGGTACGCAATAACAAAAGGTGACAACAATGCGTATAAAGATCCTGGAAAAGTACGTTTTGAAAATGTCAAGAAACAATTGATCGGGATTATTTATTGATTTTTCATTAATTTCTTTATTGGTTTTTATATTATTTATTTAATATCATTTTATTCAAATAAGATTATTATTTTAAAGCAAAATTTATTATCCAGAAAAAATTAAATTATCTAAATCATAATCTAAGTCTTATAGATACTATTGTCTTGTCTGTTACTTTGTTAACGATTATCTTGCCTTTCTTAAGTTTGATTGTCTCTCCCTTGACAGGAATCTTTTCAAGCTTTGTCAATATGTAAGAACCAATAGTTTCAGATTCAAGACCATCAAGCTTAGCCCCAGTAGTTTCCTTGACCTCCCTTACAGTCGCTTCTCCGCTAATGACAAATTCTCTTGCAGAAACTTTTCTAATATGATTTACTTTTTCATCATCCTCATCATAGATCTCGCCTACAATCTCTTCAAGGAGATCTTCAATTGTAACTATACCTGCAAGACCTCCAAACTCATCAACGACAACTGCCATCTGAATCTTCTTTCTTTGCATCTCTTTGAAAAGATCATCAATAGGTTTTGATTCAGGAACAAAATAAGGTTTTGCTGCAAGTGTCTTAAGTTTTTTATTAAGCCTATTTTTCTGCAATGATTCAAGAACATCCCTTATATGAAAAACACCAATAATATTATCTTGGTCTTTCTCATAAATAGGTATACGTGAAACTCCTTCGTCTATCATCTGTTTTAGTATTTCTTCTATTTTTGCATTTGCATCAAGCATGAATACTTTGACACGCGGAGTCATTATTTCCTTTACAATCTTATCATCAAACTGGAAAATCTTATGGATAAGATGTTTTTCATAAGAGTCTATTCCTCCCTCATCACTACCTACACTAACAATTGTCTTTATCTCTTCTTCAGTAATCTTTTCCTCCTCTGAACCAGATTTCTTTGGAGAAAAAGTTTTTGTTACAAAATCAAGCAGAAAAACTATCGGAGTAAATAATATGTTCAGGATGTAGATTATATGAACTGTGCGTTTTATTATAATTTCATAATGCTTATTTGCATAAGTTTTTGGTATTATCTCTCCAAATATCAGCACAACCAATGTAAGAACTCCTGTCACAATCCCTGCTGCTGATGCCTGAGATATATTCCATCCCTGTTGCATGAAAAAATCAGTTCCTATCAATGTCGCAAGTGAGGCTGCAGCTATATTAACTAGATTATTACCAATAAGTATCGTAGAAAGAAGCTTATGAGGATTATCCTTAAGTATCTGGACTAATTTATAATGAGGTTTTTTCTTTCTGATATACTCTTTAAATTTGAATTTGCCCAAAGACATGAATGCAGTCTCAGATCCTGAAAAGAACCCTGATAAAGCAATCAATATGAAGAGTACGATTAGTTCTACTATCATTCATTAAGTCACATGAATAATGTGAAGAGGTTATATAAAAAAGTTATTGATTATTGTAATTATTATGTAGGAAGAAAGAACAAATATAGAAAGAACAAAATAGAAAGAATAACTATAGAAATAACAATTTTAGAAAGAATAATTATCAATCATTATAATTTGAAGTGAGATTACAATAAGATTAATAAACAAAGAGGGATTTTTTAGATTTATGGGAAAACTTCCATTTGAAAGAGAAGATCGTGAAATCCTTGTAAAGAAGGATGTAAAGCCAGGCACTTTTGGACAGGATCCAAACAATAGACCTATTGCTGAACTTCTTGTAAGTTCAATAGTATGTATAGACAAGCCAAAAGGGCCTACATCACACCAAGTATCATCATATGTACAAAAGATTCTTGAGATAGGTAAGAGCGGACATTCAGGAACACTTGACCCTAATGTTACAGGAGTACTAGCTACTGCAATCGGAAAAGCAACAAGAGTAGTACAAGCAATGCAACCAGCTGGAAAAGAATATATCTGTCTAATGCATCTGCACAAAGCGGTTGACAAAGACAAGATTGAAGAAGCACTCAAATCATTTGTAGGGAAGATAAAACAACTTCCACCAATTAAGTCAGCTGTAAAAAGACAATGGAGATACAGAAGAATATATTACATAGAACTTATTGAAATCATGGATCAAGATGTACTCTTTAAGGTAGGATGTCAAGCAGGAACTTATATCAGAAAATTATGTCATGACATGGGCGAACTTCTTGAATGTGGAGCACATATGGCTGAACTACGAAGGAGCAAAGCAGGTGGCTTTAACGAGGATAAAATATTCACCCTATATGATTTAACTGATGCTTATCATTATTATAAAACTGAAGGAAATGAGAAATTCCTTAGAGAGATACTGCAACCGATTGAAACAGGAGTCTCTCATCTTGGAAAAGTATATATCCTGGATTCTAGTGTTGATACAATTTGTCATGGTGCAAATCTTGCTGTTCCTGGTATTGCAAAAGTAGATACAGGCATACAACTTGATGATACACTTGCAATAATGACACTCAAAGGAGAGCTTGTCGCACTTGGCAGGGCAAAAATGATATCTAATGACATGATTAACAAAGAATCAGGCGTATGTGTAAGCCTTGACGCAGTGTTCATGGCTCCTGGAACATATCCTAAGATGCAAAGAAAAGAGTGAGTAATTCTAGAATAAATAATTAGTAAAAATTAATAATTAATTTAGATAATAATAATAATAATAATAATAATAATTAAAAGAAATTAAAGAGAAAATATAAAAAATTAAAAGAATAAAATTATTCTTTCTGATGTGAAAGTGCTTGTCTCAAATGCTCGCTAAGGAATGCATTTGGATCATTAACAGCTTCTTGAGTCAATGTTACAACTGCATCAGGTGTTTTATCCTTCAGCAACTGATAACCACTTTCAATAGGCTGGAATGTCGCAACAGTATGTTCATAGATATCTGTCTGTGAGTCCCTTGCCTGCTGACAAAGCGCTGCTTGAGCCCTTTCATCAAAATCAAGAGTAATACCATACTTGCTTTGCATAGTATCTTCATATTTCTTGAAAGGTATCCTGAAATAAATCTGTTCAAGAAGTTTTCTTGGCTCAATAGATCCATCTACCATTTCTCTTGTAAGTTCAAGATCTCTCATCTCAGTCTTTGCAATTAGCGGATCATCATATTTAGCAATAACTTCATCAACTATTGCTGGAAGTGATGTTACGCCAGCTTTCTTTGTTGCAGCCTCTGCAAAATAAGTAAGTGCACTATCTGCAAATGCAAGCCTGACTCCGTGTTTGCCTATTTTTTGCTGAGCTTTCAAAATGCAAGGGCATCTCTCATCTTTAAGATAAGCCATCACTCTATCATCGCTCTGTTGCAATAAATCATCTACATATTTTATTTGATCAACGGATCCATCGACTAATTCTTTTGTTGCTTTAAACTCTGTAACCCCTGCATTAGGAAGACCTGATTCATAATTGATCATTGCTTTCTCGATTACACCCACTAATGATCTTGCACCTGTACCTTGTTTTTCTGCTTCCTCTGCAAAATACTTTAATGCGCCATCTGTGAATGATAATTCAATACCATAAGCTGCAAAATCCCTTATTTTCCTTTTGATGATAGGACATTTAGGATTTTTTAATATCTGATATAAATCATCTGTTGTAAGATGTTCTAATGTAGCAACTACTGGAACCCTTCCGATGAACTCTGGTTCGAAACCAAATGTTACAAGATCTTCAGGTTTTGCATATGCCAAGAAATCATCTACAGTCATATCTTTCATATCCTGATCAAAACCAATTCTTTTTTTGTTCATTCTTCTTTGGATTATATCATCAAGACCATTAAATGCTCCTGCAAGTACGAATAATATGTTCTTTGTACTTATCTTTTCAGGTGGTTTTACTTCTTGACCTTGTTGCATAGCAGCTTGAATCTCAGCTGCTCTTTGCATCTGACCCATAAGATCATGCTTATCGACTACTTCAACATCTGTATCTTCCATTATTTTCAGAAGATTTGTTTGGACTCCTCTTCCTGAGACGTCTCTACCAAAACTTCCTCTATTTGCAATCTTATCAATCTCGTCTATGAAGATAATACCATATTGAGCTTTACTGACATCGCCATCAGCAAGCTTAACAAGATCCCTTACCATCGTCTCTACATCTTCACCAACATATCCAGTCTCTGAATATTTTGTTGCGTCTGCTTTTACGAATGGAACGCCAAGTTTTTCTGCAATAAGCTTAACGATATATGATTTACCTACTCCTGTTGGACCAAGTAATACCATATTTGATTTAGTATCATTTACACCCATCATAGGGTCTTCTCCAGTCTCAAGCTGGTGCTTAATAGAACGATAATGTGTAACAACTTTTGTTGAAGCTACTCTTTTTGCTCTTTCTTGTTTTATTACATATTGATCCAAGTAACCTTCCAAGTCACGTGGTGTTAATGTGAAACTATCTAAGAAATTTTCTTCACCTGCTTTTACATTTCCAACAGTCTTGAATCCATTTTCATTAGGTTTAGAAAGATCTGATTGATTCTCCACTGCATTTTGTGCTAGCTTTGCTACAAGCTGGCTTTTTGATAATCCACTTTGTCCTGTTGTTTCACTCATTTTGAAATTACCTCTAGTTAGTATTATTGAATAATCTACCCAAGATACACCTCTTAACGCCTTACTAAAAGCAGTACTTGTAACTCATTTATAAATCTTTTGGTTTTGTAACCACTTAGCAGTGACATACATATAATTTATATAAAAATTGAGGGATTAGAGAAAGGTGTTTGAGTTGAAGATAGCATAATTAAGACAAATTAAAATATAAGATAATTAGATTAAATAAATAAGAAAATTTATTCTTTCTTCTCAGCAGGTTTAGCAGCAGCAGGTTTTGCTTCTGTCTTAGGAGCTTCTTTAACAGCTGGTGCAGGTTTTGGTTGAGCAGGTTTAGCAACAGCTGGCTTAGCTTCAACAGATTTTGCCTCTGTTTTAGGAGCAGCTTCTGTTTTTGGCTTTTCTTCAGCTTTTGCATCAGATTTAGCATCAGGCTTAGCTTCAGCTTTAGCATCTTCTTTTTTAGTTTCTTCTTTTTTCTCTGCTTTCTTGTCAACAGGTGCATCTTTCATTTCTGCAAATACAGTCCCTTCTTCGTCTTTCTTAGCTACAACTGAAAGATGATGTGGTGGAACTCTTGCTCCATGTTTCCAAAGTCTAAGATTGATATATTTACCAAGTTTGATATTATCAGATTTCATATGCTTTGCAAGAAACTCCCTAAGTGTCTTGACAGCTTTATTTGTTCTCTTATATTTTGGAACAAGTCCACATTTCTTTCTAAGAGGAACATTATATTCTCTTTCAAGTACAATCTTTGGTGTTTTTTCTTTGTCAGCCATTTTTAAGCCTTAGTCTTTGTCCTTCTCCAGTTTCTTTTATTTGTTGTATGTCTTCCTGGATGGACTACTCTTCCTTTTCCATATATCTTAGGTACTGTCCAAAATGGAGCCCATTTTGTAAGTCTTCCTAATTTAGTTAGTCTCAGTTTCCTACTAAGATGTTTGAATCTTGCCATTTTTATTCCTTTTTCTCCCCTTCTTGTTTAGGAGCTTCTGGTTTTGCTTCAGGTTTTGCTTCTGGTTTAGGAGCAGTTTCTGGCTTTGCTTGTTTTGCTTCAGATTTCTTTTCTTCTACTTTAGGAGCTTCAGCCTTTGGTTTTGGTGCTTCTTTAACAAAAATCTTTCCTGCAGCCTTATCAAGAAGTGACGCGCCTTTTGGTGCAATCTCTCTTCCTTTATGCTGAGCCTTATCTTCTTTTTTTACATAACCTGATGTTTCAAGCTGTTGTAATATAACTCTGATAACTTTTCCGCCAGATCTAACGAACTTTTCAGGTCTGACTCCTCTATTTTTCTTGCTTCCATACTTTGTCCTTAGCTTTGCAACGCCGATAGGACCATGAGAATTAACTTTTTTCAATATTGAAGCTGCTCTATGAAACCACCAATCTGATTGTACAGGAGGCCTTTCTTTATTGCTTCCTGTTTTAACAAATCTAGCCCATTCAGGAAGAGATATATTCTTATCCTGCTTAAGCTGTTCTACAACTTCTTTTACTAATGCTTCTTGATCAACGTCATATACTTTAACCATTGTATTATTACCTCGCGGTACTTGGCTCCGATATCTTCTCGACGAGAAGGCTACCGTTCAGAACCTTATATTCTAGTGAATCTGAAACTGTTTATAAAGCTTTCTGTTAGGATGTTTCTGATAAACTAACTAATTAAATAACTAAATAACAGGTTTATCTTTTTCTCATAGCATATCTTGATTTTGCATGTATCTCTTCAATTACTACTTCAGAACCTGGTTTAAGATTCATCTTATCAAGAACCACACCTAAAGTACCATCCCTTTTGTAACCACAGATGTAATTGCCTTTGCTTGGCTTTGATGTAGTCTGAGAAGTTACCCACGCTGCAACTGTTCCAAATTCAGTAAGAAGCTCAAACTTCCTTTTGTATGCTGGGAAAAAAGCCCTATTTCTCTTAAGAACAGGAATATGCGGATACTGTAATGATGAAGGAGTCATCTTCACTAATACATAAGGATTTTGTGTTCCATAAGTGCCGTGCACTGGAATCTTCACTTCTTCAAGAGGCATACCTATATGAGCAACCTGCATAGCTTCAGGTAAATCTGCAATCTTGCTTTTCAGACTTCTTACATTCCTTACATTTCCAGCTAGAGTAACATAATCTCCTAGCTTGCCTGATTTTGCAGCAGGATCAACTGCATGAAGTGCTGCACTTACATGACCATAAAGATCTTTTTCTATAGAAGTTCCATTTTGCCATCTCACAGGCAAGAAGAGTTCTACTCCATCAGAAGTGTTGAGTACCATCTCGATATCAAGAGCTTTTCCTTCAAAAAGATTTTGTACCTGTTCTTTTTTTGCTTCTGCTGCTTCTTCTAATATTTCAGTAAGATCTGCTGGAATTGATTTTTTATATTCTTCAATCTTGTTTCGGCTTAAGAGCTTAACAAGCTTCTGAGCCTCGACATAATCATTATCATATCTCTGCATCCTTTTATTAGTATCATTCAATGACTTTACAACAGCTTCTTCGACCAATTGACTGAAATCCATTTTTTATGCCTCCGATTGTTTGTATTTATTATGTACTTATTATGTGCTTTTTATGTTTATATCTGCTGAATCAATATTGTTACATAATTATTATTACATCACTTACATTACACAATATCATATAGTAATATTATATTGTAATATCATATCGCATTACGTAGCGAGTTTCTTAATACTTCTTTATCTGATGTCTTAAATGTCTCTGCAGGAATCTTTGATGTTTTGTAATTCTGTGCCCCTTTCTTTTGCATCTCAATCTCCCTTATACCACCTATCCCCAATTTTTTATATGGTGAGAATACAAACACATCACCCTCACCCTGAAGATATGTATGATTATCTTTCTTCTGATAGACTACAAGGAAAAAACCCTGAAAGACACGGTTCTCTCTGCCTGTTGTCTCTTTGATAGCATGACCAGTAATATAATCAGCAAACTTAACCTCAAAACCATAACGTGGAAGCAAAGACTCAGTTAGTGCATCTATATCTTCCTGGCTTGTCGCTTGATTAGGAAGTGCCAATATACCATAACCTTCATCCTTAAGCACTTTATTTGTCTGAAGCAGTATCTCCTCAATATCTCTTCTATGCTGATAACCTTGTGCATTATACTGGATAGCATAAGATGATGAAACTATGTCAAATGATTTCGGATCAAAGGGCATCTCTCTTGCATCACCCTTGACAAATATATTCCCTTTCTTTTTTTCTCTTGCAGTTGATGTCTCTGAAGAATCTGGATCTCTCATGCTTTCCATCTCTCTGCAGTAAAATTCTCCAGTCTCTAACATCTCGTCAAGAACATCAAGATTTGTTATAGGACGTTTATATTCACGTGCAAGGCATGCTGTTCCACACCCCCAGTCAAGAATTTTCATAGAATCAAGCACATCATCAAGAGATGATTTGTTCTTATTAGCAATCTTTTCTCCTATAGCATTAATCACCTGTACAATTGCACGATTCGTGTCTGCTGAAGAAGTTGTATCCCAATCGCTCCGTGAATAACTATCTATAAGATGTCTTACCTCAGTACTGTCCCTTAGATGTTCAAGACCCTTTCCGATATATGTCCTGACTTTCTTAAGACCATCATTAAATTTCTTATTTGATGATTCCTGCATTTCTGGTTTTGGAAGAAGAGAAGGATATGCTAGCTCATTTTCACTACCTTCTGATATATCAGCAATACCCATAAGGTCATCGATATTTCCTCCACGAAGGACACGTCCGATAAGAGTATCTTTTTCTGTCCTAATCCTATGTTTACTTTCAAATATTGTTTCAGGTATCCAGGAGGTACGATATCTAATACCTTGCTGTCTTCTACGAGATGTCTCCTCAATCATCATAGCATTAAGAATTTGACTTTGAGGCATCATCTCTATAACTGTAACAGGCGCCTCCTGATCTATCCTGTAAAAGCGACCAATAGCCTGATCATAGTTAGCAGGAACAATAGGTGGTTCTGCAAATATCAGATATGATGGCCTGTCATGAGTTATCAAAGAAATTGACTCACTGACTGTAGATATAGTATTAACAAGAATACGCATATCGCCTTTATTGAATTTTTTTGCAAGCTCAATCCTCTTTTTTACTTTCGCACGTGTATTAGGACCATCTGGATTGTCGCCAGTAATAACTGCAATTTCTCCTGGATAAAATTGTGAAAGATGCTGCATAAGTTCTTCAGAGAATCCATCTTTATAGAAAGAATAGATCCCTATCTGGGCATTTGGCACTTCTGATGTAATACGTCTGCATACATTTGTTATCTCATTAAATTCAGATCTAAGTAGAATCTTACTTAACGAGCCTATCTTTGAAATGCTTCCTTTGTCACATTTCCATTCTTCAAAATATTCTTTTGCTGCTGGCTCAGATAACTCAAACTTATGAGGAGTAGATATACCAAGAGCAGGGTCACCAAATCTTAATTCAGGAAGATCAAAAAGATCCTTAACATCATTTCTTCCGAATGTAAACCATGAACCAGAATTGATAGCATTCATTATAGAGAACCTATCTGAAGAGTAATCAAAATCATTCTCAGAATAATGCCTGAACTTTGCAGGATTTAGCATGTAGAGCAAATATCCTGCATCACTTAGACGATTAGGTATTGGTGAAGCACTTAACATTAAGAAATGCTTATGTCTTGTACCTTCTACAATTTGTGTAAATGCTTTTGACCTATTAGATTGCCTATTTTTTAGGTTGTGACATTCATCAACAATAACAAGATCAATTTGTGGCAGTATGTCGACTATGCTTTTTAGATAAGCATTGACTTTTGCTTCTGAATTTTCAATAGATAATTTATCATAATTTACAAGTATAAAATCATTCCTGACCAATTGACCAAGAGTTCCCCTTTCAATCTGCAATGATTTTTGTGTAGGCAGTTGAAGTGCATGAGTGTATTTATCAATCTCATAATTTGTCCATGCTGATTCAATTGCCTGATTAGGAGCTACGACAAGAGCTTTTGCATTTCTTCCTTTTTCTGCTTTATAGAGTTCATCCATAAATCCCTTGATTGCTACAGCAGTGAGTGTCTTTCCTGCAGAAGTTGTGTCTGCACAAAGCATACGTTTTGTGCCATTTTTTACACCTTCATGAATCCTTACTATCTGATGCATCCTTGGCTTGATATGACCAACTGATCTTTTCCAAAGACCCCTGCCAAATTGAATTATATCTTGTGAAGCTGCAAAACTCTCCTTTAATACTTCTTCAAGACCCATATCAGCAGTCATTGTTCGCCACCTAAATGAACAAGCATCCTTTGATATTCAGCCTGCATTATTTTTGTTGCTGTATTGAAATCTGAATAATCACGTATAGGGATTGATTCAAGCTTTCTGATGAAATATCTCTTTAAGACCCCTCTTGCGACATCATTGTCAAACCTCAACAGTTCAAGAGGAGGTAATTTATCTTCCTCAATATCTGTAGATGCTGTCCTATACAAAGTCACCACACCAAGATTCATAATTGTTTCATAGAGTGTCTCTTTCTTTATCTTAGCCTTAAGACCTTCATCATCTATTGCGTTAAATAGGTGAGTTGCAATGTGATTGAGATATTTTTTTTCCTCGTTCTGATCAAGAAATGCCTCCATCAATACGCTGGTTTCCCTTAATATATCTTGTGCTGCATCACTTCCCAGAAAATCTTCTAGCGAGCGAATCTCAGTATCAGAAAGATCATAATAACCAGAAATCTTACGTCTAAGAACTTCAACTTGTTCTTCAGAAGGAGAATAACTCATTTTACTTCGTCTAGCAAGCTTTATCAAAGTAAGAGCATCTGTTTCAAGTTCATCCACAAGATGATAAAGCTTTTTTTCCTCTGCCATGATCCTACCAAAAATATGAACACTTAAAATTATCTAAATTTCAAGACTACTCCTTTAGAGCATATGTGGTCTTTCTTCCTGTACCTACTTTTTCAATGCGAGCCTTAAGCTGAGTAGATTTTAGATCATCCCTTATATTATAACCAGGAAATTCAATCCCCATATGACTCTGTACCATAGAATGCAAATGAGTCATAGTAAGAGGTCCATTTGCGCCTTGCAGTACAGCGATAACAGCATATCTCCTTTGTTCTGTTGCTGAAGCTGTTGAATTAGGAACATCTTTTGATTCAGAAGGCATTATTGCAGAAGAAGCAGATTTTGCTTGAGAAGATCTTGCTTGCTTACTTACTCCTGAATCAACATCTTGGATCATATTATAGAAAATAGAATCTATACCCATACCAAGCTCATTAAGTCCTGTGTTTGAATATCCTGCCCTGACTGCTGAAACCATTGCTCTTTCAAGACCTAACACTTGATTAAAACTATACTCTGATTTAGGCAATTGTATCTCGTAAAATGTAAGGTTTGATTGAGCATCTACTTTCTTTTGTATATCATCAACATCGTCAGCATTGATAAGATCTGACACTTGCTGTGCAAGAATATTTTCACAAAGCAATATATCACATAATTTGGAATCAGCACCTTTTACTGGAACATACGCCTTTACTGTATAACTTAAATCATTTTCATCAAGTGTAAAATATACAGGAATATTTGTGTTCTCATCTACAACCTCTTTAACCTGCTCCCTTAGCTGTTTGCTCTGGTCGTGCAGATCAAGCTGTTGTTCATATCCTGCTAGCTGAGATTGTATCTTTCCTACAAAAGAACTTCTATCTTCTTCATAGATATTGACAATATCTTGTCTGCCTGCATTTCTTTGTGTAGCTGCTTGCTTCATGCTTTCAACAAGATCTTCAGGTACTTTTTTGAAAGAATCATCATCAAACAATACTGCAGTTTCGTCTAAAGTTTTTTTTGCTTCCCGATATTCTGCTGATTCTAAAGGATGCGCTGCATCATAAAATGCAATTGCATTTTGCTCAGCTGTTTCATCTGTAAGATATTTTCCTATCACTGCCTTTACATCAGCTATAGACTCAACTTTTAGACCTAATTCAGATACGCCTGCAATAACAGTATCAAAAGAAATCCTACTAAGATCATAAAGATGATCACCTATCGCTTCTTCAATCGCTGAAAATTTCTCTGCAAACTGCACCAGATAAGCCATTGTCCTTTCATGCATATTGCCTGAAGAAGCAACTTCACGTTCAAGCCTTGTACTCTTGCTTGTCAATGCTGAAACTTGTGCTCTTAACTTTGTTGCAGCAACTTCTGATTGTTCTGCTTTTTCCATTGCCCCAAGATAATCATCTTCAACAGACGTTAAGTTTGACTTTGTTCTTGCTAATTCTTGCTCAAGCTCATCTACCTTAAGTTCAAGACTGACATTTGCCTGTTCAAGCCTATACTTATCAGATTCTATCTGATGTAAATATTCTATAGTCTTAGGATTCATATCAGTCCCTCTTGATTTTGAAGCATCTGCTTGTGGACCTATATATTCCAAAGAAATATCATCCATCCTTACATGAGATATAAAATCTGTAAGATCTTTTTCAGTAGCACTGCCATATACAGCAAGATATTTCTCATTTGTATGAGCACTTGCTTGAATATCAGGTTTAATAGTATTAAAATGACTTCTTAAGAGACTTCTAAGAGTTACTAAACCTCCTTTGTGTCCATCCATATGGATCTTGGCAACTACATGCCGATCCTCTTTCTCAACCATATCAATAGCACATTAACCGAAATCCATTTAAAAATATTGTTATGTTTACCACTATAAAGTGAAGTTTTTATAGTAAGCCCATTTCAGCTAAAGTTTTATATTAGAGATTATATTAAAGATATATAAGGAATAAAAAATGCGAACGACAAAGCAACAGCAGAAGAAGATAGCAAAAGAGCATATCGAAACACTCTTCAAACAAGCAAAGGAAATTTTCAAAGAAGATCCTAAGCTTTCTGATAGATATGTGAAGATGGCTCTTCGTGTAAGGGATAAGATAAAGGTAAGACTAACAAAAGAGCAAAAAGCGCTTTTTTGCAAAGAGTGCCATTCATTCCTTATGCCTGGCAAGAACTGTATTATCAGGACAAAGAATAAGATGATGCTGTATCACTGCCAGAAATGTAAGGGCATAAGAAGATTTGTGATAAGAACAAAGAAATAATAATAATAATAGAAATAATAAATCTAAGGATTTCCTGAATGATACAAGGAAGCATTTACATTTACACATTCTCCGTCAAGACATTCAAAACCTGTCCTTATTATGAATGTGTCACCTGATTTAACCCAACCACGCTTTAAGTGCGACTTATCTGAATTTGTCGGGTCAACAAGATAATAATGGCTTTCATCCTGATAGATCTTCCTGCCATTCTCGTCAAGAAGGAAAGGAACAAGCCTACCATAAGGTACATCTACTGTAACAGTTGCTGTAGTACTTAACTTTTCTTTATACTCACTTACATAGTAGCACTCATGATATGCTGTTGTAGTGATATTAAGAGGACCAGAGTTTTCCACTATATAATTTGCATTACTAAGATTGAAATAACCTTCACCCACATAATTGAAGACTGAACTTTCAAATACTGTCTCATTCTTCCAATTGATGACTTTATATGTGACTGTTGCATCTACTACTTGAAGATCTGTCTTGTTAAGGACTTGTGATTTAAATCCAGTAATGAGATCATTATATCTAATAGGAGAATCAGAGTCGCAAGGTTTAGTTATACCATTAGTTTCACATAATAATTCAGCATAATGTTCATTATAATCATTTCTAAACTCAAACTCATGAAGATTTGCTTCATCACTAAAACAATAGCAGTACTCTGCTCTTTTTCCAGGAGGGTAGACGCAAACACCAGAACCAAATGATTCAAATATCAAATCATAAATCCCAGGTTTAGGATTTCGTGTGATAAAACCAACTACATTTGTCTTAAGCAACCTATGAATATCTGTTGTTCCATCAACACCTTCTGTAAGCACCATAGTGACTTCACCATTAGCTACACCCATACTTTCAACGATTGAAGGAATCTCTACTTTAGTCTTCACTTTATTCCCAGGACCTAGTTCTGCAACCTGACTTGAGTAGTCAGTGATTGTATCTAAAGAAGAAGCAGCCTTATTAACTACAATATCTTGCCTGCTTCTGAATGTAAAAGAAACAATTACTACTATTATAATAAGTACAATGCTTAACAGAATAAGAGTATCTGTTGATGCCTGAGATTTTCTTGAAAAGCGCTTTTTCATGTTATATGATTGATTTAATTCAGTAGATTTTTATTATTTCTCATTCACTTTAAAGTAATAAATGCTGTTTTGTGTTCCAATAGTGAAAAAGGGCAACATTTATATATGAGTTTAGGTAGAATAGAACTATTATAACTATAAATTTATACTAATTTAATATAGAGGTGAATAAAAAAATGGTCTTTCATAATAAAAAACACAAGACCTGTGGTCTGTGCTTCTCTAACAAGAAGGGTCAAGCAGCTATGGAATTCTTGATGACATACGGTTGGGCATTATTAGTAGTCCTTATCGCAATAGCAGCTTTGGCATTCTTCGGGTTACTTAATCCGAGCAGATTCTTACCTGAAAAATGTGAATTAGCTCCAGGTCTAACATGCATGGACCATAGTGCAGCGCAGCTTACAAGAGATACATCAGATCCCGATACAGCAAAAATAACATTATTAGTTAATAATGGTATTGGACAAACAATGAGAAATGTTATTGTAAATGTCACTGCTTGTGATAATTCTGCTATTGGACCAACAGTTGGTACTATCTCCCAATGTGATTATGGAAATACTGCATGGAACTCAGCAGATCCTGAAGATGGTCTTATAATAACTAGTTGTTTAGAGACTGGCCTCTCTGTTGAAGGTACTTTTCTAAATACATTAGCAGCAAGAGCAAATGTAACAAGAATAGCAGAAGGTGCAACAGAAAGATTTGATATCAATTGTACTGAAGTCGTTCCAGCAAACAGATTTAAATCAGACATGATAATTAGTTATGATGTTGAGATTGAAGGAAACATAATCCATCATTCAAAGTCAGGTTATCTTGTTGTTGAAATCGAAGAGGCTTAAGCCCTTCTTTATTTCTTTTTTTAATTATTATTTATTCTAATTATATTTAATTCTAAATCATATTATCATCTTGTTTTCTAAATTAAAGCACAAACAACTATTATCCTCCAGTAAAGTATTTAAACAACCATCTCTACCATGTAAGATATGACAGCTGATCAAAGCTATAAGTTCGAACGTATACTAATGATGTTCACATACATCATGGTAGGAGCGATAATATTTTCCATGCTGTCATTCTTCGGTGTCATTGACGTAAGGACAATGAAAGGCAGCTACTGCATCACACCAGAATATGTTGAATGCAGCAATATGAAGATTAAATTCAATCAAATACAGTTTGATTTAACATACAATGGACCTGAGATATACAAGCTGAAGATAATCCCTAGTGAAATAGGAGGATGCAACAGTTTTGAGAAAGATGTTGTTGAATCACAAGAACCATTGACTGTAACAATGGCATGTTCTATGACTGCACCAAAAGGGAAGAAGTATACAGACGAGTTCCAGATATCATTCTTGGGAGGAAGAGATAACCAGGGTGCAAATGAACTCATGCTGATAAAAGCAAGAGTAGAGTGAGAATTGACTTTTTCTGTAAATAATATAATATTAAAAGAAAAGATGGTCCCGCCGAGACTTTCAGAAAATTGCATTTTCTAAACATTAAACACAATTTAACATTTGAACTCGGGACCACTCGATATCTAAAGTTAGCCTATATCAGTCGAGCACTCTACCAGGCTAAGCTACGGGACCAATGTATGCAAAAACTTTCACTTTTGCATATTAAAAAGCGCCCCTAACCAGACTCGAACTGGTGACCTTGCGATTACTTTTGAACATGTTCAAAAGTTTGAACTTCGTTCATTAACAGTCGCACGCTCTACCTACTAAGCTATAGAGGCATTTATAAGTAGGTTTAAGAATTTGTAACTGTTTTATAAAAGTTTTTGTTTATAAGAAATTTAAAGAATAAAATTATTCTCTATGAGAACTAAATTGCATGTCTCTTGCTTCTGCTCTTTCCTTAGTATTCTCGCGTTTCTTTTGCAGACTCTTATAATATATCATTGTACGCATCTGGACTGTAACCCATATCAAAATAGCCACAACAACTGTTGCTATAAGAGAATGCACCCAATATACTTTCATGAACTCGTTCATCATACCAAATGATTCAGATATGTTGTACTCTGTCATACCCATCATAGACATTGCCATCAAGATCAACAAAGGAACAAAAATCAAGACATAATATTTCATCCTAGATGCAATGATAATTGCACCTTTAACACCTACAAATATAATAAGTGCCAATATCACTAATGCAATGACACCAATTAAGGTCTGTAACCAGTATACTTTCAAGAAATCCCAAAACAAGAATCCTAGAAGAATAACTATTAATAATATGACCCCTAAAATATAATATTTCATCTTAGAAAGGAATTCTAACATTTCTCCTGGCATATGTGACTTCAGACCTTATTTTTTATAAACTTTACTTAAAATATATGATTAAAATGAGCAAATACTATGATTCAATAGCAGAAGGATATGATGAGCTATATGGAGAAGAACAAAAAAAGAAGATGGACATAGTAAAAGCAAATATAGAAATTAAACCTGATACAAAGATACTAGATATAGGATGTGGCTCAGGCATATCAAGTGATTTTGATTGCATCTGTGTAGGAATTGATCCAAGCAAGAAGCTGATTGAAAAAGCAATAGAATATAATAAGAAAAGAAATGAAAAGATAAAAAAGAAAAGAGATCACAAATATATTGTTGCAAAAGCAGAAGATATTGCAGAACTTGGTTTTAAAGATAATGAATTTGATTATATTCTATGCATCTCAGCAATACATCATATCAAAGAACTTGAAATAAACTTAAAAGAGATCAAAAAGATTGGAAAGAGTTTTGTCTTCACTGTACTTAAGAAGATGTCTCAAAAACGAAAAATTATAAATAGGATTAAAGAGAATTTCAAAGTTAATAAGACTATTGAAGAGGAGAAAGACTTAATCCTTTTCTGTGAATAAATAATTACAAAAAAAGAGGAATATCCCAAATAATACAGGAATGTATACTGGGGCACGGCGCAATTATGAGGTGCTAAAGCAACCTCATGCGCCTCGATGGGCGCCAGTATACATGGTAATGCTATCAGGGATATATCAAAAAGAGGAATAACATGAAAAGCGAGTTTTGGAAAGTATTTATCAAGTCATTTAGCATATTTCATTATAAAGAACTGACGCAAAGCAAATGGAATGAAGGTTTTTCCTATGTATTCAAGCTATTTACATTGATGTCAATAATTGCACTTCTCATGGCACTACCTGGACTCATATCATTTCCAGAAATGGTCAAACAAGAACTCTCAAAAGTGGAAGAGTTCACAATAGACATTAAATTCAATACCACTGAGCCACTGGGATTTCCGACAAAAGATCCAGCACTAAGCATTGCTAATGATGCTAACGCAACAAAAGGAAAATTCATAATTACAAACAAAGAACTGATTTATCAACCAATATTTGGTGTGAAAAAGAATTTCCCAGTGGATGTCTACAAAAATGTCAAAGAGAATCCTGAAGCAGCAGCAAAACTGACAGGATTATTGTTCTTATTTCTCTTACCGTCAATACTAGTATACTTCTATGTATATAATCTGGTAAAATACTTAATAATAGTATTGATATATTCCTTGCTAACGAAAATCATAGTTAGCATAATGAAAAAGAAGATCAAATACAAAAAATTACTTTCAGCAGGTTTTTATTCGCTAACTCCTTTAATATTAGTCGAAATGGTACTCTTACCTTTTAGCCTGCCATTGTTTTATATACCATTCATACTTTACACCATATGGTACATCATAGTAAGCATAGAGTTGATAGAGGAATTTTAGATGTCAGAGCTCTTAGGCCCGCAACAAGTTGTTCTCATTACTACAAGAGCATTAATTGAACAGTTTGGTAAAGAGATTGAAAGAGATGATATAGAAACAGTATATTGGCATATGCCTGTATCAAAAGAAGAGATGCTTTATGCAATCGCTGTACACAATAACAAAAACATTGTCAACATGATAAAGATATCTGGTGTTTTTATCGTCAATTTTATGTCTTTTGATATGGATAAAAAAGCACATCAATGTGATTTGATACATGGTGAACATATAGATAAATTTGAAGAATTAGGACTAATAAAAGATAATACTACATCAATAGAATGCCCTAGGATTAAGGAGGCTTGTGCATATATGGAATGTCATGTCAAACAGACCTTAGATTTTGCTGACCATACAGTATTTATAGCAAAAATTATAAACTCCAGGGTAGTATATGGTGTAAAAAGACTCTTTCATCTGAAAGATAATAATTATACTACAACAAAAGACTAGCACTATAATACATAAAGACTAGTCAAAAGATTATTACGAGGTGTTGAATGATGGGTAGTGAAGAAGATATAAAGAAGCTTGCAATGTCACTTAAAGCGTCAGGTGTTGCTAGTTCTATGATGGATGCTATGGAAAAAGCAAAGGAGATAGTCACACATTCTGAGAAGACTTTGGATGACATGAAAAATTATGAGGAGAACATGAATCAAAAGGATGTTAAGGATACTGATCAAGAGCTTAATTTCGTCGATGAAGAGATAAAAGAGATAGATAAAGAAATAAGCACTGATGATGATAATATTGCTAAAGAAGAAGAAAAAATAAATCAGATTGATAAGGAAATAGAAAAGATAGAAAGTGATGCTGGACTTGCAGAAAAAAGCCAGGACATACTACAGAGTCAGAAACCTTTGAATGCATTATACACAGAGGAAGAAAATAAAGTTGAAGAAGTAGCACAGCCAGAAGAAGTACAAGAGGCTGTTGCACCAGTAGAAGTGCCTCAAGAGACAGAACCGGCACCTCAAGAAGAAGTGCAGCAAGAAGCACAACCAGAAGAAGTACAGCAAGAACAACAAGCACCTGTAGAACAAGCAATGGAACAAGAGACTGCACAAACAGAGGAAGAACTAGATGTTCCTCCACCTCAGGCTGAAGAACAAGCAGCACCTCAAGAAGAAGTGCAGCAAGAAGTACAACAAGAGCCTGCTGAGCAACCACAAGCTGAGCCAGAAGTGCCTTCACCAGAAAGCGTACCTGAATCAAGCGAGCCTATCCCTGAACCTGACAGTGCTCCTGAACAACAAGAAGTTGCACAGACAGAAGAAGAACTAGATGTCCCTCCACCTCAGGCTGAAGAACAAGCAGCACCTCAAGAAGAAGTGCAGCAAGAAGTACAACAAGAGCCTGCTGAGCAACCACAAGCTGAGCCAGAAGTGCCTTCACCAGATAATGTAGATAAACAAGAAGCTTCAATGGATGACTTAATAGAAGAGAAAAAAGAAGAGCCTGAAGGACAACCTGTAGAACAACCTAATCAGCAAAATAATTATTAAGAACGAAAAATAATTTTTCATTCTATTTTTATTATTTTTTTATTATTAATTCTTTTGTTTATTATTTTTTTAGAAAACGTTTATAAAGGAAGTGAAATTTGTTCTTTTAGATGGTATTTAGGAAGCCTTTTAACAAGAAAAAGAAAGATCAGGATGCTGATCAAGTAATCAGAGTAAGAACTCCACGTGAAGGAGAAATTCTAGGAATGCTTGAACAAAGACTGGGTGCTAGTAGAAACAGAGTAAAATGTTTTGATGGAAAATCCAGAATCTGCAGAATCCCAGGAAAACTTAAGAGAAGACTATGGGTAAGGGATAACGATATCGTTCTTGTACAACCTTGGGAATTTGGTGGAGATGATAAAGGAGATATCATATTCAAATATAAACCAATACAAGTAGATATTCTGAAGAAGAAAGGATACTTGAAAAATCTTGAAGATATGAACGAGTTCTAAATAGCAAGAGTGTAAATTTAAATAAATTAATACTAGAAATATAATACAGATAGTTATATTTAAATTTCAAGAAATAGGTTAGATAAAATTAAATAAAAATAGGACAAGATAAGATTCTAATTTACTTTCTTATTTAACTTATCGAGCTGTTTATCAATCTTTTTTATTGAAGATTCAGTTGTATTAAGTTCATTTTCAATATCTTTAAGATCATCATTCAACTTAACGATAGGATCCTCTGTAGTCTCTTCTTTAGCATCAGAATCATTAAAAGACTTTTCTAGCATTTTTTCATCAGATTCATTAGGAACAATCTTTTGTTCTGGTTCTAACTCATCAGGCAATGGCGGTATTTCAGAATCTTTATTTTTCTTAAACAACATATTACACACCTCTCTATAATTAATAGACTGCAATATTAAGAATTTATAAATGTTGTTACTGGTACCACCCTAGTGATTGGAAAAATTAATAAATGATATACATCATGAGAGGGATAATATGGAAGAGAACAAAGAAAACCAAAGAAAAGAAGAAGAGAAAGAAGAAGATAATACAGAAGAGAAAGAAGATCAAGTACCTAGTTCTGAAGGGGATTTTGAAGAAACATTCAAAGAACTTGACGCAGAAGAAAAAGAAGAAGAGAAAGAATTTGAAGAAGAAATAGAGAATGAAGGAGAACTTAAACCTGAAGGAGATCTAGAAAATCTTGAAGAAAAAGAGAACGATGCAGGAAAGTTTGAAGATTTTGATGAATTTGAAGATGAAGAAGACGAAAAAGCAAAAAAAGGAAAAGAAGAAGAGGATAAATAATAATAACTTAAAATAATCCAAGATTATTAAGCATTGAGATTAAAATACCAATATAATAATAAAAATAATAACAGATAATTATCTTAAAGAGATTTCTAAATTTATTTCATTCTGTTTTTGTTGTGACAATAACCTTATCATCAACCAAAACACTGTGTTCTGCTTGCGAGACCATACCATGATCCATATCAGGCAAAGGAGCGTATCCTTTTATTATACCCTGAGTAGAAAGATCTTTTAATCCCAGTTTTGTAGGGAGTGGACCAAATTTTCTTGAAAGCCATCTTGTCGTGAATGGCAAGCCTTTGTATTTTTCTATCTCAACAAGTAATTTCCTTGAATAAGGATTTCTTACAGGCCTTTTGTTCACTAAAGAAAAAATAGTTGCCGGTGAAGATTCATATATCATGCCTTTTCCATTTGATGCAAATGGCTCAATTGCGATATGCATTCCTTTCTCAAGTTCTGTACTATCTCCTGTATCAAAATTAGGTATGCTTGGCTTATCATGAATATTGTAAACATTCAAACCATGACCTGAAAGGTTTTTTACTGGAGAAAAACCATAACTCTGTATCGCTTCATGTATTGCTCTTCCAATCTCCCCTAATGAAGTACCTATCTGTACTACCTTAAGAGCTTGATTGAGAGCGTCTCTGCTTGCTTTTACAAGATCACCATATTTACCAGACAAATCAACTGTAACTGCATTATCACCTATTGCACCGTTATAGCATGCACCTATATCAAGACTGGCAACCTGCTCTTCAAATATTGTTGTATCATTATCTTCTGGACAAAAGTGCGCTGCTACATCATCGCATGATATTTGAGAAGGAAATGCTGGTATTGCACCTAACTCATATATTTTCTTATCACAGGCATCACACACTTCAAGGAATGTTGCTCCTTTTTTTATCATAACTCTACCTAACTCTAAAACTTCTGAAGATATCTTTCCTGCTTTAATCCAATCTTCCTGCGAAGGTTCTGCTTCTTGCATAAACTAGTTTGTATTGTGTTTGTTTATATATTTTATTAGAGAACAGAAGAGAACTTAAGAGAACTTAAGAAAACTTAAGAAAAGATAAAAGAAAATAAGATAAGAAAATTAAAAAAAGGTTTATTTCAGCCTGTTCTTGTTCGCTTTTTGGCTAGGCCTAACTTTCTCAGCGCCTTTACCTTTATGCGAAAGTCCTCTTGATTTCTTAGCTGAAGACGTAAGACCTCTTGAGACTCTGTTAGTATGTTTAACTTTTGTTATCCAAACTAGATTCTTATCTTTCTTTATTACAGGATGATTCTTGTCAACAAGAATTATCTCATACCAATAATTCTTACCGTCTTCTGCAACATAATATGAATTAAGAACTTCACAGTTAGGATATTTATCTGCAACTCTTTGCTCAGCAATAGTCTGATAAGATACTGCAACGTCTTTTCTTCTTGACTGACGCTTACTTCTTCTTCCACCTGCTGGTTTTGGTCTTTGCCTACCGCCACGAAGAACACGTTGTCTTATTACAAGGATACCTTGTTTAGCTTTATAGCCAAGACTTCTTGCTCTATCAAGCCTTGTAGGTTTTGCAACCCTTACTGTAGCTGGCTCTCTTCTCCATTGAATTAAACGATCTTTTAACTGATCCTTTAGAATATTCTTCTTAGGGGATTTCCATGCTTCCCTAATGTATTTGTATAAACTCATTTTTCATTTCCTCCATTGTTATGTTCAACTCATATTTAATTGACTTGAGTTGCATCGGATTCAAGGAAGTTAACCTCACATCTCCAATTAGTCCTAAGAAGTCAGGATTTGTTTAAAAAGATTACTCTTTCATAAAGAAATATGCCTCTGTTATAATTACTCTTTTGTTATGATTGCTCTTTCATGCTGAAGTAATTTACCAAGCTCAACTATATGACCAAGAAGATTAGTAGCATGATAACTTTCATATTTTGATATCTCTGCATTAAGCTGAGTCCCCATCTCAATATGACTAACATAAGTATTATCCAGTTTAATATGACCTCCACTTCGAGGTTCAAAAGCTCTAAAAGCTTTAGCAGGAACTGGTTTAGCAAATGTAGCTTTTATTGTTAATTCTGAGCCAGAATATTTTTGACAAGAAGAAAATTCAACTTCTTCAATCCCTGCAATAGTAGGATGATATGTTACAATGTTATATTTACCTTCTTCTCTCTCTCCTAATTCAAATTCATACATATTTGCAACAAAGTTCCAATACGTATCGTCTCTTTTTAAGCCTGGCAAGAAAGGCAAAAACACTGTACCTACAAGATCCTCTTCTTCAGGACTGCCATAAGGACCCATACTTATTGATGTGATCTTTTGTCCACGTGTAAGATAAATATTATAATGTATTAAACTATCACCATGACTCATCCTGATTGTTGCATCATCTGTATTGAAACTTTGAGAAAAAATTGGCGCTTTTCCAGATTTGCCAGTATAAAGAGCACCGATATGCATCATTGTACTTGTGCTTCTATGCCCTTCTGAACTAATAAGAAACATCGGAACACAAGGCAAATCAATCCTCATAGAATCTTCAAGACTTTCATGTTTCTCATCTGAATATTGAGAAATATCAATATGTGCACCTTGATTGAATAATAACATAGGCCCTTCTGGATTTTGAAACATTTCATTCTTCACAACTTCAACCAAATTTTTCATGGCAGTATTGGATCTAGTTGCATTATTTGAATCATAACCCCTATGTATTAAGGATGCTGCTTCAAGTGGTCTTAAAAGCTTTCTTTCTGTGAACATATTATCATCATTCTCACTAACTTTAGGCTAAGTTAGGTTAAACTAGCCATTTTTCTAGTTTGAGAAGAATCAAGTTGAATATAAAAACCTATTGAACTCTATTGAACTTTATTACCCCACTGACACTTATTGATAAGGATTAAAAGTAGAGATATTAAATAATATCTTTAATTTGTATCTTTGAAAAGCGAAATCATTAAAAATCTTGCCCTAAAAACCAAAACCTTTATATATCAAATCAGATTCCTCTTTATAAATATATTGTAATTATTACTATGTGATAGATTTCAGGGGTGGGGTCTACACATCGATATACTATAAGAGCAGCTTATGGTTATAATCGGGGGTTTACAAAATGCATTACGTAAAAAAATGTCCAGAATGTGCAAGTATTAACCTATTCATAAATAAGGATAAGGGAGAAATCATCTGTCGTGATTGTGGGCTAGTCGTTGAAGACAAGCTTATAGACTTCAGCCAGGAGTGGAGAAACTTCGAAGAAGGCGGTGAGTCAGCACACAGAAGAACAGGAGCTCCTTTAACTGCTACTCAGTTTGATGGAGGTCTTGGTACTGAAATCGGACAGAGAGGAGAAATCTTCAAGCTCGACACTAGAGACAGAAACAGGTTCTTAAGACTTAGAAAATGGCAATATAGGATATCTACTGCTATTGAAAGAAACCTAAAACTAGCTCTAGCTGAACTTAAAAGAGTATCTTCATATCTTAAGCTTCCTAAATCTGTTGAAGAAGAAGCTGCAAGAATATACACTTCTGCTGTTCAGAAAGGTCTTGTAAGAGGAAGATCTATGGAAAGCGTTGTAGCAGGAGCACTTTATGCTGCTTGCAGAAGACATGAAGTTCCTAGAACACTTGATGAATTATCAGAAAGTTCAAGCATTGAGAAAAAAGAGATAGGAAGGACATACAGGTTCATCACAAGAGAACTTGGAATATCAATCCTACCAAGCAATCCTAGTGATTATATCGCAAGATTCGCTTCAAGCCTTAACTTAAGCCCTGAAGTACAATCAAAATCTGTTGAGATACTTCAGAAAGCTCAAAAAGCTGACCTAACTTCTGGAAGAGGACCTACAGGTATTGCAGCTGCGGCGTTATATGTTGCTGCCCTGATACATGGAGAAAAAAGGACACAGCGTGAGGTTGCTGATATTGCAGGAGTTACTGAAGTTACAATCAGGAACAGGTACAAAGAACTGCTTGATCAGCTTAAGCTTGACAAGGATCTGAAAAAGATCAAGAAAAACAGCGAAAAGTAATTCGTTATTTTCTATTTTATTTTTTAATATTTATTTTCTTCAATATTTTATATTCTAAAATGTTTATAATCTCATAATATAATAATATTTAATAAGTGCAAAGCATTCTTCTCTTTAATGACAACATTAGAATTAATAGTAGAAGTTCAATCTGTAGAAGCAGACAAGACAAGCGATAATAATTTTGATGTAATAGAATTGCCAAATATGACCGATAAAGAAGTTGGAACATCATGGACACATTATGCTTTTTCTGCTAAAGTCAAGCCAGTAGATGATGATTATAGATTAAGTGAAGTTATTTTCTGCCTCACATCAGGAAATGATTCAATAGAGCATGCTATGGAGTACAGAAAAGCTACAGAAATGTTCATTCCTGGATCCCAAGTACGTCTGGTTATTGACCAAGATAAAATAAATAGTGCATATCTAATAAAACCAGTAAAAGATACAAGCAATAATAAACATATAAATAAAGTAATGGAGATGCAGTATGAGATGAATACAAAATTAAGTCAGGTCAATAGACAGGAATTCACCAAAGAAACACCTTATCTAAATCTTAGAAATTGCCTTCTTTTTGGCAGAATTGATTAATACAAACATTTTTTAATAGTTTTTTATTCTTGAGCTTTATGAAATATGCATTATTCTCAGATATACACGGTAACCTTGCTGCATTTGAAGAAGTAATAAGGAGAATGCAAAAGCATAAGCCAGATAAGTATATATGCCTAGGAGATATCGTAGGATATGGTCCACAGCCAATTGAATGTTTAGATAGAGCAAGAGAGGTTTCTGATGTCATACTGATGGGTAATCATGATGAATATATGCAGGAATCAAGAAATATTGATGATTTTAATCCAAGAGCAGCAATTAGTATTGAAATAACTAGAGAGATTATGAAAATAAAAGGTAATGGTCATCTTGAATATCTGAGAAATAGGTTATATACGCATGAAGAGAAATCTTTTCAAGCAGCACATGCGAACGTTTTTGAACCACATAATTATGAATATGTTTTTGAAAGATATGAAGCTGATAAGAACTTCCTTGTAATGAGAAAGCCATTACTGTTCATAGGACATAGCCATCAACCATCAATATGGATGAACAAAGACAATTGGTCATCAATGGTCAAACTTGGAAGATATCATAATAGAATGGGTAAATTAGATGATTCTGCAAGGTATATAATCAATATAGGTTCTGTGGGACAACCAAGAGATGGAGATTCAAGGGCGTGCTACGCAATATTTGATGATAGTAAAAATACAGTTGGAATTTTTAGAGTGGATTATAACATAAATGCAACTAATTCTCTAATCAGAACATTAGAAATTAAAGGAAAGAAGTTTCCTGAGCGTAACGCTTCAAGACTGTATAAGGGCAGATGATAATTATTTCTCCAAAACTAAACATAACAATGCTGTGTTCAGAATAATACCATAAGTATACTGGAGCACGGCGCAATTATAAGTTCTTGAGAGAACTTATGCGCCTCGATGGGCGCCAGTATACTTACTAATGCAATTATAGGACACACTGCACATAACAGCAATCTTTATAAATGGACCTTAGTTCATATTCTATAAAATCTGAGTACTTCAAAAAAGAAGTGCTATGGAGGGTAAAATGACAATAAAACTCGTAATAGGAAATAAGGATGGAAAAACTGTCCAACAAGAATTATCTGATGAACAATCATCAAACCTAATCGGTAAGAAGATAGGTACTAAAATTTCTGGTAATGACCTTGGTTTTGAAGGTTATGAATTTGAAGTTACTGGTGGAAGCGACAATTCAGGCACACCTATGAGAAAAGATGTTGAAGGACCTGTAAAGAAACGTGTATTCTGTGTTGAAGGAACTGGCGTACATAAGAAAAGAAAAGGTCAAAAACAAAGAAAGACCGTAAGTGGAAATACAGTATCTGAAAAAACATCTCAAGTAAATATGAAAATACTAAAAGCAGGAAAAGCACCTTTAGGAGAAGCTCCTGAGGAAGCACCAGCAGAAGGTGCAGAAGATAAAAAAGAAGAAGCAAAAGTAGAGCCTAAAAAGGAAGAAGCAAAACCTGAAGAGAAGAAGGAAGAGAAGGCTGAGAAAAAACCTGCTGAAGAAAAGAAAGAAGAAGAGAAGAAAGAATAAAAAACATGGCTAGAAAAAAGAAGGAAGACACTGAAGAGACAGTAAAGAAGCCTAAAGCTAAGAAGACTACAAAGGCTAAAGAGAAAGAGACTGCTAAAGAAACAGCAGGCAGTGTACAACCGGAAATAAATATAGGTTTAATCGGACATGTTGACCATGGTAAGACCACACTTACTGAATGCCTTTCTGGAAGATGGACAGATACACATTCTGAAGAATTAAAAAAAGGTATTACAATAAGGCTTGGTTATGCCAATTGTATTTTCTACAAAGATTCAAAGAAGACAGGGACTGAATCATTCTCTGCTATGGATGTTTCAAGCGATGGCAAGACAAAAAATAAAGTATTAAGAAGAATAAGTCTTGTTGACGCTCCTGGACACGAGAGCCTTATGGCAACAATGCTTGCAGGCGCTACAATAATGGACGGAGCAATACTTCTTGTTGCTGCAAATGAAACATGTCCTCAGCCACAGACATCAGAACATCTTAAAGCGCTGGAGATAATGGGTATCAAAAATATAATCGTCGTACAAAACAAGATTGATCTGGTATCTCTTGAAGAAGCACAGCAAAATCATGAGCAGATAAAAGAATTCTTGAAAGACACATCATATAGTGATGCACCAATAATCCCAATATCAGCACAATATAAGATAAATGTAGATGTCTTGATAGAAGCTATAGAGAAAAACATACCTACACCTAAAAGAGATCTTAAGAAAGAACCTGCTATGTTTATTGCAAGAAGCTTTGACATAAATAAACCTGGTTCTCCAATCTCAAAACTTCAAGGAGGAGTACTTGGTGGTGCAATCCAACAAGGAAAATTTAAGATAGGTGATGAAATAGAGATTAAACCTGGTTATGAGACTGAAGAACGTAATCAGATCATATATAAACCACTACATACAAAAATCATTCAACTGATGAGTGGAAAGGATAAGATAGATGAAGCAACACCAGGAGGCAGTATTGCTATCTTGACAACACTTGATCCAAATATAGTTAAGTCAGACAAATTAACTGGAAATGTCATAGGCAAGAAAGGCAATCTTCCTGAAACATTATATGAAATGGAACTTAAAACAACATTACTAGAAAGAGTTGTTGGTACAAAAGAAGAAATGAAAGTAGATCCTGTAAAAAAGGGTGAAGTACTTATGCTTAATGTTAATTCTGCTGCAACTGTCGGCATGGTTACTGAACTTGGAAAAGATAAATTCAAGTGCAAATTAAAAATACCTGTATGTGCACAGAAAGATTCAAGAGTAACAATATCAAGAGTTGTTCATTCTAGGTTTAGATTGATCGGATTTGGTATGATCTGTTAAAGATTGTTAAGAATCAAAAATAATTATTTTTATTAAAAAATATTTCTAGAGATATCCCTAAGTGACATTAGCATCTTCAAGAGAATCATAACTATCTTGGAAGCTTCCACATGAACCGCTTTCTTCATCTAAATCTACGTCAAAATAATCATCTTCTGTGTAACCTTGAAGATCTTCCCATACATCACTGACTAAGTTTATTGTATCGTAAAGATTGCATGTGAATAAACCCCACCCCGTGAGTGCACATGTTGTGCTTGGACCAGTCATGCATGATTGCGTACTTGCTGCAAGAGGTGCATTACAAAGATAGCCTAACACAATATCAACTAGAAGATAAGGATCTTCCATAATATTTGCAATCAAACGCTGTAGATTACTCAAGAATTGTGAAAAAGGCACCAATTGGAAAACAGGTCCCCAGAAATATTGGCATTCTGCATAATCCTTATTTTCTGCACACAATGATATTGGAAGACTTGACTGACCATATGTAGCAAGACAATTTCCATAAGCACATTGTATTTGCCTGTACTTTTCTAAGTTATATATTATTCCTGGAATGCATAATGTTAATACTGATAAAACATAATTTTCTTTTATAGGTATGTTTGATGAAAGTGCATCTGCTTGTGCATTCCAAGAAGTCCAATATTCACCAAGTGTTTGATCTGTACTTGTTCCACCAGTGTTAGTATTCCCAGCAGTATTAGCAGCAGTATCAGTACTAGTAGTTCTTCCCGCAATTGTAGGAGTGAAGGCAGTATTCGTACCACTATCTGCGGGAGTATCTGTTTCATCAGTATCCCTATTTAGTGAATTATATGTAGCTGTATGATAACTATTAAGTTCATTAAATTCATTTATACGTGAAGTCTTTTCTGAACCATCAGACATAGAATTTATTGCTGCTGCCTCACTTTCCAAATAATCCCCTACAGAAGAAAGAACAGTTCCCTTCCAAGTAGGTCCTCCATCTGAGACACCCCAATAGCCATATTCATATGTGCTATCCTGATTAGCACTTGGTTGTACACCATATCCAAGAGTAGTCCACCAATTGAAGAAGTCTACAACACCTTGTTGCCATGCTGCAATCCATTTGTATTTTAATTTACAAGATATGAATGCACAGTATTTTTGGAAAAAACCATATAGACCCTTATTTTGTGCATCAAATGTTGCTTGACCACCTTTATTTACATGATTTGCTTCTGCTGATTTTAAAGCTGATGCCCTTGTAACAAACTGCAATGCAGTCATACCTTCACCTAATGCATGTATTCCTGAAGTAATTGAATCCCAAGTCAAGGTTAATGATCTCCATGCACTAGCTATCTGTTGGATGCTATAGTATATGTTACATATTTTCTGGCAAAGCTCAAAGAAACGTTGCAATTGTCCTATAATTTCCCAGCCATCGTCAAGATAAGTATCGTGAAGATCTTCAATCTGATCCCAGATAGATTGGTTTACTTCATTTAGAGGGCTATTGTAAAGGCCAATATTAAAGTCTACTTCAACAGTCTCAAAATTCTTTGTAATCTTTTCATTATCTACAACAGTTCTTACTTTGACTTCACATTCATAATTTAATGAATCTATCCTGGAACTAAATGTTGTAGTTGTCAGACTCAGATAAAGAGTCTCTTCATTTCTTGGAAGACCCATCCAGCTTGCTGTTGATAATGTGCTTGAATTCTGCAAAGTGGATGCATATGTACCAGTAGCACCAGTGTCATTACAACAAACAGAAGCTGATGTCAGATCATATATATCTGCACTATAACTGCTACTGAGCTTGATCTGACAATAAATGTTTGAAGCCATCCTGCTTACAAGTTCCCTGTCAAGTGGATCTGGACTGCATCCTTCATTTGTTGCTGTCCAATAACTTGTATTACTATCATCAATCTCATAGACTGCTACTTTTTGCGTGTCAGCTATCTGATTGCCAAGCATGTCTATGAATGCAATCTTAAGACTTCCATTATAAAATCCTTCTTCTGTTATAGGACCAAAAGTATAACTGCATGAGTGTACACCATCGCCATTGTCAGTGCATGTCACTTCATCAGTAAAACCACCAGATGTGTTTACAAACTCATCTGCTGTAATGTTCATATTGACATAACTACCATCTGTGATGTTATAGAAGATATAGATGCTATCCCCTACAACTGTATAATTGCCATAATCTGAAGAAGCATGGATAGGAGTAATATTTGTATAACTTATTATAGGTGGAAAGATATCTACTGTAAGATTGTATCTTGTCTTGTTAGCAGTATTGCCTAAATCATCACTTGTCTCATCTTTAACAGATACTTCTGCTTGTCTTGCATTCAAATTATATGTATAGTTTGTACCGTTTATATTCACTGTCTTTGTAAGATAAGGAAGATTTGTATAAGGTGAATTCGTAGCATCATAATCATACCATTTGCATGACCATGTAGGCGTGCAGTTGTCTGCTTGCTTTGATCCTTGACCTATATTACTAAGGTCAAGATATGCATACGAAGCATTCATACCAACACCTGATTCAGTAAAAGAAACAGTAATGTTTGTATCATTGGTTCCTATATAATAATGACCATTGTAATAATCAGGAGTCGTAAGTCCTGTAGCAACAGGACCTGTTGCATCATATTTCAAAGAGTAAGTCATACTTGCACTTGCTTCATTTCCTAAAGTGTCAGAAGCATAAAAAGTGAAAGTGTATGAATCACTTGCATTTATCTTTGCTTTTGTATTAAAAGTACAACCATATGTATGCTGAGAGACAAGAGCGCATGTTCCTGATGGATAAACGCGATCATAATCACCATCTGAATGAGCATCTGAGAAATCACCATAGATAGAACTTTGGTCAAGATCACTTGCATTAAATTCCATATATACTTCCAGCGAAGTCTCTGCTGCTGAAAGCCACTCTGCAGGATCACCACTAGCATTGTTGACTTCAAAAGAACTTGAAACAATCATAGGTGCATCCTTATCAAGATAAATTGTTTCACATTCTTGAATATATTGACCAAAACAATCTTCTGCATAAACACAAATAGGATAACTACCAGTTGTTGAACCTAAATATACATCAACAGTGTCATACTTTCTGCTGATTGTAACAATACCTGTACAAGTATTATTATTACTAGAATTTGTAGAAGGATAAGTATAATAATTACTTCCTCCAGCTGTCAGTGTTATCTTTCTTATACCAACACCATTCTGTCCTGAGTAGGCATAATCCTTAACATCAAAATATACACTAATGTTTTCATCTGAAGTTGTTGTTATAGGATTTGTAGTTCCCTGTTCATATGTATTAATAGTTACAACAGTTGGTTCCTGTGCATCAACAACCATATATGCACTAGTCTGGGAAAGAACCTCAGTATAATTGACTAGTTTTGCTGTATAAGTCTGAGTAGCTGGTGACGCTGGACCTGTATCATTATCTTCTGTAAAAGAACATTCATAGATTGAACTCTGTCCTGATGCTAAAGAACAACTTTGAAATTGACCAAGAGCATAACCTGAATAATACGCCTCCAGATTTGATGTTGAGACAGTTGTGTTTGCTCCCATAGAAGCCTGGACAACCATGCTTACTGTATCAAGCCTTTTTCGAAATCCAGGAATCTGATCTTCTCCATAAAGGTAACGTATTGCAACATAAGCCCCCTCTGCACCTGAACCATAATCCGAATCACCACCCCAAGTAGGAGTATAAGCACTTGCTGTAATAGAGAATTGAATAGGAAATATAAGAACCATAAGACATAGAAAAATAGACATGAATTTAACATGTAAGCGACTATCCATCATCATTCATATAAACCAAGCAAAAGAGTTTATATTCTTTTCGGTTAATTGAATAGGAATTGTCATGAGAATAAAAATTGTCAAGAGAAGGTAGTTATTATCTCCAAACATTATTTCTAAGTATTATTTCCAAAGATAGTATAACTGTGAAGAGAAATATAATTAGAAAAAAATAGGGTGGCAATATTTGCCGCCACCCAACCCAGATTTGACTTCATTTTTATGTGCCAGTCAGGCCCATAGCTCATGATTTTAAATGTAAGCTTCGAATGATATTGTATGTTAATATATGATTTAGTATATTAATGCCCTAATTACTATTTAAATGTTTTGCTAAAGTCGGGAAGATTAAGTAATCTAAAGGACATATATGAAATAATCACATTTCTAAACATAATAAAAAAAATTATACAACTGCTATATATTAGTCTTGTAATAATAGTATTGATGAAACTACAATAGAGAAATGGAAAATTTTATATATTATCGACAAATAATATACATATATAGGGGTTTGGGATATAATTGTTATTAGCTACTAGAAATAAGATTGTTTCTAGGGCATATAAGGTTTTTACTTTATAGACAATTACCAAGAGGTATAAATATGGTTATTTTATTTGATAGGTTTAATCTTCCAGATGATATTTTTGAAATAGTTTTTGCTACTAATCAGCAGAAGATTGTTGCAAAAGAACTAATAAAATATATCTTCAAGAAAGGCGGTGAAATAACAAAATCAGAAATGTCACATTTTGCAACACAGATGCATGAGGGTGAATATACTACTATCCTTGAAGATGGCGAATATAAAGGGAAAAAAGTCAAGCTATCATATAATAAAAGACAGTTCTATGATCGTATCCTTACACCTATGAAAAGCATGGGCATGATTGATTATGACCTTTACAAAAAGACATACAAGATCACTGTAAAATTTGAGGTTGATGTACAAAAGATTGGTGAACTTTGGACAAAATATGTCAGAAAAATGAAAGGTATCGACGAGAAATAATTCTTTTAGTTTTTAATTCTATTGATTTTTATTATTAATCCTTATCTTCCTTCTAAACTAAATACTACTTCTTTTGAATATATCCTGAAAAAACCAGTCCATAACAAAAGCAATACCAAGAACAAAGGATTACCAGTAACAAATAAGAAAGATAAAATAAAAACAAGAATAAATAACATTACGATAAGATGTGGAAATAAGTAAAGCAAGTCAAGAGATAAAGCGCTTTTGAATACTTCTTTGATCTTCTTATGACCAAGATTAATATGACAGAAGAATAAATAGTACAGAATAGGAAACATAATCAAGACAATAAAACCATTGATGAATTCAGGTTTCAAATACATAATAACTAAATACGAAAGTGCTAATAATATTATGAAAATAATTCCATCAACTAAAAGATTCCTAAAATAATTGCCCTTTATTTTCAATATCTTATTCCAAATCATTGTTCTTGAGATTGAATAAATCAAGAGGAACAACAAAAGACATATTATTGAACCCACATAGAGTACAAGAATAAAATTTTCAATCTGAGTCGTATATAAGGAAACATCACGAAAGAATGTTATATGATCTGAAAGATCATGAGAATTTAATGGAAGCATGAAATAGCCAATAATGGAAAAAGTAGCATAAAATATGCCAAAAGAGAATAAATATAAGAAAAAATCAACTACCATTGAATAAAGCAGTAATTTCCATTGCTTAAAAGCCTTGAAAAGTGGCTTAATATAGCCTTCATCCACATATCCCATACTACAATATTAGATATATCTCATATATAAATATATCCCAAAACCATCATATTTAAAAATAGAAGTGGATTAATCAGAATAAAATATACTGTCGAAGCTACACATATTTGATGATTTAGTTTCTTGGCATATATCAAATATAATTGTTATATATGGTGAACAAGAGTGGGAAGAATAAAAACAAAAAAAATCAAAAGAAAGACACAAATGATTTATGGTCAGATTCAAGATACTTTGACAACTGATTTTGAAAAGAACAAAAAAGTAATTCAAGAGAAATACATAATAAGTTCTAAAAAGATGAGAAATATCATCTCAGGTTACTGTACCCGACTTAAGAAGGGTGAGATGTAAGCAACTAAGTAAATACGACAAACAACAAGGGGGGATTAGTCATGACAGAAGACAACTCAATCTTTATTGGAAATAAGGCATTCATGAACTATGTGACAGCTGTTGTTATGCAGTTTACAACAAAGAATGCAGATGAAGTATTAATCAAGGCTCGTGGAAAATTCATATCAAGGGCTGTAGATGTTGCAGAGATTGCTACAAAGAGATTTCTTGAAGGGACTGTTAAAGTTAAAGAAGTGAAGATAGACAGCGAAGACTTTCAAAATAAAGAAGGAAAAGATGTTCGTGTATCAATAATCGAAGTAATTCTTCAAAAGGTTTAATTTTTTCTATTATTTTTGGTGATAAGATGGATGATGTAGAAATTTATGAAAGGGAACTTACTAAATTCGAGAGATTCATGCAAAAGGTAGAAGGTTGCTTCTCACGAATAACTAGAAAGCCTAAAGATTAGATCCATCAATGATAACATTTTTATAGTATTCTTATGTTCTTATTTTTAATGGGCCCGTAGCATAGCTTGGACACAAAGAAATTTGTGGAGCAAATAGTGCAACCGGCTTCGGACCGGTAGACAGGGGTTCGAACACGGTCATTGACGTTCGGTGTTTTCGAACGTCGCCGTTCGAAAGTCCTCTCGGGCTCATTTCTTTTTATATACGAGGTCCAGCAATTTCTAATTGCTCGTATCTCGGGCTCATTTTTTTTAACAATAACTTTAGAAATATTAAGAATATTAGAGAAAATAAAAACTATCTTAAAAATTATAAATATATTATAAATATAAATATATCTAAAAGAATGAAAAATAAGAATAAAGAAAAATCATACTATAAGCAAAAGTCCAACTAAAATCAGAATGAACAATGCCAAAACCACATTTGAAAAGAAATATGCTTTATAGATATCTCCTGATTTTTGCTTAGTAACTTTTATACTCTCTAGTAAAGCCCATAGCATCATAAAAACTGAAATATAACCACCAATCTTCAAAAGAACAGGACTTCTATTCCTAAGACCCATGATTATACTTAAGCCAAGAATAGTAATTGCAATCATTGCATATTTGATTGTCGGATTCCTGAATGTAAAGTGTTGAAGATGTAAGACAGGTTCCTCTTTTTTGGCTTTTTTCTTTGCTTTTGGTTTACTTGATGCTTGTTTCTTAGTACCAACTTTTTTGGACTTCTTCTTTGTTGACTTTTTCTTTGTTGACTTCTTTGATTTCTTTTTAGCCATATCTGAATTTTTCAATATCTGAATTTATAAAACTTTCGACATCAGCCAGTGAAAATATATTACGTAAGAGAAATAAAAGAAAAATAAGAAAAAATAATTTAGAAGTATCATATAATGATACCATTGAAAAATTAAAAATCTTTCTTCAAATACAAACCTATAACATAACTTGAATCAAATTCTTTTCCAATTTGTGCACAATCTAGTGCAAGTCCACCACTATAATCATTTTTACCTACACCAAGCCTTACTCTCTCATGTGTAAAATTATTTCCATCATCCCCAACATTAGTAAGTATCTCAAGTGACGATCTTAAAGGAATCCTTCCTATCTGAGGATTATACTGGAACACCACATCTGCTTCAAAATTATTTTCTTTATTAAATCCAAAAGTTCCAAGTGCAAATATACTAAAATCACCATGGCTGTTAAAATATTTTGCTCCAAATCTTTGATCAACATCATTTCCATCTATAAATTGACTTTCAGTAATTAAATCAATTCCTTTCCCGAGTGAATATGTTAAATCAACTAAACTAAAACTACTATTTCCCGATTCATAATCGACAGTATTTCTATTTCTAAAAATAAATCCAAACTGTTTACCTAATGAATCATAAGCTATTAAATCTGTTGTTGCTTGACTTTCTCCAGCCATAACTTCAAGTGAACCTTGAGCAGCGTCTGCATTTTTACCAAACATTAAAGCTATACCAAGAGTAGCATATGTAATTAGTTTTTTCATTTTATTGTCACCCCATTAGTTATTTATTTTTATTACTCTAAAGTAAATAATAGTATTTCTTCGAAATACTTAAATACTTCCTACTACCATAAAGGAGTAGGATGAATGAATTTTCAGAAAAACTTCAAAATATCGGACTTACAGAGCGAGAAGCAAGAGTTTACTTATTCTTATTAGAATATCAAGAAGCAAAAACAGGAGTAATTTGTTCAAAATTAAATATTAGAAGTTCACATATATATGCAATACTCGAGAAACTACTCAATAAAGGAATTATTAGTTATAAACTAGTTAATAATATTAAAATATTCAGACCAGTTGATCCAGAAAGTCTTTTTGCATTATATAAAGAAAAAGAAAGAAAATTAGAAAAAGAGAAAAAAGATATTTTAAATTTTATTTCTAATTTGAAAAAAGTAGAAACAAAAAAAGTAAGACAAAATGATTTTAAATATTTTGAAGGTATTAATGGTGTCCGATCAATGTTTACAGAATTTATTAACAGTTGGCAAAAGAATTCTAAAATGTATATCTCGTCTGCACCAATAGCTTACAAGAATTGGAATGCATTCTTAATAGATTTATTCCATCCTCCAAGAATTGAGAAAAATATTCACCTAAGTCTTATATTAACTGGAAAAATAAGACATCATGGGGAAGAAAGAGAAGACATGCAACCGATAGACATTAAATATATTGATACTGTAATGGAGTCTGAGTTTGGTGTTTGTGGGGATTATGTTTATTTTCTAAGCTCAGGAGATAAACCTTATGCATTATTAATTAAAGATAAGAATTTAGCAAGCACACAAATTAAGATTTTTAAAATCATATGGGATAATGCTAAATAGATTAAAATATATGCCATATTAATACTACAACCAATTCATATTAAGAAAAAATTCTGTTAATAATTAAGAAAAAAACGCCGGCACCCGGATTTGAACCGGGACATCCGTGAGGAAACAGGCTGACTTTTCACTTGAACTCAAGGCCAGCGCAATACCAGGTTATGCGATACCGGCATTTTATTTGACGAGATCACGACCAGACTTTGTCTGTATATGTGATACCAACATCATATTTGAAAGATTGCAACCAGATATAATCTGAATACACAATATCTCATTTACGACGTGATTAATGTGAAAAATACTTGGTTTATAAATATTTAGGTAAAAACTTTTATAAATGTCAAGTTTAAAGAAAATGATATGGATTTTGAACTGCAAAATGTAATGGATTGGTATGATGAGAATAAGGAATGGTTCCTAATACCTATCATAATAGCCTCAGCAGTTGTCTTGATAGGTTTTGTGTTAATGCTTATCACAGGAAAAGATGTTAATGTCGTTATAAAATTCATATTTATCCTTTTATTCTTCAGTTCACCAATATTAGGATTTTTCTTAGGAGATTATATTGATCCTTACTTAAGCCCATTATTCTCTAAAGTCCTGAATAAGTAAATAACAATAGGCATTTAAGGATATTTAAGGGAAATAGATAAATGAATATAGAGCCAATAAGAATACCATAAGGTTTTTAAATAGGTTCAAGTTCTTTGGTAACATGAAAGGAGTCATAGTTAACTTTAGAGGAGGAAGACACACACAATATAGTAATCATATGGTCATTACTGTGGATGGTGTAGATTCTAAAGATAAAGCTGAGAAATTAGTCGGTAAACAGGTAGTTTGGAAAAGCCCTGCTGGAAAAGAACTTAAGGGAGAAGTGAAATCAGCACATGGTGCAAAGGGAGCAATAAGAGCAATCTTTGAAACAGGCATGCCAGGACAATCTGTTGGGACTGCAATCAGTATAAATTAAATCCACATTATTTCTTATTTAATTTTATAATCAAAAAAAAGAAATAATAAAAAATACTAGTTAGAATTATAATTCTGCAGAACGCATTGACGCGACTAACGCCCTAGCATTTTCATATTCTGCCATAAGATCATCCTTATATTGATCTTCAACTTTTTTGACAAGACCTTGATTTATCTCATCAATCTTAGTCTTAGGAAAACCATCTTCAAGCAATCTGCTTATCTCTTGTTTTTCCTTATCTTTCATCTTCTCAAATCTAACCCTTAGCCTTATGACCATCTTCTCTACGAAAACTGCGTCAGCAACTACTGAATCTAGAGCTGGTGCAAATTTCTGATCATATTCCTCTGAAACTTTCTGAAGATTCTTTTTTGTAGGTTTCTTTACAAGACCATTTAATTCATGTACTAATTTATGCTCTTCTAACTCTACTTTTTTTGCAGTCCTTCTCAAATGACTTATCCTATGTTTCATCTGGAAGAAAATAGCAACCCATTCTTCGAGAGTAATATCCCTCACCATATGCCTGCCGATTCCTTCACGCCTAATTTCCTGAGCAAGATCATCCATCTTAGGCTCAAGACTACTCGTCAATTTCTCATGACTAGTCTTTATTGCTGTAAGCTTCTCACTCACTTCAGGTGGAAGATTAGACTTGCCAGCAATCTTGCTAAAATCATTCTTAAATTTATTAAGTATCCTAACTGCACGATATTCCATAACAAAAACATCTTCATCTGCTTCATCAACATTCTTTTCAAAATCAAAAGAATCATGGAAAAAATGCTCTAAAGCTTTGTATACAGCATCAATATTTACTTCTTCATCTGCTTTTTTCTCATCTGCCATATCACTTTTAAGTTTCCTAAAGTCTCTTTTAACATTCTTTATGTGTCTTCTACCACCAAAACTTAGAATGAAATTTGGAAGAATATGTGTTGCTAATCCTATTTTTGCTACAAACCTGAAATGTTTTGATCGAATAGCCATGAACAAATCACCTTTTAATCTTTGATTCAAAGGTCCAAAAATCTTAGATTGTCTCTATTTAGAAACATATACATCTGATTTATGATTTCTCGTACCTTTTCATCTTATAATAGTAATAGAATTAAACCTGGTATTAGTGATATATAAACCTTTAGGTTTTAGAAAACAAGGTATATTATAGAGTTAATTTAATTGAATTTACCCAAATATTTATAAATTCCTCATTATTAAGTAGTAAAGTTGAGGGGTTAACTTACAGATGACTGTGACCGACGAACAAACACAAGGAACCAATGCTGATATTCTAGAAAGAACTGGCATTGAGGACATTAGTCAGACAGTTATTAGTTTATACAATTCTATTAAAGAACTGCCAAAAAAACTCAGAGAAAAAGCTGAAGAAAGGCAGAAAAGAAGTTCTATAATGTTACTTGGCGTGGAACTTTATCAAACTGGTGAAGATCAATATCATATTAATGAGATACTTGGTGCAAATGCAGATTTCTCAGAATTATTTGGCAATACATTACTTGGAGATGCTGAACAAAGGCTAACAAGAAAATTATTCTCACATCAAACAGGAGTCATGTTATACGATTTAGTAGATTTGAATCAAGAAGAATTAAAAAATACTATATCAAGAATGAATCTTGGAGAAGTTGTCAGTCTAACTAATGAAGATTTAGCAGGTGATGAATTGCCTGAAGAAATTGTTGCAAAAACAAGAGGAGTACTTCTTACAAATAGAGAACAGACACAAGGAGTTGCAAAAAAAGATTCAACTACTCAGTTTAAACCAAACTATCTAGAAAATGCATTTGACGCAAGAGGAATAATACTCAATATGACAAGAGACGCATTAAGATTTGATGAAGGTAGATATCTTGTTATCAATCCACAATATGTTGAGGACATACTTGGAAATGAAGATCTAAAAAATAAATTATTAATCGAAGCTAGAACTGAAAATGTAGCAGAACCAATAAATGTTTTCAGAACAGCTGTACTTATTGATGCTACAAAACAAAAACCAGAGATACATTATATTAATGGAGTCAAGATTGTAGATGATGAAGCAGATTCTATGAGCAGTGAAGAACATGAAAGTGTTGTTAAGTATCTTAATGATAAGATGGTTCAAGTCACAGGAATATTGAAAGCATCACCATTATATGATAAAGAGACTAATACAATCTATATCCCTCAACCAGAAGGTGGGTCTGCAAAGAAAGGTTTCAGAGGAACACTTAATGAAGCATTAAAACAATTTAGAAATCTTATTCAAAAAAGAAAAGTTAAACCTGAAGAAGAAGGAGCTGTATGGCACTCTGAAGAAGAGATTGCAGAAATAAGAGGAGATAAATACTTTTACTCAGATGAAGAGCTAACTGCACTCACATATGAAGCAAAGAAAGCAAGAGACACAGGTCATCTTGAACAAAGCCTTTCTGATTATAAAACATTAATGGAACAACAACCAGATAATGTACATCATAAATATTTTGCGGGAACTGTAATGATGCAAATGGGAAGAACAGAAGAAGCTTATGAACATTTTACTGATCTTGTTGCTAGCGCACCAGGACATAGTTCAGCTAAAAACTGCCTAGAGAAAGTAACTGAACAAATGAAAGCAATTCAATAAGATAATCAGCTAAATCCATCAACTAATATCATTTAATTCTACAGTAATTTGTCACTTAATAGTGGTAAATAAACGAAAGTTTTATAAATAGAGAAATTTATGATAACACTATTATAAGTTAAATAACACCATCATAAATTAAAGGCAATATGGAGGAAATATGACATATACCTTAAATGATTATACACCATTAGAAGAAAAAGTATTAGAACTAGATTCAAAAAGAACTTTTTCTAATGATGATTGGCAGATGCCTGTTAGTGTTATTGTCACAACCTATAACCAAGAGCAACAGCTCAAAAAACAATTACTTGCACTTTCTAGACAAAGTTACAATCTTGATAACATCGAAGTCATAGTTGCTGATGATGGTAGTAAAAGAGGAACAGGAAGTAGCATGGATTTTGTAGCAAAAACCAACTTACCTTATGATGTTAAATATGTTTGGCAATCAGATGATGGTTTCAGACTTGCAAAACTCAGAAATGAAGCATTAAAGAGAGCTTCACATGATACAGTAATATATCTTGATTCAGATATGATTGTAAATGACCATTATGTTGAAGATGTCATGAAATGGCATTATGCTGCAAAACAAACAGGAACAAAAATAATGACTACACAAGACAGAGCATTTGTTGAACCAGAAGATATGGATAAAGAACTTATTAAAAACAAAGAACTTGATAAAGTAAAGAGAACAAAATCAAGAAGGTTTAGTTCTTATGATGACTGGAGAAAATCGCCTTATGAAAGTTCTAAAAGATTGAAAAGCATACCAAACGATATAAAATACCCGCAATATTATGTAGGTGCTATGTTCTCAGGAGGTAATTGTAGTTTCTCAAGAGCAGATGCATTTGAAGCAGGATTATATGATGAGAGTTTCGTAGGACATGGAGCAGAAGATACTGAGTTTGGAGTGAGATTGTACAATCATTTCAATGAGAAATTAGGAGAAAGATTATTTCATGTGCCTGTAGATACTGTTGCTTACCATATTGAACATGGTAGTACAAGAGAAGGCGAAGATAAAAAGAAGAGAAACAAATTCTTATGGGAAAGAATCAGATCAAACCTTTCTAAAAATGTTGAACAAGTCCCTGAAGTATCAATATATATGCCTTGTTATAATCAAGAAAAATTCATAGAAAAAGCAATTGAAAGTATAGCAAAGCAAGAATTCTTTTTTGACTTAAGCAAACTTGAAGTTGTAATAGGAGAAGATGGAAGTACTGACAGAACTCCAGAGATAATTGAAGGACTAATACGTAGATATTCAGGAAAACTTAACATAAGAGTAGTTGGAGACGGCACAAACAGAGGTCTTGCTGAGAATACAAACAGGACCATCCAAGCCTGCAGAGGCAGATATATAATGCAACTTGATCCTGATGATGAATTAATGCCACAAGCAGTCGGAACATTATATGCATCAATCACACATCATGATCTTAAAACAGATAATGTCAATGTTGTATTTGGAGATTGTATTGATAGGGATGTAAAGACAGGAAAAACAAGAGCGCATTGGAGCTGTCCTGAATTCACAACACCTTGGCATCTAGAAAGAGAACATAGACCTGATTATCAAGAAAGAATAACTTCAATAATACATGATGCTATGAGAATACATCATCCAAGAATGTTTACAAGAGAAGCGTTTTTCAAAACAGAAGGAGTTAATCCAAGTTTTCAAAATGCAGTAGATTATGACTTATTCATGAAATTAGCAGAAGTAGGTATACCATTGCATGTGAGAGCTAAAGAAGTGGGAGACAGATTATATGTATACAATGTAAATAATGAAGGCAGTGAAACTACTTCCAGGAAAGGAGTTCAGGATGCAAATGGATCCATTGTCAAAAGAATGAATAGCCAGAGAGAATCAGGAGACAGAAGAAAAGAAGTATATGTAATTGATAAGATAGGACAAAGAGAAGAAGTAAAATGTTTCAACCTCCAAAATCCTAATATAAGAATTGATGAGATGAGATCAATGTTATGGCTCTATCATCAAAGACAAGATAATCATTCTAAACTAGAGGAAAATGCAGTCCATTCACCTTTATACAAAACATTAGTTGACGAACTGGAATACCACATACCTTTTTTCAGATGGACAGATCCTGACGTGGCAAGAGAACAGCTTGATCTATTGCATGAATTAAAACCAAGCAGTGATGTTGCAAAATATTATGAAGCAACATTCAAGGTATATGCTGAGGGAGCACTAGGAGAAGCATTAGACTTATTATCCTCTATGAAAAATAAAGGATCATCTGCAAAGTCATTAGAAGATATGATTAACAGAGAGATAGGCAGAGCAAGAGCCACAGCTTAGATTAAAATAAATTAAAAGAAACTAAAATGAATTAAGATGAGTTGAAATGAAAACAACAAAAGCTACATCAGATATTGGACAAGAAGGAAAAGATGAAGTCATAGTAGTTCCAAGACTAGGATTAGCAAACAGAATGAGAGCTGTAATCTCATCTAAGATAATGGCAGATTCATTAGATAGAAAACTCAGAGTCATGTGGAGAGAGACCGAGGACAATAATTGCTCTTTTGATGAATTATTTGAACCGACTGTTGAACTTGTAGATGCTGGATATATGACTGGAAAGGATTATGTCAAATACAATGATGCAGCAATAAGAGATGCTAAAAATATCATTAGAGGAGCACAAGACATAGAACAAAATCAAGGAATACTATTAGAAACATGCTTTGAATTCAGATTAGATGATATTGATTTTACTGAGTATAAAAGAAGATTTACACAAGAATTAAATGGTCTGTTTATACCTAATAGTGATATAAGATCAAGACTAGTCATGATGCCAAAGAATACAGTTGGAGTTCATATTAGGAGAGGAGATAATTCCAATTCCATTGAGTTTTCAACAGACAAGGATTTTATGAATGAAATGGACGCTATACTAGAAGAAGATCCAGATACATATTTCTTTGTTGCTACAGATTCCAAAGAGACAAAAGATACATTTAGAGCAAGATATGGAGCAAAAATAATTACAAGAGATATTGATTATGAACGTGATAACAGTAGTGGCATCAAAGATGCATTAGTAGATATCTTACAATTGTCCCAGACAAGAATGATATTAGGTTCTTACTGGAGCAGCTTTTCAGATATTGCTGCAAGGTATAATAATATCCCATTAAGAAAAGTAGGAACAACTAATGAGCGCGATATTGATACAAATGAACTATCAAAACAAGCCAAGAAAGAAAGAGATGAAGGGGATTTAGGACAAAGCATCAAGCATTACACAGCTCTCATGAAAAAAGAACCAGATAATATGCATCATCATTATTTTGGAGGGACTGCATATATGTATAAAGGAGACCAGATATGCAATGCAAGACCAGAAGACAAAGAAAGCTATATTAATTATTTTGTAAATGCTATGCATTGTTTCAGAAGAACACTTGAGATAAATCCAGGACATACATCAGCACAAGAATGTTTAAATAAAGTATTAACTAAATTAAGTGAATAAACTAAATTAAATGAATTAACGGGAAAAATAAGTTGAAGTAATAAATTAAAGGAATAAAAATGAATGAAGACGAAATATTAACATTTTTCAGGGAAAATTGGGATAAGATTAGAGACATCTCACAACAAGGAAATGATAGATGTTTTTATCCAATAATATTGCCTGAGCGTGATGGTATGAAATTTATTGATCCAGGACTACCTGCAATGACCTATGAATCAGGTAATATAGGAATGGAAGTAAGAAATCCTCCAAAAGGTAATTTTGAAGGATTAATACTTGAAGAGAAAGTTGATGGAAAACATGTAGAATCAGACAGAGTCACAGTCACATATATGAAAGAAGGAGAAGTTTATGCAATCCAATGTGATAAAGCAATAAAAGAAGAATCCAATGGAAGAGAAATCATGAGATATCACGCTATAGGACTGCCTAAGAAGATGGAGTGTGCATCAGACAAACTATCTAAGATATATGAAGAATTCAGACATTTACTCTTTAAAGATTTCCACGAATGATATCAACTTAGGTATTGGATTTTCTCTTAGTACCCTTATGCTTCCAAACCTTCCATCTCGTCCGAATTCTTTTCCAAGGAGTTTAGATAAAACTTTAATAATATCACCCACAGTATCTGCTTTTACTTCAGTATATACTTCTTTGAGCTCTTTAATCTCTTTAACTAAACCACTGTCAAATGTAGTAAAGATAGTCATAAGACTATTTGTTATGAACACTTTAATTGAAGGGAATTGATACTTGACAAATCTTGGACCATCTGGTTTTGTGTTGTCAACAGTAGTGGTAAGACTTTTCCAAGAATTAACATATGCATTATTTCCTACCTTTTGATCATGCAATTTACCCATCTCATCTACGCTCTCAACGAAAAGAGTCATATATTCCTTACCCTTTCCATCTGTAATATAATGGATAAGCTCATGTATTTTCTTCTGTACTGCTTCTAATTTTTCTATGCCACCTTCTTTTTTCAATTCGGTAAGATAAACTTCAGGCATGTATTTCTGTTTTCCTTGTGTCAACCATTTCTGGAGAGCTTGGAAATGAAGCAGACGTTTAGGAAGTTTCTCAACCAAGGTGTTAATTTCTCTTTGGTATTTCAATAATGTTTCATAAAACCCACCTTTTTTGAAGAGCATGTGGATAAATTTATCATAATCTGAAATAGGTGATTTCTTTGAAGGCTTTCTGACTAAAGTTATGCCATCAATTTTTTTTGGAGTTCTCTTTCTCTTTTTCTTACCATCATCTGTTGCTTCTTCTAGCATCCTTCCTACTTCATCAACAGGGAAGAAGTGAGGTGTTACAACAGGCTGTGAATCGCCTCCATGTTCGATAATTGGTTCAGGGATTACAACGTCAACAGTACCTTTGACTTTATGTCCTGCTTTGATATTATGAACAACTACAGAATCTCTATCTTGTGTTACTTCGCCTCCATCTGTATGAACATTAACTTTCCATGAGGTCTTATCAGGTGTTGTATCTGTACCAGAAGTAACTTTAGTATGATTTATGTTCCCTTCACCAGATTTTCCGTGAACTTCAACTTCGGCTGTAACTCTTACATTAAGTGGTCTTTCTCCGGATTTATTCTCTATTTCTATAGGTATTTGTATAGAAGGAGACTCAGTAGCATTCTGAACATCAGTAAGATTAACTTCTGCTTTTTTCTTTCTTATTCGTGTAGTAAGATTTGTACTACAATGTGCAGGAAGTAATTTCTGCCCTGGACCTAATTGCCCTACTTTTGGCTGGATAAAGAATATTACTTGATTTCTTTTCCTACCCAAATCAGTCCTATCAAGTAAATTTAATTCAAGAACTCCATTTTTAGCTGAGAACTCTTTATCTTTTGGTTTTCTTATACATCTTGATATATTAAAAGCGTTTGAAAGTAGTTGGACTTGTAACTGTTGATTAGAATGAATGATTGAATTTATTGTTATCCTACCATGATTGTTTACTATATCAAATTCTTCTCTAGCTCCATTAAAAGATAAGGATAACTTGCTTCCAACAATCTGCCTAAGGTCAATATTCTGACCTGGTTCTGGTTTAAATATGTAATCTATATTTGTAATCCCTCCAATGACTCCTGTTGGAGTAGTAGGAGTGGTAGGTGTTGTTGGAGTTGTAGGTATTGTAAGACCAGTTGGTGTAGTTGGAGTTGTAGGAGTAGTTGGTGTAGTTGGAGTTGTTGGTGTAGTAGGTGTAGTTGGAGTAGTTACTAAAGCAGTACTTTTCTTATCAAATGTAACTACATAATAACCTGTAGCTTCAGCTCCCATATTAACACCTTTCTTACTTTTCTTAAGAACTGAACTCATCCCAATAACAATTTGATCAAATCCAGGTTTTGGATCAAATGTTATATGCACTTCTTTTACATCACTGCTTGCAAAAGGGAGGTCGCCTATAAGAGGAATTCTAACCACACTTCCATCAGCAAGAGTACGTGTCTTAAAAGAACCATCTGATTTCTTTTTGAATGCTTTCCAGAATCTGCCAAGGCCTTTTTCTTCATTCGATAAATCACTTAGTGATTTTTGACCATGAGATTCAAAGTTCCATTCTTTCATCATCTGTTCTGTAAAAGGAACCCATTTGTTTGATGGTTTATCATGATACATTGCATAAAACCTGTAATTGAAACGCATGATTGCATTTCCACCAGGAGTTATCCTTACACTGAATGGTAAACTTTGTCTTTGTTTATGTGTTAATGTGACATATGCTCTTCTTCTCCTATTAGGATGAATTGCTGGTCTATCCCAACCAACTTTATCTATATGTTCATAAGTAGGTTCTACATGCATCTTATATTTCAAAGGACTTGTTGGAGTAGTAGGTGTTGTTGGTGTAGTAGGAGTAGTAGGTGTTGTAGGAGTAGTAGGTGTTGTTGGAGTAGTTGGTGTTGTTGGTGTTGTTGGTGTAGTTGGTGTTGTTGGTGTAGTAGGAGTAGTTGGTGTTGTTGGAGTAGTAGCTCCAGGACATGTTCCTTCAAGCCTAAACCTGATTCCATCTGTGTATGCTCTATGCTGTCTGTCCCATACAGTTACGTCCAGCTTATGTTCAATAGGAGGATTTGGCAAGCAAATGTATTTATGCAATTCTGCAAGTGTAAATTCTGTTGAACCTGAACCATGTGCAGTAAGAGTTGCATCTCCAATATCATGACCATCTATGTAAAACTTAGCTCTTGTTGCATGTTGCACTGATCCTCTTAATTCTACTTCTATGTCAATGGTAGTATCATTTCTAACAGGACCATTAGAAATAGGATTAACCCATAGAAAACTCTTAGGAGAAGTGTTTCCTATTATTAGTCCACTATATGATTGTCTTATCTTTACCATTTTATACCATATCTAGGTCTGCATCTATACTAAGTTCATCATTGACATTCCAATCCCTTGGGATCCGTAGTCGTGCTGTTATAAGAGTAGGAGTAATTGTAATAATATTTGCAACCTGACTTGCACCAGAAGTTATATCATTAACAATAACTTGATGTTGATTCCTATCAGCATTGAACTGCCCTCTTTCAGCAGTACATTGTATCACTAATGTTCCATTTGGAGGAACAGTTGTCAGATTAGGATTAATCCTATATGAATATCCACCAGGAGGTGGAGTAGGAGTGGTCGGAGTTGTAGGTGTGGTTGGAGTGGTTGGTGTAGTAGGCGTAGTTGGAGTGGTTGGTGTAGTAGGAGTTGTTGGTGTTGTAGGTGTGGTTGGAGTAGTAGGAGTGGTTGGAGTAGTAGGAGTGGTTGGAGTAGTAGGGGTAGTAGGAGTGGTTGGAGTAGTAGGTGTGGTTGGAGTAGTAGGTGTGGTTGGAGTAGTAGGTGTGGTTGGAGTTGTAGGGGTAGTGGGTGTAGTAGGAGTTGTAGATGTTACCCATTTATCCCACTTCCACTCATTCTTATTTTCATTTCCTTTCTTACAAGCACCCAAAGCTAGAAGTTTTGGTGAAGCAACAGGTATCTCTGAACTACTTACATCAAAAGGACTTTCCCCTTTTGTTTTACTTATTGCTGACAATGGTTTACCATAATGTTTAGTAGCATCATCCCCTCTATATGCTGCAGGGATATGTTTAGGTGAAATATTCTTAGCCTTTACAGCGTCATAATATTTTTCTTCATTAAATCTCCACCATTGATATGAATAATCACCCTTACCTTTCTTTTTCTTTCCTTTCTTGTCTTTCTTTTCTATAGGAAATATGTCAATGATTGCATTATTCTCTTGATAATGATCAAGAACAGAGCCAGGAGTTGCCATACCAAGATAAATAGGCAAAGGAGGATAACCATCAGGTCCTGATAATTTATCTACCCATAACCATCTTTTTCTGAATGCATGAGCAAAATTACCTGAACGTCTTCGTAATAAGGCATTGTATATCCGCGTATTTCCTCCACGGTTGTATGTAGCTTCTCTTAACCCTATACCATGCTTACGGAAAAGTTTTGGAACTTTTGCTGTGACATGGATATAATCATTATTTTCATAAGTTAATTTAAGGATATATTCATCACCATAAGGAAGATTATTGAATTCAAAACGACCGTGTGAATCTGTTTTTGCAGTTATAGGATGACCACTAGGATCTGAGACAGGCCAAGGGTAATAATCTTTTTGACCCATCTCTTCTAAAAGATCGACTAAAAAAGGTTTTAATAAATGCGTACCAATAATCCATCTCTTTTCCCGGAGCCTGCATAATTCTACAGTTACATTCTGAGCAACTTCCATGTCTCCGCCATTATATGCATATAATTCATTTCTTGAACTTTTTTTAGGAGAAAAGTGCCGTCCACATTTGTCTCCAAAGACTACTCTTCCCTTAATAGTGCCTCTTCTGACTTTAGAATAATGATAATGCACTAAATCAAGCAAATCATGTATTGATTCTGCAAGTGATCTTGCATAATCTTCTCTTGTACCTCTTCTATAAAATGAGGTGTAAGGTAATTCCATATTTATGAAGAATGCATTTCTTACATTTCTATTCTCATATCCAGGATAGAATGTATGGAAATTATCAAGATGACCTCCAACAGTTATTCTATGAGTATCATGCCATACATGAGGAACAAAATTAGTATTATATACAGTTTTGAAGAAATGATCGTAATTAGAATAAGTAAACATGTCCATATGTCCTGGCGAATGATTCGCATTCAAGAAAAAGACAAGACAATAACCAAAATCACTAACTAAATCATCTACTCTTTTATTGAGCTTTTTTTGGAATTCTTCAAAAGCATCTTTTATTTCATTGCCTGCACCTGCGAAATTATTCTGTAAAGGATCAATTCCAGGAGGAGCTTCTATTGTCACATACTCATATTTTGCATCTCCTGCATGAGTAGCCACAGGAGTTCCCCAATTAGGACGCTTATTAACATCAAAGAAAAAATTCTGTGCTTCATTGTTAACTAAAGAAGCATATTTACCAGTTGCATCCTTAAGAGATTCTCTCAAAGACTTACCAAAAGAGTCGATGTACTGTGGATCAGGTAAACCTCTTTTGATATGGAGCTTTCTGTATTCTGCATCATTATGTGTATAAAAGTCATGCCTAGTTTGATGTATGCCTGCCAGTGGTCCTAAAGGAGGTGTTGTGCCTGTAGTAGGATTATAATTAATAACAGAATCGTAATCTATGACTTCTTTTCTTCCTTGAGGAATTACAATTACAATAGGCAATTCTGCTGATTTATCCCTTGAGCTTATGTCTGTGAAGTCAGTCATTTTTATTTATCGTATTATTATTTTATTGTTTATTTTATTTGATTGCATTTCTTATTTCATTTATTTATCATGAACTACTCCTTTTGCAGGATTTGTATCACCTAAAGTGATCTCAGGATACCAATCATTATCATCATGATCATCATCGTCTTTATCTTTATCATCACCATCTTTATCGTCGCCGTCTTTATCTTTATCCTTATCTTTATCTTTGCCTTTGCCACCACCATCTCCTTTTCCTTTGAAAAGAAACATCATAAGCAGTATGAAAACTATAAGCCAACCTAGTGAATGAAGGAAAGGTTTTGCCAGAAGCATACCAATAAAGACCATACAAAGTCCTGCACCCCAAAGTGCACGCTTCCATCTGTCACTTTCATCAGCATCTTTAAAACCAAAATAAATAAGACCGAAGAATAAAAGAGCCATAACTATTCCAGCGAGTGTTGCAAATGGACCAAGCCAACTATTAAGCGCACCTCTTACACCTTGTGACCCACCATTAAGTATTATAACTCCAAATATACCTAATGAAGCCATGATAGCCATACAGAGTGAAACTACCTTGCCATATTTATTAGCAGGGCCACCTTTATCGCCACCTTTAAAGACAGGAATCTTTGATATAAGAGGAACAAATATGTTGTAAAACATCATTGTTGCAAGAATTACTGTGATTGCAAAAAGACCATATTCACTTTGAAAAAGCTGTTCTAAGAATTGTCCACCTATCTTAAATACATTTGTAAAATCACTAATTTGAGGAGCAGCATAAACGATAGGAACAAAGATAGATAAAACTAGTCCGTACACTACGTTTCTCATCCATCTACTGAATTCCATTGTCAGTCTTTCTTGTCTGTTACTTCACTTAATAATCCGGCACTACTAATATATAAAATTAACCCAATAATCCCTATAAGCCAACCTAAAGCCTGCACCATCCCTAGTGAGACTATAAAACCTACAACAGCCATGGCAAGACCTGAACCTATTATGGCAAGATGCCATCTTCCTTCTTCTTTATTGCCAAGACCAAAATATAATATTGCAAAAAATAAAAATGCAAGTACTGCTCCTGCAAATATCCCATAAGTAGTTAGAGTTCTAACTACAATCTCTTGAGCAGTTCTATCTGCACCTAATCTAAACATAGAAAACGTACTAGTAAGTGCAATTACGAATGCTAATGCTTTACCATACTTATTTGCCTTCTTACCATCACCAAAACCAGGTGATCTTCCAATTAATGCAAGAATTAGGGCATATAACAAAAGTAAAGTCAATAGAAATGTCGCTGCATACATAGAATTTACATCTTCAAAGAGAGAGAAAAGAAATTTCCCGGTTGATTCAAATGCTTTTATAAAATTTTCAACTTCCAACGTATCACCTGAGAAAAGACAAGAAATTTTACATTATTGCAACTAATGTCATAGTTGCAATAGAGTAACAAAAAAATAAAAAACAAAACGAATTTATCTTCTTTTCTTTTTCTTTTTAGCTTTTTTCTTAGCTACTTTCTTTCGTTTTGCAGGCTTTTTCTTTGCAGCTTTTTTCTTAGCTTTTTTCTTAGCTGGTTTTCTCTTAGCAGCTTTCTTCTTAGCTTTTCTCTTCACTGCTTTCTTTTTTGCGGCCATGTTATTGTTCACCTCATCTTTTATGTAAAAACATAACTTATGCTGTTTTTTTGACTTAGACATATATAAAGGTTTTGCTTTTTTATATTCGGAGAAGAAGTTTTGAAAAAGAAAAAATAAGTTCTTAAAATAATGATAACAAATAATTTAAATAAATCAAATAAAATCATAAAATGATGGACGAGAGAAAGAAAAATTCTGAAATAGGAAATAAAACCATAAAATCATTCATAAATAAAATATTTTCAAAAAAAAATAATTTCATTTCATTAATGATGCCTACATATAATAATGAAAGATTCATCAGTGAGGCTATACAATCTGTAATAAATCAAACACATAAAAGATGGGAACTCGTAATTATCGATGATGGATCAACAGATAAAACAAGCGATATTTCTAAGAGATATGCATTACAAGATAAAAGAATAAAATATCATAGAAATGAAAAGAATCTAGGAATCCCAAAATCAAGAAACATTGCATTAAAATTATCAAAAGGAAAATATATTGGACATATAGATAGCGATGATAAATTAGAGAAGAATGCATTATCAGAATTTAATATATTCTTAAACAGAAATAAAGTTGATCTTGTCTATTCTAATTTTTATATATGCGATTCTAAATTAAAAATAATTGGAAGATATGACAGTAGAGAACCTACAAAAAAAACATTCAAGACAAAACCAAACTTTTCACATATGGTACTTTATAGAAAAGATGAAGCAATAAGGCTTGGTGGCTTCAATGAGAAACATGACACGTGCACAGATTGCGAATTATTGTTGATGTTCGCATCAAAAAACAAAAAAATAATGAGATTGGATAAATCCCTTTATCACTATAGGAAACATGATAATAATTCCAGTAGCATAATACAGAAAAAAGGATGTGCAGATTGTAATCAGATAAATGATTGTAAAATCCCAGATTTGATGAGAGGTTTATAGGATGTATCAGCCAAAAAAAATATCGCTTATAATAACAAATGTGTGTAATTCTACATGCAAATATTGCTTGTATGATAAAAAACTGCAACATCTTCCTTTGAAAGACATAATTAAGATAGTCAAAGAAGCAAAAAAATTAGGCATATTAAGTGTTACGATAACAGGAGGAGAACCTAGCTTGCATCCTGACTTCTTTAGAATCCTAGAGTATATCACTTCATTAGGATTATCAATTGGCCTCATAAGCAATGGTTATAATATAAATAAAGAGAAAGCTGAGAAAATATTAAGTTATAAAACTGTTTATCCATGGACTTCATTAGATTCGCATGATGAAAAAATAAATGATCTTTCAAGAGGAAAAGATGCGTATAAGAACTCCATTAACTTTATCAAACTAATTAGACAATCCGACCCAAATAAGTATATGGGAGTCATTTCTATAATAACAGAGTACAACATTGATACATATGAAAAGACTGCCGATTTCCTCATCAATGAATTAAATATCAATGAAGTCAGAATAGATAGACCCGTAATACTCAACAATGCTGAAAAAAATAATCTTTCAAATCAAAAAATCATTAAGAAATATATCGAATTGGCAAAGAAACTTTCTGAAAAATATGAAGGAAGAATAAAACCAGTGGTGTGTTCATATGGAGATGATTGTCCAATGTTTCGAAAAAGCAATTTTGAAATAAATGTATTTCCAGATGGAAACATAATACCCTGCTGCTTCTTGCATGATTCATCATTTGCAATGGGAAATGTAAAAGACAAACTTACAAAAGTATTAGATGATGAAAATGTTGAGCAATATAAAAAAATCATGAAAAATTTCCTGGAAAAAAGAGGAAAAGAGCATGAAGGATTATTCACGTGTGTTGAATGTATAGAGAACTACAAAAGATTAAGAGATAGCGGAAAAATATATAGTATAATAAAAGATAACATAAATGTGAAAAATAAAACATTCTTTGACAAAATAAAAAATTTAATCAAGAAATAAAAGAATAAATAATTTTATAGATTTTATGTTTTATAGATTTATGAGATACTAACAATACCTTGCCTCTTCTCTTCAATACCTTATCTTTTCTCTTGGATTGCACTCTCATATAATCCAATTGTTTTGTTTATTACACTGCTTAATGAATATCTTTCATTGACTGTATCCTTAACGACTCTTGCATCCCTTTGCGCCCTACCTGGATTATTAAATATATCATTAAAATGAGATACCATCTCATCAATGTCTCCAGGAGTCACACCATATGCAAGCTGTGGTTTTACATAAACTTCACTGCTTCCGTCAACATCACCCAAAACTACAGGGGTACCCATAAACATACTTTCTAAAGCAGCTATGCTAAAGGTTTCATGATAACTCGGAAGAGCAAGGACATCTGCTGCCTTAAGTCTTGCTGCCAGTTCTTTTTTATTGCTAGCCCAGCCCATATAGATTATGTCATCATGAAATTCAGGACGGATATAATGATATACTGCTGCACTGCCATCATTATTTGAAGAATCAGGCATTTTGTATGTGGGATCATATCTTCCTGATAAAAGAAGTTTCACATCAGGATGCACTTCTTTTATCTTATCAAATGCCATTGCAAGATCTGAAGCGCCTTTAGGAGGAACTATCCTTCCAGAATACATTATTATTTTTGCATCATTTCCGATAGTATGCCTTATTTCAGTAGCTCTTCTTTCTACAGAAGGATCATCTGCATGCTTATGAAAATCTGAACCATTAGGTATGAACTTAACCCTATCATCATCACCCAACTTAGGATACCAGAAACTAGTGATATCATGAGTGAATCTTGTTAAGAACGTTAATTTGTCTGCAGCATCTAAGAGATTTTCTTGATATCTTGCAGAACATAAAGGATTATATTTGTCTCTGAGTTGTTTTTTTACATGCTCAGGAACAGTCTGTAGTTTAGATACTGGAAATTCTTTAAGAAGCTTGTCTTTGTCCTCAATTAAAGCTGCATGAGAATTAACACCGTGCACATGAGCTACCAAAGGTATATTAGATGCAGCTTCCTTTAATGTATCCAATTCTGTAGAAGCAAAAGTACAGGAATGAAAATCAATAACTGCATAATCCTGCCAATTAGTGTTTCTTATGAATTGGTTCCATCTGAATTTCTGTTCTTCTCCAGAACCACCTGGCATAAACCTCACAGAACCTTGCTCTATAAATCTTTGATAACCATAACGCTTCAATAATTTAAATGCTGACAATAAGAATCGTCCGATATATGGTTTAGTAAACTGCCTTTTATCAAATCCAGGAGAATGATAAAGAAGATCACTCTCAATACCTCTTTGCCTAAAACCATTAATGAGCGAAGAGACTACATCGTCTGCTCCCCCCTGTGTTCCCCACGCCGATAATAATACTTTTTTTCCTTCTAACATTGTAATCTAACTGGCTTCCAAACTAACTTAATAAATTACCCAAGAACACCTTACCAATATAATTAGTTGAGATACTGTTTATAAACTTTTTGCTATTGCCTACTTAAAAATGACTACAAAAAATAAGGGAGGAGAAAGAGAGAGAGAGAAAGAGAGGGAGAGAGAGAGAGAAAGAGAAAGAGAGAAAGAGAGAAAGAGAGAGAGAAAAATTGGAGAAGAAATAGGAGAAGAAGAATAAGAAATAAGAAAAGTAGGAAGAATAAAAAGTAAGAAGAATAAAAAATTAGAAGAATAAAAAGTAAAAAAATTAATAATTAAAAGAATAAAAAATTAAAATTAATAATTGACCAAGATCTCAACATCTTTTCCGAAGATGTTTTTCATATCTTCAAAGACACGTTCTTTCAAGAATACTCTTGAAGGAATCTCGATCTTTGCAATATGCTTCTCCATATCTTCTAAAGAAGATTTAGTTATATTGGTCAGACCGCCTTGTTCTGTTATGTCTGCTTTTGATATGCTTTGTTCTTGATTATTAATATCATGGATTATGTAAGCAATCTTATCAAGCATGATTACTTCACCAAACTTCTCCCCATGCCTTACACGAAGTTTTGCTCTTTCAAGTTCTCTGCCTTTCTTTCTTTGTATATATTCTATTACGAACTTGATCAAATCACGTGAATCTTTCTTTGCTTTTTCCACATCATGCTTTGAAAGCTTTTTAGCATCAAAGTCTTTCTTTGCTTTGATTATATCTTCAAGCATACGCTTGTATTTCTCAGGTATCTTACCTTGAGCAATCAGATGATCCTCAAAACATTTCAGGATATCATCTTTTTTGACTTTGCCGACACCCTCAAGCTTTAATGCGTCTCTCACGATAGTGACAATGGTCTCGTATATATGGAGAACGTCTCCTTCTTCCTTTGTCTTTTCAATCTGAGTGAACAATTCATTTATCCTTTTAAGATAATCAATAGCATCTTTGAGCAGTTTGTCTACTTCTGCGCCTGATAATTCCTTTTTTGTTCCATGTTCAAGCTCTTTTCTTACCTGGATATTTGTATCTAAAATATCAACCCATTTTTTCTCAAGAAGTTTCTCTTTCTTGACAAAGATCTCTTCAATAAGATGTGCTGTTTCCCTAGGAGCAGGTGGTGCTATACCATACATCATAAGTGCTGCTTGTGAAGGAGTCAAAATAGCATAATAGATATCTTCCATACCTATCTCTTTTATCTTCAACTCAACACGTTTAAGCATCTGCTCACCAGAACTCATGAACATGTCAATTGCTTCAGCTGAAGGTTTGATCTTACCCATCCTAAGAAGCTGTTTCCATGGCATGAAGATTCCCCTGTCATAGAAAGGTACTCCGTCACGAAGTAATGTAAATATAATCGGGTTTGCTTCTTTTAATGAGTCCCAGAAGTCAGTCAAGATATATACCTGGATGTTAATCTTATTATTTACACCAGTAATCTGACCTGCCTCATATCCCATGCTTAAGATGATTGCTCTAAGCTTATCTTTCAATTCTGCACGAGTCATCTTCTTTACGTCAGTATCATCAATTACAATGAATACATCAATATCTGAAGTCTTTGTTGCCTGTCCTCTTACTAATGAACCTGCAAGAACATAGCTTACAATATATTTCTCAAACTTCTTAAGTACCATTGACTTATGAACTTCTGAAATCTTGATAGCTGCAAGCATCCCTGTATCATATACTGGAGCTGCCATAGCAATCTCTTGCAGGACATCATATTTTGCATCATAGCATGATTGCCAAACTTCACTTAAAAGAACAGTCTGTGTCTTAAGGTTCTTGTCAATATCTTTAGCCATCTGTTCAATGATTGTGGAGAGCTTATCCTTAAGCTCCATCTTAGTCATTTTCTTACTGTCAGAATCATCAATCAATACTAAGACATTTATATCATCGGGATTTGGTTTTTCTTCAGGTTTTTCTTGAGGTTGCTGTGGAATATCGCCTTGCTGCATTGTAGGATGCTGCTCCTGTGGACCTTTTGGTGGAGGCAATAGTGCAATACCTGTAACATACTTATCGAATTTCTCAACAACTTGTTTTGAGAACTTGTCAAGCTTTTCTTTTATCTTCTTAAGCTTGTCTTGAGCATCCTTTGGAAGCTTATCAAAGCCAGGTGTCATATTTTCTACTGTAGAAATTTCTTTAACATCTTTTTTTGACTTAGTTGATTTATTTGATTTAGCAGATTTAGCAGATTTTGATTTTTTTGACATAGATATTACCTCGTATGTTTTTTAGTATCACTTGAACTTAATTATTATTTAATTATTGAATTACTTTAATATAGCCAATTTATACTCAAACTGGTTACCTGTTAGTTTATAAATGATTCGATAATGACATCTATATGGGTATTTTAAGCTGAAATACCGAAATATTTATATATTAGTTATCACTATATAGTAGTATAATTAGATAAAAGGTGATATTCAATGACAGATGTTCCTAAAGAAATAAAAGAATTTGATGAATTGCTAAAGAAAGCAAAAAGAATAGAGAATGCTATCCAACTTAACAGTACAGGCGCATTCATTGCTGCAGCACATGCCCCTGAAAATGGACTAGTGAGTGACGGTGGCGATGGTATCGATTATGCTAAGCTTGAAGATGACGAAACAAGAGCAAAAGTTCTTAATGGACTTTCTGAAAATATAGGTGAGCAAGCAAAAGGACATTTTGCTTCAGAACTGGATCTAACAGACAAGCTTAAGGCAGATGGATTAACTAGCGCTTATAACGGAACAACATATGGTGCAACACAAAGACTCATGAATGAACAGAAAGGTAATTTCAGCCTTGATGTATTCTCACAATATGTATCTCAATCTATGCGTAGTGTTGAACAACGTCATAGAACAACTGCTTCAGGCATGTTGACTGATGATCATATCAAACCATTGATTGATTACAAAGGACTTGGTGAGATAGTTGATCCAGACAAAATGAAGATTGGAGACGCAATACAAGTAGTAATGATGAATGAACAATCACTAAGACAGAACCAGACAACCCTGACAAAGGAACAGATAAAGAATATCTTCCAGCAGCAGGATCAGCCTGTACCAATCTATGTAAGAGATTAGGCTTATTGAGTCAATCTTTTTTTCTCATTTTTTTATATCTTTTTTCTTATTTTTATTTTTCTTATATCTTTTTTTCTCATTTATTTATCTATTTTCATCACTTTATTTATTTATATTTACTATTCACAAATAGAAAAAACGAAAGCTTTATATTCTACTTTAGTTAAGATGCTCTATATATTATATATTAACTAATTTATCTAAAAATTTACAGGTGATGATGATGGCAGATGTTCCTAAAGAAATAAAAGAGTTTGATGAGTTGGCTAAAAGAGCTGAGAGGATAGCTAACGCTACTGAACTAGCTCATTCTGAAGCATATAATGTTGCTGCAAAAAAATTATTAATGAATGAAGAAGGCGACGAACTGGATCTTGATAAGCTTGAAGACTCAAAGATGCAGGAGAAGATGGCTGATGAGATGAGTCAATTTTATTTAAAGAAAGCAAAAAAATATTTCAAGTCAGGCACTGATGAGGGTGACAGATTAAAAGCTGATGGACTGATGAGAGAATATGCTGGCATCACAAAGGCAGAGTTACATAAAAGCATCAGAGGGCATGGAAAACAATACAGCCTGAGCATGCATGAGAGATACAGAAGTAATTTAATGGATGAAATAAGAAAGAAATTAACATCATCAGCTGCTGGAAATCTTACACAAGACCACACAGGTCATTTAATCAAGCATTTAGGAATTGAAGATATTGTTGATGCTAAGAAGATGAAGATTGATGAAGCAATACAATTACATCATATGTATCAACAGAATAAAGGACTTACTAAAGAACAGATTAAAAATATCTATAAACAACAAGGAGCTGGTTCTCCTATTTACTTGAAGGATTAAATAAGTCCTTTTTCCTTTCTTTTTCTTCATTATTCTTTCTTTCTAATTAGTAGTGAAAAACCATAAAATTTATAAGCTGGTCGAGCTTAACTCAACGTATGGGGGAAGAAACTAGCGAGGCTGTTGAAGAACAGACTGAACAAGAGTATGAAACTAGAGAAAATAGTACTAATACAACTGATTCTAGCAATGTAACCTATAATAAAATATATCAGATGGCTGTTTCTGGAAATATTGATTATGATACTATGATGGAGATGGCAGTAAAAGGAGACATTGACAGCGAAGATTATTCTGAGCTTGAAAATGTACTTGAACAAGCTGTACAAGACGGAAGGATAACTGGTTCGGATGCATCAGAATTCAAACAAGCGATGGTATCATTCACAAAAGATATGAAAGATTTCTATGGTAGTGAGTATAATACTTTTGTTCAATATGCAAGACATCATAATAAAAATATAAAAAATGTTGAGTCTAAAGAAGTTACTGATGAAATTCCAAATGCAGTCGCTTATACAGATACCGAGCTTACTATAGGAGTCAATTCAAGATACGATGAAATGCTTGATGAGATGAAAGGGCAGTATGGCAACCTTGACCTTACAAGAGAATCTGTTGCAAAATATATAATAGCACATGAGCTGGCACATACAGGACAAAGCTATGAGGATCTCAATAGAGAACCTGCACCTGCAGCAGCTGAATATGATGTAGAGAAATTTCTGAGTGGATATTTCCAGTACAGGTCTGAGAATACACAAGGAGAAGAAAGTAAACAATACAGCGGACTTGCAAGTATTGCAGGACATAGAGCAGAAATCCTAGAAAATGCAATAGAACAATATGACTCACAAAATACATACAGCGATACTGTAACATACAGAAATACCTCAGGATATAATCCATATAATAATGATGATAACAAACCAATTCGGACAGATATAATACCATTCCCAAATTATAATTCTTTAGATGAACTTGTAATGCGTAATGCGGCTTAGGATAATATTAAGATAACATCTATACTGTATTAAGATAACATCTAAATTGTATACCCTTAATAATCGTTGTATTTTTACAAAATATTTAAAAATACCACTAAGTGCCTAGAGGACAATGGTGTTATATGGGGTAATTATGGCAGGAGGGTACGGAACTAGGTTCTGGCCCTATTCGAGAAGCAATAAACCAAAGCAGCTTCTTAAGATATTCTCAGATAAATCACTAATGCAAGAAACAGTCGATAGACTATCCCCATTGATACCTGATGAAAATATATTCATATCCACAAATGAGTTCTTAGGTAATCTAATAAAAGAAGAGCTTCCTAATGTAAACTTTGTCATTGAGCCAATGCAAAGAGATACTGCTGCATGCATAGGACTTAGTGCAATAACATTATATGATAAGGATCCTGAAGCAGTAATGTTTATTGAGACCAGTGATCATATATACAAAGATATTGATGCTTATATCAATACAATAAGAAAAGCGGTCATAACCGCGACAAACGGTAAAATTGTACTTATTGGAATTGAACCAAGCGTACCACATACAGGTTATGGTTACATACATGTAGGAGAAGAATTTGAAGAAGATGTACCAGATACTTTCTTTGTACAGGCATTTAAGGAAAAACCAGATTTAAAGACGGCAAAAGAATATGTAGAAAGCAAAGAATATGTATGGAATTCAGGCATGTTCATTGCAAAGTGTTCTGTCATGCTAGAAGAAATAGAGAAAAATATGCCTGAACTACACTCTGGACTTATGAAAATTAAAGAAAGTAATTTTGATAAAAAAGTTATGGAAGAAGTATTTGAAGGACTTGAGAAAATATCAATAGATTACGGTGTAATGGAAAGATCCGATAATATCGTTGTCATAAGAAGCAGTATGCCTTGGGATGACCTTGGCGATTTCATTGCACTTGAAAGGAGCTATCCTAGCGATGATAAAAGAAATATATCTATCGGGAAATATGAGGGAAACGTCACAAAATGCATCATGCTTTCACAGACAAGAAAGATAATTGCCAACAATGTACGAGATCTTGTTATTGCAGATACACCTGACGCCACCCTTATCTGTCAAAAGAGTGATATGCAGTTGATTAAGAAGATGATAGAGAAGATTAAAGAGGCAGATCTTAGTGAGTATCTAGAGAATTATGTAACAAATTATTCAAAAAATATAATATCACATGAATCAGGTGAATGCGACGTAGATACAGACGGACTTATTGTACTCAGTGGTGTTTCTAATCTTGAGATAAAGAGAACTGATAATGAACTGATAATAGAAGGAATAGAAAATGAGGTTGATTAGAGATGAAAATCAATAAATTTATTTTTCGAAATTATGATATAAGAGGGATGGTGCCAGAAGATTTAGACGCACAGAAAGTAGAGGCACTTGGAAAAGCCTATGGTACTTTACTCAGAAAAAGAAAAATAAGACAAGCCGTTATCGGCAGAGATTGTAGACTTAGCGGGCCTGAATTTCAAGAAGCTTTTGCTAAAGGAGTCACTGCAATGGGTATTGATTTGATTGATCTTGGAATGATAATGACACAAATGATGTATTATGGCCAATATAGATTCCAAACCAATGGAGGAATCATGATTACAGCGTCACATAATCCATTCAACTTCAATGGTTTCAAACTAGGCATAAGCTATTCACAGACAACAGGACCAGAAGAAGTACAAGAGATAAAAAGAATTGTTGATAATGAAGATTATTTTGAATCAGAGGAGGTTGGCAAAATAGAAAAAGCTGACATAACTGAAGATTATTATAATGATGTCTTGAAAAGAGTGAGATTAAAGAAGAAATTCAAGGTTGTTGTAGATACTAGGCATGGTACATGCGGAACATATATTCCTGAGATATTAGAAAGAGCTGGATGTGAAGTAATAGGCAAGAATTTAGAGATAGACGGTAGTTTTCCAGTAGGCACACCTGATCCGACTGATGAAGAGTTCTTAGCAGGACTTGGAAAGATTGTTACTGCAGAAAAAGCTGACCTTGGAGTAGCTTTTGATGGAGATGGAGACAGAATCGGTGTTGTTGACGAAAAAGGAAGAATACTCTGGAATGACGTGCTAGTTGCAATATTTGCAAAAGAAATTCTTGAAAGATTTCCAAACTCAAAAATAATACATAACACATTATGCAGTCAAGTCGTAACAAAAGTTGTTGAAGAGAATGGTGGTACACCAATAGTATGGCTGACAGGACACGCTTTCATAAAAGCAAAAATCGCTGAAGAAAAAGCAGCATTTGGTGGAGAGCTTAGCGGACATTTCTTCTTTAATGACAATGCATATGGACATGATGATGGAAGCTACGCAATCCTTAGAGTTTTAGAATATTTATCAGATAAGAACTTATCTTTAAGTCAATTATATGAGAGCTTTCCTAAATACATATCTTCACCAGAAATCAAGATTGGCTGTCCTGATGAGAAGAAAGTTGAAGTAATAAAAGATTTAGGAACTAAATTTAGAGGGGATTTTCCAGAAGCTAGAATAACAAATGATGAAGTGATTCCAGGAGATGATGGAGTCAGAGCAGATTTTGAAGATGGAATGATGGTATTTAGATATTCACAAAATGGACCTTATATCACAGTAAAGTTTGAAGCAAAAGATCAAGAGATGTATAACAAAAGAAAAAAATATGTAGGTGACATGCTTAGAAGTTATTCTGAAATGATTTGGGAAGATCAGTTGTGCGTTAATCTGCATGCATTGGATTAAAAATAAAAGAATAAAAGAAAAATTTATTTTTTTCTTATTTCTGCTGCTTCTCTGTGTTTTTGCAGTCCTTCAACTCTTGCAAGTACTGCTGTTGCTTTAACAAGTTCTTCAACTGGCTTGATTTCTTGAGTTGTTGTTATCTTGACAAAATCAAAGACAGAGAGTCCACCTGTATAGCGCGCGGCATTCTCTGTTGGCAGAATGTGATTTGTGCCACTACAATAATCTCCAAAGACAACACTTGAATCATTGCCAATGAAAAGACTGCCATAATTCTTTAGCTTGCTAAGATATTTTTCTGGATCTTTCACCATCAACTGCAAGTGTTCGGGACCGGACTGATTAGCTAGGGATATTGCTGAAGCAATATAACTTTCATAGTTATCACTTAACACTTCAAGCAGACAAACCTCTGCTTCTGGATCGTGCTCTTTTTGTGAAGCAAGATCTGCTTTAACATAATCTATGTTGGCACTATCGTCTGCAATTATCATCAACTCACTTGGACCTGCAACGAAATCAATACCAACATCACCATAGCAAAGCTTTTTTGCTTCTGTCACATATCTATTTCCTGGACCCACTACTTTATTCACACTAGGTACTTGTCCTGTCCCATAAGCCATCGCTGCAATTGCTTGTACCCCTCCAAGATTGAAGATTCTTGTAGCTCCTGCCATATCAGCTGCAACAATCACTTCAGGCTTGATGTTTGGAGAACATACTATAATATTTTCCACGCCTGCTACTTTTGCTGGAATTACTGACATCAATGCAGAGCTGAGCAATGGATACCTTCCACCAGGAATATAGCAGCCAACACTTTCCAAAGGAATAACCTTTTGGCTGATTGTGCCATAATCTCTTTTCATGCTGAAGTCTTTCAATTGACTAAACTGTGCTTGTGCAAAGTCTTTTATGTTTTGCATTGCATAATTTATTGCATCGAATACATCATCACTTATACTATTGTATGCTGACTTAATTTGTGACGGTGTTAACTCAAACTTTTCGTTGTCATTGTTATCAAACTTGATGTTATACTTCAACACTGCCTTATCTCCTTGCGACCTTACTTCATCAACGATCTTGCCTACAGCTTGATTCAATTCCTTATCCATCTCAAAAACAGGTCTGCTCATGCCTTCCACCTCTTAACAAGTTGTTTCTCTACATAATCCCAGCTTTTTCCTCTGCTTGCAAGAGCAACCATTGTCGAATAAATCACATCTAGTGCTTCATCTGCTAATCCAGAGTTTGTTACTAATGCCTGGATGAATTCTCCTGATTCAGAACCAAACTTCTTGACAATCTCATTTTGACTTGCCAAAAGCCTTGAGGTGTAAGAATCAGTTGGATTAAGGGCTTTTGCGTAAATCCTTTCGAATTCCTGTTGCCAGATGTTCCTTGGAGGAGTTGGACCGATTAATGCTATGTCAGTAAAGCGAACTTCTTCAAGTATCTTCAAGCCATTCTCTTCTGCTGAACCTCCACCGTAAACAATATCTACACAGCAATCATTTATCCCATTTCTTACTGTCTTTTCAGTCCCACCTGCATATTCTGAAATTTCATAGAAATTTACAGGTTTTGTTTCAGCTCTTTCTGAGAGATAACGTCTTGTAAACTTACTGTATTTGCCGTTTATCGCTACTCTTGACATGATTGGCATCTCTTCCCATTCATCTACTTTAGCCATCATACAGAGTGCGGGTCTTTTGTACTTAGCACTTTCATCAAACCAATCGTAGGTATTCAAAAGTCCAATTCCATTTGTGTCATTGTCTTTCTCAAGAACATATTCGTCGAATAAGTCGTCTCCTGTCAAGCCGTATGTTGGAACACCCATTATTTTTGTAGTCTCCCAGACAAGTGAAGGGATGTCTTCTCCTCGTTCTATCTCTATTGTCAGACCATTCTGTGCAGAAATTGAGCCTTTCTTCTGATTAAGCAAGGCTTCTAATTCTGTTGACTGGACTTCTACGCCTATCTCAGGAAGCATGTTACCTATGTAATCTCTTAAGCCTCCATTCTTTGGTATGTAAAGCAATTTTTCTCCTTCTTGCATAAATTGAAATATATTTTCTCGAAACATTTTGTTTTCCTCCGTCTTTCTTTTAGTTTTATCATAGCTAACGCTATTTTTTCTTTTGGTCTTTTATCTAGTAAAATGAAAAATAAATTATAATGCTTGGCAAACTGGTTTGAAATTTAGTTGCCTGCAACAATCAGAAATAAAATATATAGCTGGAGCTACCCATGAAATTTATTGTTTTGGAACAATTGATTAATTTTAGAGTTGTAACTAGAAAAACTTGATTTACCGACAATGAATACAATCAACTCGTTTCATGATAGAACATGAGAATCAGATGTCATATAAATACTTTTTGATTTCTTTTATGTCATAATCCTGCTTATATTTCTTGCTTAGTGTAATTATCTTATTTTGGTTGAGCTTCAACGGGCCAACTATAAACTGCAAGAATTGAGTCACATTCTGAGGTTTTTCTGTTGGTCTTGTCCTTTCGAAATCTATCAAAACAGGTTCATCTGTTTTAGAGATGCCAGAAATCTTTGATTTCTTAGCATCAATGAGAATGGGTTTGTCTTTCCTTACAATTATATGCTTATATGGTCTACACATCTCTTTCTTCTCTACTCCTTTCTTGTCCAAAAGATGCATTTGATCAAGAACAATGAGTATAACTTTCTTTATCTTTTGTTTTGTGTTGCTTTCGAAATAGTCTAGAATTAATGTCCCATCTATATATTCGCTTATCACCATCTCTTTATCTGCATGGTAGAGCTTAGGTCCGATTTTAAGATTATTCATGTACTTCATCCATCGTGCTTCTTTATCGATAGTGCAAAACGCCTTACTTTTAGGAAGATGAATCTTTACTACACACTGTTTTCCTTTGTAAACTCCCTTGAATACCATGCCTCTTTTTCCTTTTGCAAGATAAGAAGGATTTTTTATTTTATTTTTGTTGAATTTTTTTAGTAATCCTGACTTTTTTATTTTATAGCAATATAATTTCTCATAAAATAAACTTTTTTCTTCCAACAGTTTGCTTTCAAAAAGATAATTTTCTATTATTTCATCTACTTTTCTCTTTTTTGTCAAGTTTGAGAAAACAATTAAGATGATTCCGTCATCTGCGAGGTGATTATTAGCTTCTTGCAAGAATTTGTCAATTATTTCGTAGCCATGTTTTCCTCCTGTAGTATAAGCTTTGATCTCTTTTGGATCTTTTGCGTCAGGAAGATAAGGTGGATTGAAGATAATTATGTTAAACTTTCCTTTTACATTTGAAAAGAGATTGCTTTTCTGAAATTTTGCTCCTTTTGTATACTCTGAAGATTTACAGTGTTTAATTGCATTTGGATTTATATCTACGCCAAGTACATCTTTTGTCTTCTTCAAGGCGGTTTCTGACTGTATACCTGACCCACACCCTACATCAAGTACTTTGTTCCCTTTTTTAACATACTTCTCTACATATTTTGCTAGAAGGTATGAATCCTCTTCTGGTTGATATATCTCCATGTGAAGGTTTAGTGGGTTTGTCCTTTTATATTTTGGGGTCTCATCTGAGAATAATTAGCTAAAACATAATAACACCACTCGGCAGACTGAATCCATATCGTATTGCCTCGCAACTCAATTCTTTTGATCATTGTGATAAATTATTTAAACTGAGCTAATCTGGATGTTAGTATGAAGGAAATCAAGAAGACTTTAGAGTATGTGAAGAAGAATAAATTAAGAAGTATTGGATGTTTAGCTCTTGATGTTCTATTTGTAATTATATTTCTAGCTTTAATGCTTCAATATATGCCTTCTATACAGAAGAATGTAATTGTATTTAATCAATTGATGGATGAATCAGGAACAACTGAGATTGGTTCTCTGACAAAACTGAGTGCACACGCTGAAGAGATAAATCTATTAGGAAAACAGATTAGAGAAGATGTAGGCAAGCTTACCATCAGTATATTGCTTCTTGTAAATATCGTATATACACTTTTCTTCAGTATTATACTAAAGAAGCTCAAATCGTGGTATCCTGTAATGTTTTTTGGAATTAGTGTAATTATACAAGGGGTATTATGGTTAATATTTAGAATGATAATTGATGTTAAGGGATTTGTGGCTGAAAATGTCGTACTCCCAGAGAAATCAATGTCTTCTGTTGTATTATTTATCTTGATATGCTATGTAATATATTTTATTGGTTTAGTTGCATTTGTTGAGATGAGAAAGAAGAAAGCGATTAAAAACAGCTTAGATATATTAAAGAGAAAAGGACTTAAACTCTTTTTCATCCACATCATAGTTGGAATAATTTTCTGGTTTACACTTGCATTTCTACAATTGCCTCTTGCTCTTGAAATCGGAGCAGTTGGAATGCTGATAATGCTGATACTTACGATAGGGATATTCTTCTGTTATTTCACATTATCAAAGATATTCTTAATTGAATGTGTTGTTGTAGCTGAAGGAAAAAATAATATTAAGAATATAAAAAAGAAGAAATAAGAATTAGGAAAATAATTCTAGAAAATAATTTTAAAAAATAAAATATTAAAGAATAAGAATTATGCAGCCATCGGCTTCAGATAGTCTTCATATTTCCTAACCATGAATTTTAAGTCTTCTGTATATTTCCCAGGATTACTATCAATCTCTTCTTTGAGTTCGTCAATAGAGAATGTCTCTATACCTATACTTTCTCCGTCAACGAATTTAATAGGACCATCATAATAACCTATGTAAATAGATGACATGAATGGCTGAATGAATTCAGATCCTTCCTTTGTTACACGAACAGACTCAAAATTTTTTAACTGGTCAATCTTTCTAAAGATACCAATTATGTTAAGATCTGTCAATGATATTGCATCATTGAACTCCTTTTTCGTAAGGATTGAAACTGGGAATCCAAGCTCTTCTGCACATTCTCTTACTGCTGTCATATCATCTGAATGTCCGCTTGAAACATGTCCGCCTACGCTTTTATCAAAAAGCCCAGGATTTTCTGCTTTCTTGAAACTTCTTTTCTGAAGATAGATTCTTCCTTTAGAATTAAGAAGCAGGACCCTGACAGAGCCCACTTTCCTTGAGATCTTTCCCTTCTTAGCATACTCTTTTTTGATCTCGGAATAGAATTCTTTCCTTTCCTGGGGGTAAAGAAAGTTACCTTCTAAATCATAGACATTAAGTAATTCAGGCATTTGGATGCACCTTTAATTTACACATCTCATCAAAAAGTCTATATGCGGAACCGCTTACCCAAGAATCCCTGTGCTTCAATACATTTTCATATCTGTTCATCAAAGCCTCAATTCCATTCGCTCTCTTTGCAAAGTCAGTTCTGCTCATAAAGTTTGCAACATCTGTTCCAAGACGCACAACATCAACCTTGCCATCTTTTGGTCGCTCTATCCTTATTCCTAGGCAACCTATATCAAGACTTTCTCCTTCTTGTGCAAAGTCATCTTCATCTTTTCTGAAACCATGTCCTTTTGTATAAGTTATGTCTCCAGAAGTTCTGACTAAAGTCTGGTGTCCGTAGTATTCATCTCTTACTCTCTTTTGGTCATTCTTAAAAGCAGTCATATCCGTATATCCTACAAGAAAATCTCCTAGTCCATCTTTTAATCTTTGTATTGCAGGCTCATTTAGTCCAGCACCTATGATATCATTGAATGAATTATAGGTTACCTTAATTGCATAATGCCTGTCACTAACTCTTGGAAATATTGCAGGAAAAAGCATTGTTGCATCTGAGACATCAACTTGAAGATCTAACCAGCCTCCATATACCTCATCTTTTCCACGTGCACGCAAGCCATGGCTTCTTGCATGTCTTACCATGTCATATCTTTCAAGAGAATCGACTGCATGAGACATATCATCTATATATCTGATGATTGAAGCACGTGAAGGTCCTGAGAATCCATTTGTTAATACTGTACTTGAAAAATGCAATTCTCCAGGGAACATACCTTCAAAGATGTCTCTAAATTCATGATCGAATTCATAGATATTGTCGCTCTTTGCCCTGAAACCGAATCTTGCTGTAAGCCTGTACTTACCCATATCATCCGTACCTTTGGTCTGATCGTCATCTTCACCACCTAGAAGGACGTGATCTGGATCCAGATGACTGTCTTCTTCTAAGATGGTAAGTGGTAGTTTTTCCAATTTCTTTTTTGGGGATTCTGAAGTGTTTTTTTTCTTTTTCATTTTTTATCTCCTCGGATCATATAATCTCTTTACTATATTATCAACATCAATTAGATCTTGATTAGTTGTTAAATCTCTTTTTCCAACATTTTGTTTAAGTCTGTCATATCTGCTTAAATTTGCATCAGTATCAGATTGTAATGCTTTCTCCTTTTCTGTCAGCTCTACATACCCACTAGTTAACAATAAATATTTAGAGTTTGCATTTTCTTGTGGCACTTCTCTGATTACACCAGGAATTAATACCATAGCTAATTTTACATCAACAGAATATTGATCCATTGCACTACCTTCATCATCATATCTTATCCAACCCAATAATCCCCATTGATGAAGTTGCGCTATAGCTCCAAATGTAGGACTCTTTTTTTCCATTGATTTGAGTTCTGAAGAAGTATAAGGTCTCCAATTTTCACCTTCAACACCAGGTGTAAGTCCATCTATTCCATTTGAAAAAATAAGACCTGTTTCTGTTGTACGCATCTCGGCTCCTAAATTAGTAGCACTCCTACGAACAATTGTTTGTAAAATATCATCAACTACTACTTTACGCTGTGCAATATAATCATATATTTCCTGAAATTGTTCGTTGTTCATTTTTAGCCTCTGGTCTGTAAATAATTATTCGCTGACCCATCCTTTTTCATCATATTCATAATAAACCATTTTCTTATGTCCTAATGTACCTGTTTTTTGTGTCATTTTTTGCCTCCTAATAGTCGCCATCACCTTCTGTAATAGAGAATGATATACATCTATAAGTATTCTTGGCATACATTTTTTATTTTATGTACATAATATACATAAAATTTATATATCTCAATAGATTTTAGGTTAGAATGGAGCAAAGAAAACTGATTCAGCATGGATTATCTAGCCTCACAGTAGCATTGCCACTTAAATGGCTCAAAGAAAGAGACTTGAATAAAGGAGACTGCGTATTTATTGATATTGAAGGAAATAAGCTCATATTGAGCACAAAAGAATCCCTGAGCATAGATAAGATATCAGTGAATATCACTAAACTCGATAGGACTTCACTACTCCTTTACATACAAAGCTTGTATAGATTCGGTTATAATGAAATAGAAGTAACCTTTGATAACCCAATAACCAAGCATTACAGAAAAGGAGAAGAAGTAAGCATTTCTGCTACAATCCATAAGATAGTCAACAGATGCATAGGAGCAGAAGTAATTGAACAATCAGAAAGTAGAATGCTGATAAAATATATTGGAAAAGAAGAAGGAGAGGATTTCAAAGCAATCCTGAGGAGGGCTTTTTTGCTTATCAATGAAACTGCTGAGAGCTTAGTAGAAGGAATAAGAAAAAAAGATATGAATCTTTTAGGAACTATTGAAGAAAAACATGATAACATCAACAAGTTCGTAACATACTGTTTAAGGTTACTAAATAAATATGGTTATCCAGATGTAAAGCAGACATGCTTTTATTATCACATCATCGCTTCTATGGATAAGATAGTGGATATCCTTAAGTATACTGCAAGAGAAGTCATGAAATACAATAAGAAATTTAGTCAGGAAACAATTACAATATGGGAACAAATCAACAAGTCGATTAATAAATATTATGAACTGTTCTATAATTTTGATTTTGAGATTGTTAATGAACTAAGCAGAAATAGGGATGAAGTAAAATATATGATAAAAAAGGAAATCAAAAAGATACCTAATGAAGAGCTATTGCATCTGACAAGCATGAAGCAGATACTGGAAATACTTCTTGATCTGACAGACTGCAGAATGGGACTAGAGTATTAGTCCCATTAATATTAATTTTAATAAAAAAGAATTAATAAATAATTCAATAACCTAATTCTTCATCAACTAAAATAACATGTATACCATCGTTATTCTTCTGCCACTCTATTATCGCAACTGACCTGCAAATCCTATCAGGAGAAGCACAATCTGCACACTCACCAGTCACCGCGCAAGGAGTCTTCTTGTCTAAGCGTTTTGTGTTTGGTGGTGAAGCTACATTCTTAACTCTTGATATGCCTTCTTCAAGACTTCCATCAACAATCTTGTTTTTTCCTATGACAAAAATCACGTTTTCAGGTCCGTAAATTGTTGCAGCTACCCTATTGCCCTTGCCATCAATATTTATTATTCTTCCATCTGTCAAAAGAGCATTTGCACTTGTAACAAACCAAGTTGCATTAAAGCAATTATGCATGAACTTCTCAATTTCTTCAGGAGTTTTTCCAAGTTCCCTATCAACTGTAGTTATGTCCTCTCGCTGTCTGAGTGCATCATAGATCCCACATTCCTTGCAAGACATACTTCCTCCCCAGCCTATGCTTTCTCCAGGTTTGAGAAGACTTAAAACTTTCTCTCTTGCTTCGTCCTTATTTTTCACTTGATGGACATTAAATTTCCTTTTTTTTAAGCTTTCAATTAAGTCTTTCATTTTTTTAGACAATCTTATTTTTTCATTAGTTTTATTCTTCTTTTGATTTTACTTTTCCTTAATTATTTTCATTTTTATCATATGTGCTTTAATTATAACTCTTGCTAATGATAAAAATGGAAGTAGTACTGCAACAGCAAATAACAATGGCAATAACAATGGCAAGCCAAATATGAATGAGCTTAGATTCAGGAGAAATAAAGTCACATACTTATGTATTATTAGATAAAGAACCAATATCAAGATAAAATAGACAGGAAATATCTTTGTAAATTTCCTAAGTCCAATCTTGAATGAGTTCCTGAAATTCTTCTTCTTATCAATAAGGAGCGAGATTGTTATGAAATAGATAAAAAGCAATAAGAAGATAATCTTGAAAATAGGGAAAAATGTTGGTGGAAGATCAAACTTAGGCCTCAATGTATCCATTATGTGAAAATGAAATGATATTACTTCAAATACGGAAAATATTATCAGCCAAGGTATTGTTACAACCAGGAATTTCTTGATGTATTTCACAAGACCTTTCATTGAGAAACTATTAAGATTAAAAGTAATATATGTTGAAATACCAAACAATGACAATAGTATGTATATGCTTACTAAATTTAATGCAAGCAAGAGCAATATTGTCCATAAGTAAGGACTGGTCTGTGAATTGAATAACAATTGAAGAAATGAAGGAGCTGCACTACCTTGCAAACCTTGCGCAGTCAATGCCACTATGCCTATTGCTTTTAAGTTATCTTCTATCTTGAAAATGTAATTTCCTGTGACAAAGATATAAAAAAGCCAAAATATAAGATCAAAAGCGATAGCTAAGAAAAAATATTTCTTGTTTGCCTTTACTCTCTTCCAAGCTTCTTTCATTGAAACCTTAAAATCATTCATCATTGACATTTTTTAATTCTGCCTCAATCAATTCATTGTATACTTCATAATTATATGCACCTTCTATCTTTATGCCATTAAGGAACACTGTAGGAGTACCCCTAACATTAAGATAAAGAGCGTGTATCGAATCAGCCTCAATAAGGTTATCTATATCTGCATTATCCATGCATTCAAGGAATAATTGCATGTTTAGATCAGTAGTTTGTAGATAAGGAATGATATCAGAGTTTTTGAACTTTGAACCGTATAAAAATTCTGCAAGATCATAACCATTGCCTTGGAGTTTTGCACACTCAAATGATTTAGCAGTAAACATCTCGCCTTCATCCTTAAGATCAATAGCATGTTTGAAAAGAAAATTGACTTCAGGATGATTAACCATCAAACGTTGTATTATCGGATGCAGTGCAGCACACCCAGGACATTTAAAATGCATAAACATTGCAAATGTTAGATTAGAATCTGAATTTGTACCTCTAGCAATATCATCACCATCAAAAATAAGCTTATCATGCATCGTATAATTAAATGTCAATACTTCTGGATCAGGAGTCTTAATTATGGATGTAAGAAATGATGAAAGGAATAAAACTATCATTATTATAATTGCTAAACTAAATAAGAATCTACTTTCTGATTTCATTTTATACCTTACTTTAACTCCTTTGGCTTCATTTCAAATACAATGAGTTTGTTTACTGTCAAGAGTAGACCTAGTAAGATGAAGGGTATTACTAAAAATATTTTTGGCATTATCATATTGAATAACTTAACATTATTTAACAATGTAAAAAAAATGAATCTTAAAATATAATGAGAAAAGTAATAAACTCCAAATCCTAAGAATATAACAATTGCATCTGTATAAATTAATATTACTGATTTCTTTGAGAAGATTGATTTTATTCCACTCCAATATCCTGGGAAAAATCTTCCTTTGTCAAATGTCTGGAAGTTTAGGAATAATATGTAACCCAGAATTATAAATATCTTCACCATAATTTTCACAAATCCTTCCACTTTTTGCTGTATAAATAGAATATTTATCAAAAGATTAAAGATATAAATCAGAATAAATATTAACAAAGGTGTTAAAATAAATGCTAATCCATGTTTCCACATAATACTTTTGAATTTATGCTCCTGTTTTATGCTCTTATAAAAGAGATATTTTACAATAAAATATACTAAGACCATACTTAATGTCCATAATATAAGTAATAATAATGCAGAGAAAAAAACTTTGATACTTATACCTTTACTAAGAATTGAATTTGAGAAGAAACTCATTATAAGGAATATGGATAGAATCGAAAACATAAAGACCATATCTAGACTAATTAACTTGTAAAATTTCTTATACTTGAAATAGATAAATGGAAAAAAATACTTTGATAGAAAATTCTTTAGTTTAGAAGATTTTAGTTTTAGTTTCATTTTACGACCCCTCACTACAATATTGAGATAGATTGTTTATAAATATTATGCTCTAGCGTGCGTAGATCAAATGCTCATTATCCTTGGCTGCTTTTCAATCATGAAGTTGATGACTGCTGGGAAGAATAATGTACTGAGTAATGACATGAAAATTAGACTGGAATAGATCTCAGCTGATATAAAGTTATTTCTAAAAGCAATAAGCGCGAGCACTAGCTCTATTGCACCTCTGCTGTTAAGTGCCCAGCCTATAAGATAGAGCTGAGATGTTTTTAGATCTGTAAATTTTGTCGCAAGGAGAGTTCCCCCTAATTTACCTACTATAGCCAGAGTTACTATAAACACAAGCAATAAGGGATTAAACTTTAATGAGAAGAAATCGAAGTGAAGCCCCATACTGACAAAAAAGAAAGGAACAAGTGCATATAATGATGTATATTTCATAACCATAGTTACTTTGCTATCATATATCCTCTGGAAAACTAAACCTACAAAGAATGCAACCATAAGCCCGATAAGTAATATTAAATCCCTTGTAGTTGCTTCATGATATATTATTGTAACAACAAGAAATGTCAACAGTCCGAAAATATCATCAAGAATCCCTGCTTCAAGTATGATTGAGCCAATTTTTGTCTTGACTTTTCTTAAATACAACAAGACTTCAGTATTTGTCGCTTCTGCTGTTATGCTCATGCAAACAGCTATTATAAGACAAGTGTTGATACTAAATCCTAAAGCGTAAAACAAGCTGAATGAAAGTAAAAAAGGAGTCAGAATTGCAAATAATGAGATTATCAAAGAATCTCTGCGTTCACTATAAAGAAGATCTTTCGAAGAATGCAGACCTGCAAGAAACATTGATGATAATATACCTAAATCTCCAAGGACAATCAAGACATTTGTGTTTGGATCAAGCAATAGTTCTCTAATTATAGGAAGGCCAAAGAAAAGTCCTGAAAGTATAAGTGAGATCACATGAGGAACACAGATCTTTTTCAAAAGGTAAGCCACAAGATTTGTGACGATTACACAGAGAAGTAATGTTATTATTAGATCCATTTTGCATTTTAGATGTTATATGTATATATAATTAACGAAACTTTTAGAAAAAGATACAAACCAAAAGACTTAAATAAATTAAAAATCCTAAGATTTGTTATCTTAGAGGAATAGAGTTCAAAAAAATATGCAAATCTTCGAGACGGATTTTTAGCCATTACAACTTGAAAAGATATTAAACCCAAGCTGTAATAAATTAGTCATATGAATTAATTTATAGTAAAGAGGTGAGTATTTTGAATGAAGAAGGTTTTAAGAAAATAAAAAAGAATCCAATTGTCATCGAAGGATTTCCAGGCTTTGGTCTTATTGGGAGCATAGTTACTGAATTCCTGATCAATCATCTTTCATGTGAAAAACTAGGCAATCATTATTTTGATGAACTTCCTGCAAGCGCTGCAATACACGAAGGAAAACTTGTCGAACCAATAGGAATATATTATAACAGCAAATTCAATATAGTAATCATTCATTCAATAGCAGCAGGAGCCGGTATTGAATGGAAAGCTGCTGATTTTGTGCTTAGCACCTGCAAGAAAGTCAATGCAAGCGAACTTATCTCTATTGAAGGAGTAGGTTCTGGTCAAGAATCAAAAGGAAGAACATTTTTCTATTGTACTGAAAACAAAAAGAAAGAAGAGCTAAAAAGCATAGGACTCAAACCTTTACAGGAAGGAATTATAATGGGTGTAACTTCAGCATTGCTTGTGAAGAATGAACTACCAGTCACATGTATATTTGGAGAAGCTGAGAGTGAAATGCCAGATAATAATGCAGCTGCTAAAATAGTTGAGGCACTTGACAAGATTATCGGGCTAGATGTTGATACAAAGCCACTCAAACAAACTGCAAAGATGTTTGAACAGAAATTCAAAGATATAATGCAACAGCTTCAGAATGCTGGTGAAGAAAAAGATAAAAAAGCACTGAGTTATGTAGGCTGATTGATTAAAAAGGAATAATAAACTTTAGACCGATATATTCCCAACTATCTAGTTCTTGAGTCTCTAAATCATATTTTAAATCAGCACTCACCTTAAAACGATCCACAGGTTGTTGTGGTAGTTGGTCGGCGATAGACCCGTCTGAATCAGGATCAACTGTCTTTTGCAACTGATTTAGACCAAATCTCATCAGATAATTGTAAACTGGAGGTGTTGTAATCAAACCTGTCTCTTCTTTAGGTGTTGACTCGAGAAGGTTAGTAGAAATGTTTGATCCAGGAATATCATTTGTATATGCTGCTGAAGTCACTTCTGTAAGGATATTTGTTGGTGCTGAAGTATAAGCCAGAGTATTTGTTGTGACTTTCTCGTCGATAGAATTAAACCTATTTGTATCAGCAGGTGTAGAACTGCCCATTAATGGAATAATTGCAACCGCAGCAATTGAATACATTAATCTTGGTAGATAGCTCATTTCATCTATGAACTAAGATTGTTTTTTCAACTTTTCTATTTGGACTCACTTTCCTCTGGAATTATACCATTATGTCAGTTTATGAGATGACAATAATATACAAAAAGGTATACTGATTTTCTAGTGCCTAAATAAAATTAGTTATTAGGGGAAAATAGGAGAAAAACGAAGTATCTCAACTCAATTAGGTTCAATAAAGTTCAATTCTGGCTTAATTCCAATATGGAAGACTCACTTTCGTGAGGAAAAGATCATATACAGTAGAATTTTACTGGAAAATATAGTGTAAATTACTAGTAAGATCTTATATTTAGGAGATTTACAGGATTTTAGAAGATTTTAGAAGATTTTGAGCATATAATTATAAATCTACAATAAAAGGCAGGTAAAAACATCAAAATCCACTAAAAAAGATTATTTTGTCAAAAATAAGAAATATTTAGGCACCATAAAAATAAGCTTAAATAGTATATGATATAAGAATCAATAGGGATTAATCCCCTAACCTCAGTTAAGGAACTATAGAAAAAATAATAAAATAAGAATTAAAAGAAGCTTACTAAATTATTTCTCATCATAAACTATGGAAAAAGTAAGGACTTATTGAATATATACTATATTATTACTTAATTATCCCAGAATATAACTCTCACTTTTGAGGGGGTTAATTTCGACAAATAATTTATTTTTAATATTATAAATAATATAAAATGATATATATATTAAAAAGATATTAAGAGAATATAATTATTAGAATAAATAGGTAATACCAAATATATTATATAAAAAAATATGATATTATAATAAAAATTAATTTAAAGACTATAAAACCATAAGATTTAAAAAAGAACTCACACAAGAGTAATTAAAATAAAATTTAAATAAAACATAAAATTTAGATTTATCGACGAGGGTTACAAATATGGGGAAATTATTTTATTGCGATGATCATCATGAATTACATGGATTAATCAAGCTAATTTTAAGTGAAAAAGAAGAAGCCCATACTTCCACAAATCCTATGGATACATATAGGCTAATTAGGGAAAATGTGAGAGAAAATAGGGAGGCAAATGCACCCTTATATGATCTTCTTTTAACTGATCTTAATATGGATGGAAAGGAAACTGTCGACGGTAAAGTGATGGATAATGGCATTACCCTTGCTAAAGCAATATACAAGATAGATCCTGAACTGCCAGTAATACTCACAAGTGGAGGGACTTTTTTAGATGAAATGACAGTTCAAACTGGAGATGGAGAACATTTTGGGACAATTTCACCATTTTCCTATAAAGATAAAGCTTACGCATTAGCAATGGTGCATCAAAAAGAGTTAGAAATTATAAATAACATAGGAATAAGCTCTTATTTCCAAAAATTAGAGCAATACGCCTCTGAATGCCAAGTAAAACTAGGGGTTGAAGGAACAAATATGGTTCTTGGAATATCCAAACCATGGGAATTTAAGATTGTAGCTGATATTTTACAAGCTTGTTATCGCGAAAACTTCAAATAAAAAATCAGACAATCCTAAAAACCGAAAAAATAAGTGGTTTCTTTATAAATGAAAGCCATAAATAGGGCAAAAATCAACGATTTCCACACTAAATGACCTTAAGTATGCTTTTTAAATCGTTTGTTTTCAATTTTGGCCTATTTTAGCTCTAAAATCACGTTAAATCCCGACAGTTTCCATAAACTGAGGGTTTCTGAAATAGCTGAAAAATAGCCTATTCTGGGAAAATACAGGCAAAGTCGGGATTTTTATCATGTGAAGGGGATTTTTCCGACAAAATAGTTTAAGGGGGTTGCACACAATAAGCCACCTTTTATGAGAAAATGTTGGAAAGAAGTGCATGTTAAGGGATTTCTGGGATAATCAGATACACATTTGAGGTAGTGTTTAAAGGCTAGAAAAAGGTCTAAAAAAGTGAGAAAATGGGCAAAAAATCGGCTCAAAATCTAAAGGAATTTACTCAAAATAATACTAACTTCTACAACAAAAAAATGCAATAAAGCAAGGGTTAACATAGTACGATTCCCTCCTCGAGAACAGGAAATAATTCTGCCCTTTTATTCTTGATGTAATCTGCCTTACAATTAGGACAAGTGAATACCTTGATCGAGCGACTCCGAGATACCCGGATCTTACTCGGTGCAATCTTTGTGCTACAGTTAGGGCAGTCATGCTTTTCTGCAAAAAATTCGAACATTTATACCACCTTCGTTTCATTTATTTTCTAGTCTTACTCCTAACTTCAGCAGAGATACTTTATTTCATCCAAACTCCTTATTTAAGCCTTTTTGTCGTCTGAAACCACTTGGTCTCCTTCAACCGAATCCTGATCATTTTCAGGATCATTTTCTTGACTATTTTGGTCAGTTTCCTGATCACCTTCATCTGATTGATCAACCTCAGATGGTTGATCTTGTTGAGTATTAGCGGACTTTCTTAACTTGTCCTTTTTAAGTTCGTTTTGGAAATCTTTGATGATATCCAACGTCGCTGATAAATGATTTTGAATAACAAATTCAGCCTTTCTAAAAGCTGCTTCAAGGTTGTTGCCATTTAGTTCATATCCAGTAATGATTTTACCGTCGCTGACAAAGGATGTTTTCTTGAGTACATTCAAGATTAGCCACCTATTGAGGTAGTCATACATTGTCTGACGTTTTATGCCTGCCTGAAGACCCATTTCTTCAACTGTCATAACTGCCAATTCAGGCTTTCTATCCTGATTAGCAAGCTTTTTTCTTTCATAAAGCTCGACTATAAGCTCATGGAACTTAGCTAATGCATCCTTCTTACGAGGAAGTAAACCAAGTCTGGCTAGCACAATCTTTGCCAATTCGTCAGAAGAGGCATGCTCTACTGGTTCTACTAAATCCAGTTCAATTTTCATTTAAGGAGCAGTATATTAGTATACATATTTATATATTTTTCGGTATTTATCCCATAATGTCGACTGAAGTTAAAATTGAAATTCATATGCCAATAATGTTCTGCTTAGTCTGAATCTCCTTAAATTTTGGCTCTAAATTCAAGTAAACTTTTTGATCCAAATAGTTCTTGATTACAGGCACACCTTTCTCTATCATCGACGATATATACTCCCTAGCTAATGATGTAGAAATACCCATCATATCAGCAATTGCTGTGTAAGTTATCTTGAGTCCTTCAGCTTCAAGCTCATACATCATCTTGAAGACTTGTTTTTCTTGATTTGTCAATGGAAGAACAATGAAAGAATTGGATTCTTGGTCGTCGAGAAAGTAAATATTTTGGCTTTTAAATTGCTTTATGAAACGATTTATCTCAGATATCGAATTTTCAATCTTATCCACCTTAGCTTCTAGCTTCAATAGAAGCTCATAATTGGATTGAATCTCGCTTGTATTTTCGTTTATTGCATCTAAATGGTCTTCAAATTCCTTCTTTACCTTAGAAAAAGCTTTCCTGATCCCCTTTTCATCATTCCCTGAGCTAGAAGCCTTATTTCGCCCTGATAGCCTCTTTTTTACCATTAATACCCCCAGTTGAAGTATAAACAGGAAGTTTAAAAGGATATTGGTTTGCAAACATAGAGAATTTGGAAATTATTTTGAAAAATCTCGGTTAGAATGGAGCTATTTTGGTGGTATTTGAGACCTATTTTCAGAACAATCTCAAGCAAGCTTCACTGAGCCTGCGGAGACTGATTCACTAGCCAGAAATAGTGCTTCTCCTTGCCTTCGTGAGCGACGTGGATGCCTTCATCTTCCTCTATCTCTGCAAGCAGGCGGTAGAAGGACGATTTTGAGACAATCCCCTGCTCTTCAACCACTATCTCCCTCAGGTTCAAGCCAGAGATCTTGTTGTACTTCTTGATGAGAGAAATAAGCATGCTTTTGACGTATTCCTTTGAATGACGTGTCACTTTCTTGAATATCTTCTCCTTAAGGTTCTGACGTGGAGCTGGTCTGGACTGCTCAATTGAACCTATGTTGGATTGCATCTCATCCAGGCGCTTATTAAGCTGATCCAGGCGTTCAAATATGGACTCAGGAGGCTTAGCTGCCTGCTGAACAACCTCAATCTGAGAGTTGACAGAAGAATGGATCTCCCGTCTGAAAGAGTTCATCTCCTCAAGCAGCTCATGCCTCAATTCATGCTTAAGCTCCTGCTTCATGTCTGAACTGGAAATTGAACTTGAGAGTGCCTCAAGCCTCTGGAATACACTCTGCTGGTTCGAATAGATGGTCGCAATGTGAGTATTGACATCATTTTTGACTGTTGAGATGGTGCTGTTCAGGGCATTCATATTCGCATAATAATCGTCGACAAAGTACTTTATCTCATCCTTTGTAAGCAGATTGTCGAAGCGCTGTTCAACCTTCTGCATGCCTGAATCGATCCTATCCTGATGCTGATGAAGGTAGTTGATCCACTGCTTTATATGAGCAGCGTCTGATTTCACCTTATTGAATGACCCCTGAAGGGAGCTATCAAGCACCTGCAGCCTTTGATATACCTTTGAATTGAATTTTTCCTGATTTCTCCATCTTCCAAAGAACATGAAGGATAAAAAGAGCAATTCCTATAAAAATCTTTCGTTCCCAAGGACTTTTTTAGGAATGTTTTGGGACTATTTTGGGAATGAGACTAAAAAATTTTTCGACGACAAATGTCGTTTTTTTAAGTTTTTTTGGGAATGAGATAGGACAGTTTTGGGAATGTTCTGGGAATGAGACCGAGAATGAGGCCTTTTGAGCTTGATTTTTAAGGCATTTTGCAGGTTGAATACAGCAAAAAACAGGCTGAAACAGGCTTATTTTAGCTTAAATAAGAGTGGGGAATGAGAATGGGAATGAGAATGGGAATGAGAATAAAGGAGAAAAAACAGCAGATTTAATGATCAAATAGAATAGTAGAAAAGAAGTTTTAGGCACTATGAAAAAGAGCGTAAAATAGGCTATTTTTAGCCAAAAATGGCAAAAAATAGGCAAAAAACGCCAAAAAGTGAGAGTTTAATTAGGGGATTATTCCAGAAAAAAGAGGCAAATAGGCAAAAACCTGGAAAAAAGGCCAAAAAGTGAGAGTTCCCGTAGGTGATTATCCCAGAAAGCAGTAGAAACCAGTTAAAAGTGAGAGATTTTGTATGGGATTTTCTCAGAAACAGGCATAATCAAGAGTAAAGTGAGAAGAAGTTAGGGGATTATGACATAATTTCAGTTGAAGAGCAGTTTTTTATAGCTATTTAGCAAGATGGGCTAAATTAAGGGAAATTCCAGAGTGAGAAGGAGGCAGATAAAAAGAAAAAGGCTCTGTATATCTGTGGTGCAAAGCAGGAAATCGTCATCCCCATAGACATTTATTTGTCATTCCCAAACAGGTTTTCAGCTGGGAATGAGACTATTCGTCGACGAGGGGATGAAATATAGTGGGAATGAGAATGAGATAATTGCATGCATCAATAAACTATAAATACATCCTATCATTCCCAAGAAAACATGGAAGAAGACAGCATCAGATCAAAGCAGGAGCTTGCCATCGCACTATCGAAACTAAAGCAGATAACCACTGTAGACAGAGGGCTTGAACAGTATCAGACAGACTCGGAACTGGCTGCTGAGATCGTATGGAACGCATTCATGCATGAGGATATTGAAGGAAACATAATATATGACCTAGGCTGCGGAAATGGCGTTTTCGGCATAGGATGCCTTATGACAGGGGCAAGGCACTGCATATTCGTCGATGTGCATATAGGGGCGATAGGATACCTTGAAAAGAACCTTGAAGATAACCCTGTATTCAAGGACATGAGCAAGGTCATACACGAGAATATCAAGGATATTGACTTCAAGATAGTCCAGGAAAGGCTGGATATAGCTGAAAGCGACGAACCTGAAAACAGCAGGAATATAGCAATTATGAACCCTCCTTTCGGCACAAAAGAAGAGCATGCAGACAGAGAATTCCTGGAGAAGGCATTCACATTTGCCGATGTAATATATTCAATCCATATGGCCAGCAGCCTTAAATTTCTTGAGCAGTTCTCAGAGGACAATGGATACAAAGTAAGCAAGGCCTGGAAGTATGATTTCGGGATCAAGAAGAGCCATGCAAAGCATAAGAAGAATAAACTTAACGTCCCTATTGTATGTGTTCGTATGGAGAAAAAATAGATGTTAAGAGTTAGTTCTAATAATAACATTTTTAAATATGCCCTAATTCTATGAACTTACTTTTTAAGCTATGAGGGAATAAACATGGAAATAAAGATTCTTGAGGAAACAAAAAACAAAATTCAGTTCAAGATCGAGGGCGAAGATCATACTATTCTTAATCTATTAAAAGAAGAACTTTGGAAAGACAAAAACGTCAAAATTGCTGCATATAGGATGGACCATCCACTTGTAGGAATACCAGAAATGACTGTTGAAGTCAGTTCAGGAAATAGTCCAAAAAAGGCAATTAGCGACGCTATAAAGAGACTTGATAAGGAACTAAGCAAGTTCAAAGAAAGCTTTAAAACAGCTGCTAAATAAAGCAATTAATGTTCTTTTTTGTATACTGCTCTAATTAAGTGTAGAAGGGTTTAATTATAGCAATATTTATATATATCCTAGTGCCTAAAATATGCTGAGATATAGGTTCTAGACCTAATTAACCAATTGAACCAGAAATAAGATGACATTCATAAGGAAAAAGAAAATCAATGGAAAAGACTATGCTTATTTAGTCAGAAATAAATGGACTGATAAGGGTAGCAGACAAAAAGCAAGGTATTTAGGTAAGATAGTACATATTGAAATTCTTGATAATATTGATTTTGATGCTTATGTCAATAAAAGACATAACTGTAATATGCATGAATACGTTAAAGATCATTCAAAGGCAGAAGTAATCAATGAACTAATAATGTATGAGCTTGAAAGAAGAGGTTTTAAGATTGGTGAAGTCAAATATAAACAGAAAAATCTCATAGGCAAGTTTGAAGAAGTTATTGATAGTGGACTAACAAATGGCATTTATTGGTATAAATCAAGAAAACTTATGAAAATCAAGTCGCAAAAGGAAGTTGTTCTTGAGATGAATGAAGGGTTTCTTTGCAGGTGGGCAATTGATAAATTATTGCGGGCAAAAATAACTGGTTATGATGAAAGAGAGATGGGAATAAAGCTTGCTAAAGTACTCCTCGAAGCTGGACTTAAAGTTGATAGAGAAGTATTTGTAGAGTTGTTTGGAAAATTTAATTAGAGAGAGAAAGAGAGAGAGAGAGAGAGAGAGAAAATAAGAAAAGAAAGGAAAAAGGAAAAATAAGAAAGAAAAAATAAGAAAAAATAAAAGTTTTAGTTATTATATTTATTCTACTAGTTTGAAATGATCAGGCACTACCATTTCTGAGTCTTTTAGATGATCTGTAGCCCCATTACTGTAAGTAACAGTATTAGATTTTACACCATCCTCATCTATCTCAGAAATTTCATAAGGCACTGCATCATAACTCTTAGCAAGCATCTGATATTTATTATCATTCTCTGTGTATTCTATTATCAGACATTCTTTTCTTTCACAGGTAATTGTATTAACAACTTCTCCATTTGTTAATGCTAAAAGCTTGTCAACTGCATCATCAATCTCAAAATCATCGTAATCCATTTCTGCATACTTATCCCTAGACTTACCACATGGGAAAGTATCTCTTCCACTTGTATCAGCCATACAAGCACCAAATGCAGTCTTTGCTGTATGATCTAGGAAAATAGCATTGAAATGAACACTTCCAGAACCATACTCATTTCCCTGTGAAGTTATTATAACACTCTTATCCCCTTTCTGAAGTATTATATGATTTGTTGAACTATCAAGGTATTCATATGATTTGAGTACCTTAGCTTTCTCTTGCAATTCTTTAATTTGAGAATCAATCTCTAGTTCTGGACAAGCATCAAATTCACAGTCATTAGTTGGATCTCTTGAAACATAAGAACCATCAGGACATTCTTTTGCATCCTGCGCACATACCACTGGCTCATCAGGAGTCAGATTGTCCGCTGGAACGGACGTATCATCTGTATCAGATACCGGTTCTCCACATCCTGCAATAAATAATACTAACATAGATATACTTAAGATTAAAAATATTTTTTTTAACATTGCTAAACACCCCCTAGTGTTAATAGCAGATAGGAGAGATAGGAGATTTATAAATATTTTCCATTATTTTCCAAAGAATATATATATTGAATATACTTGTCGAGTAATATGAAACATTGGAAGAAAGTACTGCAAAAGAACAAGAATGGGATATTGACATATGCAAGCATAATCCTATTATTCCTAATATTATTATTCGTATTTCTTGATTTTGTCAAAATCATGGTAACAATATGCATGTTTATCTTCCTTAATATATTATTGAGATTCTATAGAAGAATGTTACCAGGAATCCCTATTGAATTTGAGGTAGTGATATTTGGAAGCATGATAACTACGATTGCATTCGGCTTTTGGGCAGGACTTTTTGTAGCTTTACTTGGATCAGTATTTGCAGAATTCCTTAATCAACAGATTTCCCCATACAGTTTGGTAAATTTTGGATGTTATATACTAGTTCCAATTGTTGCATTCTTCCTTAGAGGAGCAGCTGTATCAAACTTTGCTATGGTCGCAACTGCAGGAATAGTACTTACAGTCATAGTGAACCTAATAATATTCACAATATTCATTTTTATGGGATATGACCATTTCAAGAATGCTGCATTTAGCATAACCAATATATTCTTTAATTATCTATTGTTTAAGTATCTGACAATTCCGGTTCTTGGACTTCTGTTGTAAAAGGATCGCCTCTTTTATCAACATAATTATTAACAAAGTATAAACCATATATCGTACTAGGAGCAACTGCAGCAAGAGGAAATGGAGTATCGACATAATTATGATAAGTGTAGACCATCCCAAAGAATCCAAATTGAAAAAGAGTTGCATATATATGAGGGTGCTTTGTTTTGCTAATCGCGTCAAGAGTCTTAATGTAAAGATAAGTCGAGAACAAATTATACATAAAATGATTGACAGCAGCAATGCCGAATGCTTCTTTGAAGCTTTCTCCTGAAAGCTTGTTGGCAAGACCACTACCTAAACCAGCCATTATACTGAAATTCCTTGAAGTCCTCAATGTTTTTACGCTTTCTGAGAGGATCTTTTCCAGTTTTGTCATTTTCTAAATATAAGTGAAATTATCAAAAGGTAAATGTCAAAAAATAAAATAAAGAAAAATAAGAAAGAAGATCACTTCTTTCCTAAAGGGAATCTTGCACGCACACCAACATCATACCCTGGCTCTTCACCATCTTGCATTGTTACGCCTGGACCAAATGTTACATGAGTTCCCCCTTTTGTTGTATATCTTACTAAGGGTCTAACTGACCAGCTTTGATCGTCTTTATCAAAAACTGCAACATTCTCGATTCCGACCCTCCAACTTCCTTTAAGTGCATTGCCTATATCATAGGAAGGAGTTAGTCTTAAGAGATATTGATCCTCTGCATTCTCACGATGATTGTAGCCTACTGCTGCATCGATCATATATCTGCCTATCTTCCTGGTTGCTGCCACTAAAGCTCCTATCTCATACTGATCCCCACATACTTCATCTTCGCCAGTAGGAAGCTTGACTGTAGCCAAAGGCAGTACATCAGTCTTTCCTATTTTAAGAGGAATCCCTAATTCTGCTTCAAGATCACCGATACCTTCTTTTTTTAATCCAGTCTCGCAGTTTTCAACATTGACATAAGGTACACTGACTGATGCAAAAAGTTTATCACTCTTGTATTTTAAAGTTCCTTTGACTACTTCTTTTTCTAAGTCTCCTTTTTTGTATCCAAGAGCAACTATTTGTGCTTGTCCTGGCTGTGGACTTCTTAATGCTTCAAAAAAGTCTGCATTAGCAGTTCCTGCAACTCCAAGTGTCATGTAAAGGGCAGCAAGTGCACCTAATGTAGTTCTTTTTAACCATCCTGTCATTCTCTCAACTCCTGTATTGTATGTTTTGTCTTTCATTTGTATCACCCCTCATAGTTTAGCTTCTTCAATTACCACTTGAACCTCATCTATTAAATCATAAAAACATCTTTCACAGTAACTATTTTCTGAAATACTTTTCAATCCGCATTTTGGACATATTGGACATGTCATTTTGTATCACCCCTCCAGATGAATATGTTTTGTGTATGATACTACTATAGAGTACTAATATGTATATAAACATTAGCACCCCCATAAGGGGTACTTATAGTAAGTTTTATATAGGCAAAATGTGCAGAAGAAAATATGGATCTAGAATTACTTAAGGAGATAGGACTTACAGACTCAGAAACAAAAGTATATCTAGCGCTTCTCGAACTTGGTTCAAGCACAAAAGGACCAATTGTAGATAAATCAGGCGTTGCAAGCTCAAAGATATATGAACTTCTAGAAAAACTTGTACAGAAAGGACTTGTCAGCTTCATGATACAGTCAGGAGTCAAACATTTTGAAGCTGCCCCTCCTGACAGGATAATGGATTATCTTGCTGAGAAAGAGAGTAAGTTATCTGTGCAGAAGGAGAAGCTAAAAGAGATGATGCCACAGCTTGAATTACGAAGACAGATGTCAAAATACAAATCAGAAGCGCAGATATTCAAGGGTAATAAAGGATGGAAGACTGCATTTGATGATATCATCAATACACTCCAGAAAGGAGATAGACTCATGATCACAGGAATTTCTAAGTTTGATCCTGAGTTCAAAAGAATGATTTATCATTGGCATGTAAGGAGAGCAAAAAAAGGTATCAAGGCAGATATTCTACTTAATTATGCTGCAAGAGAGATTGGTGAAAAACTGATAAAGCTGAGTAATACAAAAGTTAAATATATGCAGAAGGGAATGGTTACTCCCGCAGTCTTTTTGATATATGGACAAAAAACATTGATAAGTTTGCCAAACCAGAGAACTTTCTTAAGAATAGAAAATGAAGAAGCTACAAAAGCTTTCAAAAGTTATTTTGAAACAATATGGAGCCAAGATACAACTGTAAGCAAAGGATGGGACGCACTTCATGATGCATTCTACAGCATCCCTGATCAATATAAAGAAGGAGAACACTACGAGATTATCGGAGCTGGTTTTGGCGAACATAATGTAGAGAAAAAATATTCAGAATTCTTTAGAAAATATCACAAATATCGACAAGAAAAAGGAGTAGGAGCAAAACTTCTTTTCTATCAGAAACATGTTGCTAATGAGAAATATTACAAAGAGAATTTTAAGGGTAAAGATGGAATTCAGATGAAATATCTACCATATGGATCATCAGTTCCAGTACCAATAATACCCCTCAAAGACAAAACAATAATGATAACACAAGATGAAAATCCAACAGTCATAACAATAAATAACAAAAACATCACTAATGCATTCCATGAACATTTTAAAAGCCTGTGGGAACAAGATGTAACTGTTGCTACTGGGATGGATAAAGTCCATAATGCATGGGACAGAATGCTTGATGAACTTAAGACAGGAGAAGAGTATTATGTTATGAGCGCTTCATGGCATGGGCAAAAAAAGAAAGTGCCAGAATATTTCAAGAATTTCCATCAACGCAGAATAGATAAAAAAGTCAAAGCCAAATTTCTTTTTACTGCAGGTACAAAAGCAATGCTTAAGAATGTTGAGAAATATTATTACACATATAGTGAAGTTAAATTTCTTCCAAAGACAATATATGAAGGCATGCAAATCAACATGTATAATAATAAAGTATTATTTCTTGTATGGAGAGAAAAAGAACCAATAGTCATAACAATAGAAGATCCAACAGTATACAAAACTTTCAAGACTTATTTTGATACATCATGGGGTCAAGAAACATACATAATAAGAGGACTTGACGCAGTACAACAGTTATTTGAAGATATGCTAGAATCAGGAGAGGGAGATTTTATAGGAGCAAGAGGATATTTTGTTGATGAAAGACCTAAGTTTATAGAAGATTGGGAAAAAAGATGCATTAAGAAAGGGTTTAAACTAAGAAATATAGTAGATAAAGAAACAAAAGGACATAAAATAACAAAATTCAAGTTTGCTCAGACAAAATATACCCTCCCAAAAGAATTTGCACCACTCAGTGTATTTTGGATATTCGGAGACAAGGTAGCAATAAGCAATTGGACTGAAAAAGAACCAATAGTTACTGTAATAAATAATAAAGGCATGTATGATCTTTATAAAAAACAGTTTGAGACATTGTGGAATAAAGGAAAAGACTTATTCTGAGCAAAGAAATATAAAAAGATAATTGAAGTAAGATTATCACTTTTTAGTAGTTACAATGAGAAATATTTATAAAAGCATGATTGATTCTGAGTTGCATGAATAAGATATCAGTTATGCCTACAATGGGCTGCAACGCAGGTTGCGGACATTGCGGTAATGATGAAGAATTGAAAGGACTTTCTATGGAAGAACCTGTGCTTGAAGCACTACTTTCTGAGATAAAAGATATAGGAATAAGACATGTTGTACTGACAGGAGGAGAAGTAACAAATCCAGGCTATGTAGATATTCTTGTAAAAGCACTCAGGAACAGCAATCTTGGAGAAAAAGCAAAGATTAACCTACATACAAATTGTTGGTGGGGAAGTTCTGAAGAGAAAGCAAAAGATATGCTTGAAAAATTAGCTTATGGAAAAGTATCTGGTCTTGTTGCAAATACTGATTCTAAACATCAAGAGTTCATACCCCTGGAGAATGTGGCAACCGTAATAAAAGCATGTGAAGATAGCCCAGTCTCTGTGAATACTGTTAAAGTCACAAGCTATAAGTCTACTTATGAAGCAGATGTTGAGGGGATTAGGAGACTTGCTGAACTACTTGGTGAAGAGATTACTTCTACAACGTTTGCAACTATAAGGAAAGCAAGCATGGATGATTTTCCGTTTGCTGAACTTCTTGGAGATTATAAGAAAGATATGAATGTAGCTCAAAGAGCAATTGATAAAATAAGAGATATTAAAAGAAAAATTCATGAAACTGTGAGTCCAAGTTATAGTTTAATGCATTCAACAGCAGAAGGAATGATGGATGTATTAAAAGAAGCTGGTGGAATGGATGGACTGTGCAAACTTAGAGATGTTTATTATGCAATAGGTGATTCTGAATATAGCATGCTTACTGGACCTAGTGGAATTAATGTAACACATAATTGGGCTGAGATTGTTGGTTGTGCAAAAAAGACTGTAAGTGAAGATGATGTTATGCATAAGGCCCTCATCTCAAAAGTACCATTAATACATTATACAAATATGCAAGATCCAGCAGTAATGCCTGATGGAAGCATGCTGCCATTCTGCACTTTTGCGCAGATAAATGATAGGAAAAGAGCAAGACTAGGAGTATATCCGAAGACAAGTCTTGCTGAATTCGAGAAAAGATCAAATTATATCTATACCTTAGGCAAGGTAATTGTTGATACAGTTACATATCTACCAGCTTTGATAAGGCAATGAAGTTCTATTTTCTACCAATATACTTACCAATGTAATATGAAACATACCCATCCTATAGTAATACAAAACTAATATATACTAAGAATTCTGTCTTGTTCATATGGTAAAGATCGGCTTAGTTTTGAGCGGAGGAGGAACAAGAGGTCTGGCTCATGTAGGTGCACTCAAAGCATTTGAGAAATATGGCTTTAAGTTCGATGCGATCGCTGGATGCAGTGTTGGAGCAATAATAGGATATATGTATGCATCTGGCAAAACAGCTGATGAGATTGAAGATTTTATCATTAAACAAGGGCTTCGTGGATTCTTAGATTTTTCCATATCAAAACTTGGAATAAACAGAACTCCAAAACTAAGAAAGAGACTTGAAACTTTTACTGGCATAAATAAATTCAGTGATCTGAAAATTCCTTTGTATATCAATGCTACAAACATATCAAAAGGAAAAGAAGATATATTCAAAAGCGGAGAAGTATTTGATGCCATCAGAGCAAGCATAGCAATGCCTGGACTTTTTGCTCCGCATAAAGTAAATGGAGATGTATATATCGATGGAGGTATTATGAACCAAGATCCTTTCAACATATTTCCAAAGGATATCAAGAGATTTGTAATAATACATATATCACCATGGGAAAAAATAAAGGATAATAAGAAACTTAACCTTACGCAAGTATTTGATACATCCCTAAGGATAATGCAAGAAGAAATTACAAAGCTAAGACTGGATAATATCAAAAGAAGAAAGTATATTGTGATTGAGCCAGATCTAAAGAAACATCCAATACTTGAAAACAGGAAACATTTCAAGCAAATCATAGATGAAGGAGAAAAGGCAACAGAAAGAAAGATAGATGATATTGATCTGATGTTTTATTCAAAACATAGCATACTTAAGAGATTCATTCTACGTACCTAATGACTAAATATATATTAGGCAAAACTGACTTTTTACTTACAAATATACATTAAATTTATAAGGTAATAACGGCTTACATTGATTTAGAATGGGGGAAGGTTTACAGTATTTCGATTGGTTGTATGATCTAGAAGCAACTGTGAAAGAAACAAATCCTGATCAGTTGTTACAAGATGTAAATGGCGTTAAACCAACCAAGTATTTTACAATAGATGATTCTGGCAAAGTGTTTCCAAAGAGATATTTGGCTGATGAAGGAGGATTACTTGTTGTAAGGAAGAGTGAACTTACTGATCCACATTTTGATCCAAATGATGATTATCTGGAAGCAGGAAAAGCTGATGAAGTTGGCAGTGTTGTGCCAGTTACATTGGTTTATAGGACTGCTCTTGCTGAAACAAAAGAAGGAGCAAGTTATGTTAACATGACATGGGGAGATGAAGTAGAAATGATCAATAATCAGCTCATGTTTAATGCTGGAAGATTAGAAGAATTGCTTGCACATACTAAACAAAGATTCGTTGATCTTGCTGTTGAATCAGGGATTCAAATCGATGCTACAAAAGTGTATAACAGGCTTGTTCTTGAGTGATTTTCTCACTTATTTCTATGATATTCTTAAGGTATTCTTAGTCAATTCTTAAGACTCACCTAGGACTTTTAGTAGTCCTAGAAGGCATTTGATCCTCATTCCCAAAAAACAGCTATTTATCGACGACAAATGAGTCCCAGTCTTAGGCTCATTCCCAGGCTATTTTTGGAGATTTAATGCATTAATTCCTTGCAAAGACCTGATCTTGGACTCCGTAAGATTCACGTAGTATATCTTTACCCATAATTAAATTTAAATAATAGTTAGGAAAAGAAAAATTATGGTAATGAACGAAAAAATAAAGGAACTAGGAGAAGATATATCATTCATTAAATATCAGTTTACTGATATGCAAGGGAACCTTAGAGAAGTGACACTGACAAAAGAAAATGTCAAAGGAGATGGGTATTCAACAGTTGATGGAAGCTCTGTATTTGGAAAGATAATCCCTCCAACTGAAAGCAATTTGCTACTAGTTCCTGATCCAGAAACATTGGTAAAGATACCATGGACAAATGATACTGCAAGAGTAATATGCAATGTATTCTACCCTCCAAAAGAAGATGAAGAACCTACGGCCTTTGAAGGATGTCCAAGAAGCGTACTTGCAAAGGTTGAGAAAGATATGGAAGGAATCTTAAGCGAAGCATTAAAGGACAAAGTAGATGGAGAGATTACAAAATTCCATGCACACTTTGCTCCAGAAGTTGAATTCATACTTCTTGATGAAGATTATCCCAGCGAAAGGCTGCATAGAGATCAATCCTTAGAAAATGATAATTATTTTGTTGCCCCAAAGAAAAAAGCAGATCAAGCATTAAAACAGATGGTCAAATGCATAACAGATATGGGTGTGAAAAGAGAAAAATATCATACAGAAGTCACAACATATCAATATGAAGTTGGAATCGGACATGGGAATATCCTAAAGATGGCAGATGCCACCATGACATTAAAATACCTGATACAGAATGTTGCACAGCTCAATGGACTCAGAGCATCATTCATCCCAAAATTCAGGAAAAGCGTAAATGGTAGCGGAATGCATGTTCATCAGAATCTTGCAATAACAATTGGAGATGAAGAGACAAACATATTTTTTGATAGATCCAAAACAGATGGCCTATCAGATATAGGTGGGCATTATATTGCAGGACTGCTTAAGCATGCCAAAGAAATAACAGCACTAACTAATCCAATACCTACATCCTACAAAAGACTTGTTCCTGGATGCGAAGCCCCAACATATATAGCATGGGACTGGCAAAACAGGACAGCATTATGCAGAGGACATTCAGAAGGAACACATAAACTAAGAGTAGAGTACAGGGCTCCGGATGTTAAATGCAATCCATACACTGCATTTGCTGCAATGCTAGCAGCAGGATTAAGCGGAATAGAGAACAAGGATGAATTGCCTGCACCTGATAAAAGAAACTTCTATCATGATAATGAGAATGTTGAAGAACTGCCTGCAAATCTAGGAGAGGCTCTTGAGCACCTCAATAAAAGTGACATGCTAAGGATAAAGTTAGGAGATTTCCTGATTGATGCTGTATATGAAATTGGCAGAGACCTATGGAAAGACTATTCCCAGAAAGTCAGCGATGTAGACATAAGGATGTTCCTTTAAGGCGTTAAATTAATAAGTATTATGATATATAATACTATAAAATGAGAACCAAAGAACTAAAATCAAGTTTGAAACTGCCAACTGTCGGCTATGGAACATGGAGAATAGGTGGCGGAAGAGAGATAGATAAAAGCAGAGATAAAGAAGGAATCTTAGCTATCAAGAAAGCAATAAAATTAGGATATACACATATTGATACAGCTGAATCTTATGGGCTTGGACATTCTGAAGAACTTGTTGGAAAAGCGATAAAAGAATTTAATAGAAAAGAACTTTTTATCACAACAAAGGTGTCTTCATCACATCTTAGATATGATGATCTGCTGAGATCTGCAAAAGCGAGCCTGAAAAGGCTGGGGACTGATTATGTAGATCTTTATTTGGTACATGCACCAAATCCAGATATACCTATCTCTGAAACAATGAAAGCAATGGACAAGCTTGTTGAAGATGGACTGATTAAGAATATCGGTGTAAGCAACTTCAATGTCAAACAATTGAAAGAAGCGCAGAAGAAAACAAAGAACAAGATTGTGGCAAACCAGATTGAGTATAATCTTGTTGTAAGGAATCATGGAAAATTCATGGAAGATATGGAAAAGAAAGTAATTCCTTATTGCCAAAAAAAAGGTATATTTGTAATTGCATGGAGACCCTTACTTTATGGAATGCTTGGAAGAAAAGGATTTCCTATGATTGATAAATTATCTAAAAAATATGAAAAGACAAGAGCGCAGATTGCACTTAATTGGCTTATCTCCAAAAAGAATGTGATAACAATCCCAATGACACTTAGTGAAGACCATATGAAAGAAAATCTTGAGTCTGCTGATTTTGAAATGAAAAAAGAAGATATAAAAAAATTAGATAAGATGAATACTTGATCTATCTTTCTGTTTTAATATCTTTCAAACTTTGGAATATCTGGCTTGAAGTAATCATCAACTTCAAGCACTTCTCCTATATTTCTATCTTCCCATCCGCGTAGAACAACCATCGATCCATTCAGCTTTTGCCTATAAGTTGTCTCATATAACTGAAAAGCTATCCATTGAAGCTCTGGCTTTGCAACAATATCCTTTGATTTAGGATCCCTAAGAAATCCTTCTTCATTTACACATTTGCAAAATGGCACTGAGAGTCCATCAAGCTCATTGATCCTAGGCATATAAGAGACTGGAAATGAAATCTTGCGTTCAAAATTGATGTATTCCAGCTTGCAGTCAGGATTAGATGCGTCCTTATCAATAAAGTAATGAAGCAGATCACAGCTTTTTCTACCCATGCTTGCAACCATCCTCCCAAAACCTAATTCAGCTGATAATGCATGGATGCGTTTGAGCTTATCTTCCATGTCATGCACATAATCATACATGCATGTTAATATCTTTCCTTCTAGCATTTTGTTATTATTATCCATTCTTATACCTCACACCAACATAACCTATTGAAATTAAACCAGATCCATTTGATTCAACCATTTGAATACTGCAATTAGGCACAGGAGCAAGCTTTTCCACTTCCTTATCATCAAGGTTATGGAGCTCAGCATAGAACATCTTGTATGGTATCTGGTGTGTTACAACAAGAATATCTCCTTTGCAATCCTGGTTAACCTTATTAAGATCGTTAATAAAAGAGCTAACTCTAGTCCTTACATCATCATAATTCTCACCATTCGGAGGCCTGTACCAATATCTGCCAAGTTGTTTCCTTTCCTCATATTCATCAGGATAGTGATTCTTAACATCCTCAGCAGTAAAACCATACAGATCTCCAAACTTTTTCTCAGATAAACGTCCATCTATCGATATGTCTATCGAGAGTTGACATTGCCCTAAAACGTAACTAGCTGTTTCTTCAGCCCTAACAAATGGGGAACAGTAGCAAGCGGTGAATTTATAACGATCTTTTAGATAATTGCCTGTAAGTCTTGCTTGTGTCGTGCCCATCTCAGTAAGATGAACATCCCTTGTACTGAATGGAGAGTCATGATTATCTGATCCAACCAATTGCTCGAGAGAAGCATTCAATACTGATTGTCCATGTCTCATAATTACTATTCTTGCCATCATATATGAGAATAGAAGGTTATTAATATGTACTAGTAGTAGTTACAGTTACTACAGTTTGGAAAAGTTTATAACTTACTGGTTGTTTTGCAGATATATGAAAGAGATTGAGAGAAGCCTATTGGATGCTGGATTGTCACCTATAGAGGTTTCTACTTATTTGACCATATTAACAAATGGACCGATTGCAGCTGGAAAAGTGGCTAAACTTTCCGGCAATTACAGAGCAAATGTGTATCAAGCAATCGAAAGGCTTAAGGCAAAGGGATTTGTGAGTGAGATGCAGGGCAAGAAGAGCAAAGAGTTTGAAGCCTTGTCTCCAAAACATATCCTTGAGGAGTTCCATAGAAAAGAAGAAAGTCTTCAGAAAATATTGCCTATGCTTGAGCAGATGAAATCAACTTCAATATCCAGCACTCAGATGAGAGTGATTGAAGGAGTCAATGGATGGAGGCACCTTCTTAATGAGTTCATTGAAATAGGGAAGGAAAGAGTTGTATATGGAATACCAAAAGAAGTGAAAGCGCTAGAGCCATTCTTTGATGAATACCACAAAAAAAGGGCTTCGCTGAAGATCAAGTTAAGGCATCTTTTCAACCATGATGCTAAAGACAGGATCAAAAAGACTGGGAAATTGAAGCATACTGAGAGCAGATATCTGCCTAAAGAGCTTGACCAGCCAGTCTCTACATCAATATGTGGTCATGTTGTGGCATTGACTGTATATGAAGGCAAATCCATTGTTACAATCGTGATTGAGAATAAAGCTATAGCTGACGCCTATAGAAAATATTTTGAATTTCTTTGGAAGATCGGAAAAGAGTAAGAAATACTGATAGACTATATATTTATTTATTACCCTATAGTGACTAATTATAGAAAGATTTATAAATGAGAAGTGTATAGCTTATATAAAATGACACATGAAGTAATTTGGGCGGATGATAAGGAATTCATGAGAAGAATGATGATAGATATGTTCCAGTTTAGATGTAAAGAGGCTGGACTTGATATTACTGTTGATGAAGCAAGCGAAGGACAGGAACTTATCGAGAAAATAAGAGCAAATGGATATGTGCTTGCTTTCACTGATTACAGCATGCCACCTGGACTTTCTGGAATAGATGCAATAAAACAAATGAGGACAGAAGAACTTGTGATCCCTGTATATCTTTTATCATTACATGACACCCTTGGTGAATCTGCTAAGCAAGCAGGAGCAACAGGCTATGTTGTTAAGGACAGAATAGATGATATGCATAAACTAATGGATAAAGCAATCGAATTGCATCTAAAACAACATAAAACCCATTATGATGTATTGCCACTTCTATAAATATTTATTTTTTAGAATTTATTTATTAGAATTTATTTTTATGATATTTGATTGTTCTTATAATTTCTTTTTCTTTAATAATAATTTAATCATAAGCCTAAATACTAATGGAAGTCTTTTTGATTTTGAGTTTAATGTACCAGTATATTTTAAGATAATGTAGCCAAGCATTATCCTGAAAGGGACTTTTCCTTTATCATATATTGATGTGACTTCATCTTTTCTCACATGTCTTAGCGCACCACCTGCAAGATTATACCTCAGACCGAACAATAAAAGTTCTGTAAAGATAATACCAGCTTTCATATGATTGCCAATCGCTTTTTTCCATCTCTTTTCATAGATTTTTAGAGAAGATTCATTGAAATTGTCTGTTTTTATTGCATCTTTGATAGTTTGACCTGCTAATTGTCCTGCCTTTAGCGAAAAGTAGATGCCTTCTCCAATTCCAGCATAAACTTGACCTGCAGCATCTCCTGCAACAAGCATCCTATCCATATATGTCTTCTTGATTGGACCGCTGGAAGGATAAGACCCTGCAAATGTTGGTTTGCCAGTCAGAGTTATTTTGTATTCTTTAGTTAACTTCTTTATTGAAGCTTTCAGATTGTTCTTTCCAACTTTAGGAAATTGCCCTACGCCTGCATTTGCTGTTTTGTCATCTTTTGGAAATATCCATAAAGCAACATGCTCTTTTGAATCATAATAGAAATGCAATGAATCCTGCGTTAGATTTTTGTATTTGAAGATGCCACCATAGCATGGAATTAATAATGGATTCTCTTTTATTAAATTGAACTTTTTTTGAATACTATAGTTTGGACCATATGCCAAGATGACTGATTTTGCTTTTAATGTAGTCTTATTTGTGATTACTTCCATGTGTGTTGATTTCTTTATTATGTCATTACATCTTGTATTGAGTCTTAGGTTTGTAGATTTTATTGGTTTTGAGAGCCATTTCTCGAATTTTGGTCTGTCTAAGATGATGAAATCTTTTGGAGTTGTCTTTGTTGTGCCTTTTGTGTTGAAGACTAATTTTGAGGTATGGTTTTTCAGGAAAGATTGTGGTGTTTTTCCAAAAAGCTCATAGTAACCATTTGCATTTATTCCCTCTGCGCATCTTAAAGGTTCACCTATCTCTTTTTTTGAGTCGATAATTATAAAGTTTGAGGTTGTGTTAATTAGTTCTCTTGCTGCCATAAGACCTGCAAGGCTTGCTCCAACTATTATACAATCATATGTCATGATGAATTGTTTGCAGAGATGGATTATAAAGTTTTCGAAGAAAAAATATTAGAATTAGTCTTTTTTATTTATTCTATTAATTTATTAATTCTATTAATTCTATTTCTTATTCTTCATATTTTACAAGCCAGAAGTCTATACCACCATTATTATCAACAAATAACTTATTGCCAAAATCAAGATTGCCTTCTGTTTGACCAAGCAGATAAATAATATTATCATTTCCATCTTTATCAATTAACATATCAATAATATAATCATCTCTTTCTCCTGATTTCTCTATATAAATATCTTTTCTGTATACTTCACCCTGCCTTTGACTAGGCATGGACGAAAGAACCCATAAAGGAACTCCTGCATCTGTGTATTTGACTACAAAAAAATCAGAATTATCTTGATTTTCATATACAACATTGTTTCCAAAGCCAATATTGCCTTCACTATTTCCTGCAAGATAAATGTGATCATCTTGAACTAAAATTTTAACTGGTTTATCATCATGTTTTGCATTATCTTGTGCTGTTTTTACCCATACAGGTGTGCCATCAGTATTATTAAATTTAGCTATGAAAAAGTCTGTCCTTCCTTTGCTTTGTAGATTTAAATCTCCTAGATTGAGATCGCTCTCAGTGTAACCTGTAAGATAAAGATAAGTCTCATTAACCATATCAGAAGTGCTGATTGTCATGTCAACAATCATATCATCACCTGGACCTAATTCTGGTGAAATAAGCCACTTTATATCTCCATCAGTTGTATATTTAACTATAAAGAAGTCAATCCCGCCTTTATTTTTCAGATAATAATCTTTTCCTTCAGTGTCCTTACCAAAATCAAGATTACTTTTTGTATAACCAGCAATATATATTCCCGTATCATCACCAATCATCTTAGTCGTAATATCATCATTTAGACCAGTATATGATTTTGTAGTCTTAATCCAGTTGATATTGCCATCTGGGTCAAATTTAGCAACGAAGAAATCAAAACCACCTTGATTGGATAATTTATTACCATCTCCAAAATCAATATCACTTTTTGCATATCCTAAAATAAATATATTGCCATCATTATCTATATAATAATCAGAAATATGGTCATTCAGATTGCCATCTTCAGATGTATAACTGATTACAAATTGTGCTTCTCCTTCTGAATCATATTTTGCAAGAAAGAAATCTGTGCCTGAGCCAGGAGTTTTAGTATTAATCCTATTTCCAAATCTAAGGTCACTTTTGGTCTCCCCTATAATGAAAATGTCATCATTGTCATCAATGAACAATTGGTTTGAATAGTCATCTTCATTGCCAGAATTACCTTCAGATGAGATTAATAAATCTGCTTTTCCTTCATGAGTGTATTTTGCAACGAAGAAATCTGCTTTGCCTTGATTTTCCAGATCATAATCTTCTCCTAAATCAATATCACTCTCTGTATAACCAGTAAGATAAATATCACTATCTTTCACTACTATATCTTTTACTAAATTATCACCTATACCTTCTTTTGGCCATAATACTAAATTTGCTTCACCTTTCTTGTTATATCTCACAACAAAAAAATCTAAATCACCATTATTTGTATTTTTCCCTCCATAGCCAAACTTCAAATCACTCTCAGTAGAACCAACAACATAAACATTTCCTTGAGCATCCATTAATAGTTTTGTTGGCACATCATCTTCTAAACCTGAATCAAATAAAGATGTTGCAGACCACACTGCTTGAGGTACAGGCTGCTGTGGGATGATAGCTTGTTTACCTATATTTGATTCTGACATTGATGAATCATTTGTTTCATTTGTTATAGTAAGATTAAGATTTAGAACTGCCGCTGCCTGCTTATCTTTTATATCCTCTAATTCCATCTTTTGTTTTGAAGAAAAATACATTATAAAAGAGACTGAAATAAGGAGCAAAAGAATAAGAATATATAGTGCAAATTCAAGTATTATCTTCTTTTTATCCCCCATATAGAGCAATTAGAAGGTGGAATTTATAATTATTTCTGCAATCTATGTAGTTTATGCTATTTCTATTAATTATCTATTTTTGATCTCTATACAACTTATCTATATAATCTATAGAAGATGCTTCTGACAAAGGTTTATCTTCCCTAAGCCTTAGAAATCTTGGGAAGCGAAGAGCGTAACCTGATGAATATGAAGGGGATCTTTGTATCTCTTCAGAACCAACCTCTATAATTATTCTGGGCTGAAGAGTTACTTCTTTTCCTTTCTCTGAAAGAACAAGAGGAGTTAGGAGTTCTGTCATCTTATTAAATGAAGTTCCTTCTTCATCTTTTTCTTTAAGTCCTGTAGATACCTTCCCTATCTCTAATAAATCACCTTCTTCGTCTATGCAGGCTACAGTAAAACTGGAGAACCAACCAGCACGCTTTCCTTCACCATATTCAGCTTTTACTATAATAAGATCAAGAGGCTCTTTCATCGCTTTTATCTTCATACCATAACCCACTCTTGCTCCTGGTTTATAGATACCATCTAACTTTTTAGCCATAAGACCTTCATTGCCTTTTTCTACTGCTTCTTTGAAGAATTCTTGTGCTTTTTCTTTGCTATCTGTAATCATCTGATGAGCAAGTATAATTTTCTTAGGAGTCTGTTTTGTTATCTTATTTAGAAGATCTCTTCTCTCTTGAAAAGGTGTGTTTAGCTGAGACTCATCATTGTAAAACATTATATCAAATATATTTAATTCTATAGGAAGCTTTTTTGTTATTGCTGCAATATCATGTTTTCTTTTTATACGTTGACTAATATGTTGAAATGGCATGTATTTACCAGTCTTTGGATCAATACCTACAGCTTCTGCATCTATAATACATGAATCTGCATTGATATTTTCTAAAATAAGCTCTTTTATCTCAGGAAATTGAACTGTTACATTATCAAGACGTCTTGTGAAGATTGTTATGTCATTGTTCTTCTTATGAATCTGCATCCTAAATCCATCATACTTATACTCAAATGCACAAGGACTGCCTACACGCTCGAATGCATCATCAAAATCAACTGCTTTTGGATAAAGCATAACTTTTATTGGCTTTCCAATCTCTAATTTTAGTTTTGCAAGTGAATCAAGCCCTTGTTTTGCATGTTCAAACACTTCTGCCCAGTCATTTGCAACATCATATCCCTGCTGGAGAGCGTCCATAACCTCATTATATTTTTCTCTATCTTCAACAATGTATTTTTTCTTATCATCTTTCTCTTCAGAGTTATATTTCATTATATCAAAACATGCCCATGCTATTGAGTCTCTCAGGGTTGAGTCACCGATGCCAACACGCATATCTTCAAGAACAGTCCGTGTGATATATTTTGCTTCCTCTGGTGATGCTGAAGTCATAAGTTCTGAGATAAGTTTAATCTTATGATCAACACTACCCTGGCCTTCCTGTGTTGAAAGTTTTGTCAGATTTGCATAAACTTTCTTTATAGTAAGCTTTTGAGTAAATAATGTTGATTGTTTCTTTTGTGACATCGCTCTTTGAGCGACATCTCCTAAATCACCCATGGTCTTCCACCAATCTTCAATATGATCCTGCCGAATTCCTGATGATAAAGATATTGCCTTTAATGCCATCTTTGCAGCAAAGTTTATCTTTGTATCATTCCAATCAGGATAAACCCTGCCTCTAAGAAGAAGGAAGATTATGTCAAAATCAGAACTAGCTGATTTTAGGAATTGAGAAATGTGATAAGTCTTATCTAATCTTTTTGATGTAGAAAAGAGCTTTTCATATAGCTCTACCAGGCTTGAATATTCCATACCATGTGGAAGAGGGACGTCATATATATGTGTTTTGCAATTGAAAACTAGATAGAGAACTGAAAAAAAAGAAAATTAGAGAAAAATAAAAATTCTTTATGTCAGGCTGTACTTCCCATTAAGAATCTTGTCTGGAAATACACAAAATCCCTTCTTATTTATTATCTCTGCCTGAACAATATGCCTGTTTATCTCTTCCCCTCTCAATTTGAGAAACTCTATTGCTCTTCCCCTCTTACCATGCGGATAGATAACATTGTATATTACAATAATACCATCTGATAAGAAACTGATAGCCTCGCCTCTCTCTGTAAATCCTGTACGTAAATGTGCTGGATGAGCTTCTTCACGGATAAGATATGATGTTATCTTATTAGCTTCAAGATACCTGAAAAGCTGTTCCATATATATCCTGAATCTGTTCTCCTCACCTGAGAATGCTGATGAAATCGAACTAAGTGAGTCTACTATCAGATAATCTGGTTGGAAGTCCTGAGGAATTAGTACTGGATGAAGATCAATAAGGAGCTCTTTTTTTGCTTCTGAAAGAAGAGCCTCAACACTTCTTGCAATATCAAGAGCATTGAAACGCTTTATCTTCAATAGACCTTTATCTTCATACTTGAAAGGGTCAAGACCAAAATCAATCATGTGCTGTCGAAGATTGTCTTCTGGCTCTTCAAAGCTCATGTATAAGACTTTTTCTCCTCTTTTGCATGCTTCTGCCAAAAGATTAAGACAAAAGATAGTCTTTCCTGAACCAGGACCCCCTTCAATAATAACTGAACTTCCTTGAGGTATGCCATTTTTCATAAGCTTATCAAAACCACATACACCTGTCTTAATCTTTTTTATTACTGGTATTTGTCTTTTAGGTTTAGATTTTGCTTTTGACATGATATTTTTTGATTCTTTGGATGTGTTTGATTTCATTGTGAATTACCTCTTTTTTTTCTTTCTTTCATGTAACGCAAGTTTTTCCTTAAGCAATGGGACTTGTCTATGCACATCACGAAGCAGTTCTCCATACTTCTTTATCCTGACATGATAAGTAGACTCATCCATAGTCTGTTTCTCAAAAAAATCTTTTTGTGTTTCTGCCACTAAATTCTTAATACTATCTGCACGCGTCTCTGCACGTTGTATCTTATGATAAAGAATTAGCCTACTAATAGGCCTATGCAATATAATCGCACCACTAATTAATGCTATGAGGATAACTGTGATATTAATCCAGTATTGTTCTAGGAAATTCTTGAATGTTCTGCTTGTTGCAGCATAAAAAGCTTTTACTTTTGTTTCTGTTGCTTCCATCTCAGAAATCTTATCATATGTCTTTTCAATCAGTTCCAAAGCTTCTTCATATCTTTCTGCAGTAAGCGCTTCTGAAGATTTATTATACAATTCATAAATAGGGGTTGTGTTTGTTGCAGATGTCGCCTCAATCCTTATCATAACAGCAGTAAGTTCATCTTTTGCAAGATATGCATTATTCTTCAGTTCTTCTAATTCATTTATCTTCTGGTCTAATAGATAATAATCAGACTGCCCTTGATTTGCTTCTAGTTCTGCTTGATTATTAAATAATCCTTCTGCTGCTAGAAGTGTATCATTATACCTCACTATAGAAAACCCTGAGCCCTGCAATTCAAACATGTTATCTTTGGCTAAATCCAGTTTTTGCCTTGCTTGAGATAAGTTTTTTGAGAGTGAAATATTACTTTCATCATTATCTCTAACTACATGACCTGTTGTTGAATTGCTACATCCCATAATTACCAATAATAGTAAAAATAAGAGTATGAATGTGGTTAATTTCTTTATTTTCATCTTATTTCCTCTTTTTGGTTTTTTTTCTTATAAACTTTGCTATCTTATTCTCTTTTTTATGTTCTAATTTGAAAGTAGGAAAAAATACTGATTCTGCCTGCTTTTTCTTGAAAATATTTAGGTTTGGTTTCATTTTAGCTAGGAAATTAAACTTTGAGAGTCCTGATTTCTTCATTTCTTTTTCTGCTTGCATGTTTATAAGACGTTCTTCAATCTCTGCAAGACGTTTATGATATGTATCCATCTTATTATAATAAGACCGAGCTTCAACTGTGCCATCTCTTAAATAAGCTGTCTGGACCTCTTTCATAAGAGTTACAATGTGATCTTTCTCCATCATCAATCTATTGTATTCTGTAAGGAAAACCTTGAAAAGCTTAGATTTTTTAGTCTCAAGCTCTATCATGTTCTTTGTTATAGTATTCATCCTATAATCATAATGGATTACTATGTCTTTATACTCATCCATACCTATCTTATTCTCCTGGAAACAATCATACTGGGTCTGTTCTATTAGTCCTAAAATAATCTTCTTTTCTTTTCTTAAAAACTTAAGACGACCTTTAATTAAGAAATATCTCAAACAAAGAGATATGAAATAAGCGATAAATGCAAGGATGATTGCTATTACTATAAGAATTTCCCAATACCGCTGGATGAAATTGATAAGATTAAATCTGCCTAAAGTCTCAAGTGTCAATGTGACTTTTGCATCGTTTGCACGCTCAAGTGCAAGAACATAATCTCCTCTATCAAACGCAGATTGAGCCAATAGAAGGAGACGTTCAGTGTCTTCTGTGGTTATGCCCTTGAAATGTGCATTAGAGATAGACTCCTTCACTTCATCTATCATTGAATAAGTCTCAAAAGCTGTTTCTTTCAAATCCTTTATACTGTTATAAGTACTAAGAAGAGTTGAATAATCATGATTCTCAAACAAGTCAGCAAGAAGAGAAAATAATTCAGTAACTCCAAGTGTGTTAAAGCCTGCAGCATCCATCTCTTCTATAAGAGATTCTGCATCAGATATAGTAGTATCTGCCTCATCTTTTGATATCTCCTGGATGTATAAAGAGATTGTTCTTGTCTCCTGCACAGGAGCATACCTATAAACAGTCCTTTCACCAAATACTTTGGACTTATTTACTGTGCCTTCAATAAGTAAGACAAGATCATATTTTCCATAAGTGAAATAATCAGGAGCTGTTATGAAAATTGTGAAATCTTTTGAGCCATTGACAGGAATGATGAATTCACCCTTTGGTTCTATCTCTAAATATTGAGAAAGGAAACCAGTTATGTCAACATTCACATGTTCAAAAGGACCATCAAAAGCATTCTCAACAGTCAGAGTGAAATTCTGTTCCTTGCCTCTAACTAGTTCATAGATCTCTTTTGTCTGGAAAAGCTTTTCTCTTTGAGTAAGGGAAACTGTACCTGCTTCAGTTGTACCTGAACCACTACCACCACTACTGCCACCACCACCAGGAGCAGGAGGAGTATCCTCCTCCTCAGTTATTATAATAACAGGCGCAACATAATCACCATCAGCACTACCGCATGCTTCAACTATTATACCATCACTTCCAGAGAAGCATTTGAAATTCAATGTAAGTGAGGTGTTAAGAATTGTATAACCATTTGCATCTTCAATAGGATCACCAGTAGAGTTATAACCATTGTATGTATAATTAAGAGTGGTTGTGCCATTTAACATATCTGATAAGTTATCTTCGTCAATCTCAAACTGGATGACACTATAATGTTTTTCACCATTGCTACCATCACTCATATTGTGGTAATAGAGTTCAATTGTTGATGTTGAAATCGTGGCTGTAGATGAGTCATAGCTAACTAAAGTTGAGCTTGATACTGTGAATATGTCTGGAATAGCCCATAAAAAAGAAACATTGTATGCAGAATTTGCTACAGTATCATCACCAACACCATTCCTTAGGCTTGAATTGATACTGAATGTCTGTGGTGTTAAGTAAATGTTGATTGCTGTATCTGAAAGCTGCAAGAACTTGTCAGAATCTGAGGTATTACTTGAAGTTGTTTCAATCTCTTGGTAAAGATATGCTCCATTTGTGGATACAAGAGTAAGATTTATGTCCTGACTAGTATAATACTCAGATATATTATCATCATCATAAACATTTATCACTACCTCTTCTTGATATTTTTCAGTCAAGAAAGTACTTTCAAGAGTGACTGTTGCACTTGCACCAGTTGCAATAATCCAAGTATTTTGATCTTTTCTATAACTTGTATCAAAAAATATCCTATCTTTTGCTAAATCATGTGTAAATTTAAAATAAAGAGTGCAATTCTGCTGAGCGTACTGTGAATCACCTGTGTTTAAGATATTGACAGACCCTACACTTTTTCTTTCATCCCAACCAAAGTATGCACCTAAGTCAGTAGGAGTAACATTCCATGTGCAATCCCAAAAAGAATCTATATTATATACACTAGAATTAGATGAACTTCCCTGAGTATCATTTGCCCAAATTCTATACTGGATAATTCCTTCTGAAACAGGTAGATTGAAATTGCCTGTGAATAAAGTTGTGGAAGTAGAGCCATTATTTTGTGTAGTATTTGTCATAGTGATATTTGTTGCATCATCCCAGCTGTCTGCAAAAGCTTTCCATTGTAAAAGTGCAGAATCAAGATTTAAATCAGTGTCAGATACATTCGTCATTATTGTTATTGTAGTACCTGGATCAAGAGAACCATTATCACTAGGAGTATTATTAACATCAAGATATGTAGGTGCTGAGTTTCCTGAAAGGTATCTAATCTCACTGAAAGAATCATATAAACCAAGATCATTTGCATATAGATAATAAGTATAGAAATTTCCAATTGAAACATTTGTCTGATTCATATAAAAAGTCCAGTTATCTGAGTCTACCTTATTGAGTCCGGACATATAAGAGACATTGATTTCTTGATCTGTGAAAGTTTTATTATAAATCCTTAATTCATCAAGACTTCCATTGAAATAATATCCACCTGAGCTGTTTATCTTTGCACCAATAAGGATTGGTTGGCTTTGAGAAGTATCTATTGCTCCTGGACAATCATATTCAGTGTATTTTTTTACTCCATCAAAATAAAGGTTGCAGATTGCAGCATCTTTTGTAACAGCTATATGATGCCACTCGTTATCTCCTGCAGAAACACTTGTTGATATCTCAAAAGCAGATGTGTAAGAACTGGCATCATTATCAAAATAAGCTGAGAGAGTATCGTCTGAAAGATCAACTCGCCATAAATAATCACTTTCATCTTCTCTGTACCTGTTTATTATATGACTGGGGCTGCCAGGATTTCTTTTGACCCAGAGCATAATTGTCGCGTCAGGAGTGAATTCCAAACTAGTAGATTTATCTGCCTGTTGAAATTCTGATTCTATATCAGGAATCATAATATAATCATCTACTCCATCAAAACTTAATGCATTACCATATTTGCCAGAAACATAAGTAGGTGATGGAGTTGTATTCTCAGAATAAAATTTAATGTAATCAATATACATTTTTACTAAATCAGTAGATCCAGAAAATAAGAATCTTAAATCGTCAATAGTCCCATCATCATCAATCCACTCTGTATCAGTTATCTCAACATCAAGAGTGTGCCACTCCCCATCACTAGTTATAGGGATTGTTTGTGAACAGGTACTTACAAGACTTGAACAATCAGTATTATCAGTATAATACATTATTATTGCAACTGGTCCAAATAAACCCTTTTGACTCTTATATCTTATCTCTAAATGATCATAAGATTCATCAAAATCTTCTACATCCTTATCAAAATAAGGATTTGTAATATCTGTTATATTAAAGAAATATAGATTGCTAGAGACTGAGCCATTACCTTGAGTCTCAGTCCAAGACTCATTATAAGTAAACTCATCTATAATGTTATAAGATCTACCATAAATCCCATCATTTCCGAGTCCGCTTAAATCAGCTACTATCCCTTGCTGATCCCCTACTGCAGAGATATTATCAAAATTCATAAACACAAATGTATTGCCATTATCCATAAGAGTATAATTGATATCTTCCCAAGAGTATATGAGACTTCTTAAGTCATCTTCTATTATAGAAGCGTTTAATTCAAATTCCTGACTAACACCTGAATTATTCTGAGGTGTAGGTGAAACAAACTCAATTAAAGGATTTACTGTTTTAAGAACAATAGAACTACCTGTATCTCCTTCTTCAGAATAAGGTCCATAACTACTATATTTCAATCCTCTTGGACCACCACCATAATTAATAATGTTTGAATAAACTATTTCAGAATAGTTTGAATAATGCACAGCTATTCTTCCACCACTGCCACCACCACCTTCTGCATAATTTTGATCTCTTCCCTTGCCACCCAATGATTGGAGTGTTCCATTCCCCAGTATATTTTCTGCCAAGATCCATATACTTCCACCAGCTCCACCAGCAGCAGCATAGTCATTATGACCTAAAGTAGGTGCAATCCCATCTGATTTTATTATTCCATTAAAATCAAGAGTATTTGATATATTTATCTTAATAACTCCTCCACCTGCCCCACCATAATAAATACCTGAATTTGAACTTCTTCCACCTGATCCCCATGTAATAGGCCTTACCTCATTACCATATGCAGATCCGCCTGATTTTGTATATGCACCACCAGTAAGTCCACCACCTTTACCACCAATACCACCATGACTAGATCCACCAGTGCCTCTTCTATTCCCATCAGCATCACCTATACCTGGTCCAGAATCAGAGATATAACCACTACCGCTTAAATCGATAGTAGATTCATTATCAATAACTAAATTAGGAGTAAGAATATCTAAAATGAGATTTGGCTGATAATAATAAAAATGAGTCCTGTTCCTGATTTCATAACCTTTCCATAAACTAGAAGTTAGGTTAAAATTATCAACAATTAGAGAAACATTACTTTCTTGGAATACAACTGAATCTAGAATTGTCAAATTTGTAAAATTCCACACTGTCGGATTAGTGTAATCAAAGAAAGGCGCAATGATTCCAGATTCATTAGCAACACCTAAAGCATCCTGGAATCTAAATCCACTAAATATTGTAGCTGAATTATCATCTTCATCAATAAAAATTGCACTTCCAAAACCACCTTCCCAAGTATATGGACCATAACTAGAATAAGCAACCCCTTTTGCTCCACCAGTTACATCAGAGTTGGTTATTCCTGTAAATGTGGATTCATTATACCAGACAGCTATTCTTCCACCACTGCCACCACCACCTTCTGCATAATTTTGATCACCAGAATTTCCTCCTTTAGCTTGCAATGTTCCTGAACCTGCAAAAGAAGGAACAGTAATCCAAATACTTCCTCCAGCACCACCTGAAGGAGCATAATCAGCTTCTCCGATTACAGGAGTAGTACCATTTACATTAAGTTCGCCATCTATTGTCAGGGTGTCTGAAATATCTAGTCGAATTACTCCGCCTCCAAAACCACCATAGTATGAAACTCCTGCACTACCTCCGCCAGAACCAAAAGTCACAGGATGTAATGAGCTCCCATAAGGGACTTTACTTCCCTGAGAATATGCAGTGGAACTGAGTCCTCCTCCCGTTCCTCCTCTTCC